>NZ_JARLTC010000016.1 GCF_029382225.1 Spongiactinospora sp. TRM90649
CCGCCTGGCCGCCTCGACCGTCACCCGTTTCCAGGAGGAGCGGCCTTGACCGATGAGCACGCGTGCCCCTACTGCCAGCTGGAGGAGGCAGGCCGGGACCCGATCGGCGGATGGGTCCACCGCGACGAGCACTGGCTGGTCGGGCAGGGGCCCGCCGAGACCACCATGCCCGGCGCCATGAAGATCACCTCACGCCGGCACTTCGTCGACTTCGCCGAGATGACCCCGGACGAATCCGCCTCCTTCGGCACCCTGCTGACCCGGCTGGACGCCGCGCTGCGCGCCACGACCGACGCCGAACGCGTCCACCTGGTCTCCACCCGCGATCGCGTCCAGCACTTCCACGCCTGGCTCTATCCGCGCGCGGCCTCCCATGCGCTGCGCGGCACCGCCTTCCTCGACGCCCCCCAGCACGGCGATCCCGCCGACGCCGCCAGGGCCGCCGTGGCCGTCCGCGACCACCTCGCCACGTCCGGGCGCACCGCGCCGAACTCCTGAAGGGCACCGTTTCCACGTGAGCACGCAAAGCGGCGCAGTGAGCGAGCCGGGCGACCAGGACGGGAAGGCCACGCGGCGGCACCTGCGAGAGGTGACGCTGGTGTTCCTCAAACTGGGCACGATCGCGTTCGGGGGGCCGGCCGCGCACACCGCGATGATGCGGGACGAGCTGGTGCGTCGCCGGGGCTGGGTCACCGACCAGCGGTTCGTGGACCTGATGGGGGCCACCAACCTCATCCCCGGCCCCAATTCCACCGAGCTGGCGATCCATCTGGGCTACGACCGCGCCCGCCGGCGCGGCCTGGTCGCCGCCGGTGTCTGCTTCATCCTGCCGGCCGCGCTCATGGTCACCGCTCTGGCCTGGGCTTACGTCACATACGGCACGACGCCCGCCGTCGAGGGGATCCTGTACGGGATCGTCCCGGCGGTGATCGCGATCATCGCGCACGCCCTGTTCGGCCTGCTCCGCACGGTGATCAAGAACGTCCGCCTCGGCGTGCTGGCGATCGCCGCCCTGGCCGCCTACCTGCTCGGCGTCAACGAGCTGCTGATCCTGGCGGCGGGCGCGCTGCTGGCCGCCGCCGCCCTGGCGGCCCGCCGAGCGCGGCGCGACTCGCTCCACGGGGTGCTGGCCGTCCCCTTGCTCAGCCTCGGCGGCTCCCCCGTCTTCCCCGATCCCACCGGCGGGCAGCTGGCCCAGTTGTTCCTCACCATGCTGAAGATCGGCTCGGTGCTGTACGGCAGCGGCTACGTGCTGCTCGCCTTCCTGCGCGGCGACTTCGTCGAACGGCTCGGCTGGATCACCGGCGAGCAGCTCATCGACGCCGTCTCCATCGGCCAGGTCACCCCCGGCCCCGTGTTCACCACCGCCACCTTCGTCGGCTACCTGGTCGCCGGACCCATCGGCGCCTTCCTGGCCACCGTCGCGATCTTCCTGCCCTCGTTCCTCTTCGTCGGCCTGCTCACCCGCCTCACCGACCGGCTCCGCTCCAGCGACTGGACCTCGGCCATGCTGGACGGCCTCAACGCCGCCGCGCTCGCCCTGATGGCCGGAGTGTCCTACCAGCTCGCCCGGACCGCGATCGTCGACGGCCTCACCGCGGCCATCGCCCTGGTCACGCTGGTGCTGCTCTGGAAGACCCGGCTCAACAACGCGTGGTACATCGCCGCGGGCGCCCTGATCGGCCTCGCCCACACCCTGCTCGGCTGAGCGGCCTTCACACCCGAGGGGTGAACCGCGACAAGTCGTATATGCCGAGCGTTACCCCATCGGCCTTCCGCGCCCAGGATCGAGCGCATCACCACCTGAGGAGAAGCCGTGCCGGATTACGCCATCAGCTAGGGGACGGCTCGCGCCACCAAGGCCATGGCCGTCCGCATGGCGTTCCGCACCTCGTCGGGCCCCTCGCCGCGCCGCAGCGCGCCGACCGCGGCGGCGCCGACCGCCCCCACCATCGCGCCGACCAGGGCGGGGGCGGTCGTCACGTCGAGCCTGTCGGGGAACTCGCGTCGCAGCGCCTCGGACAGTTCCGCCTGAGCGGTGAGATACCGCTGCAGCAGCCGGGCCTGCAGCGCGGGCTCCGATGCCGCCAGCCGTGCCCGGAGGGCCGCGAGTCCGCTGGACAGGTCGCGATCCCAGGCGTTGAAGATCATCTGCTCCATCGCCCGCACCAGCACCTCCGGCAGCCGTTCCCCGGCCCGGCGCTCGCCGATCACCTCAAGCGCCAGGTCAACGCGCACGTCGGCGTTGGCCAGGAGCACGTCTTCCTTGGTCTGGAAGTGCAGGAAGAAGGTTCGCGGGGACACCTCCGCGGCGGCGGCGATCTCGGCCACCGTCACCCGGTCGTAGCCCCTGTCCTCGAACAGGAGCACCGCCGCCTCGATCAACGCCTGCCGGGTGCGCTGCTTCTTGCGCTCCCGCAGCCCCGCCTTCTCCACCATGAGGGCCACTTTACTTTATTCATGCATACACTGAATCACTACAGTGACTGCATCAATTGGAAGGTGGTCATCATGGGAAGCCTGGACGGACGTGTCGTCCTCATCACCGGCGCGGGGCGCGGCATCGGGCGGGAGGAGGCGCTGTTCTTCGCCGCCGAGGGCGCCAAGGTCGTCGTCAACGACCCCGGCGTCGCCATCGACGGCACGGGCGGCGACTCCGGCGTGGCGGCGAGCGTCGTCGAGGAGATCACCGCGCGCGGCGGGCAGGCCGTGGCCAGCACCGACAGCGTCGCCGACTGGGACGGCGCCCGCCGCATGGTCGAGACGGCCCTGCGGTCCTTCGGCGACCTGCACGCGGTGGTCAACAACGCCACCATCGAACGGAACCGGGGCCTGACCGACCTGTCGGAGGAGGAATTCGACGACGTCCTCGCCGTCAAGCTCAAGGGCACCTTCGCGGTGACCCGCTGGGCGGCCCGCCACTGGCGCGAGCGGTTCCGGTCAGGAGATCGCACCGACCGCGCCGTCGTCAACACCTCCTCCGGCTCCGGACTGCTCAACCCGCTGCCCGCGCAGGCCTCCTACGCGGCGGGCAACGCAGGTGTGGCGGCGCTGACCACGGTGGCCGCCCTGGAGCTGGGCCGGTACGGCGTGCGGGTCAACTGCGTCTCGCCGTCGATGGCCCGCACCAGGCTGACCGTCGGCGTCCCCGGCATGGGCCAGGAACCGGCGGCGAGCGGATTCGACCCCCTGGACCCGGCCGCCTGCGCGCCGGTCGCGGCCTACCTCGCCGCCGCGGACTGCCCGCTCACCGGCCAGGTGCTGTCGGTCCGGGGCGGCACGGTCGCGGTCAACCGGGGCTGGTCGATCGGCGGCCACGTCCACAAGGACGGGCTGTGGACCGTGGCCGAACTGGACGAGAAGGTGAAGGAACTGCCGACGGACGACCCCTTCGACAAGCTGGCCCAAGCCCTGTCCGGCGCGCTCGGCATCACCGGACGAGACCGGCTCCAGGAAATGATCAACACCCTGCTGGACCAGGGCGAACAGTCCGGAAGCCCCTCAACCTGACGCGCCGGCCGGCCCCGCCGGTCGAACGGCCTGGGCCCGGGGAGAGGGGTCGGGCCTTCTCGCCGGTGAGCCAGGCCGCCAGGCCGAGGTAGATCGGCTGACGATGAACACCACGGCGGGCCCCGGCACCAGCAGGATGGCGAGCGTGGCCGCGCAGAAGAGGGCAAGTGTCGCGAGGTCGGGCATCGACACATCCTAAGGAGGCCGTCAACGGCTTTTCCGCAGGCCAACACAAGACCCGAGACGACGGGGCGGCGCGCCTGCGAGTGCCGAACGGCACCTCCGGCGTCCGTGGGAGGTGCCGTTCGGCATCTGGGCCGCCGCCATGCCGGGCCTGGAGGCTTGACACATGAAATCCTTCACCTCTGGCCGGTACGGCTACGCGGCCGCGCTGTGGGCGCTGCTCTACGGCGCGCTCGGCGCCGGGTGGGCGCTGGGGATGCCCGGTTTCCCCTGGGGCGCCGCCGATCCCGATCTCGACGGGCAACTGTCGATCCTGGCCTCGACGACCCCGGACTTCGGCTGGTGGATCGTCGCCTTCTCGGTGGTCACCGCAGTGACTGCACTGGCACTGAACAGCGGGAGCACCCACCGCGCGCCGTTGTTCCCGGCCTGGACGATCGCCGCGCTGCTGGTCCTGGTGATCCCCGATTCCCGGGTGATGATGGGTGTCGCCTACACGCCGCTGCTGCTGGTCGCATCCGTCTTCGGCTGGGACCTGGGCGGCGTCACGCTCGCCGACGCCTGGACGTGGCCGGTGCTCAACCAGCTCCTCTGCGCGCTCGGCGGTCTGCTGCTGGCCGCCGCGGCCGTCGCCTACACCCGCGACAGGAGGCGCGTGACCTGGTTCACCCCGGAACGCGGGCGGGTCGCGGTATACGTGGCGGTCGCGGTGCCGTTGGTCTACTGCGCCACCCGGTGGGCGTGGGCGCTGGGCATCCCCCTCGGCGTGAGCGAGGGCTTCCTGGCCGAAGGCCCGCAGAGCCTGTGGCTGGCGGGCGCGTATCTGGCCACCTTCGGCGCGTTCGGCGGCGTGCTCACCCTGGGGCTGACCCAGCGGTGGGGAGTGATCTTCCCGCGCTGGATGATCGGAGTGCGCGGCAGGCGGGTGCCGCCGCTGCTGGCGGTCGTCCCCGCCGGGTTCGTCTCGATCATCGTCACCGTGGCCGGGATCACCTACATCAGGTCGACGATCGCGGGCCGGTTCTCGTGGGCCGAGTGGGGCGCCTGGCTGCCGGAGTGCTTCTGGCCGGTCTGGGGCGCCGCCCTGGCCGTCGCCACCATCTGCTACCACAACCGCCGCAGGTCGGACGAGCAGCGGTGACGCTCGCCCGTGGTCAGGGCTCGGCTCGGCCGGTCGCCCACGCCCAGGCCGCGACGGCGACGCGGTTTCCGGTGCCGGTCTTGCGCTGGACGGCCGCGACGTGGTTCTTCACGGTGCCCGGGGACAGGAAGAGTGCCGCGGCGATCTCGGCGTTGGTCATGCCCTGCGCGAGCAGGGCAACGACCTCGTCCTCCCGCTCGGTGAGGACCACGTCCGGTGTCCGGCGCGGCGGGCTGTGGCCGCGCAGCAGCCGGACGGTGAGCTGCGGGCTGATCAGCATGTCGCCGTTCATCGCGGCCCTGACGGCCTCGATGAGCAGGTTGGGGCCGGAGCGCTTGAGGATGAAACCGGCGGCGCCGTGCCACAGTGCCGCGTGGACGTACTCGTCCAGACCGAACGTCGTGACGATCACCACGTGGATGCCGGTGCCGGAGAGCTCGCGGGCCACCTCGATGCCGTCGGCTCCGGGCATGCGGATGTCGGCGAGCACGACATCGGGTCCGATCGCCCTGGCGGTGTCGATCGCGGTGCGGCCGTCGGCGGCCTCGGCCACGACGGTCATGTCCGGCTGGGCGTCGAGGATCATGCGGAAGGCGCTTCGGATGCCTTCCTGGTCGTCGGCGACGAGGATGCGGATGGGCACTCCGGTGATTCTGCCAGGGGCAGCCGCACGGTCAGCGACCACGTGCCGCGTGCCGCGCTCGTGACCAGTTCGCCGCCCTGCTCCCGGACGAGCTCGGTCAGGCCGGGCAGTCCGGACCCGCCACGGCGGCCACCGCGCGCTCGCGTCACGCCGTCGTTGGTCATCGTGATCTCCAGACGGCCGGGTCGCGCGCCGACGTCCAGGTCGACGCACCCGGCTCGGGGAGCGTGCCGCCGGACGTTGGTCAGGCCCTCGACCACGACCCGGTAGGCCAGCGCCGCCGTCTCCGGCGGGACCGCCGCCTGCCCCTCCAGCCACGGGTCCATGCGCAGGCGCACCGGGGCGGGTCCGGCGGCGGAGAACCGTTCGGCCGCCTCACGGACGGCGCCGAGGCCGCCGGTGGACGTGAGAGGCCGGTCGTGGTGGAGCATGTCCAAGGTGCGGTCCAGCATCGACATGGCGCGCTGACCGGCCGCCTCGACGCGTTCGAGCGCCTGCCGAGGGTCACCCGCGACCATGCCCGCCTGGGCGTGCGCCAGCATTTCGCTGATGTCGTGGGCGACGAAGTCGTGCAGGTCCCTGGCGAGCCGGAGTCGCAACGCGGTGCGCGTGTCGGCCACGGCGCGGGCCTGCCGTCCGTCGAGGAAGCGCAGGTAACCCCCGACCCCGACGGCGAGGGCCACCCCCGACCCCCAGAACGCGGACGCGCCCAGCCCTTCCAGCGGCGAGGCGGGCGCGAAGAAGCGCAGCAGCCAGATGGCCGCGGCCAGGCCCGCTACGGGCACGACCGCCGCCGCCCGCCGAACCGGTGCGTACCGGGTGACCAGGCCGGTCAGCGTCATGAGCGCCAGGCTCTCGATCATCCCCAGTGCGGCGGCGCCCGGCTCGGGCCGCACGGCGCCAATGGCGTGCGCCAGCGTGACGGCCAGCGAGACGGCCGCGCCCACGCACGTCAGCAGGGGCAGACGTGACCGTAGCGACGGGCGTGACAGCGCCGTCACCGTCACTGTCACGCAGACCAGCAGCGACAGTGACACGGCGATCCACATCAGGCTCACCGGTCCGACGATACGTGCCCCCGGGCAGGGACGGACGCCCGGCCGGGCCGGGACTTATGCCCCTATCTGACCTGGTTGATCCGGGGAAGGGTAGAGACATGGGGCCGCGAAGGAGGAACGCCATGGAGGCCGAAGACGTGCTGGAACCGACCGCCGGGCAGATCATGAGCCGCTCGCTGGTGGTCATCGGCCCCGAGGAGTCGCCGATGATGGCGTGGGAGCTGATGCGCCGAGCGGGGATCCACCATCTGCCGGTGGTGACCGACCAGGGCCTGCTCATCGGCATCCTCACCAGGGAGGACGTCGCCGGTTCCTGGCCGGGCGGGCCGGACGCGAACGCCCGCATCCCGGTCCAGCGGCTGCTGGGCACGCGGCGCACGCCCCGAGTTCAGGAGGACGCCGACCTGCCGCGCGTGGCGGCGATCATGCGGGACGCGAACTGCAACGCCGTCCCGGTCATGGCTCAGGACGGCGCCTTCGTCGGCCTGATCACGACAGCGGACGTCCTGGACGCCGTGGCGGGCCGCGCCCGCCCGGCCGCCGCGGAACCACCGAGGATGGTCACCGGCATGTTCCGGCTGGAGCCGGTCCTGCCGGGATAGCCCGGCCGAGGCGTTCATGAAGGTTCACGAAGGAGAGGCCATGACCGCTCCACGTTTCCTCACCGACGACGCCCGACGCGTCTGGAACGGGCTCCTGGCCGAGGCCGGGCCGGGGGCGCCGTTCGATCCGGCGTCAGCCGATCGGCTGCCGGAGCCGATCGGCCGCTGGTTACGCCATGCGATCGAGCCGGGCACACCGGCGCGCCGCGTCGTGTCGCTCGCCATGCACGGCACCATCCGCCTGGGCGGCCGGCACCCGTTCCGGGCCAGGCAGATGCTCGCCCCTCGGCGGGGCTTCGTCTGGGCGGCCACCGCCCGCCTCGCCCGGGTGCTGCCCGTCACCGGGTTCGACCTGTACGCCGGCGGCCGGGGCGAGATGCGCTGGCGGATCGCCGGAGCCGTACCGATCATGTCGGCGTCGGGCCGGGACATCGCCAGGAGCGCGGCGGGCAGGCTCGCCTGCGAGTTCGTCCTGGCCCCGGCGACCGCGCTCGACCCCGCCGTCGAATGGCACGGCCTGGACGGCACGCGCGCGGTGGCGAGCGTCCCCGTCGGAGACGAGCGATTCGAGGTGACCCTGACCGTCGCCCCCTCCGGCGCCCTGCGATCGGTGACCGTGCCGCGCTGGGGCGATCCGGACCGTACCGGCTACGGCCTGCATGACTTCGGCGTGGAATGCGAGGGTGAGGCCACGTTCTCCGGCTTCACCGTGCCCGCGACGCTGCGCGGCGGCTGGTGGCCGGGCTCGGCCAGGTGGAGCCAGGGGGAGTTCATCCGCTTCGCGGTGGCGGACGCGGTGTACCCCTGACCCGTGCCCCGCCCGACCGTCCGGTCACGCGTCCCAGGTGACCGGCAGGCTCTTCAAGCCGTGGATGTCGGCGGTCTCCGGGCGCACGGCGACCTCTTCGGCCGGTACGGCCAGGCGCAGCGTGGGAAAGCGGTCGAACAGCGCGGGGAAGGCGACCCGCATCTCGACGCGGGCGAGCTGCTGGCCCAGGCACTGGTGGACGCCGTGGCCGAAGGCCAGGTGCCCGCCGTCCTGGCGGCGCAGGTCGAGGGCCTGGGGGTCGGGGAAGCGCCCGGGGTCGCGGTTGGCGGTGTTGATGGACAGGACGACCGTCGTGCCGGCCGTGATGGTGTGACCGCCCAGCTCGACATCCTCCAGCGCGACCCGGAAGAACTGCTTGGCCACGCTTAGGTACCGCAGCAGCTCCTCCACGGCGTGGTCGGCGAGCGCGGGGTCGGAGCGCAGCGCCGCCGCCTGCGCCGGGTCGCGCAGCAGCGCGAAGGTGCCCAGCGCCAGCATGTTCGCGGTGGTGTCGAACCCGGCCGACAGCAGGATCAGGGCCATTCCCTGCAGTTCCTCGTCGGTCAGGTCGCCCTCGGTGAGGTCGCTGAGCACGTCGTCGGTGGGGGCGGCGCGTTTGGTGGCCACCAGCTCCGCGAGGTACTGCTGGACCGCGGCGTAGGACGCGAACAGTTCCTCGTCGCTCACCTCCCCGCCGAGGAACTTCTCGATGTGCCCGGAGAAGAAGTCCCGGTCCCCGTCCGGCACGCCCAGCAGCTCGCAGATCACGATGGCGGGGATGGGCCTGGCGAAGGCGGTCACCAGGTCGATGGGCGGACCGGCCTTGACCATGGCGTCCAGGTGTTCGGTGGTGATCTGCTCGACGCGTTCGGTGAGCAGCCGCATCCGGCGGACGGTGAACTTCCCGACGAGCGGCTTGCGGTAGCGGCCGTGCCGCGGCTCGTCCATGAGCAGGAACTCGCCGGGCGGGGCCGGGGGGACCTCGATGTCGCCGTAGTCGATCAGCGGGTGGTGGCGCATCAGCTCCTTGCGCGAGCTGAACCGCGGGTCGGCCAGGACCGACCGGAGCAGGTCGAAGCCGGTGACCACCCACCCCTCGTGCCCGTCGGGGAAGACGAAGCGGCTGATCGGGCTGTGCTCGCGGGCCTCGACGAGCTCCTTGGGCGGGTCGAAGGGACAGCCGGCCTGGCGTGAGGTCGGCATCGCGGGGAGGGTGTGCAGAGGTTCGGTCATGACCTTTCCTTCCCATTCATACGGGTTCAGGAGATCTTGCGGCGGTAGGTGTTCATGGCGAAGAAGTACGCGACGACGAGGATGCCGACGCACCAGGCGAGGGCGACCCAGATATCGGTGCCGACCGGGCGCTGGGCGAACAGGTCGCGGATGGCGTTGACGATGGAGGTCACCGGCTGGTGCTCGGCGAAGGCGCGCACCGGGCCGGGCATGGTGGTGGTGGGCACGAACGCCGAGCTGAGGAACGGCAGGAATACGAGCGGGTAGGAGAACGCGCTCGCGCCGTCCACGGACTTGGCGGTCAGGCCCGGGATGACGGCGATCCACGTGAGCGCCAGGGTGAACAGGATCAGCATGCCCGCGACCGCGAGCCACGCGGACACCCCGGCCGCCGAGCGGAAGCCCATGAGCAGGGCGACGAGCACGACCACCACGAGCGAGATCAGGTTGGCCACCAGCGAGGTCAGCACGTGCGCCCACAGCACGGCCGACCGGGCGATCGGCATCGACTGGAACCGTTCGAAGATGCCGCTCTTCATGTCCTGGAACAGCCGGAATGCGGTGTAGGAGATGCCGGAGGCGATGGTGATGAGCAGGATGCCGGGCAGCAGGTAGTCCACGTACGCGTCCGTGCCCGAGTTGATCGCGCCGCCGAACACGTAGACGAACAGCAGCATCATGGCGATGGGCATGATCGTGGTGGTGATGATGGTGTCCATGCTGCGCGTGATGTGACGCAGGGAGCGGCCCAGCAGGGCGGCGGTGTCGCTGAAGAAGTGCTTGGTCATCGTCGTTTCCTAGGCGCCGGTGCCGACGAGCGCGAGGAAGACGTCCTCAAGGGTCGGCTGCTTTTCCACGTATTCGACCTTGGCGGGCGGCATCATCTGCTTCAGCTCGGCCAGGGTGCCGTTCACGATGATCCGGCCCTCATGGAGGATCGCGATCCGGTCGGCGAGTTGTTCGGCCTCGTCCAGGTACTGCGTGGTGAGCAGCACCGTCGTGCCGTTCGCGGCGAGTTCCCGGACGGCCTGCCAGACCTCGATGCGCGCCTGGGGGTCGAGCCCGGTCGTAGGCTCGTCGAGGAAGACGATCGGCGGGTTCCCGATCAGGCTCATCGCGATGTCGAGACGGCGGCGCATGCCGCCGGAGTAGGTCGCGACCTTCCGCGCGCCGGCGTCGGTCAGCGAGAAGCGTTCGAGCAGGCCGTCCGCGATCCCGCCCGGGTCCTTGAGGTGCCGCAGCCGGGCGACCAGCACCAGGTTCTCCCGCCCGCTGAGGATCTCGTCCACGGCGGCGAACTGCCCGGTGAGGCTGATGGACTCCCGCACCTTCGCGGGTCGCGTGGCGACGTCGAGGCCGTTGACGGTGGCGGTTCCCCCGTCGGCCTTGAGCAGCGTGGAGAGGATCTTCACCACGGTGGTCTTGCCCGCCCCGTTCGAGCCGAGCAGGGCGAAGATGCCGCCCTTGGCGACGGTGAAGTCGACGCCGCGCAGCACCTTTAGCTGTTTGTAGGACTTCTCCAGGCCTTGTACCTGGATCGCCTGGGTGTTCTTTGCCGTCATCAGACCGTCCTGTCCCTTCTTCTCGGCGAACAGGTACTAAGTGATGCTGACTACCGGTACAAAGTAACACCGACTACCAGTACTTAGCAATGCCGAGTACTCGGCCTCCGACGTGCCCCCGCGCCGACCTCCTCCAGGGCCAACGCCGAAAGCCTGGCGACCGTCGATCGTCACCAGGCTGGATTCGTCACTCACTCAGCACGGCCGGGCATGGGGCGGGGTGGCCCGGGCCGCGCCGCGCGGGCCACCCCGTATCTACGACCGCCGGCCGGTCAGCCGGTGGCCCGCCAGTTGTTCAGGAACGGCCACTTGGCGTCGAGATTCACCAATTCGACGATCCTTCTGTCGGAGAAGATGACGCGCTCGTTGTCCTTGTAGTAGCTGATCTTCGGACGGTTGTTCTCCCATTCCAGGGAGACGTCGTCGAGGTCGCTGTGGAAACGTTCTGGCAGGAAGGTGTTGTTGGCGAGCGGCACGCTCGGAGCCTCGAAGGCCCCGTCGAACAGGAACGTGGCGAGCCCGCCCCTTACCGCGTAGCGCCGGATGCGGCCGTCGAGCGGGTCGTTGAAATCACTGATCCCGTCGTACGGGGTGGGAATGAAGAAGGGCCCGGTGATGATGCCGCTGTCCTCGAAAGTGATCGCCTGGTTGCCCTTGGTCCAGGTGTGCCGCCAGCGGAATCCGGGGCCGCTGATGGCGATTCCGGCCGAGTCCACATCGTGGGTGAACTGCTCGGGCAGGAACGGCCACTTCTCGCGAATCGTGCGCGGCCCCTCGATGAGGCCGCGGTCGTTATAAATGGCGTACTTGTCGCCGATCAAGGCCAGGTGCTTCCATACGTTGCGCTCGTTCACGGTGGTGACCGCGTCGAAGTCGCGCAAGGCCGACGCGGACGAACGCGCGGCGGACGCGGATGCGGACGCCGGTGCGGGCGCGGCCATCGTGCCCGCCGCGAGCGCGGCGACCAGGAGGGATGCCAGCCGCCACCGTCGAGGCAGGGACCTTACGTGCTTGTCACGCACTTGCCACTCCCATCAATGAGTCGATTGCTCCATCGAACGTCGGGAGATATTCGTGTGAAGAAGCGCGGCGGATGAGACGTGACTGAATTCGGTTTTCCCGCCGAAGCCGGTCAGGCCGTTTCGGCGCTCAGGGCCCCAGCCACGGAACGGCGGGACGCCAGGCGCGCGGGCAGGGCGGTGAGCACCGCCGTCACCAGGAGGGTCGCGAGCGCGACGCCGAGCAGCCAGGCGAGCGGGGGTTCCACCGCGTTGCGGGCGGCGAAGAACGAGTGCAGGCCCATGCCCAGCGGGACGCCGATGACCGCGCCCGCCGACGCGGGCAGGAGCTGGGCGATGGCGAGTCCCGAGGTGATCTGCCCAGGGGTGGCGCCCAGCGTACGGGCGATTGCCATGCTCGCCCGGGCCTCCATGGCGGTGGTCCAGGTGAGCGTGATGGTGTTCACGACGGCGAGGACGATCAGCAGGGCGGTGACCGCCAGCATCAGCCGGCGGTCGTGCTCGCCGCGCAGGTTGGGCAGGACGGCCGAGCCGTCCAGGCCGTAGCCCCGCTCGGCCTGGACGCGCAGGGTCAGCAGCGCGACGAGCGCGATCACCGTGGTGGCGGTGGACCACACCTGCGGCACGGCACGGCCCGGCCTGCGGGCGGTCAGCCGCAACCCGAGCAGCAACGGCGTGGGCAGCAGCGCGGACAGCGCGGTCAGCCACGGCCGGTGCCGGGGCTGGTGCGCGGTGGTGATCAGCGCCGTGACGGTGGCCGCGCGGGTGGCGCGCAGCGTGGGGCTCAGCGTGGACAGCAGCGCCACGGCCACGGCGAGGACGGTCGTGGCGGCGATGGTGGCTCCGCCCGGCCCGGCGACCTCGCCGATCCGGCTGGCGGTGGGGCTGGCGACGGCGGGGGCGGCCAGGCGGGCGATCACCAGCCCCAGCGCGTCACCGGCCAGCGCCAGTGCCAGGTACTCGGTGAGCAGGACGGTGGCGATCAGGCCGGGCCCGGCGCCGACGGCCTTGAGCAGCCCGGCCCGGCGCGTCTGCTCGGCGGCGCGTCCCGCCGCCAGCGCGACCACCCCGGCGACGGCCAGCAGGCCGAGCAGCCAGCCGCCGACGACCAGGATCGGCTGGCTGTTCCGGAGAATGACCATGTCCTGAAGGGCCTTGAACTGCCAGGAGTGGAAGTTGATCCTGACCTCGGCGCTGCGGTGGGCCTCGCGAAATGCCTCGGTGGCGGCGGGATCGCGCAGTTTGAGGTCCACGGCCGTGGTCACCGGGAGATCGTGGGACGACGCCAACGCCCGCGCGTCCGGCCGGGTCATCCAGGCCAGGCCGGAGTAGTCGCTGGCGCCGCCGTACGGGCCGACCTGGGCCGCCCACGGGTAGATCGAGGTGGCCGCCGTGACGGCGATCCCGACGACGGGATACGACCGGCCGGCGATGGTGACGCGGTCGCCGACGCCGGCGCCCAGCGCGGTGGCGAAGCCGCGTTCGAGGACCGCGCCGCCGGGGCGCACCCACCGCCCGGAGGTCACCAGCGGCCGATCGACCGCGCCGGGCGTCTCGGCGACGCCGTGCACCACCACCGGAGACGACCTGGCGCCCCGTGCGGTGAGGGTGGAGTAGACGATGCGGTAGGGGCCGTGGTGGGCGACCACCTCGGGAGCGTCCGCCAGCGCGGCCAGGGCCGAGGTCACGGCCGGGCCGGTGTCGCCGGAGAGCGCCACCACGTCCGGCCCGGCGGTGGCCGCGCGGGTCTGCTCGTACAACGCGTCGCTCGCGCCGCGCAGGGACAGGCCGAGGCCCAGCGTGGCGGTGGCCACGGTCACCGCGAACAGCAGCATCGCGGCCTGGGCCCGGTGCCGGCGCAGGTCGGCCAGCACCAGGCGCGCGACGAGCACGGCCGGGCCCATCGCGGTCAGCCCTCCAGCCCGATCAGCCCGGCGAGCCCGCCGAGCCCGCGCTGGTGGGATCCGGCCAGCCAGGCGTCGTCGACGAACATGCCGTCACGCATCGAGATCAGCCGGTCCGCCGTGGCCGCCACCCGCTCGTCATGCGTGACGATCACCAGGGTCTGCCCGGCGGCGCGCAGCTCTTCGAAGATCCGCAGCACGTCGAGCGTCGCGGCGGTGTCGAGGTTGCCGGTCGGCTCGTCGGCCAGCACGACCAGCGGTTCGTTGGCCAGCGCGCGGGCGATCGCGACCCGCTGACGCTGCCCACCCGACAAACGTGACGGCAGGTGCCGGGCACGGTCGGCGAGCCCGACCCGTTCCAGCAGCAGGCTCGCGCGCCGCCTGGCCTGACGGCGCGAGCACCCGGCCAGCAGCGCGGACAGCTCCACGTTCTCGGCCGCCGAGAGCTCCTCCACCAGGTGGAACGCCTGGAAGACGAACCCCACCGACCGGCGCCGCATGCGCGCCAGCGCCCGCTCGCTCAGCGTGTCGACGCGCCGCCCGGCCACCCACACCTCTCCGTCGCTGGGCCGCTCCAGGCCGCCCAGCATGTGCAACAGGGTGGATTTCCCGCAGCCGCTGGGGCCCATGACCGCCAGCGTCTGCCCCTGAGGCACCTCCAGGTAGATCTCGTCCACCGCGCGGACCCGGCTCTGCCCCTGGCCGTGCGTCTTCGTCAGACCATGGGCCACGAGCGCGACGTTCGACACGTTCATCCGTCCTCGGTTCCGTGGCCGGCCCCGGACCAGGCCCGCTCGCAGACGTCCAGCCAGCGCAGGTCGGCCCGCAACCGCAGCGTGACCCCTTCCAGCAGCGGCGCGGCGGGCGAGCCGGACGGCTCGGCCAGTGCCGCCCGCTGCACCTCGCGCAGGTGGCGCAGCAGTTCGCGGCGCTGCGCCGCCACCAGTTCCACCGGGTCGGCCAGCCGGGCCGCCGCCGCGGCGGCGAGCTTCAGATGGAACTCCGCCAGGTCCGGCTTCGGCCAGCCCACCTCGGCCAGCCAGGCGGCCACCCGCCGCTGCCCGGCGGGCGTCAGCGCGTAGATCTTGCGCTCCGGCCGCTCGGGCAGGCCGTCGGCCCGCTCACAGACGACGAGCCCCGCGCGCTCCAGCCGGGCCAGCGTGACGTAGATCTGGCCGCGGTTCATCGACTCGCCCAGCGGGCCTAGCCCGCGCCGCAGCCGGGCGTGCAGGTGGTAGCCGTGCGACGGCTCCTTGGCGAGCATCGCCAGCACCGCGTCCTGCACGCCATCTCCCCCTAACGGTTGGCTAATAGATAGCGGTTAGCCATAGGCGGTGTCAAAGCGCGCGGCTCAGGAGGATCGGGACGGCGGTGCGCCGGTGCCGTACAGCTCGCGGTGCCAGAGGTCGGCGCAGACGCGGGCGATGCCGGACCTCACGTGGCGGCGGTAGGTGGTGAAGGGAAGGCCGAGTCGTTCCGCCGCGAGTTCCCGGGTGGGCGTGCCACGGAGGAAGGTCACGGACAGCGCACGGTGGAACTTGACCGAGCGCGGATCCTCACGCAGATCGTCCACGGCCTGGCGGAGCAGGTCGCTCAGCGCCGTGGCCGGGTTCTGCCCGGTCCGCTCGGCGATCAGCCTGGTGCGCGTCAGCGGGGAGGCGGCCAGCGCGTCCAGCCGCGACAACTGGCGCAGCGCCTTGCGCACCGCCTCGGCGAACTCGGTCTGGGACAGCACCGCCAGCTTCGCCGTCGTGGCTGCCGGGCCGCTCGCGGGTCCCGTGGCGAGCCGCCGGTTCATCCGCTCCAGCCACGCCCGCGCCGGCATCGCGCGCCAGTCGTGCGCGAACAGGGCGGACGCGTCATCGCCCGGTGATGGCCGCTCGGAGATGTCACGCATGCCGTAGTGCCGCCGCAGACGATCCACCCACGCCCGGTCCGGATGCCGGATCTCGATGTACGACCAGGCCATCCGCTCGGAGCGCAGGCAGTTGCCGATCACTCGCCACTGGATCGAGTCCATCACCTGCTGGTTCCCGCGATACGACGGCGGCGCCCAGGTCCGGCCGACCGCCAGGTGCTCACCGGCGCGCAACGGTGTGGTGGCACGCGCGTGCGCCCACGTCGCGGCCACGACGGGATCGGCCGTCACCTCCTCCTCGTCGAGTTCCGTCAGCCGCAGCCACGCGGAGAAGGCCACCGGCTCCCCGGTCTCGGTCCGCCGGTACAGGCGGAACGCCTCCGGCTGACGTTCCGCCCAGAAGGCGGCACAGGCCGCCGACTCCGCCCCCTCCGCCGCCCTGGCCACGCGGAGCAAGGTGGGAATGTCCTCCTCCCGCAGCACCTCTTCATGGAATTCCCGGACTTCCTGGAATTCGCCCCCCTTGTCGCGGTGCAGGTAGAGCAGTGCCGCCACCGCGCCGAGCACGTCCGCGTCGCCGGCCGTGCGCACCCGCTCCACCAGGTGCGCGTGCACGCGGTCGTGCGTCAGCGAGTACGCCTCGGGGTCCCGCCATCGCAGATCCGCCTCCAGCACCTCCCGCGCCACGTCGTGCGGAGACAGCCCGAGCGCGCTCGACTCCACGAACGGCAACCGCCGCAGCCACCGGAACAACGCCCCCGCGTCCTCCGGCGCGGCCGGTCGCAGCGCCGCCCGCAGCAGGTCCTCGGTCGTCCGGTACGCGTGCGCGCAGATCTCCAGGGCGCGCCGGTGCGCCGCCGAAGGCGACTCCCCCACCACCTCGTCCAGCAACGTGGCCACCACCTGCTGATCCGGCGTCCACGGCCTGCCGGGCCCGCCGTCCTTCACGGCCACGGCCGCGCCGAGCAGCAGCGCCAGCGGATGACCACCGGCGAACGCCAGCAGCGGCTCGCGCGACTCGGCCGGTACCCCGCAGGAGTCCAGCAGGGCCTGCGCGTCTCCGGCCCGCAGGTCGCGCAGCGGCAGCACCCGCAGGGCCCCCGCCCATCCCGGATCCGCCTGCCACCGCATGTCCGGCGGGTTCCGCCCGGCGATCACCACCAGCGCCCCCATCTGCACCCGGGGCAGGAACCGCTCACGCAGCCATTCCGCCAGGCCCCGGACTCGATCGAGGTCGTCGATCAGCAGCACGGCGTCCCGGTCGCGAAGCACCCAGTCGGCCTCGGCCCCGGAGACCGCCGGCCCCAGCACGCGCCCGTCCACCATGGACACCGGCCGCCCCGCCACCTCGGCCTCGTGCGCGAACCGCCGCAGCAGGGCCGACTTCCCTATGCCGCCCGGGCCGTGCACGTACAGGACGCTGTAGCCGCCGCCGTACAGCGCCGCTTTGAAGATCGCGAGCTCTTCCTCCCGCCCGGCGAACGCCGTCTCGCGCGCCGTGCGCAGACTCCGGCCCAGCGATCCGAGCTCGTTGTCACTTGCCGATGACATGTCCTTGCCCCCTTTCCGGACCTCCCGCCGTCGCCTCGACCGCGTGCCCCGGATGGGGCCGCCGCCGTGGCGGAACGCCACCGCTGTCCGGGCGGTGCTCGAAGTGCCACCACTCGTTGTCGTACATGCGATACAGGTCGTGACGGGCTCCGTGTTCCTCCAGCCAGCGCGCGCCCTCGTACGGGCGCACGTCCAGCGCGATGCCCTTGACATGGGGGGATTCCGCAGGCGGTAACACGAGCATCCGCGCCGAGGCCGGGGAGCCGGAGCGGCGCACCTCCTCCTCGAACATCCGCTGCTGGACATGGGGATCGCGGTATCCCGAGGTGAGGCCGATGAGCTGGCCGTGACGCCACAGCGCCTCGGTGCGCGCGGCGGTGAACGCCGCCATCGCGCCGTCGGTGAGCCCGGTGAGGTCCTCGGCGGGGAAGCGCATCCGCAGTGCCCAGCCGCAGGCCAGTTCGCGGGCATGGCCGGGACGGCGGGCGAACGCCACAGGCAGCAGCAGCACCGCGAGCACCAGCGTGACCACGGCGAACAGCCGGTCTCGGGGTCGCGGCGGGATGATGCGTGCTTCATTCATGACGCATACGATTGGCGCCGAATGTGCGCGCATCGTGCGCCGAATGTCATGAGTTGTCGACGACCGCCCACACCGGGGCCACCGTGACACGACCATGACATGGCGCGGACGAAGCGGGGACACGACCGGTCGACAGTGGATGGAGTTGCCCGGCGGGCGAGTGACGGGGTGTGTGGTGAGACTCGGCGGCGTGTCGCGAGTGTTGTTGATCGAGGATGACCCGGGCGTGCGGGAGGCGCTTGAGATGGCCCTGACCCGGCACGGGCACGGGGTGCGCGCGGTCGAGTCCGGCGAGCAGGGGCTGGAGCGGCTGCGCACGGACCTTCCCGACGTCGTCGTGCTCGATCTGATGTTGCCCGGCATGGACGGCTTCGAGGTCTGCCGCCGCATCCGGGCCGCCGGGGACACACCGATCATCATGGTGACCGCGCGCGGCGACGACATGGACGTGGTGGCCGGGCTGGAGGCGGGCGCCGACGACTATGTGGTCAAGCCGGTGCAGCCCAGGGTGCTCGAAGCGCGCATCCGCGCGGTGCTCCGGCGGATCGGCCGCGACCAGGCCGAGCTGGAGCGGCACGGTGACCTGACCATCGACCGGGCCGGGCTGGTGGTCTCCAACCGGGGCGAGCCGGTCAGCCTCGCCCCGACCGAGCTGCGCCTGCTGCTCGAACTCTCCGGCACGCCTGGCCGGGTGCACAGCCGCCAGCAGTTGCTGGAGTCGGTGTGGGAGCACGGGTACTTCGGCGACTCGCGCCTGGTGGACGCGTGCGTGCAGCGGCTGCGCGCGAAGATCGAGGACGACTCGGCGGCGCCCGTCTATGTGCAGACGGTGCGCGGATTCGGCTACCGGTTCGGCCCGGTGTGAACGCGAGTGAGCACGGGTGCTCGCGGGTGATCACGGGTGAGCCGGTGTGAACCGGGCTGAGCAGCGGATGGCGTCCCGGCCGAGCGTGGGACTGCGCGCCCGGCTGCTGTTCGCGTTCGCGCTGCTGTGCGTGGTCACCGCGATGGCGGTGGCCGGCGGGATGTACCACATGGCCCGCATCGAGATACTGGTGCGGGCCCAGGACTCCGCCGTGCGAATGATGAAGGACCGCCTGCAGACGCTCTACCCGTTGCGGGATCCGACGCCGGACGAGTCCAAGCTCGCCGAGATCGCCGACATCGTGACCGACCGGAACAGCTCCGGGCTCGCCCTCTATGGTGATGCGCGGGTGTCCACCGGCCTGATCCCCGAGGCGATTCCCGGGGAACTGCGGTTCACGGTGGCCCATGGCGACATCGCGTGGCAACGCGTGATCTGGCAGGGCCGGCCCATTCTGATCATCGGCACGCCGTTGCTGATCACCGAGCGCCGCGACTCGACGCGGCCGTCCGGCATCGAGGTCTACACCGCGGTCAGCCTGGGCGCCGAAGAGGCCAGCATCGCCGCGCTCGCCGCACGCGCCTGGCGCATCAGCGGGACGGCCCTGGCGTTCGCGGTCGTCCTCGCGCTGCTGGCCACCCGCAGCGTGCTGCGCCCGGTGCGCGAGCTCGGCCGGGCGGCACGCCTGCTCGGCGAGGGCGACCTGCGGACCAGGATCGCGGTCCGCGGCTCCGACGAGCTGGCCGACGTGGCGCGCACGTTCAACGACACCGCCGCGGAGCTGGAACGGCACGTCGCGCAGCTTCGCGCGATGGAGGCCGACGCCCGCCGCTTCGTGGCCGACGTGTCCCACGAACTGCGCACCCCGCTGGCCGCGCTCGCCGCCGTCGCCGACGTCCTCGACGAGGAGGCGGCCCAGTTGCCCGAGACCGCTGGGCGGGCCGCCAGGCTGGTCAGCCGGGAGACGCTCAACCTCACCGGACTGGTGAACGACCTCATCGAGATCAGCAGGTTCGACTCCGGCGTGGTGGCCCTCGCGCTGAACGAGATCGACGTGGCCGAGCTGGTGCGCGCGACCCTGCGCACGCGGGGCTGGCCGGAGCAGGTGGACACCGACCTTCCGAGCGGGGTGACGGCACGGCTGGACCCGCGCCGGGTGGACGTCGTCCTCGCGAACCTGGTCGGCAACGCGCTGCGGCACGGTGAGCCGCCGGTGTCGGTGCGGCTTTCCGCCGACCCGCAGTGGATCACCGTTGAGGTCCGCGACCACGGGCCAGGGCTGGACGAAGCGGTGCTGCCGCGCGTGTTCGACCGGTTCTACAAGGCCGGCGCGGCCAGGACCAGGTCCGAGGGCAGCGGCCTCGGCCTCGCCATCGCGCGGGAGAACGCGCGCCTGCACGGAGGCGACCTCACCGTCGCCAACGCCCCGGACGGCGGCGCCGTCTTCACGCTGCGCCTGCCCCGCCGGGCACACGATCCGGACGGAGGCCCCGATTGAGGACCGGGCTCACCCGCCGCGCGCTCGCCACCGGCCTCGTCGCGCTCGTCTCGCTCGTGGCGGGCTGCGGTGTGCGCCCCAGCGGCGTCATCAGCGGCGACGAACCGCCGAAGGGGCCCGTCGCGGCGATCACGGAGGCCACCCTCTACCTCGTCGACAACGGGCGGCTCAGCGCGGTGACGCGATCCCGTGACGCGCCGCTGTTCCGGGCCGACGTGCTCGCCCTGCTGGCGGCCGGACCCACCACGATGGAGAAGTCGACGGGACTCACCACCGACGTCCCACCCGACGCCGGCCCGTTCTCGGTGCGGGACAGGAAGCCCGGCCACCTGGTGGTGACCTTGTCCACTCCGGCCGACGAGCTGTCCCGGCTGGCCGTCGACCAGATCGTGTGCACGGCCGCCGCCGTTCCGCCGGAGGAGCCCGTCCGGGTCACCGTCGTCGGCGCCGGGCAGAGCGTCGGCCCCCGGAGCTGCCCGGAGTAGCGGCGGCGGCCGTCGGACCCAGGTACGATCGGCGGCCCGGCGATGAGGACCGTGGTCCGATGTGCCGCGACCGTGCGTGCGCGACCGTGATGCCATGGTCAAAACGATGATCGCCGCGCTGGCGATGCCGCTGACGGCGGCCGTGCCCGGCGACGCGCGGGACGAGGGATTGACGTGGGGGCCGTGTACCCCTGACAAGGCCGGGATGGAGTGCGCCGACCTGAAGGTGCCGGTGGACCGGGCGAAGCCGGACGGCAGGAAGATCACTCTGAGGCTCGGCAGGCTGCCGGCCACGGGCCGGGCCGAGGGTTCGGTCCTGATCGCCTACGGCGGGCCCGGCGCGCCCGGGATCGCCATCACCCGGGAGCGGCCGGAGCTGTGGGCGAGCCTGCGCCGCCGCATGGACGTGGTCACCTGGGACACCCGGGGCTACGGCGCGCAGTTCCAGGGGCTGAGCACGGCCCTGCCGTGCGCGTGGACCGCGATCCCGTACCCGGCCTACCCCCGTGACGCGGCCGACTTCGGCCGGTTGTCGGACGCCAACCGCGGCCTCGCCGAGACCTGCCGGTACGGGGACAAGGAGCTGTTCGCCAACATGAGCTCCGCCGACCACGCCATGGACATGGACGCGATCAGAAAGGCGCTCGGCGAGAAGAAGCTGAACTTCTACGGCGCGTCCTACGCGGGCTTCTACGCCCAGGCGTACGCCAGGAAGTTCCCCGGCAACGTGCGCGCCCTGGTCCTGGACGGCACGTGGTCGCACAGCGCCGCGAACTGGGCCGAGGAGAACGAGGCCGGCGCCCGCCGGGCCGAGGCGACCATCGGCCGGTTCTTCACCTGGTGCCGTGAGACCGCGGACTGCGCGTGGCAGGGCCGCGACGTTCCGCGCCGCTGGCGGGCGCTGGTGGCCGCGGCCGACCGGACGCCGGTTCCCGCGAAGAAGGCGGCGGGCGTGGCCTACGACGGGGAAGACCTGCGGTGGCTGGTCCTCAGTGTCGCCCAGGAGGGCCCGGCCGCGTGGCCCGGCCTGGCGAGAACGCTGCGCGCGGCGGAGCGGGGCGACGCCTCCGGGCTGGTTCCGCAGGCCGGTTCCCGCTACGCGAACCACACGACCGGGGTGACCGAGTGCCTGGACTGGCCGAGGTTCGGCGGCCAGGCGGAGGCGGCCGAGGCGGCCCGCAGGATCCGTGCGATCGCGCCCAACACCGGGACGGCGCGCACGCTGGCGGCCATCGCCGTCATCTGCGCGGGCTGGCCGGTCCCGGTGACCAATCCGCCCGCGCCGCTGCCCAAGGGCCTGCCGCCGCTGCTCGGCGCGGGGGCGTGGAACGAGTCCGACGCGGTCGCCGGGGTGCTGGCGCAGGTGCCCGGCAGCGCGCTGGTCCGGCATGACGGCCCCGGCCACACGCTCTACCCCTTCAGCGCCTGCGCCCGGGGGCACATCGACGCCTATCTCACCGACGGGAAGGTCCCGCCGAAGACCGTCACCTGCTGACCCGGGACGGCCCCGCGAAATCCATCTTCCACAGCCGCCGAAAAAGTGATATCAATTTGCTAGCAGGTTGAAGTCACTTAGAAGGGACGGACGATGGCGAACACATCGGGCGGGGCCGTACTGGAGGCCTCCGTCGTGGACATGCCGGAGCCGCACACCAGCGAGCACCCGGTGCGTGCGGCCAACGGCTTCGTGATGCTGGTGGTGGCGACGGCGCTGACGCTGGCCGGAATCGCGCTGCTCGTCTGGGGAATCGTCCTGCTCGCCTCGGGGGCCGGGCAGGGCGGCGTGTGGGTGGTCATCTTGAGCGTCCTGATGGCCCTGCTCGGGTTTCTCATGTTCTTCGGCCTCACCGCGGTGGCGCCGGGCGAGGCCCGGGTGGTGCAGCTCCTCGGCCGGTACGTCGGCACCCTGCGCACCCCCGGCTTCCAGTGGGTCAACCCGGTCACGCTGCGCCGCCGCGTCTCCACCAGGATCCGCAACCACGAGACCGACGTCACCAAGGTCAACGACGCCGACGGCAACCCGATCCAGATCGCGACCGTGGTGGTCTGGCAGGTGCGGGACACCGCCCAGGCGGTCTTCGAGGTGGACGACTTCGTGGAGTTCGTGGCCATCCAGGCGGAGACGGCGGTGCGGCACATCGCGGGCACCTACCCGTACGACTCCCACGGCGAGCCGAGGCTGTCGCTGCGCGACAACGCCGACGAGATCAACGACCAGCTCTCTACCGAGATCGCGGCCCGGGTCGCCTCCGCCGGGGTGAAGGTCATCGAGTCCCGCATCATCCACCTGGCCTACGCGCCCGAGATCGCGCACGCGATGCTGCGCCGTCAGCAGGCCGGCGCGGTGGTGGCGGCCCGGCAGCGGATCGTCGAGGGCGCGGTCGGCATGGTGGAGATGGCCCTGGCCAAGCTCGCCGAGCACGACGTGGTCGAGCTGGACGAGGAGCGCAAGGCGGCCATGGTCAGCAACCTGCTCGTGGTGCTGGTCGGCGACCGCGACACCCAGCCCGTCGTCAACACGGGCACGCTCTACCAGTAACCACCGTGGAACGGAAGAAGATCCTGCTGCGGCTCGACCCCGTCGTCCACGACGCGCTGTCCAGATGGGCCTCCGACGAACTGCGCAGCACGAACTCCCAGATCGAGTTCCTGCTGCGCAGGGCCCTTTCCGAGGCCGGGCGCCTGCCCGACGGGGTGGGACGGATGCGCCCACGCGGACGTCCGAAGAAGACGCCGGACGACGACACGGATCAAGAAGAGGAACTGGAAGAAGAGGAGCGGGCGGATGGAGACGCGAGTGAAGCAGGGTGAGTCACTGACCAGATCGGCCTTCCTGCTGGCCTTCGACCTGCGGAAGGAGAAGCTGACCCAGCGCGGCGAGCTGGGCTACCTGCTGCGCGCGGCCACGCTCACCGAGTTGCTGCTGGCGGGCAACCTGGCGGACGACGCGGGCCGGGCGCGAGCCGTCAGCCCCCCGGCCGCCGAGCCGGGCTCGCTGCGGGCCGCGATCTGGGAGCAGATCTCGAACTCGCCGCCCCGCTCGTGGCGGCGGTGGGTGCAGAAGGACAACGGCAAGGCGGTCCGCGTGGTGCGCGACGAGCTGGCGGCCGACCGGCTGATCGGCGTGGAACGGCGCCGGATCCTGCTGTTCCCGGTCGAGCGGATCACGCCGCGCAAGCCGTACCTGTCGCGCAGGCTGGCCGAGCGCGTCGGCCGGGCCCTCCGCGGCGGCCAGCCGGTGGGGCACCTGGACGAGGACGTCCGCGTCCTGGCGGCCCTGGCCGTGGCGGCCCGGCTCAAGACGGTGGTCCCCTCCTCGCGGGAGGCGCGTCCGCACCGGGACCGGATCGAGCAACTGTCCGCGCCCGTCGAGCCGATCACCACCGCGCTGCGCAAGAGCATCGACGCGGCCAAGTCGGCGGCGAGCGGCGGCTGAAACCGGCGAACACCTGCCTGCGATACGAACCTGCAATACGAATACGCCAAATATTCACAATGAGGTGCCAAGTCCCCTAGGGACGTGGGCGCGCGCCGCTGGACGATGGCCGGGTGAGAGGGACTTTCCCGCTGGGAACGGTGGCCGGCGTCCGGGTGCTCGCGCACTGGTCGGCGCTGGGCCTGGCGGCGCTCATCGTGGCGCTGCTCGGCGGTGCCGTACTGCCCCGGGCCCTGCCCGGAGCCGGTCCCGGCGCGTACTGGACGGTGGCCCTGGCCGCCGGAATCCTGTTCATGGCCGCGCTGCTGGTGCACGAGCTGGCCCACGCGGTGGTCGCCCGGCGGTGCGGCCTCAAGGTCGGCTCGATCACCCTCTGGGGCCTGGGCGGCTTCACGGAACTGGAAGAACAGGCCGAGACCCCCCGGGTCGAGCTGGCGGTGGCCGCGGCCGGTCCGCTGACGAGCCTGGGCGTCGCGGCGGTGGGATTCCTCGTCTACCTCGTGCTGCCCAGGCCGGCCCTGCCGGCGTCCGCCGTCGCGTGGCTCGCCGGCATGAACCTGCTGCTCGGCGTGTTCAACCTGCTCCCGGGCGCGCCCCTGGACGGCGGGCGCGTGCTGCACGCGCTGCTGTGGTGGCGGTTCCGAGACGTTCGCCGGGCGGATCGCGGGGCGGAGCAGGCGGGCCGCGCGCTCGGCATGGCGCTCATCGCGATCGGGGTCTTCGGCACGCTGGCCTTGGGGTGGTTCGGCGGCCTGTGGCTGCTGGTCCTGGGCTGGTTCATCATCGGGGCCGCGCGCCAGGAGCTCACCGTCAAGGTGGCCAGATCCGGGCTGCGCGACCTGTCGGTCCGCGACGTCATGACCCCGGACCCGGAGCGGGCCGCGGCGTGGGTGACCGTCGAGGAGTTCGCCGACCAGGTCGCGCTGAACTCCCGCCAGACGGACTTCCCCGTCGTGTCCTTCGCCGGTACGCCGATCGGCGTCGTCTCGCTGGCCGCCCTGGCGTCGGTGCCCCCCGAACGCCGGGGCGCGACGCGGGTCGACTCGCTCGACATCACCCGCCGTCCGATGCGGGTCGTCGCACCGGACGACGACGCCACCTCGCTGATCGAGCGCCCCGCGCTCCGGCAGTTGATCGTCGTCGTCGAGGAGGGACGGCTGGTCGGCATGGTGACCGGCGCGGACCTGGAGCGCATCCTGCGCCAGGCGTTCCTTCGCGCCGACCGGCCCGGCCCGTGATCACCGTGCCGGAAGCCGCGATCAGCGGTTGAAGAGGTAGCGCCGGGGCGTGGTGCCGACCGTGCGGCGGAACGCCGCCAGGAACGCGCTCGACGTGGCGTATCCCACGTCGTGCGCCACCCGCGACACCGGCCGCCCCTCGGCCAGCAGCGGCAGGGCGGCGCGCAGCCGGACCTGGGTGCGCCAGTGGTCGAAGCTCATGCCCGTGTCGCGCGCGAACAACCGGGTCATCGTCCGCCTGCTCACGCCCGCCGCGCGAGCGTGAGCCTCAAGGCCGCGCGGATCGGCCGGATCGGCCAGCAGGGCGGAGGCCACCGTCCGGACGCGCTCGTCGGTGGGCTCCGGCACGTCGATGGGCCGGGTGGGCAGCGGGTGCAGCAGGTCGGGGACCATCGCCTCGGCACGCCGTCGCGCGTCATCGGCGAGGTCGGTGCGGGCCAGGTATCCGATCAGCTCGGCCAGCAGGCCGTCGACGCCCACCGCCGTGGGCTCCCGCCAGTCCAGCGGGCAGTGCTCCGGCGCCAGGTACAGGCCGCACAGCACCGCGTCGCGGGTCGCGCCGGTCTCATGGGCGACGCCTGCGGGCAGCCACAACGCCCTGGTGGGCGGCAGGACCCAGTACATTCCGTCCACACCGACGCTGAGGACGCCCCGCCGGGTCCAGGCGAGCTGGTGGTGCGTGTGGCTGTGCAGCGGGAACCACTCGCCCGAGGCCAGCGGGAACCGGCCGACGACGATCGCGCCCGCGTCTTTCGTGTCCTCCATACGACACAGTCTGGCCCCATCACGGATTGTGGCCGCACCGCGACGGCTCATAGCGTCGTCGGATGCGAATGTTCGTCCTGTGTCTCGCCCAGTTCATACTCGTCCTCGATGACACGGTGGTGAACGTGGCCCTGCCCAGCATCCGCGATGAGCTGGGCTTCAGCTCGTCCGGGCTGCCCTGGGTGGTCAACGCCTACTTCCTGGCCTTCGGCGGGCTCCTGCTGCTGTGCGGCCGGATGGCGGACCTGCTGGGCCGCCGCCGCGTCTTCCTCATCGGGATGGCGCTGTTCGGGGTGGCCAGCCTGGCCTGCGGGCTCGCGCAGGAGGCGTGGCAGCTCGTGATCGGGCGGTTCGTGCAGGGCGCGGGCGCCGCGATGGCCGGCCCGGCGGCGATGTCGATGATCACGTTGCTGTATCCGGGGCCGGAGGAGCGCGCCAGGGCGCTGGGCGTCTGGGGCGGAGTAGCCGCCCTGGGAGGAACCTCGGGGCTGGTGCTGTCCGGGGTGCTGACCGACCTGGTGTCCTGGCGTGGGATCTTCCTGATCAACCTGCCCGTCGTCGCCATGGTGCTCGTGCTGCTTCCCCGCCTGATCCCCGAGTCCCGTGCCCCCGGACGGCGTCGCCTCGACGTTCCCGGCGCGGTGCTGGTCACCGGGACCGCCGTGGCGCTGGTGTACGCGCTACTGCGGAGCGCGGAGACCGGCTGGGGCGATCCGATCGTGATCGGCGTCGTCGTGCTCTCCGCCGCCCTGGCGGTGGCGTTCCTGGTCGCCGAGTCGCGGACGGCGGCGCCGCTGGTGCCCCGGTCGTTCCTGGCCTCGCGGACGCGGGCGGTGGCCAACGGCGCGACCCTGCTCTTCTCCTTGGCGATGTACGCGATGTCGTTCCTGCTGATGATCCAGGTGCAGACCGCGCTCGGCTACAGCCCGCTGCTGGCCGGGGTCGCCTACCTGCCCTACGGCGCCGGCATCCTCGCGGGGATGTGGCTGTCCTCCCGCATCTCCCTCCGGATCGGGACCCGCCGGGCGCTGCTCCTGGCCTTCCTGGTCAACATCGCGGGCCTGCTGACGCTGTCCGGCGTGGCGGCGGGCGACTCCTACGCCGCCCACGTCCTGCCCGGCCTGCTCATCCTGAGCCTGGGCAACGGCCTGAGCCTGCCGGTCATGGCCGCGGCCGCGGTCGACGGCACCACCGCGGAGGACGCCGGTCTCGGCTCGGCCCTGTTCACCTCCGTCCAGCAGATCGGCGGCGCCGTCGGGGTGGCCGCGCTGGCCACCATGGGGTTCTCGGGCGGGCTGACGGCGGGCGCGGCCTGCGTGGCGCTCGGGGCCGTGCTCATCGCCGTCCTGCTCCCCTCGCGAACCCGCGAGGGTGAGGTCAGCGGTACACGAGACCGGCTCCGACCTCGATCACCTGCCCGGTGAGACCGGCCGCGCCGTCGCCGGCCAGCGCGCCCGCGTGCAGGGCGCTGACGCCGACCCCGCCGCAGCCGACCACCGCCATGCTCTCACCGGTCCGCACCCGCGCGGTGTCGCGCACCGCGCCCACCCCGGTCGCGGCGGCGCAGCCGATCAGCGCGACCAGGTCCAGCGGGATCCGCGGATCGACGGTGACCACGGCGGGCCCGTACCCTCTTCTGACCTGGGCGGCCCCACCGGCGGACGGTCCGGGCCAGGAGCATACGCTCCCTTGGTAGGGAACCGTGAACCCGATCAGAACCGAGCAAGGAGTGATCCCGATGACCGAGTACGCCGTTCGAGACCCGGCCACCGGCGAGCTGGTAGAGACGTTCCCTACCGCGAGCGACGCCGAGATCGCCGCCGCCGTGGACCTCGCCGCCGCCGCCTCGGCGGGGTGGGCGCGCTCCACCACGGTCGCCGACCGTGTCGCCCTGCTCCGCCGCGTCGGCGAACTGCACAGGGAGCGCCGTGCGGAGCTCGCCGACGCGATCGTCGCGGAGATGGGCAAGCCGGTCGAGGACGCTCGTGGCGAGATCGACTTCTGCGTCGCGATCTACGACTACTACGCGGACAACGCCGAGACCTTCCTGGCGGACGAGCCCGTGAAGCTGCTCGGCGGTGACGGCTCGGCCGTCGTGCGCCGCAGCCCGGTGGGCGTGCTCCTGGGGATCATGCCCTGGAACTACCCGGCCTATCAGGTCGCCCGCTTCGCCGCGCCGAACCTGGCGCTCGGCAACACGATCCTGCTCAAGCACGCCCCGCAGTGCCCGCGCTCGGCGGCGCTGCTGGAGCGCGTCTTCAGGGACGCGGGCTTCCCCGAAGGCGCCTACGTCAACGTCTACGCGACGAACGAGCAGATCGCCGAGATCATCGCCGACCCCCGCGTGCGCGGCGTGTCGCTGACCGGCTCCGGACGGGCCGGGGCGGCGGTCGCGGAGATCGCCGGCCGGCACCTGAAGAAGGTGGTGCTCGAACTGGGCGGGTCCGACCCGTTCGTACTGCTCTCGACCGACGACCTGGCCGCCGCCGTCGACTCCGCGGTCTCCGCGCGGCTGGAGAACACCGGCCAGGCGTGCAACGCGGCGAAGCGCTTCATCGTGGCCGACGAACTCCACGACGACTTCGTCTCGCTGTTCACCCGGCGTCTCCAGGCCGCCGCGAGCGGCGCGCCGCTGTCGTCGGTCGCGGCGGCGGAGAACCTCGGCCGGCAGGTCGATCGCGCGGTCGAGCAGGGCGCGACGTTCCACAGCTCGGGAAAGCGCCAGGGCGGGCACTTCCCGACGGGCGTGCTGACGGGGGTGACCCCCGATCACGACGTGTACCACGAGGAGCTGTTCGGCCCTGTCGCGATCGTCGTCCGGGCCGCGGACGAGGACGACGCCGTGCGGATCGCCAACGACACGCCCTACGGCCTCGGCTCCTACGTCTTCACGACCGACGCGGACCAGGCTCAGCGGGTCGCGGAGCGGATCGAGGCGGGCATGGTCTTCGTCAACGGGGTCGGCGCGGACAGCGCGGAACTCCCGTTCGGCGGGGTGAAGGCCTCCGGCTTCGGCCGCGAACTGGGGCGGTCCGGCATCGAGGAGTTCGTCAACAAGAAGCTCATTCGCGTCGTCGCCTGACGAGGGCGCGGGTTCGTCATGAGTGTCCGGCCACGAAGGCGGTGTCCACGCCGATCGGGCCGAGCTTCCGCGCGCCGCCCGGGTCGCCGAGGGGCTCCGCCCGGCCGGGCAGGACGTCGGCGAAGAACGCGCGGGAGTCCTCAAGGTGGACCAGCAGGTCGGGGTCCTTCCTGGCCTTGCGGTCGACCACGATCGCGGAGACCGGGCACTCCACCTCGCAGGCGCCGCAGTCGATGCACTCGGTGGGGTTGATGTAGCTCTTGCGCCCGCCCTCGTAGATGCAGTCGACGGGGCAGACCTCCACGCAGGAACGGTCGAGGACGTCGACGCAGCCCGCGCCGATGACATAGCTCATGGTGATCCTTCTGTTGGGGCGATCGATGGACCCGGCTCAGGCTCCGTCGGTGGAGTGGCCGGGGAAGAGGGTGAGGTCGGGGTCGAGATCGACCGCGACGTGGTTCATCGCGGTCGCGACCTCGCCGAAGCCGACCGACATCAGCCTCACCTTCCCGTCGTAGTCGGTGAGGTCGCCCGCCGCGTACACGCGGGGCAGGTTGGTCCGCATGCGGCGGTCCACCGCCACCGAACGGCCCGCGAGCTCCAATCCCCAGTCGCGCAGCGGGCCGAGGTCGCTGATGAAGCCGAGGGCGGCGATGACGTGGTCGGCGGGCAGCACGGTCTCGTCGCCGCTCCTGGCGCGCACGGTCACCTTCGCCAGGCGGCCCGCTTCGCGTTCGCCGTGCAGGGCGACGATCTCGGAGTCGGTGTGGACGTCGACGGCGCCCGCGCGTACCCGCGCCAGGGTCGCCGCGTGCCCGCGGAACACCGCGCGCCGGTGCACGAGCGTCACCGACCGTGCGCTGCCCGACAGCGCGTCCGCCCAGTCCAGCGCGCTGTCCCCGCCGCCGACGATCACCACGTCCCGGCCCGCGTGGACGCGCGGATCGACCACGAAGTACGACAGGCCCCGGCCGAGCCACTCCTCCCCGCACGGGAGCGGACGGGGCGTCGGGGTGCCGATGCCGGCGGTGAGGACGACGGCGCGGGCCCGGACTACCGTTCCGTCGCTCAGCGTCAGCACCGGCTCCCCGTCGCTGTGCGTGAGGTTCACCGCCTGCCGTCCGAGCACGTACGTGGGGTCGAAGGCCGCCGCCTGGGCCACCAGCGCGGCGACGAAGTCACGGCCCCGGATCGCCGGAATGGCGGCGACGTCGCGGATCTCCTTCTCCGGATAGAGCGCCGTCACCTGCCCGCCCGGCTGGGGCAGCACATCGACGACCACGGTCGACAGCCCCCGGAACCCGGCGTAGTAGGCGCCGTAAAGGCCCGTGGGACCTGCGCCGACGATGACGACGTCGGTATCGATGGTCCTGGTCGCGCTCACCACATGCCTCCAGCTCTTGAGCCTTACGGGGGTGAATGTAGGGGCCGCTCCGCCGCACGTCGTGTGCCGTGGGCCGCTGAACGAACCGATGGCCGCCTTCCGCGCGAATTCGCCGTCCGGGTCCACCAGGCGAACCGCATCGGTTGTCCGGCCGTCGCGACCGGTGATGTCCTCCGGATCGGGCCGGCACCTCGGCCCTCCGTGAGGCCGGGCGCCGGCCTTCGCGCCCGCAGAGACATGGAGGACGAGACCGTGAACCTTGAGCCGCCGGCCGCGCCGTCCGGCACCCCCGAGAAGGCCGACACACCGGGGAAGAGGCCCGCCCGGCATCGGGAGGGCAGGCTTCCCGGACGTCAGGACTGGTCCACCTGGCCGCACTACCAGGCGGCGGCCGCGGGCTTCCGGGGCTACTGGTACCCGGTCTGCTTCTCCTCACAGGTGGGAGAGAAGCCGCGCAAGGTGCGCCTGCTCGGCGAGGACCTCTTCGTCATCCGTGACAAGGGCAGGGCGTACGCCATGAAGGACCGCTGCCCGCATCGCGGCGTGCCGCTCAGCCACGGCAACAAGCAGTTCCCCGGAACGGTGTCGTGCGTCTACCACGGCTGGACGTTCGACCTCGAAAGCGGCGACCTCGTCGCGGCCATCACCGACGGGCCGCGATCGCCGATCTGCCGGAAGGTCACCCAGCCCACCTACGACGTCGAGGAACGCCTCGGCATGGTGTGGGTGTTCATCGGCGACGGTGAGACGCCCCACCCGATCGACGAGCAGCTTCCCGAGGAGCTCGTGTCGAACGCGGCCGTGCTCGGGCAGCGCATCCAGCCGCGCGAGGGCAACTGGCGATTCGCCTGTGAGAACGGCTTCGACGAGGGGCACGCCAAGTACCTGCACCGGACGGCGCTGTGGCGGCTGTTCAAGCCCATGCCGGTGTGGAACACCACGAAGATCGTCAAGCGCGGCCGATGGATCTACCGCGTGCAGGAACAGCAGTACTGGGAGGCCGACTTCCCCGGCCTCGGCCGCTGGAGCGGACAGGCGTGGTACAAGACCAGGCCGCCCAAGGAGACCAAGAACATCGGCAACACGACCTCCCACCGGGAGGTCGACCCCGTCATCGCGGCGCAGGAGTTCCCCGGGTTCGCCTCGGTGAGCATGCCCGGCGTCCTGCGCATCGCCTACCCGACCTTCATCCACTACGAGTTCTACGTCCCCGTGGACGAGGACGACCACCTCTACGTCGGGGTGATGGCGGACTTCAAGCAGGGCCTCAAGACGCTGCCGTTCTACGTCAAGTACCTCGGCGCCGTCCGCTGGCTGTTCCACGGGCAGTTCTCCGGCCAGGACAAGTGGATGGTCGAGGTCACCGACGCGCCGCCGGAGAAGCTCTACCGGCCCGACGACGCGCTGCTGCAGTGGCGCAAGCTCGCGGAGGACGTCAGCGAGGACCGGCTGGACCGCCTGCGCGGGCAGGGCCTCGAACCGGCCGGCCCGACGGCCTGAGCGCAGGAGGAACAGCAGCGATGGGCTCGATCGTCCTGGGCGTGGGCGCCTCCCACTCCACTCTCATGAACACCCACTGGGACAAGGTGGTCCACACCGAACGCGCGACGGCGTTCCGCGACGGACTGCTCGCGGCGCGCGCCAGGATCGCCGAGGCGCGGCCGGACGTCGTCATCGTCGTCGGCTCCAACCACTTCCGGGGATTCTGGCTCGACCTGATCCCGTCCTTCACCCTGGGCCTCGGCGAGGTGATCGCCGCGGGTGACGGCGGCACCCCCCAGGGGCCGCAGCACACCGACCCGCCGTTCGCCCAGGCCCTCGCCGCCGAGCTGGTGGCGGCCGGCACCGAAGTCGCGATCTCCGCCCGGCTCACGATCGACCACGGCCAGTCGCACGCGATCCAGTGGCTGCTGGACGGCATCGACGTACCGGTCGTCCCCCTCGTCGTGAACGTCTTCGCGGCGCCGCTGCCCAGGATGAGCCGATGCGTCGAGCTCGGCGCGAACATCGCCGCCGCCGTGGCGAGCATGCCCGATGACAGGCGGGTCGTGGTCATCTCCTCCGGCGGGCTGTCCCACCGGCTCCCGTGGCCGTCGGACTGGACCGACCCAGAAGGCGACGACGAGGAGTTCCTCGTCGGGGCGTGGCTCAACGGCCGCGGGGAGTGGCGGCGGTACGACAAGCGGCGCCGGGAGATCATCGTCGCCGCCCAGCCGACGATCTTCCCCGACTTCGACGAGCGGTTCCTCGCCGACCTGGAGAAGGGCGACCTGCGCGCCTACGCCGACCTGACGACCGAGCAGATCGAGGAGCGCGCCGGCAACGGCGGCCAGGAGCTGCGCACCTGGATGGTGATGGCCGGGGCGCTCGGCTTCGCCCCCGGCAAGGCGCTCGCCTACGCGCCGATGCCCGAATGGCTGACCGGCATGGCCGCCGCCCTGATCGAACCGGCCTGACCGCCCGGCCCCGCTCCCACCGACGAGAAGAGAAGGCACTCCATGACCGCGACGACCGACCGTCTCACCTCACCCGCCGCGGGGCCCGCCCCCGAAGGGAAGTACGCCGACGCCGACGGCGTCCGCTACCACTACCTGGACCTGGGGAGCGGCCCGGACACCATCTTCCTGCACGGCGGCGGACCCGGTTGCACCGGCTGGAGCGACTTCGGACCGGTGGCGCCGCTGTTCGCCCGCGACCGGCGCTGCCTGATCGTCGACATCCTGCAGTACGGCAGGTCCGAGAAGTGCCGGATCAGCGGCCCGATGTGGGACTTCCACACCGTGAAGACCATCGCGCTGATGGACGCGCTCGGCGTGGAGAAGGCCGACTTCATCTGCAACTCCTGGGGCGGCACGATCGCGCTCCGCCTGGCCGCCGCGCATCCGGAACGGGTCCGCTCGCTGGTCATCACCGGCAGCATGCCGGTCTTCTACGGCCCTCTCGCACCGCTGCCCGAGAACGGGCACCGCGGCCGCAACGCCCGCGACGTCTACTACGGCGGGGAGGGCCCGACCCGGGAGAAGATGCGCAGCCTCATCACCAGGCTCGAATGGTACGACCCGGCGCGGCTGCCCGAGGAGACCCTGCATATGCGCTGGCGGCAGAGCCTGGACCCCGAGGAGCGCGAGCTGGCGGCGATGTCGGACTCCCCCCGGGGCGAGTGGCAGGACCTGACCGGGGAGCTGGGCCTGATCGAGGCCCCGGCGCTGTTCATGTGGGGACGTGAGGACGCCTTCCTGACCCCGGACTACCCGATGATGCTCGCCCGCATGCTGAAGCGCGGCAACCTGCACGTCATGGACCACGTGTCCCACCACCTGCAGGAGGAACGGCCGGGCGCCTACCACGCGGTCGTGAACGGCTTCCTGGCGTCCGTCGACCACCTCTGAGCCCCCGCTCACCGACCCCTGGAGAAACCGATGTGGAAGACCGCGGGGCTCGCGGCCCTCGTCCTGGCCCTGGCGGCCGTGGCCGTCGCGAGCCGCCGGATCGCCCGGCACCAGACGCCCTTCACCGGGCTCGCCGGACGGATCAACACCCGGGTGACCCGTATCAACCAGCCCTGACCCCAGGCCCGCTCCGCGACGCAAGGAAGAACCGATCATGAGCAACGATCTGGTCCACACCATCTGGACCGAGCTGGCCGACCTGGACTTCAGCCTGTCGACCGTCGACGCGGCCGGTATCCCGACCCGGTCCCTGCGCACGGGCGACGGCCCGGAGCACGTCATCTTCCTCCATGGGACCTCGGGGCACCTCGAAGCGTTCGTGCGCAACCTCCGCCCGCACGCCGAGCAGCACACCTGCCACGCGATCGACATGCTGGGCCACGGGTACACCGGCAAGCCCGACTATCCGTATGAGATCCCCCGCTACCGGGACCACCTGCTCGCCTATATGGACGCCCTCGGCATCGAGAAGGCGCACATCGTCGGCGAGTCCCTCGGCGGCTGGGTCGGCGGCCGCACCGCCATCGACGACCCGAGCCGGGTGGCCTCGCTCCAGTTGCTGTGCGCCGGAGGCACGGTCGCCAACCCGCAGGTCATGGAGCGGATTCGCACCAGCACCCGGCGGGCCGTGGAGAGCGACGACACCGAGCTGACCCGCAAGCGGACGCGCCTGCTGATGGCGGACCCGGTCAACGCGACCGAGGAGCTCGTCGCCGTCCGCCACGCCGTCTACCACCGGCCCGACTTCGCCGCGAACATCGACAACCTGCTGTGCCTGCAGAACCTTGAGGTCAGGCTCCGGAACATCCTGCGGCCCGAGGACCTCGCCCAGATCACCGTGCCGACCCTGATCGTCTGGGGCCGGAACAACCCCTTCGGCGAGGTGCCCGAGGCGACCGCCATGCACGAGGCGATCGCGGGTTCCGAGCTGGTGCTGTTCGACGACTGCGGCCACTGGCCGCAGCACGAGCAGGCCGCGCTCTACAACGAGCTCAGCCTGCGGTTCATCGCCGAGAACGCGGCGCTCTGACGGACCGGATGATCACCGATTTTGAGAAGCGGGTCTCGGCGGTCATGGGCACCGTCACCCGCGAGCAGGTGCGCTCGGCCGTCCGAGGGGTCGTCGAGGTGCCCAGCCCCACCGGCGCGGAGAGAGACCTCGCGGAGTGGATCGCCGCCCGGCTGCACGCCGGGCCGGTTCGGTCGCGGGTGCAGGCCATGGACGAGCGCCAGGCCAACGCCGTCGCCGTGCTCCCCGGCACGTCCAACGGGCCGAGCGTCCTGCTGTACGCGCCGCTGGACACGTTCACCACCGGCGACCCGGCCATTGACGTCCCGTGGGCGAGCGCCACGATGCGCGCCGACATGGAACCGAAGGCCCGCGTCCACGGTGACCTGGTCCAGGGATTGGGGGCGGGCAACCCGAAGGGCCATGTGGCGTGCGTGCTGGTCGCGCTCGAAGCGCTGAGCGCGTCCGGCCTGGCCCTGCCGGGGGACGTGGTGGCCGGGTTCGGGGCGGGCGGCATGCCGTCGTTCGCCGTCGAGGGCCTGGGGACGGCGGGCCGCGCCGACACCGGCCACGGCGTCGGCGCGGCGTTCCTGCTCGAACGGGGCTTCACCACCGACCACGCGGTGATCGCGAAGCCCGGCTGGAACGTGTCGCACGAGGAGGTCGGGCTCGTCTGGCTCGATGTGCTGGTGCCCGGGATCCACACCTACGCCGGTAGCCGTCACCGTCTCCCCTACCGGAACGCGGTCGCGCTGGCGGGCGAGGTCGCGGGACGGCTGGAGGCGTGGCTGGAGAAGTACGCCGACCGGCATGAGCACGCGACGATGCGGCCCCAGGGCGTGGTGTCCTCGGTTCGCGGCGGCCTGGAACACCTCGCCGCCTCCACTCCCGCGCAGGTGCGGCTCCGCCTGGACCTGCGGCTGACAACCCGTCAGTCGCCCGCCGGGGTGACCCGGGAGGTTCGCGAGTTCGTCAACGGCCTCGGGGACGAGCTCGACGCCGCCCTGCGGGTCGAGCAGGTGGCCGCCGTCCCCGCGACGCGGACCGACCCTCGGTCCCTGGTGGTCCGCTCCGCCGTCCAGGCGTGGGAGGCGGTGGCCGGGATGAGGCACGTGCCGATCACCGGGAACAGCGGTGCGACCGACGCGAACGTCCTCCGGATGCGGGGCGTGCCGACGGCGCGGGTCGGGATGCCGAAGGTCACCGCCGGTCTTGACGGTGAACCGGTCGACTTCACGCTGGGCATGAACCTCGTGGACCTCGCCGAGGCGAGGCGACTCGTGGAGGTCCTGGTCCGCACCGTGCTGTCGATCAGCGCGGCGGGCCAGGCGGAGCGCCGGGGCGGTCTCAGGTGACGCCGCGGCGCAGGCGGGTGCGGTAGAAGTAGAACTCCGGCAGGAACCAGCTGATCGCGAGTTCGGTGGGAGTTCCGTTGGTGTCCCCAGTAGAGGCGGTCGATGCGCAGCAGAGGATGCCCGGGGGCGCAGCCGAGCCGCTCCGCCACCTCGTCGTCCGCGCGCGCGACCGTGATGCTCTGGTCGGCCTCGGCGATCGGCGCGTCGAGCATGGTGCTGAGCAGCCGATGATGGTCACCTCACTGGTCGCGCCCTCCCCGCCACGGGATTCCCCCTGGTCACCGGCCCAGAAGGCCACGCCGCCCCGATCAACCACGTGCTGCCCGCCTGGGATGTCGCCTGCGGGCTGTACGCCGCGATCGGACTGCTCAGCGCGGAACGCCGCCGCCGGATCACGGGTGAAGGCCAGGCGCTGACCGTTGCGCTGAACGACGTCGCCCTCGCGACCGCATCATGCGTCGCATGCCGGGCAAAACGCTAGTCTGACCCCAGGCGAGTTCTCCTGTCAGAATCGACCGGGGGTCGACAGTGAGATTACCGTTACCGTGGCTTCTGTGAGGGACCGCCGCCGACTCCCGCCTACCGCGCCTGCGGGAGTGGTCGAAGGCGAAGTACACCGGCTGGGCCGTCGCTATATCGTGATCATGCGCAGCACCGTGGTCGCCGTCGCGGGTGGCGCCGCGATCTTCCAGGCGGGGGCCGACCGGCGGGTGCTCGTCGTGGGGGTGGTCGCCGGGCTCGGCTTGTGGAGCGTGTTGTACGCCCGCTTCCACGACCGGCGCGCGCTCGTGCCGGCGGACACGCTGGTGATGGTGTCGCTGTGTCTGGCGCAGCGGTGGCTGGTGCCGCCGGACGCGCTGGGCGACAGCACGAACTGGGTATTCGCCGTCGCCTGTGTCACGGCTCTCGGGCATCAGTGGCTCACCACCGCCTCGGGTGGCATGGCGCTGACCGGGGCGATCGTGGCGGCGCACGTCATCGGCTCCATGACGGCGGCGCCGGAGGTCGGCGCCGGGCCCGCGCTGCTCGCGCTGTGGACCGTGGCCGAGGCCGGCCTGTCCCGGCTGCTGTACGTGCTCGTGGTGTCCGCCGCCCGGCAGGCGGACCGGGCCCGCGCGTCGGGCGAACAGGCCCGGCGCCGCGCCGCGATCGCGTCCGCCCGGCGCGCGGAGGAGCGCGAGCACCTGGCGACGCTGCACGACACCGCCGCGGCGACGCTGCTCGCGGCCGGGCTGCGCATGGTCGACGGCGATGAGCCCTGGCTCGCCGAGCGAGCCGCCCGCGACCTGGAGATCCTCACGACGCGGCCGGAGCCCTCTCAGGGCGAGACCGATCTGGTGCGGCTGCTCGAACAGGTGGTCCGGCACGCGCCGGTGTCGGTGGACGTCCGCGCGCCGACGGCCGTGCCGATGCCGGCCGCCCGCGCGGCGGCGATGAGCGCGGCGGTCCGGGAGGCGCTGACCAACGTCGGACGGCATGCCGGGGTGCACACCGCCGAACTGCTCGTCGAGCAGGCCAACGACGTGATCACGGTACGGGTCACCGACCGGGGCCGGGGCTTCGCGCCGGAGCGGATACCGCCGGACCGGCGCGGGGTGTCGCACTCCATCGAGCAGCGCATGGCATGGGTCGGCGGCCAGGCGACGGTGGAGTCCCGCCCCGGAGCCGGCACCCAGGTCCGCCTGGAGGCCCCGCGTGCCTGAACAGCGGCCGGACCTCGTCGTCGGCAGGCTCCGGCGCAGGCTGTGCCTGGCCGTGCTCGTCATCACCTGCACCACGCACTTCGGGATCGCCCTGCCGTTGCTTCTCGCGAACCCGGAGATCTACAGCAGCCTCGCCCGGCAGCGGCTCGCCTTCGCGATCCTGGTCGCGGTCCTGGTCGTCGCCGGGGCGCGGATCCTGCGCGACCGGCCGCTCGGCTGGTCGCGCTGGGTCATGGTCGCGGCGGTGTTCATCGCGTCGGCGCTGGCGACCACCGGGATCCCGCCGGCCGATCTCGTCGCGGAAGAGGAGTGGTCGTATGGCGTTATCGGCTGGTTCCTGCTGCTGCTGACGGTGGAGCACAGCGCTACGACGGCCGCGATTCTGCTGGGCCTGTACACCTTCGTGAGCTTCGCGCAACTGGTGCTGGTCGGCCAGCCGCACCTGATCGTCGATCTGGTCGTGGTCAGCACGATCGTGCTCGGCTGCGAACTCCCGGTCCTGGCCGCCGCCATCACGCTCAAGCGCGTCGCGAGCACCGCGCTGGCCGCCGCCGCCGACGCCGAACGGACGGGGACCGCCGACGCCATCGCCGAGCACCTGCACGCCGACCGCCGATCCAGGTACGCCGACCTCGGCACCACCTGCATCCCGCTGCTGACCGAGCTGGCGGCGGGCACCGCGGACCTGGCCGACGATCGGGTGCGGGCCGCCTACGCCGTGGCCGCGGCGCGTACGCGCCGGCTCATCGTCGAGCACGACGACGTGGAGGATCCGCTCACGCATGAGCTGCGCGCCTGCCTGGACCTCGCCGAACGCAACGGAGTCGCGGTGTACCTCGGCACCCACGGGGACCGGCCGACCCCGCCCCTGCGGGTGCGCCGCGCGCTGACCGAGCCGGTGGTGCGGCTCATGGCGACCGCGGTCAGCCAGGCTCGGGTGACGGTGCTCGGCACGCCGACCGCCGTCACGGTGAGCGTCATCGCCGACGTCGGCCCCGAGGAGCCGACCGGGGGGCAGCCGAGCCCCGACGCCGGTCAGGAAGGGATCATCGTGACCTGGCTCGCGGACGGACCGCGAGTCTGGCTGGAGGCCACATGGCAAGCCGAGAACTGATCACGGTGGTGGTCATCGACGACCATCCGGCGATCATCTCGGGCATCGAGCTCTGGTGCGCGGCGTCCGACCCGCCCGTACAGGTCGTGGACTCCGGGGCGACACCGGCCCTGGCGTGGACGGACCCCGGCCTGTCCGCCGACGTCGTCGTGCTCGACCTGATGCTGGACGGGCCCGTCCCCATCTACGCCGACCTGCGGCGGCTCGTGGACGCCGGGCGTCAGGTGATCGTCTACACCATGCGAGAAGACCGCGAGACCATCCTGACCTGCCTCGACATCGGCGCGTTCGCCTACCTCGCCAAGAGCGAGGGCCCGAACCACCTGCTGCAGGCCGTCCACGCGGCGGCCGAGAACCTCCCCTGCACTCCCCCGGCCATGGCCCGCGCCATCAGCACCGACCTCCGCCCCGACTGGCCCCGGCCCACCCCCCGGGAGATCGACGTGCTGGTCAACTGGTTCGCCTCGGAGTCCAAGGAGATGGTGGCCCGCAAGCTCGGCCTGTCCGTCCGCACCGTGAACAGCTACATCGATCGGGTGCGCATCCGGTACGCCAACGCGGGGCGTCCGGCCCCGACCAAGGCGGCGCTGGTCGCGCGGGCCCTCCAGGACGGCCTGATCGGACTCGACGACCTTTGACGTGCGGGAATCCGGGCCGTGGGTCGAACGACCGTCACGGCGGTTGTCGATTCTCTCTAACCTGAAGGAGCCAGGCCGACGGGGATGAGGACCTGCTCGCGCGAGCGTCCCGGCCAGGCGACCACCAATACCCCCGCGGCCGGCGCGGGGGCCGACGTCCGGGGACCGGCATCGAGCTCCGCGTGCGTGACAAGCCCGCAGGCGAATCGGCCAAGTCCCCCTGGAAGGAAAAGGAAACGCCGCTCGCCCAGCGAGAAAGGACGATCCATGCAACGCCGATGTCTCGGCCTCCTATGGACCCTCATCGCAGCCGGCGCACTCGTGCTCGGCACCACCCCGTCGGCCCAGGCCATGACCAACACGTTCTGGGTGCAGCACGGCGGCAGCGTCATCAAGGGGATCGCCTACTGGTACGACAGGTCGATCGTCTTCAAAGGGATCATCACGTCCGCCGGCCCCTGCCGGGCGATCGCCGTGGCGGCCACGAACGCGGCGGACGAGGACAGAACGTCGGGGCCGGACGTGTGCGACGGCGCCTCGGAACCGTTCGACATCACCCTGGCCACCCCCTCCCCGGACGGCTTCTCCGAAGCGAGGGTGACCATGGTCACCCAGAACACCGACCTGGCCGGTGACGTGTGCACCCCCTGGGCCGACAGATGCACCGACGCCGCCCTGCCGAAGGCGTAGTACAGCTCGATGTTCTGCGAGTGGGTGGCGCCCGGTTGCTGGCCGCCGCCGCCCGGGGTGCGGATGACCATCGGCACCCTGGCCTGGCCGCCGAACATGCCGTAGATCTTGGCGGCGTGGTTGACGATCTGGTCCAGCGCGAGCAGCGAGAAGTTGATCGTCATGATCTCCACCACCGGCCGCAGCCCCAGCATCGCGGCGCCGGTGAAGCCCTCCTCGGCGATCACAGTCGTACGACCTCTGCATGGTGGCGGTGGCGCAGCATCCTATTCCTGAGGATCCGATGGCGCCCGCCGTACGGCCGAAAACCAGTTGCCGCCCGTGGCCGGCTCAGGAAACGCTGTGTTCATGATGCTCTGACGGACAGCCCCGCCCCGCGACGTCGAGACGCCATCGCGCCGACTCGTGTCGCACCGTGATGCCGCCCGCCCATCCCCCTTCAATGAAGAGAGCGTCTTTGTCTCAGCACCCGCCGTCCACCCCGGGCACGGAGGCGGCCACCGTCACCGTGTTCGCCTCCCCCACGAGCTGGATCGAGTCCGACGCCGTCGCGCAGTGCCACCAGGTGGCCGCCCTCGACGGCATGACGCACGTCGCGGGCATGCCCGACCTGCACCCCGGCAAGGGCGCCCCCATCGGCGCCGCCATGACGTCGAGCGTCCTGTACCCGCTGCTGGTGGGCTCCGACATCGGTTGCGGCATCGCCGTGTTCCCGGTCAAGCTCAAGCGGGCCGTACCCGAGAAGCTCGCCGCCCGGTTTCCCGATCTCGACCGCCCGCTGGACCCCGAGCAGGATGCCGGCGATCCCGCCTGGGCCGTCGTTAAGGGCGACATCCCCGCAGGTCACACCGAGGGCCTCGGGACGGTCGGCCGGGGCAACCACTTCGTGGAGGTGGCGCGGATCGGCACCGTCTTCGACCCCGACCACGCCGGCCGTCTCGGGCTCTCCGCCGACGACCTGGTCCTCGTCGTGCACAGCGGCTCCCGGGGGCTGGGCGAACGGATCCTGCGGGCGCACACCGAGGTCCACGGCGCGGGCCCCGCCGCCGACCCCGATGAGTACCTGGCGATGCACGACGCCGCCGTACGCTGGGGATCGCTCAACCGGCGGCTGCTGGCCGCCCGGGTGGCCCACGCCCTGGGCACCGAGCCCACCGAGCCGATCGTCGACCAGTGCCACAACCTGGTCGAACTCCGCGACGGGAGCTACCTGCACCGCAAGGGCGCGGCGCCGGGTGACGGCCGCGACGTCCTCATCGCCGGTACGCGAGGCACCCCTTCCTACCTCGTGGCCGCCCACGCCGGGCCGGAGGCGGGCCATTCCGTGGCGCACGGCGCGGGCCGCAAGATGTCACGTTCGGACGCCCTGCGGCGGGGACGGGCCAAGCACACGGTCGAGGAGCTGCGCCGTACGCCGATGGGCTCGGTGGTGGTGTGCGGCGACCGCCAGTTGCTCTTCGAGGAGGCGCCGGCCGCCTACAAGCGGATCGAGCAGGTGATCGCCGACCTCGTCGCCCATGACCTGGCGACGCCGGTGGCCACCACGATCCCGCTGGTCACCTACAAGACGATCGACCTCGGCTCGGTGCCCCAGACGGACCGCAGGGACCACCGGGGGCACCGGCGGGGGCGGGGACGGGCATGAGCGTCCACCTGCTGCTGTCGGCCGGGCGCGGCCCGCAGGAGTGCGCCTGGGCACTGGCCCGGTTGCTCCAGCGGCTGGAAGCCGAGGCCACCCGGCGGAAGCTGCGGACCCACCGCGCCCAAACCGTGCCCGGTGACCGCCCCGGCACCTACCGTTCGGTCCTCATCCGGATCATCGGTGCCGACGCCGAGGCCTTCGCCGCCTCATGGACCGGAACCCTCTGCTGGCAGGCCCCCAGCCCCTACCGCACCGGCATCGGCCGGAAGAACTGGTACGTCATCGCCCAGCCGTGCCAGGTCGACACTCCGCACACGACGTTCACGGAATCAGACGTCAACATCGTCGCCTGCCGCACCGGAGGCCCCGGCGGCCAGCACCGCAACAAGGCCAGCACGGCCGTACGGGCGACCCACCGCCCCACGGGAATGGTCGTCGTGGTCGACACCGAACGACAGTTCAGCCTCAACCGCCGCATCGCCATGCGGCTGCTGCGCGAACGTCTGGAGCAGGGCGATGACGCGGCGGAACGCGCCGTCACCACCGACCGCTGGCACATCCACGACGACCTGGTACGCGGTAACCCCACCCGCGTCGAACGCCCACGCTGAGCCGAGAATCCGCCCCGCGGACGGGGGAGGCGTGCATGACGAGACACTTACCCACTCGGCCGGGACGCGATCTGGGCGGCATGAGAGAATACCGATCATCGCTGCTTCCTTCCCATCAGACCGGCCGCGGCCACCCCGGCGCCCTGTGGCGGAGTCGCTGATCCTGACCGACCGTCCACAGAGCCCGGCCGATGCCGCCAAATGGACCTGCCCGCACGACCGCCACGCCCAGCACGGCTGCGTCTCCTGCTACCAGGCCTCGACCTACGCTGATTCGGCTCTGCCGCAGTGGAACGTATCGGTGTGGTTCACCATCACGAAGCCGATTCCGATCAGAGCGCTGCAGGACGTGTATCGCCACGACCGCTGCTTTTCCCTCGACCAGCCTTCCACCCCGTTGGTCTACCTGCTGAGCGGCCGGGTGCGTGCCGGCTCGGGCACGGAGGCGGCGGCGGGCGTGGCCGGGTTCCTGCTGCAGAACCGGCACATCGTCCAGGAGTTCACGGTGACGGAGATCCGCGCGTTCCACTCCTGACATACGCCCCGGCCCGGGTACGGCCGACGGCGGAAAACGAACCGGGCCCCCACCCGAGAGGGTGCGAGCCCGATGCGAGATGACGTCCCGGTCAGGCGGGAACGATGTTCTCGGCCTGCGGGCCCTTCTGGCCCTGGGTCACGTCGAAGGCCACCTTCTGGCCCTCGTGCAGCTCGCGGTAGCCGCCCTGAGCGACGATGTTGGAGTAGTGAGCGAAGACGTCAGCGCCGCCGCCCTCCTGCTCGATGAAGCCGTAGCCCTTTTCCGCGTTGAACCACTTGACGGTGCCGGTAGCCATGTCGATCTCCTCTTGAATAGGTGGATCCAGAATCCGCACCCTGCGAACTCCACGTCGCGCGAAAGGCCCACCCGGAGAGACCGGAAAACAAAAACGCACCCCAGGTCACATACCGTCAGGGTGCATACAAGTCATATGGGTACCACAACTGCAACTACCACCACGCTACCACACCCGGGCCCTGGCCCGCACAAGCGGGGCCGGCGGTACCACTCCCCGCCCAGCCTGTACGGCGTCGCCTGCCGCTACGGCCCGACAGCGTGGAAACCTCAGACGCCAACTCGCCGCACTCTCCATGGACGCCGCACCTGACCGACTCGGGGCCTGCCGCTACGGCATACCCTCAGCGCACCGTACGCCGCCCGGGAAGAGCACATCCAAGTACTCACGAACCAACCCTCGTCACCCCTGCGCATCGACATCTGGTTCAAGAACCCACATACCCGACCAAAAGATCAGTTTATTCATGAGCGCATCAACGAGGGCCAGAAAACTTCTACCATCATTTAGGCGAATCGAAATCAGCCTCACCTCATCCGATTCGTATTCAGCCAGAAAACGGACCAACCTCTCCATTTCACGAGCTCTGTAACCACCTGGCGATTGGCGCCTCAACCTGCGTTCATATATCCGTTTAAGCACTTCGGTCCGAATAAGTGAGTACCTGTCATCGATTTGCATGATTCCACCCAGGAGGTCGGCGAGATCTTCGGGCACCACTTTCCGCGCTATCGCCTGAATGGCCATAGCACGGAAAGTGTCCACTGTCACGCCTTGACCTCACTAGCAGCTTGGACGACGCCAGGGCCCTCTACCAATACTGATTTCCGCCCCGCCCTGCACCCCCGCTATAAGCACTTCACTCTCATCATAGATGTCAGGAGAATCGAAGACCCTATTCGCCGCCACACTTCTCCTGTTGATTCTCAGAACGATCCCGGGCGGCCCGAACTCGTCCGCAGCGTCTCGAGCCACCCCGTCGAGATCGGTTGTCCACGACGTGAACACACTCTGCGTGTTTCCGCCGTTGTGCCTCGCAGGATCCGTATGACCACCGCGCGGCACTGCTATTCCGCGGAGTGCGAGACCATAAAACCAATGCCCCTCCGGAACTCCCCTATAAAGGTAGTCGTCATCTCTTCCACCGTTGTGGACAAGGATAGCTTGATCGCCGGCCACCACATAGTACGTGTGGAAATCTGCGACGGTCAGGTTATGGGCGCGCTGGGAAGTGGCGGTCCAGCGTTTGATCGCGGTGATCTGGACGTGAGTGCCGGCGCTGGTGCGCAGCCACATGCCGGGGTGCAGAGCGCCGGCGTTCACCCATGCCCGGCGTTCAGGGACCCAGAACGGGTGTCCGTCGGTGGCGACGATGTCTTTCTCGCCGTGCCGAGTGGCGACCGTGACGGTGATGAGCTTCTTGTCCCCGTTGCCGGTGATGGTGTCGGTGACGGGTTTCGCCTCGGTGCGGCCGGTCTTCGGGTCGGTGGCGATGACCTTGTCACCCATCTTGACCTGTTCAATGGGTTTTCGTTTGCCGTCGGCCATGAGGACCTGGGTACCGGGAAGGAAGCTGTTGCCCGGGCAGCCGCCGCTTGGGAGATCGTCGGCACGCTTGAAGGCCGACAGCTTGTCATCGAGCTTCTTGATCTGGTTATCGAGCTTGGATAAGACCTCGGTGGCCGTCTTGACGGCTTTCTGGATGCGTTTGTAGATCTTGATGGCCATTTTGATCCGTGAGGTGAGTTTCCAGATCAGGCGGCCTATCTTCGCGGCCGGGACCGCTTCCAAGATCAAACTCGCACAGGAGCCGATGCTCCCCTTGAAGCATCCCTTGATGTCGTTTATTCGCAGGAAGTCCATGAGGAATTCCATGCCGGCGACCTTCAAAGCCTGCTTGATGGCGTTCTGGCGGGCTATCTGGCGCTGCCGTTGGCGTTCGCCGTCGAGTTCGGTGCGCCGTTGTTGGATGTTCTTGATCACTCCGCCCCGGTCGCAGATGCCCTCGCAGTCGCGGGAGGCGTACTGGTGGGGCTTGCAGGGTGGGGCGATGATCTTGAAGCAGGCGTAGCCGGCGCAGCACGGGGAGAGGCCGTCCGGGTCGGACAGGTTCACCGGGTTGTTGTTGGCGTAGTTGTAGCCGTTCATTCCTTGCGAGTCGCCCATGGTGATCAAGGGGTCGACGGAGATGAAGCGGCCCGAGTTGGGGTCGTAGCTGCGGGCGCCGAGGGTGGTCAGGCCTGTGGCGGCGTCTATCGTGCCGCCGACGAAACCCTTCTCGTTGGCGGTGGGCCAGGCGTTCGACGAGGCCCGGATCTGGCCGAAGGGGGTGTAGCGGCGTTGGGCCAGGGCGCCGGTGGTGGCATCGATGGCCAGTTCACCGGTGCCGTGGTGGTCGGTGACCAGGAAGGTCACGCCGGAGGCGGTGCGCATGGCGCCGTCGTAGTAGCGGGTGGCGGTGGCGGCGGTGGCGTTCTTGGCCAGCCGGACCTCAAGGCCGGGGAGGTAGAGGGTGGTGGCCTTGGCGTCGCGGCGGATCAGGCGGGAGCCGTCGGCGGCGTAGACGAAGCTCGTGTCGCCGTGGACGCTGTCGGTGACCTTGGACAGTTCGCCTTCGACGTCCCAATCCAGGAGCTGGTTACTGGCCTGGGTGCGGCGTTCGGTCGTGTTGCCGGAGGCGTCGTACTTGTGGGTCTCGGCTCCGGCGCCGGGGACGGTGCCGGTCACCGACGCCAACTGGTGTCCTCGGTAGGCGGAGTCGACTCCTGACATTCCGGCGTAGGCGTAGTCGCGGCTGCCCTGGGCGGTGCCGCCGGAAGGGCCGGCGCCGTAGGCGGTCTCGCTGCGGCGGTTGCCGCTGTCGTCGTAGGTGTAGTCGACGCGGTAGGGGGCGGGGCCTCCGATCGTGGCCGTGCCGGGCGAGGGGGCGCAGTCGCCGGCGGCGCCCTGGCTCCATGCCTCGGTCAGGCGTGACAGCTCGTCGTAGCGGAAGCACTGGTTGTCCACGCCGCCGCGTGAGGTGTCGGTGATCTGGGTGACGTTTCCGCCGTCCTGGTAGCGGTACTCGGCGCTGCGGTCGGTGCCGGGGGTGCCGCTGTGCGATGTGGTGGCCTTGACCAGGCGGCCCGTGCCGAACTCGTAGCCGAACGTCTGGTCGACCTGCTTGCCCGCGGCGCCGGACTGCATGCGCCGGCCGATGACCTTGCCGGTCTTGGAGTAGTCGGTGCCGGTGATGTAGGTGGACAGCGGCGACTTGGTGGAGAGCAGCCGTCCGACCTCGTCATAGGTGAAGGTCAGGTTCTCCGCGGGCAGGTCGCCGGCGGCAGGACTGCTGGCGGCGGAGACGGTGCCGTCGAGGTTGTACGCCGTGTCGAAGACGTAGCCGCCCGCCGGAGCGAGCGCTCCCTCATTGGCTGGGAGCACCACGCGGGTACGCTGGGGCCGGTTCAGGTTGTCGTAGATATCGACCTGGTTGGTATAGCGCTGGCCTGCGACGATACGGCTGGCACTGGTCAGCAGTCCCTTGCGGACGGTGTCGTAGGTGAACTCGACGAGCTTGGTGCCGGGGGAAGACGTGGTCGCGTCGTACTTGGCGACCGCCCGGTCCAGGCCGTCGTATTCGAGGCCGATCTTGCGGTTCCGGCCGTCGGTGGACAGCACCGGGAGGTCGAGGTCGTTGTACTGGACGCGCTCGGTGCCTCGGTCGGGATCGACCGTGGTGATGAGCCGTCCGCGCAGGTCGTACTCGTAGGACCACACCTGGTCGTCCGGCCCGGTGACGGTCGCGCGCTGGCCGCGGGGGTCGTAGGTGTAGCGGGTGGACACCGAGTCGTCGCCGTTGTGCTGGCGAACCTCGGTGGTGCGGCCGTGGACGTCGGTGTAGGTCGTGATGGGGGTCTCCCCGGCGGGCGGGGTGACCTTGCTCCAGTTGCCGCCGTAGGTGTAGGTGGTGCGCCACTTCTCGTTGGCCGCGCCGTCGCTGTTGCCGACGAGCAGCCGTTCGGCCGTGATCCGGCCGCGCCCGTCGTAGCTGCTCCACTGCTGGCTCTCCACGTCGCCGATGGAGGTCACCCCGAACAGGACCGGCTGGGGTTGCCCGTCGGCGTAGTAGGAGTCGAAGGTGTGGTCGACCTGCCCGTTCTCGTTGTAGAACGTGTCGGCGACCGTCCGCCCCCGGGTGGTGCCGTTCAGCGAGGGGCCCTGCGCCTGGCGGGGTCGCAGCCAGCCGTCCAGCAGCACGAAGGAGCTCTGCTGGCCGCCGCCGTTGGTGATGACCTTGGTCTCGACGGCGTTGACGGCGTTGTCGCGGATGAGATAGCTGAACTGGTTGTCCGGCGTGGCGGTGATGGACCGGCCCGCCGACCACACCTTGCTGGTACGGCCCAGCGCGTCGCGTTCGGCGATGGTGGTCTTGCCGCCCGGGTCGGTCTCCTTCAGCGGGATGCCCCAGGCCGGGTCCAGTTCGCGGGTCGTCTTGAGCGCGGAGTCCGCGTCGCCGGCCACCGCCGGCGGGGTGATGGTGTCCACCTTGACGGTCAGCCCGTTCGCGTCCGTGTAGACCGTTCTGGACGTACGGTCCGCCACGTCGGTGACACCGGTGGGACGGCCCAGGCCGTCATAGGTGGATCGCGCGGTGGTGTGGTAGGTGACCGCGGTGGGCGTCGCGGACTTCGCCTCTTCGACCGCCGTCACGTCGCCGCGCGTCGGGGCCACCCCGACGGCGCCGCCGTCGTAGTGGTTGCGCAGGTCGGAGATCAGGTCCCGCGACAGGTCGGGGGTCTGACCGCAGGGGCGGGCCACCGTGCGCACCTGCGCGGGCATCGCGAGCACCCGGGCGCCGGCTTCGGTGTTGGTGGTCGTGACGCACTGCTCGTCACCGGTCACCGCGATGTCGCCGAGGCTCTGCGTGATCAGCGGGGTGCCGGTGGTCAGGTCGAAGGAGAGCACCGAGGTGCGGGTCTCCTGCCAGGTGGAGCCGACCAGCGTCATGGCGCGCGTGGACTCGGTTCCGGTCAGGTTGGCGGTCATGGTGCCCCACGGCCGGGTCCGGGACGCGGTCTGGTGGTGCCACGGTTCCTGGACGGCCTTGCTCACCGGCGTCCCGCCCGCCCGGTCGTAAGTGACCGTGCGGAGCAGCATCCCCTGCAGCGATTCATGATCTTGGTAGCTGGCGCCTTCGCCGTCGGCCACCGTGACCGTCTTGGCGCCCCCGTCGGCGTCGAGCCGGTCGCCGTGCATCCCCTGGAAGAACCACTGATCGGTCTGTGAGGGATTGGTCCCCGTCGCGCCGCCGATTGTCCTCACCTTGTCGAAGCCACGCCACTGCGACCAGGTCTTGAACTTGTCCGGGGTGAGTCCGTCGTCGTCTGTGTACCGCCAGGACGGCTTGCCGATGCTGTAGTCGTAGCGGGTCACCATGTCGGGGCTGCCACCGACGAGGTCGGTCTGCACCAGCTCGGCGACCACGTACTTGTGGAACCAGTCCAGGGACGGATCGGCCCCGCCGTTGGCGTTCACCCAGTAGACCGGGAAGCAGCGGCGATGGTTGGACTGCGGCGACGGGGTGTCGCCGACGGCGCAGTCCTGCGTGGTGTAGTTGATGTCGAGGACGCCGCCGGTCTCGTTCTGGACGGCGCCGACGCGCTGCTTGATCAGCGGCCCGACGTCGTCACCGAGTTCGTCCACCCGGTTGTGCATGCCGTTGGTGTAGACGAAGCGCACCGGCGGCATGCGCACCGGCTCCTGTCCCGCCTCGCCGGTGTGGGTGATGTCGGTGAGCAGTAGCTGCCGGTCGATGTCGGCGGTGCCCCAGTCATGGGTGAACGTCCACGAGTCCACGTTTCGGTAGCCGGTGCCGGCGGCGTTGAGCACCTTGGTGGTGATCTTCGCCAGGCGCTTGCGGGTCCAGAACGACGGCGAGGCGGTCCCCTTGCCGTCCTTGCACTCGGTGCCGGCGGCGCAGTTGAGGTCCCAGGGCACGTCCGGCCAGTAGTGCGGGTCCGTGGCGATGTTGGACTCCGCGCAGTCGGCCGCCGCCGCGCGGATGCAGCGTTCGGCGTTGCCGAACTCGACCCGCGCGGGAGCCCGCTCCGGGAACAGGTCGTCGCCGCGCAGGCCGTAGTCGATGGCGGTCAGGTAGCCGCCCCGGGTGTAGGGGGTGTCGTCGGCGGCGCGCAGGTTGCGGGCGTAGCGGTTGCTCTCCTTGGCGTAGTGGAAGACCACCGCGTTACCGTGCACGTCTTCGATGTAGTCGAGGTTCCAGCGCCAGGCCTGCTGACACCAGGAGTCCTTGAAGGTGTCCCGGTGGCACTCGTCGCCGTCGTCGTTGCCGAAGACGGGGGTGGTCCAGGTGGAATTCGTCTGGTACCGGCCCTCGGTCCACTCGGACAGCCGATTCTTGCCGAAGTAGTAGCGGGTGCCGTCGGAGGTGGTGACGCGCCAGTACTCGTTGTCGTTGTCGCCGTTGCCGGTGTTGGCGTCGGTGCCGGTCAGGCGCTCGACCTTGGTGCCGTTGTCCTTGGCCACCTTCCAGGTGTTCGGCCCGGTGGCGATGAGCTCCCCGCCGATGCCGCCCATGGTGAGGGTCGCGTTGTCGTATCCCCAGCACTGGTCGGCGGGATGGACCTGGTACGTGGGGTCCTTGGGCACCCCGTCGTCCTTGCATGCCTTGTACTTGCGCTCGATGTGGCCGGGCGAGAGCTCGAAGCCGTCACCGACCCACGAGCCCTGGTTGTTGGTGGAGGCGGTGCGTCCGTCGATCGACGCCGAGGAGTAGTTCACCGCCAGGACGGGCACCAGGCCGCCTGGCACCGGTGGCACCCGCATCGGGTACGACCAGGTGAAGTCGCCGGACTGCGTGCTGACCTGCCAGGTGGCCGAAGCGGCCAGCGGGGTGGCGCCGAAGTCGCCCTTGTCCCCGGAGGGGCCCGCGACGGCGGCGAACACCAGCGGTTCGCCCGCCGCCGCGGACCCGAACTCCAGCCGGGCGGTCAGGGTCTTGGTCTCGGTGTCGTTCACCGTCTTGAGCGGGGTCGCCGTCGCGCATCGCGGTTCCTGCGGGGTGACCAGCGCGCAGTGCGGTAATCGGGCCAGGCGGAGGCGGGAGCCGAAGGCGCCGCCGAACCCTTCGCCGAACGCGGCGTAGTCCACTGCCGCGGTGACGGCGGCGACCGGCGCCGAACCGAGCGTCCGGCTGAGGCTGAACACCGGCCCGGCGACCCCGACGCGCGCCGCGACGGCCCGGTCGTGGGTCCGCAGGCGCAGCCGTCGCGGTGAAACAGCCGCCGCCGACCGCTCGGCCGGGCGCAGCCGTACCACCTGGGTGCCCGCTCGTACGGCGGGCGCGGAGCCGTCGAGGTCGACGTCGGTGACACCGGCCGCCGGCCAGGTCACCGCAGGCTGCGGTGTCCGCGTCCGAGGCGGGAGGGCCTTGGCCCGCAGGGGGCCGCCCTTGACCACGCGTTCGGGGTCCTGCGGCTTGGGCTTGCCCGCTTCCACACTCGCGGCGGCGCTGGGTTTGACGGGCCCCTGCGCCGCCACTCCCGCCGAGAGACCGACCGCGAGCGCGGTGACGGTGGCCAGCAGCCTGCGGTACGGCTTTGCGGCTCGGCTACGCATCGTCTGTCCTTTCAAAGCACCACGACAGGAGGGAGGCTCGGGGTCAGACGGCACGCCAGTCGTACCAGCCACCGTTGGAGGTGTTGTCCGATCGCCACACCGTGCCGATGACGACGCGGTCGGCGGTGTGGGTGATCAGGGCCATCCCCGTGGGCGTGGCCTTGAGCACGGTGATCGGCGCGCGCGGTGCCGCTCTGAACTGGGGATTGACCTCGAACCAGGCATGCCAGCCGCCGTTGTCGGTGATGGCCGGGCTCCAGAAGGTGGAGATGACCCGCCCGTCGGCCATGGTGGTGAATATGTTCATCCGTCCCGGGCCCTCGGTGGTGACGCTGACCCCCGCCCCGGCGGCGGCGCGCAGGTTCGGGTTCAGTTCGAACCAGTCATGCCAGCCACCGTTGGCCGTGACGGCCGGATCCCAGTAACTGGAGATCACCCGC
>NZ_JARLTC010000017.1 GCF_029382225.1 Spongiactinospora sp. TRM90649
GCCGCCGTGGTGAACACCTGCATCTGACGCGGCCCGGTCGTCGTGACCTGCACCGGCGTACCCGGAGCCGCACGCAGGCTCGGGTTCAGTTCGAACCAGTCATGCCAGCCACCGTTGGCCGTGACGGCCGGATCCCAGTAACTGGAGATCACCCGCCCGTCCGCCGCCGTGGTGAACACCTGCATCTGACGCGGCCCGGTCGTCGTGACCTGCACCGGCGTACCCGGAGCCGCACGCAGATTCGGGTTCAGTTCGAACCAGTCATGCCAGCCGCCATTCGTGGTGATCGTCGAATTCCAGAAGGTGGAGATCACCCGCCCGTCGCCGGTGGTAGTGAAGATCTGGATCGGCGAGGGACCGGTCGTGATCACGGTGACGGTCGCCCCGGCGGCGGCGCGCAGGTTCGGATTGACCTCGAACCAGCCGTGCCAGCCACCGTTCGTGGTGATCGTCGAACTCCAGAAGGTGGAGATCACCCGCCCGTCGGCCATGGTGGTGAACAGTTGCCGCGACGGACCGTTCGTCAGGTGGCCGATCGGGGCCGCCGCGCCCGCGCGCAGGTTGGGGTTCAGCTCGGCCCACGTCCTGCTGCCGGAGTTGATGGCGTCGTCGCCGCTCCAGTGGGTACCGGCCACCTGGCCCTCGTTGAGGGTGAAGAAGACGTTCTCCGCCTCCGTGCCGGCCGGGCGGTCCGTGCCGTCACCGAGCTCGTTGTCGTTCAGCGCCTCCTCCGTCAGGACCGAGACCTCGGTGGGCAGCGCCAGCGCCCGGATCACCGCCTCGTCGGCCGGGCCGCGGGTGATCCAGAGGTCGTCGACCATGCCGACCCAGTTGCCCGCGCCGGCCGGGCCCGCGCCCAGCCGGACCGAGGTGATCGGGCCGAACGGCTTCCGCCCGTGCAGGAACGACTTGGAGACCGACTCGGCGGCCGACTCCAGCACGCCGTTGACCCACAGCTCGATGACCTGTTCGCGGGCGTTGTACACGATCGCGATGTGGTCCCAGTCCCCGAACCCGGTGTGGAAGGCGGAGTGCTCGACGCTGGCTCCGGCGTCGCTCGCACTGTCGGTGCCGCGGACTTGGAGCACGTACCGGCCCTTCCCTGCGTCGTACCTGACGGCCAGCGCGCTGGTGTTCGTCCCCGCCAGGCTCAGCAGGTTCATCGAGTTCGCCGGTGTGCCGTCGGTCTGCACATAGGCCGAGATGGCGAAGCTCTCCCGCGGGTCGAGCACGGCGGCGTCGATGGAGGCGTAGTCGGCCGAACCACCGGGCAGGGCGATCGAGCCCGCCGCTCCGCCGACAGTGCCCGGCACCACGATGGACTCCGGCGTGAACGTCGCCCTTCCGCTGAGCCGCAGCGGCCTTCTGACGCCTTCGCCGCTGTCGTCGCCGTTCTGGTTCATGTGCCAGACGTGGGTGACGGTGAGCATGTCCTTGGACAGGCCGCCCGCCTCGTCGACGCTGATGATCCGGTCGTAGACCCGTACGTCGTCGATCTTCCCGAGGAACCGGTCGGTGTCGCCGCCCTTCCACTTGGCCCTGCCGACCACCGTCGCCCCGCCGGCGTGCCAGGGCGAGGTGAAGGCGGCCGGGGTCCCGGCCTTGCCGTTGACGTAGATCTGAATCTGCCTGGTCACGCTGTCGTAGACGCCGACCAGGTGCACCCATTCGTCCAGCGGAACCGCGTCGGCCGCGGTGGCCACGACGTGGGTGCTCTCGGCGTCGGCGGTGTTACGGGCGAACTGCCAGCGGTTGAGCGCTTTGGAGTACTTGAGGAAGAAGCCGGAGTGGTAGCCCCCGTCCTGGCTGACCACGGTGAAGTTGCCGGGCGTCGCCGAGGAGGGCTTGGCCCACGCCGATATCGAGAAGCTCTTGGTCAGGTCGAGTACCGCGGTCCCGCTGGAGGTGACGTCGGTGTCGGCGCCGTTGAACGCGGCGGCCGTGCCGCGCGCGCCCGGCCGGCCGACCTGGAGGCCCCCCTTGATCACTCCGGTGTACCGGCCTCCTGCCGAGTCGACCAGGCTCGTCGCGCCGGCGGGATCGTTGAACTTCCAGTGGGCCCTGGGCGCGCGGCCCTCGGCGACCTTGAACGTGAAGGTCGCCGACCCCTTGGAGAAGTTGCCGGAGGCGTCGGCCACCCGCACGTACAGGGTGTTGCTGCCGGCGACCCGGGGCAGCACCTGGATCGTCTCGGTGGCGGAGTTCGGCGTGCGCGCCTTGAGCATCGCCGGGGTCGGCTCCCGGTTGACGTCGTAGGCGAACTTGGTCACCGATGAGTCCAGGGTGAGGGTGAAGCGGCCGTACCGGCCCAGGCCGTCCTGGTAGAGCTGGCTGGGGTTGGCCGGGTCCTCCTCGTTGTAGCCGTCCGGCGCGGCGGAGCTGATGCGTGGCAGGGGCGGCGCCACCGTGTCGTAGACGAAGTAGCAGGCGCTCGCCGCGCCGTCCGAACTCCACGGCCCCCAGGCGTAGCCGTCGTGCGCGCGGACATGCCAGCTGATGACCGTGTCGGCGGGGATCTTCCCGGCGGGGACGCGCACCGAGAACCTGTTGCTCGTCTTGGACGTGGCCGCGTGCTTTGCCGGGGTCAGGTAGGTCCAGGTGCGGGAGACGCCGCCGCGATCCGTCCATCCGACCACGAACTGGGCCTTGAGCTTCTCTGCGGAGCGGGCGTAGGTGTCCCGGTCCACGAGGTTCTTGGCGTTCAGGGTGGGCTGGGACCAGTTGAACCGAGCCGGGTTCTCCGGCGCCGCGCACGCGCCGCCCGGCTCGGTCCAAAGCTGGTCGCGCTTGGGCTGGGACGGTGGCACGTTGTAGTGCACCCGCACCCACGCCCATGGGTCGAAGCGCTTCCAGCCGAGCTGGTCGCCCTCGTCGGCGGCCCGCAACCCGAAGGTGGTGTCGCGCCAGCCCTTGGCCGCCGCCTCCCTGACACCGGAGGTGACGTTGAAGACCACGTCACCGCCGGGGCAGGTGCTGTTGGCACACCCCGACCAGCCCTTGGCCACGTTGCGCCGGTCCAGCCGCCGCAGCCAGTTGTCGGAGGTGGAGTTCCACGTGGACTTCGAACTGAACCCCTTGGTCAGGTAGGCGTCCACCGGCCGTTTGCTGCCCGAGGCCGCCCACACCTCGCGGACGTGCATCTCGGCCGAGATGATCTGCTTGCCGGCCAGCCAGCCCGTCGGCACGCGGTAGAACAGCCGCTTCTTGTGCGGCGAACCGCAACTGCGCCCGCTGGAGGGCAGCCCGATCGGGCATCGCCCGACGCCCTGGTCGGACTTGAAGTTGTACGCCTCGTAGCCGGTGCTCGACACCATGAGGTTGGCCGAGCTGCGCGGGGTCCGGTACATCGGATCGATGAAGACCGGGAAGTGGGTGTCGGCCGCGCCGAGCATGGCCGTGTCAGGGGTGAGCTTCAGCGTGTCCGGGGTGATGTCCACGGGGACGGTGGAGATCTTGGAGGCGTCGCCGGGACCGCTGTCGGTGGCCTCCGTCACCGGGGGCGGCACCGGTCCTTCCTCGCCGGGGCCGGTCGCTTCCCCCTCCCCCAGGACGGCCCGCTGCGACACGGACGGTTTCGCGGCGGCGGCGGTCTCGGGCGGGGGCGGCGTGGAGTCCCACATCAGCGCCTTGGGAGCCTCGAAGATCACGGCACCGGTGGCCGGGTCCACCGCCTGCTGGGAGCCGTCCTCGCCCGCCGTCACGGTCAGGTCGGGCGCGGACAGGCCCAGGGTGAGCCCGGCGAGCCGGGGATCGGCGGCCCCGGCCGCCGTCTTGACCACCAGGACGTGGGAGAAGCCCTCGGCGTTGGCGCGGACCCGCAGGTCGACGTCCGGGCCGAGCACGCCCGCGTACACCGCGGTGTCCGTCTCCAGCACCGGGGCGGGCAGCGGGGTGGGCCAGGTCAGCGAGATGGTGTGGCCCTGATGCGTGAGCGTGGCCAGCGGGCCGGTACCTCCGGGGGAGAGCCGCAGGTCAACGATCGAGCCGTACGGCGAGAGCACGCCGTTCTTGACCCGGAGGTTGTTGTACACCGGCCACCACTCGCCGTCCTTCTTCAGCCGCACCGGGACGAGCCGGCCGGTGGAGTAGAGCCCGCCGTCGGGCGTGGCGTACACCTGCCGGTCCTCGCCCCGCTCGGAGGAGATCTCCACGAGCTGACGGGTCCGCGCGGCGGCCTCCAGCGCCTGCTCCGGCTTCGGCATCGGGTCGGTCGAGGTCGTCCACTGGTTCTCCACAAGCGTCACGTTGTCGATCCGCGCGGTGTACGCGGTGTTCGCGCCGAGGTGGAAGGCGACCTCGCCCACCGAGGTCTCCAGGCTGGAGTCGAAGGTGTACGTGAACCGCTGGGTCTGCTCGCCGAGCTCCAGTTCCTCGTCCAGGGCGGCGCTGTAGGGGTCCACGTTCTCGCGTACCAGCACGCGCGCGGTCACCTGCTCGGTGGCGGAGGCGTCGAAGGCGAGCGTGTAGGTGCGCTTGGGCCGGAGGGTCTTCGCGCCCTGGCGCACCCATGCCTGCGCCGGTTCCGCCGCCTCGGCCGCGACGTCGGCGCGCAGCACGCCGTCCGGCGCCGTGAGCGTGACCGGCCCCCCGCTCGTCCATGACGACGTGCCGGCGGCGAAGTCGCCGTTCTGCACCAGTTGGGTGCTGAAGGAGCCACGGCCGTGGAAGGCCACCTTCTGGTACGTCCATCCGTCGGCCACCAGCCGCTGCCTCTCGGCGTCGCCGACCGCGTAGCCATGGCATTCGCCCTTGACCAGTTGGTGGACCGGAACCAGTCCATCGCCCGTGGACGGGGAGGCGTAGAAGTCGATGCCGTAGTCCCGCCAGCCCGCGGCGAGGACGGCGTCCCGCTCGGCCGGGTCGGCGGTGAAGATCCGGTCGCCGTGCGCCGGGCGGTACAGGTGGTAGATCGCGACGAGGCCGGTTCCGGCCTCAGGGGCGATGTGCAGGACGACGCCGTCGGAGGCGAACCCGTGGGTGCGCACGGCCTTCTCGTCCTCGGTCTGCCACCGGGTGAACAGCGTCTTCTCGCAGCCCCCGTACGGCATCCGGCTGCGGTACAGCGGCTTGACCATGCTTTCGGCGACGCCGTCCGCCGCCGTCGCCGTCGCGACCGGCGCGACCGCCCCGGCCTCCGCGGGCCGGCAGACGCCGGCGATGATCAGGACGGTCGCCAGCACCGTGGCCAGCGTCCAGGTGCCGATCCCCCGTGCGGGCACTTACATCACCGCCCGATCGGGATGGTGCACGCGGCAGCGGAGCGCCGCGGGGGTGACCATGATTAATCGGACCGGCACTGATCTGGGCATGGTCGACCTCCGCGCTGACATGGTGAGGCTGGGGGGTGAGAACGCCGGTGGTGCGCCGTCTGACTGCTCTGGCGTAAGTTTCCACAGCGACGGCGGGGCGCGTCGTCAGCAAGGAGCGCACTCCTCTACGCACTGCGCGCACTTCTCCTGGCTGGGCGAGTTCGTCGCCGCCAGGCGGAAGCAGGCAGAGCTGATCGACGCCGATCCGGCGGCGATCGTCGGCGTGCTGCAGTGCGTCCTCCTGGTCCCGATGTGCGCCGAACGCCTGGGCGCCCCCGCCCTCCACCCCGAGATCCTCGATCTGCTCATCGACTTCGTCGCCGCGGGCCCGACCGGGACCCGGTGATCCTCACGTGCCGGCGTTCAGCGATCCCCGTACGGCGGCGTCCACCAGATCGTGGACCTCCTGCTCGGTGAAGATGTCGGGCAGTGTCAGCCGCTCCACGATGAGCCAGTTCAGCGCGAGGTAGAGGAGAAGCACCGAGGTCGGGCCGCCGGGCAGACCCGAGGCGGCGTGATGACTGAGGTTGGCGTCGATGTCCTCACGGATGCGCCTGGTCAGCACCGCGCGCAGCTCGGGACGCCGGGTGGACTCAAGCCGGAGTTCGAGCAGGGCCAGGTAGCCGGAGTTGAAGGCGGACACTCGATCCACCAGCTCGTGCATGAGCTCGGCGTAGCGGGCCTGGTCCTGCGCGCCCTCCTGGCTGCGGGCCATCGTGGCCTCGTCGGGCAGCAGCCGCTCGTAGATACGCCCGCCGACCTGGGTGAACAGGTCGTCGCGGTTGGCGAAGTAGTTGGAGGCCGTGCCCGGGGGCACGGCCGCCTCCGCGTCCACCGCCCGGAAGGTCAGCCCTCGCGCTCCCTCCTTGGCCAGCACCTCGATGGCCGCGTCGATCAGCGCCTGCCGTCGCTCGGGATTCCTGCGCACTTGACACCACTCCGTCTGTAGTACTACGTTCAAACCACTTCGAACAGAGTACTACGCCGGGAGTGAATCGTATGCGAAAGCTTGTCTACTATGTCGGCGTCTCGCTCGACGGCTACATCTCGGGCCCCAACGACGAGTTCGACTTCTACCCCGTGTCGGACCAGATGGCCGCCTGGATCAACGACCGTTACCCCGAGATGCTCCCCACCCATGTGCGCAGGCTGGTCGGCCTTGAGGACGCGCCCAACAGGGCCTTCGACACGCTGGTGATGGGTCGCGGCACCTATGAGCCGGCTCTGGCCATCCCCACCACCAGCCCTTACGCCCACCTGCGCCAGTACATCGTCTCCAGCACGCTGACGATCGACGACCCCACGGTCCATGTGGAGACCGGCGACCCGATCGAGCTCGTCCGGCGCCTGAAGGCCGAGGACACCGGCATGGACATCTACCTCTGCGGCGGCGGCAAGCTGGCCGCCTCCCTGCTCCCGGAGATCGACGAGATCATCCTCAAGAGCTACCCGGTGGTGGCGGGCGCGGGCATCCCCATGTTCTCCGGAGAGTTCCGCCCCACCATGTTCACCCCCACCGCACGCGAGTCCTTCGACAACGGCACCCAGGTCACCTGGCTCACCCGGGCCTAGTGCCCAAAAGGAGAAAGCATGCATATCAAGCTTCCCCCCACGATCACCCAGGCCAAGACCGGGCACCAGGCCCGAGCGCCGCGCCGGCACGACCAGCCGGACCGCGACCTCAAGCCCACGGGCCGCACCAACCTCTCCCGCCGCCCGACCGCCGCCCCTCGCCGCGCGGGGTACTGAGCGATGAGCCTCCCTCAGGGGCTGCGGAAGTTCGCACGGTAGGCCCTCGGGTTGGTCCCGACCCGCCTGGCGAAATGGTGCCGAAGGGCCTCGATCGAGCCGAATCCCGTCATCCGCGCGATCCGCTCCACTGGCAGGGTGGTCGTCTCCAGCAGTTCCCTGGCCCGCCGTACGCGCTGGTCGAGCAGCCACTGCAGCGGCGTCATGCCCAGCCTGGCGCGGAAGCGGCGCGACAGGCTGCGCGTACTGATGGCCGCCTGCCCCGCGATGTCGGCCAAGGTCACCGGCCTGTCCAGGTTGTCGTGCATCCACTGCAGGGCCGAGGCGAGATCGTCCGGGTCGCCCTCGGGGTCGCGGTGCTCGATGAACTGGGCCTGGCCCCCGGAGCGCTGAGGCGGCATGACGATCGCCCGGGCGGCGTCGGCCGCGGTGGCCGCGCCGAGGTCTCGCCGCACCATGTGCAGGCACAGGTCCAGCCCGGCCGCGACTCCGGCGGAGGTCAGGACGTCCCCCTCGTCGACGAAAAGGACCGATGGATCCACCTCGATGGCAGGGAAGTCTCGTGCCAGCTGATCGGCGAGATACCAGTGGGTGGTGGCGCGGCGGTCGTCGAGAAGCCCGGCCGCCGCGAGTACGAACGCACCCGTGCAGATGGAAGCCACCCGGCAGCCTCGGGTCGCGGCTGCGCGCACCGCCCGCAGCACCTCCGGAGTCGCCGGCCGCTCAGGGTCGCCGCCCGGCACGATCACGGTGTCGGCGGTGAGCGCGCCGCCGAGGCCATACTTCGGGGAGATCTGGAAGAGGTCCTGGTCCCAGGCCGTGGCGTTCAGCGGCCGATCGGCGCACACCCGCACCTCATAGGCGGGGCTCAGATCCGCTTTCCGCGCGGCGGCGAACACCTGGGCGGGGATCGCCAGATCAAAGGCCACCACCCCGTCGAAGGCCAGAACGGCGACGACATGCATGTGGCCAGATCTTACGCATGCTGGGCGTTCGAGCCACTGGTTACTCCGCCCACACGCCAACATACTGATGCGGCCCCCCTTATCCCCTGTGGAGGTCACATGCGCTCGCTTAACGTGCATACCGTCCTGTACGACGACGTCGAGGACCAGGATTTCATCGGCCCGATCGCGGTTTTCGGCGTCCTGGAACACGTACGGCACACCTACGTCACCGCCGACGGCCCGCGAGTGGTGACCACCGCTTCCGGGGCCGAGATCACTGTGCGGGCCCCCTGGTCGCCCGGCACCGCGGACGTGATCCTGGTGCCAGGAGGCGGTTACGGCGAAGGCTCCGGCGTGGAGCGCGAGGTGATCCGCGGCGCGCTGCCGCGTGCACTGGCCTCGGCTGCCCGGCCAGGACTCCTCCTGGCCGCGGTGTGCACCGGCACGCAACTGCTCGCCGCGGCGGGGATCACAAACGGCCGCCCCTGCGCCACCCACCACGTCGCCGAAGACGACGTTCGAGCGCGGGGTGGCGACATCGTCAGGGCCAGAGTCGTCGACGACGGCGACCTGGTCACCTCCGGCGGCGTCACCTCCGGCCTTGACCTGGGACTGTGGCTGGCCGAACGCTTCTACGGCCCGCAGGCCGCCCTGCTCGCCGAGGAGGTGCTGGAGTACCAGCGCCGCGGCACCGTCTGGCGTGCCGTGGAGTGACTCCTTCGGCCCTCTCAGGACCGGACGCCCCCTCGCGCAGTGCGGCGGCCCCGGCTCGCACATCGCGGTTCAGATCCCTGCGGCGATCTTGAGGAGGATGACGCCGCCGATGATCGCGGCGAATGAACCGAGCTTGGCCGGCGTGATCTTCTCCTTGTAGATGAGGGCGCCGAAGATGACCGTGCCGATGGAGCCGACGCCGGTCCAGATGGTGTAGCCGACGCCGACGTCCAGCGTCTTGAGCGCCAGGCTCAGGAAGAAGATCCCGCCGGCCGCCGCCAGCAGCGTGAAGACGGACGGCCAGAGCCGGGTGAAGCCCTTGGTCGCGTTGGTGCCGAGGGCGAAGCCGATCTCGAAGACGATCGCGATGGAGAGATAGATCCAGGCCATGATGACGTTCCTTCGGGCGTGAAGTGGCAGGGCGGGGCGCTCAGGCCGCGGACGGCTTCTCGGCGGTCAGGCGGTCGGAGAGCTTGAGGCCCAGCACGCCGCCGATGATCAGAACGAAGGCCAGGACCTTCCAGACGGTGAACTCCTCACCGAAGATCACGGCACCGAAGACGACCGTGCCGATGGAGCCGATGCCGGTCCAGATGGTGTAGCCGACGCCGACGTCCAGCGTCTTGAGCGCCAGGCTCAGGAAGAAGATCCCGCCGGCCGCCGCCGCGGCCGTGAGCAGGGACGGCCCCAGTTGGGTGAAACCCTCGGTGGCGTTGGTGGCGAGCGCGAAGACGACTTCGAAGACGGCCGCGATGAGCAGGTAGATCCAGGCCACGGGGGACGCTCCTATTTGCATGTATGTACAAGTTTGTGACGAGACAGAATGTTGCATGTACATGTATGCTTCTGTCAAGCCGGTCTCAGGAAGCGAGATCGGGAAGGTCGTCAGAACGAGGAGGTCTCATGACTCCCGCCGCCCCCGCCCCGGATTCCGCACCGCCCGTCTCGGAACTCGCCGCGACCTGGCAGCACGTCCTCCTCATGCACGCCCGCGTGGAGAACAGACTCGCCGCCGCGCTGCAGCGAACGCACGGCATCGGCCTGTCGGAGTTCCGCGCGCTGGGCCATCTCGCCGCATCCCCCACCTCCGAGCTGCGGATGCAGGAGCTGGCCGACAAGGTCGGGCTCAACCAAAGTTCGGTGACCCGCCTGGTGGCCCGGCTGAGCACGGCGGACTTCGCCGTCCGCGACCTGTGCCCGGACGACAAGCGGGGGGTCTACACGGTCATCACCGAGACGGGCCGGACGCGACACACCGAGGCGAGCCGCACCTATGAGGAGACGCTGAAGGCCGCCCTGGAGGAGGCGAGGCAGGCGGACCCGCGGCTCGCCGCCGCCCTCACGGCACTGGGCGCACCACGCGCCGATCACGGCTGACCAGCCGGCTCGGCCGCACCCGCCCGATCAAGTGCCCGACGGCACATGTCATCCGGCCGTGTCCCGGGTGCCGTCGGCGTGACCCGGGGCACTTACGCGACCGGGTCGCCGGCTCCTACCGTCGGAGCGTCCCCACTTCGGCGCAGTAAGGAGTGCTCATGCCCGTTCCCTGGATGTTGCGGTTCGGCGCGGCGTGCGGTGTGGTCATGGCGTTGTCGCTCGGCGTGCCCGGCGCGATCGAGGCGTTCACCGGCGAGACCGCCGCGACCAGCATGGTCATCGGCATCGGAGCCGGGCTCGGGACGCCCGCGCTGACCGCGTTTCACCTGTACCAAAGCGCCTCCTCGGGGCGCTTCGGCGCGATCGCCTACGGCGTCAACATGGTCGGGCTCGCCCTTTTCGCGGGCATCGCGTTCGCGCTCAACACCGTCGTCTTCTTCCTCGACCCGGCGGTGGCGGCGCGGTTGCTCGCCGGGCCCACCCGGATCGCGCTGCTCTCCGGCGTGGCCGTCTTCGTCGTCGGCACCGCGCTGTTCTGCGCGTCGATGGTGCGCGCACGGGTCTTCCCACGGGTCCCGGCCTGGGGTTACGGCGTCACGCTTGTGCTGCTGGCGTTGGCCGCGCCGCTGCCCGACACGCCCCTGACCGGCGCGTTGCACGTGCTCGCCGCCGGGTCGCTGATCTGGCTGTCGCTGTCGCTGCGGGCCGGGGTGGTGCCCGAACGGGCGAATACGTCGTACGGGATCGCCGGGTAGGCGGGTGGAACGGCGTGCGATCCGGATCCGGCCGTAGTCTTGCGGGCATGCCCCTCTCGCGCCCGGTGCCATGGGTGTCGCCAGTGCTGTACGGCGCGGTGCTGGTGGCGGGTCTGTACGCCTGGCTGGCCGGGCTCGGCGACACCCGGCCGGTGTTGTTCACGGGCGGGCTGGCCGCACTGGCCCTGCTCGACCTGCTGGAGCGGCGCCGCTACCCGGACCGCACGCCGCCGTGGCCGGCGGCGGCACTCCTGGGCGCGCGGATCGCGCTGTTCGCCGCCGTCGCGGCGGCCGATGGATCGGAGCTGTCGCGGGCGCTGTTCGTGCTCGTGCCGTTCACCGCGTACTTCGCCTTCGGCCGTACGGTCGCGTGCGTGCTCGCCGTGGCCTGCGCGCTGGCGCTGACGGCCGCCGGGGCGGTGGCCGGCCCGCGCTGGTACGCCGATGTGGAGCAGGTGTCCGACCTGCTGATGTTCGGGGTGGGGCTGGTCCTGACGGTCACCATGGCGGCGGTCGCCGTCGAGGAACGGCGGCTCAGGGCCGATCTGGCCGCCTCCACCGCGAAGGTCGCCGAGTTGTCCGCCACGGCCGAACGCAACCGGGTGGCGCGCGACATCCACGACGATCTCGGCCACCATCTGACGGCGATCGCCGTGCTGCTGGAGAAGGCCACCGCCTTCCGCGACCGGAATCCCGGCGCGGCGGACCGCGCGATTCTCGACGCCCACGACTCGGCGCGCCGCGCGCTGGACAACGTACGGCGGTCGGTGCGCACGCTCCGCGAGGAGCGGCCGTTCAATCTCTCGGAGGCGCTCGCCGACCTGGTGGCGGGCCAGGCGGGGGACGACGGCCTGGCCGTGCACCTGGAGTTCGCCGGCGAGGAGAGCGGGCACGGCACGGCGGCGCTGAGGGCGCTCTACCGGGCCGCCCAGGAGGGCATCACCAACGCGAGGCGGCACGCGCACGCCACCCGCGTCTCGGTGACCGCCGCCCTGGACGCGGCGGGCGCGACGCTGGTGGTGCGCGACGACGGCCGCGGCTTCACACCGGGGCGGGAGGGGTACGGCCTGCTCGGCATGCGCGAGCGCGTGCAGGCGGCCGGCGGCCGGGTCGACATCGGCGGCGCCGACGCGGGCGGCACCGTGCTGACCGTCACCATCCCCCGCCGGGCCGAGCCGTGACCCCGGAGCGGACTGACCACGCCCCGGACGCCGAGCCGCCGGTCCGGGTCCTGGTCGTCGACGACCAGCGGCTGATCAGGGAGGCGATCGCCTCGCTGCTCGGCATCCAGCCCGGCATCGTCGTGGTCGGCACGGCGGCGGACGGACGCGACGCGGTGGAACAGGCGCTCGCGCTGGCACCCGACGTGGTGCTCATGGACGTCAGGATGCCCGAGATGGACGGCGTGGCGGCCGTCGCCGTCCTGCGCGATCGGGCCCCCGGCGTACGCGTGGTCATGCTCACGACCTTCGACGACGAGGAGTACGTCGTCCAGGCGCTGCGCGCGGGCGCGACCGGCTACCTGCTCAAGGACCTGCCCGCCCGGGAGCTGGCCGCCGCCGTACGGCTCGCCCGCGCCGGCATCGCCCAGCTCGACCCGGCGGCGACGGCCCGCCTGGCCTCGGCCATCGGCGACCGGCCGGACGCACGGCCCGGCGCCCCGCCGGACGCCTCCCTCACCGCCCGGGAGATCGACGTGCTCCGGCTGATCGCCCGCGGCTCGACCAACCGCGAGATCGCCGGGCGCCTGTATCTCAGCGAGGGCACCGTCAAGAACCACGTCTCGCGCATCCTCACCAGGCTCGGCCTGCGCGACCGCACACAGGCCGCCGTCTACGCCCGCGACCACGGCCTGCTCTAGTCACCGGGCGGTGCGGGCACGCCGGCTCAGCAGGCCCATGAACACGGAGCCCAGCAGCGCGGTGACCATGAAGGCGCTCAGCACCGCGACCGGCCCGAGCCCGGCCGCCAGGATCTAGCCCCCCATCTGCGGGGCGACGATCGCGCCGATGCGGCCGACGCCGTGGGTCCGGCCGTGGCCCGCAGGGCGGCCGGGTAGGAGTCGGCACGCCGTAGTGCCGCCGCCCTTCGCTCGGCCTCGCCGCTCGGTGTAGTCGGCGATGGTTCGCCTGTCGGATGTCTCCGGCCGCCGTGAATGGAACTCTTGGTTCACCGCCCCTTTCGGAACGGGAGTCCTCATGTTGCATTCTCGACCTCGACGGGCGAGCGGCGAGGGGACACAGGGCGCGCCGCTAGGGGTCAGCCGGCTACTTCGTTGCTCTGTTGGGCGGATTGGCGGAGGATTTCGGCGGCGTCGTCCACCGGGGGGTGGATCACTTCCAGGATCGTCTGTTTGAGGTCCTTGGCCTGGTCGCCGGTCAGGGCCACGGTGCGGTCCCAGCCGGTGGTGAAGACGGCGCCGGCCGCGCCGAGGTCGAGGCAGGTGACGTAGGGGTCGGGGGTGAACTCCACCAGGGGGAGGCCGAGGAGGTCGGCGGCGGCGTTGTGGCCGGCCGCCTTGCCCATGGGGGTGGCGAACTGGCAGCTCTGCACCACCTGGTTGGTGGCGTCGGCCAAGGCCGCGGCCACGTCTCCCGCGGCGAACACCTGGTCCGAGACCCGCAGATGGCGGTCGGCGTGTAGCCGGCCGAGGCCGTCGCGGTCGGCGGGGATCTGCTCGGTCAGGGGGTGGGCCCGCATGCCGGCCGTCCAGACGACGGCGTCGGCCGGGACGCTCGCGCCGTCCGCCAGGACGAGGCCCTGTTCGGTCACCGAGCGGACGTCCACGCCGAGGCGCACGTCGATGCCCAGGTCGGCCAGGGCCGCCTCGATCACGGGCCGGGGCCCCGGGCCCAGCTCGGGCGCGACCACGCCGGCGCGCTCCAGCAGGATGACGCGGCCCCGCGCGGCCAGCTCGGTGGCGATCTCCAGCCCGGTGAAACCGGACCCGATCACCACGGCGGTGAAGCCGGTGCGGTCACCGAGGTGGGCGTTCAGCCGTGCCACCCCGTCGGTGGTGTCGATGTCGAACATGTGCCGCGCGCCCGGCAGGGCGGCGGACACGAGACGGCTGCCGGCCGCCAGCACCAGCCGGTCGTAGCGGATCGTGCGGCCCCCGGCCGTGACCGTCGAGTCGGCGACGTCGATGCCGGTGACCTCCTCTTTCACCTGGGTCACGCCGATCGGCTCCAGGATCCGCTTCAGCGGGACGCGCGCCCACTCCGGATCGAGCCGGTGCAGCCGGGGCCTCAGCACCATGTCGTCATGGGGTGCGATCAGGGTGACGCGCAGGTCGGCGTCGCCTCGCACGCGGGCCGCCGCGGCGGCGCTCCACACACCGGCGAAGCCTCCACCTACGATCAAGAGGTCCGACATCATGTTCCTTTCGTCATGGCCGGTCATCGCAGCAGGCCGCGGTCGAGCTTGCCGCTGCCGGTCCGGGGTAGTTCGTCCACGAACCGCACTGATTTGGGGATCTTGTACCTGGCCAGCCCGCCGTCCAGGAAGGCCAGCAGCTCCTGTTCCGGGATCGTGCGGCCGGGCCGCAGGCGGACGAACGCCCGCCCCACCTCACCCCACCGCTCGTCGGGCACCCCGATCACGGCGCACTCCTCCACCTCGGGATGGAGCAGCAGCGCCGCCTCCACCTCGGCGGGGTAGACGTTCTCTCCGCCGGAGATGTACATCTCCTTGAGGCGGCCGACGATGGAGTAGTAGCCGTCTTCGTCGACCCGGCCCACGTCGCCGGTCCGGATCCAGCCGTCCTCCGTGATGGCGGCGGCGGTCGCGTCGGGCCTGCCCCAGTAGCCCGCCATCACCGTCGGGCCGTTGATGAGCAGTTCGCCCTCCGTGCCGCCAGTGCCCGCCGGGTCGAGTCCCGCCAGCCGGACGTCGGAGAAGAAGTGCGGCACTCCCGCCGCGCCGATCTTCACCGTGCTCATGTCCGCCGGGACGATCAGCGCACCGGGGGACGCCTCCGTGAGGCCGTATCCCTGCACGAAGCGCAGCCCCCGCTCCTGATACGCGGCGATCAGCGCGGGGGGCACGGAGGCCCCGCCCGTGAGCAGGGAGCGGATCGAGGACAGATCGGCCGAGTTCCATCGGGGCGAGCGCGTCAGGTCCGCGAACATGGTCGGGACGCCGAACATCCAGGTGACCCGGTGCCGCTCGACCAGGTCGAAGCAGGTGTCGACCTCCCAGCCGTTCATCAGCACGACGCGGCCCCCCTTGAGCAGGGTCGGCAGCAGCGTCATGTTGAGCGCGGCGACGTGGAACAGCGGGGCGCTGACCAGGGTGACTTCGGTACTGGTGATGTCGATCTCGATGATGACGTTGAGGGAGTTCCAGATGACGTTGCCGTGGGTGAGGACCGCGCCCTTGGGCCGTCCCGTGGTCCCTGACGTGTAGAGGATCATCGCGGGGTCGGCGTGCCCGACCGGTTCGTCGATGGTGTCGGCGGGCGACGCGCGCAGCCGTTCCTCGTAGCCGAGTCCGCCGGAACCCTCGCCGACGGTCACGGCGGTCACCCGCAAGCGGCTCACCACGTCGGCGAACCCGGCGTCGTGCAGCAGGACGGAGGCGGCGCAGTCGTCGAGCTGGAAGCTCAGCTCCGCCGCCGTGAGCCGGGTGTTGAGCGGCACGAAGACCGCCCCCAGCAGGTGGGCGGCGAACATGGTCTCCACGAGCGGGGCCGCGTTGGAGCCGAGGTAGGCGACGCGGTCGCCCCGCCGCACTCCCATCGAGCGCAGCGCGTGGGCGAGGCGGGTGGTCCGTTCCGCGAGGCCGGCGAAGGTGAGTTCGCCGGTCGCGGTGACGACGGCGGGCCGGTGGGGGGTGGCGCGAGCACGGCGGAGGGGCCAGGAGCCCAGACCCTGGTTAAGCATCGGAGGTCGTGTCCGCGTCCACACCGCCCCGGCCGCTGCCGGCGAGGGCCAGGTGCCTGAGGATGACGAGCAACTGGTCCTGCTCATCCTTGGGCAGCCCCGCCAGGAACTCCTGACGCGCGGCCACGACGTCGAGCCGCGCCAGGTCTCGCAGGGCGTGCCCCTCGGGGGTGGCCACAACCTCACGCGCCCGGCGGTCCACGGAGTGGGGCCGCCGTGCGACCAGGCCCCGGGATTCCAGGGCGTCGATGAGCGACACGACCGGGCTGGGGTCCATCCCGAGGAACTCCGCGATGTCGCGCTGGGACAGCCCTTCGCGGTCGCATACCAGCGCCAGCACGGAGTAGTGGCGGACCCGCAGGTCGAAGCGGGCGAGCCGGGCGTTGGTCAGCCGGACGACCACGCCGCTGGCGTAGGCCAGCAGGAACCCCGTGTCGTCGAGGAGGCCCTCGTCTTGTGCACTCACGGCAAGCCTCTCGTCGAGGTTGTCAATAATGGATATTTTCAATGATTGACATTATCATCGTTCTACGCGTACGGTCCAGCCCATCAGCACTGGACACGAGCGACGGGAGCACGGGCCGATGGCCGACTTGAGCGGGAAAGTAGCGGTGGTCACCGGAGCCGGACGCGGCCTCGGGGCCGCCTACGCCCAGGACCTGGCCGCCGCGGGAGCGCGCGTGGTGGTCAATGACGTCGACGCGACGGCGGCCGAGGCCGCGGCGGAGGCGATCGGCCGGGCCGGTGGCACCGCCGTCGCGCAGCCCGCCGCGGTCGGCACCGCCGAGGCCGCGCAGAGCCTCGTCGACCGGGCGGTCTCCGAGTTCGGCCGTCTCGACATCATGGTCACCAACGCCGGCGTCCTGCGCGACACGGTGCTGTGGAAGATGAGCGACGAGGACTTCGACACCGTCGTCCACGTCCACCTCCGCGGCACGTTCACCTGCGCCCGCGCGGCGGCAGTCCGCATGCGCGCCCAAGGCGAGGGCGGGCGCGTCATCTGCGTCGGATCGCCCACCGGCCAGCGCGGCAACTTCGGCCAGACCAACTACGCCGCCGCCAAGGCGGGGATCGTCGGCATGGTCCGCACCTGGGCCATGGAACTCGGCCGATCCGGCATCACCGTCAACGCCGTCATCCCCGTGGCCGCCACCGAGATGACCAGGACGGTGCCCTTCCTGCGCGAGCACGTCGAGGCGCTGGACCGGGGCGAGCGACTGACGCCCTTCGCCCGCCGCGCCCTGGCGCTCGGATCACCCGCGGACGCCGCCGGCGTGGTGACGTTCCTCGCCTCGGACGCCGCGGCCGACGTCACCGGCCAGGCCATCGGCGTCGGCGGCGACCGGGTCAGCCTCTGGTCCCACCCCCAGCAGATCGTCAGCTCCTTCGCCGACGACGGCTGGAGCGCCGACGCGCTGGCCGAGACCTGGCCGACCGCGTTCCACCCGCATGCCCAGTCGCTCGGCGAGCCCATCCCGCAGCCCGTGGAGCAGCGCGCGTGAAACCCCTGATCGCCCCCGCCTCGCTCACGGCCATCGACATGCACGTGCACGTGGAGGTGGACGACGAAGGCCATCCCTCGCTCGGCGGCGAGCTGATGGAGGCCTCCGCGGCGTACTTCAAGTCGGACCACCGCACCCCGACGGTGGACGAGATCGCCGCCGTCTACCGCGAGCGCGCCATGGCCGCGGTCGTCTTCACCGTCGATCACGAACGTGCCACCGGTCACCCGCCCATCCGCAACGAGTTCGTGGCCCGCGCGGCGGCCCGGCACCCCGACGTCCTCATCCCCTTCGCCAGCGTCGATCCCCTGCGGGGCGCGGCCGGGGTCGCCGCCGCCGCGCGGCTGGTGCACGAGCACGGGGTGCGCGGGTTCAAGTTCCACCCGAGCCTGCAGGACTTCGACCCGACGGACCGCGCCGCCTTCCCCCTGTACGAGGCCATCGCCGCGCTCGGCGTCCCGGCCGTCTTCCACACCGGTCAGACCGGCATCGGGGCCGGGCTCCCCGGCGGCGGCGGCATCCGGCTGGGCCTGTCCGACCCGATGCTCCTGGACGAGGTCGCCGCCGCCTTCCCCGACCTGCGGATCGTGCTGGCCCACCCGTCCTTCCCCTGGCAGGACGAGGCCCTGGCGGTCGCCACGCACAAGGCGAACGTCTGGATCGACCTGTCGGGCTGGTCGCCCAAGTACTTCCCGCCGAACCTGGTCCGCTACGCCAACACGCTGCTGAAGGACAAGGTGCTCTTCGGCTCCGACTTCCCCCTCATCACGCCGGACCGGTGGATCGCCGACTTCGACCGGCTCGACATCAGGCCCGAGGTCCGCCCCAAGATCCTCAAGGAGAACGCGGCCCGGCTGCTCGGCCTGCCCCGTTGATCGGAGTTCCGTCATGACCACGACCGTCACCGTGTCCGAACTGCCCGGCCTGGTCGGCCGGGACCTCGGCCACAGCCCGTACCTGACCATCGATCAGAAGCGCATCGACCTCTTCGCCGACGCGACGGACGATCACCAGTGGATCCACGTGGACCCCGTCGCGGCCGCCTCGGGACCGTTCGGCACCACCATCGCCCACGGCTACCTGACCCTCGCGCTGGTCATCCCCCTGTGGAGCGACCTGCTCGACGTCGAGGACGCCACCACCAAGGTCAACTACGGGCTGGACAAGGTCCGCTTCCCCGCTCCCGTGCCCGCCGGGGCCCGGATCAGGCTGCACGCCCAGGTCGCCGAGGTCACGGAGATCGACGGCGGCGCGCAGCTCGTGCTCAACGTGACCCTGTCGGCCGAGGGAGCCGATAAGCCCGTCTGCGTCGCGCACCCGGTCTTCCGCTACTACCACTGACCTACGGCCCTCCAGACGGTGGAAGGACCGAGCGCATGACCCATTACCGAAGCAACGTACGCGACATCGAGTTCAACCTGTTCGAGGTACTCGGCACCGACCGGTTCCTCGGCTCCGGCGCCCTCTCCGACCTGGACCGGGACGCCTGCCGGGACATCCTCGCGGAGGTGGCCCGGCTGGCCGAAGGGCCGCTGGCCGCCTCGTTCGCCGACGCCGACCGCGACCCTCCCGCCTTCTTCCCCGCCACCGGGGACGTCGTGCTGCCCGACTCGCTCAAGAAGGCCTACGCCGCCCTGCGCGACGCGCAGTGGTGGCGGCTGGAGGCCCCGCCCGAGCTGGGCGGCATCGCCGCCCCGCGCACGCTGGTGTGGGCGGTGGCCGAGCTGATCCTCGGCGCCAATCCGGTGGCCCATATGTACGGGACCGGGGTGCCGTTCGCCGCCGTCGTCCATCGGGAGGGCACGCCGGAGCAGCGCGGCATCGCCGCGCACATGATCGAGCGGGGCTGGGGCGCCACCATGGCGCTCACCGAGCCGGACGCCGGGTCGGACGTCGGCGCCGGTCGCACCACGGCCGTCCCCCAGGGCGACGGCACCTGGCACCTCGAAGGGGTCAAGCGCTTCATCACCTCCGGCGAGCACGACCTCGCGGAGAACATCGTGCACCTGGTGCTGGCCCGCCCGGTGGGGGCCGAGGCGGCGGGCACGAAGGGGCTGTCGCTGTTCATCGTGCCCAAATTCCTGTTCTCGCCGGTCACCGGCGAGCCGTCCGTGCGCAACGGCGTGCGGGCGGCCAATCTGGAACGCAAGATGGGCATCAAGGCCTCCACCACATGCGAGCTGCGCTTCGGCGAGCGGGAGCCCGCCGTCGGGTTCCTGCTCGGCGACGTCCACGACGGCATCGCGCAGATGTTCCACGTGATCGAGCACACCCGCATGATGGTCGGCGTCAAGGCCGTCGCCGCCCTGTCGTCCGGCTATCTGCACGCCCTCGGCTACGCCCGAGCCCGGGTGCAGTCCGCCGACCTCACCCGCCTCGGCGACCGGAACGCGCCCAGGGTCACCATCGTCAACCACCCCGACGTACGCCGCAGCCTGATGCTCACCAAGGCGTACGCCGAGGGACTGCGGGCCCTGGCCCTCTACACCGCGGACTGGCAGGACCGGGTCGCGGCCGGCGAGCGCGCGGGCGCCGACGTCTCCGAGGCGAGTGCCGTGAACGCGCTGCTGCTGCCGATCGTCAAGGGCGTCGGCTCCGAGCGCTCCTACGAGCAGCTCGCGCACGCCCTCGCGGTGCTCGGCGGCTCCGGCTACCTCCAGGACTACCCCCTGGAGCAGTACGTGCGGGACACGAAGGTGGACACCCTGTACGAGGGCACCACCGCGATCCAGGGCCAGGACCTGTTCTTCCGCAAGATCGTCAAGGATCGCCGGAAGGCGCTCGACGTCGTCCTGGCCGAGATCGCCGAGTTCCTGCGGGGCATCGACGGCGACGACCGCCTCCGGGACGAGCGCCGGGCCCTGACCGCGGCCCTGGACGCCTTCACCGGCATGGTCGAGGCGATGCTCGGCCAGGCCGAGCGTGCTGGGCAAGACCCCCGCGAGCTCTACAAGGCCGGTCAGAACACCACCCGGTTACTCATGTGCGCGGGTGACCTGATGGTCGGCTACCTGCTCCTGCGCCAGGCGGCGACGGCACTGCGCCGGATGGATCAGGGCCGCCTCTCCCCCGCCGCCCACGCCTTCTACCTGGGTAAAACGGCCGTCGCACGGTTCTTCTCACTCACCGTGCTCCCCCTCCTCGACGGCCACCGCACGATAGCCGAGGGCACGGACAACCATCTGATGGACGTACCCGAGACGGCGTTCTGACCGCGACACACCGGCCCCACCCGTGGAGCCCTGACGGGAGACGACTCATGGATCTGTTCGCGTCCGCGGTGCGACTGGCCCGCGCGATCCGTGCCCGCGACCTCGGCCCCGCCGAGCTCGCCGCCGCCTACCTGGAGCGGATCGACAGATTCGACCCGGAGATCAACGCCATCGTCTGGCGTGACGACGAGCAGATCCTCGACGCCGCCCGCGCGGCCGAACGGGCCCTGACGTCCGGCGCCCCGATCGGACCGTTCCACGGCGTCCCGCTCCCGGTCAAAGACCTGACCTCGGTCGCCGGGCAGCCCAACACGATGGGCTCGCGAGGCGTCTCCAGCGCGCCCCGGCCGGTGAACGACCTGGTGGTCGACCGGCTCCTGGCGGCCGGCTTCATCCTCATGGGCCGCTCCAACACCCCCGAGATGGGCACGCTCCCCGCCACGGAGAACGCCCGCTACGGCGCGACCGCCAACCCGTGGGACCTCACCCGTTCACCCGCGGGCTCAAGCGGTGGCGCTGCCGCCGCCGTCGCCGCGGGCATGGCGCCCATCGCGCACGGCAACGACGGCGGCGGATCCCTGCGCATGCCGGCGTCCGCCTGCGGCCTGGTCGGGCTGAAGCCCAGCCGGGCACGGATCCCCCAGCACGTCCAGTCCTGGTGGGAGTACTGCACGACGGAAGGGGTCATCACCCGCTATGTCGAGGACGCCGCCACGGTCCTGGACGCGCTCAGCGCGCCCGACCCGCACGCCTGGTTCCAGGCGCCGGCCCCCGCCCGCCCGTTCGCCGAGGAGACGGGACGGCTCGCGGACCGGTTGCGCGTCGGCCTGCTCCTCGAAGCGCCCACCGGGCTGCCGGTCCACGCCGAATGCGTCAAGGCCGCCCTGGCCGCCGCCCGCCTGCTCGAAGGACTGGGCCACGACGTCTTCCCCGTCCAGCCCTTCCTGCTCAGCCCACAAGGCGCGCACGCCTATGTGGAGATGGTCATCCCCACCTCTCTCTACGTGCATCCCTTCGACGACCCCGAGCTCGCCGAGCCGTACAACCGGCATCGCTGGCAACGGGTGCGCGACATCGACGCCGGCAGCTACGCCCAGGCCGTGGCGCTGCTGCAGACGGAGTCGCGTCTGGTCGCCGCCCAGTGGCGGCGCGACTTCGACGTCCTGCTCACTCCCACCATGGCCGCCCCGCCACCGCCGCTCGGCACCGTGCGGGACGACGCCAACCGGCATCCGGAGACCGCCATGCCCAGCGCCCTGGCCATGGTGTCCTTCACCGCGGTGGCCAGCGTCACCGGCCTGCCCGCGATCAGCCTGCCCGTGCACACCTCGGCCGACGGGCTCCCCATCGGCGCGCAGTTGATCGGCGCGCCCTTCGACGAGGCCACGCTGATCCGCCTGGCCTCCGCCATGGAATCACTGACCGGCTGGCCCGACGCCCGCCCATCCCGCTACACGACGTGAACGGCTCTCCCACGCTCCACCGTCCTCTGGACGAGAGCATGGCCAGATCAAGGAACCACCGACATGGTCAACGCTCCCCGTAACCCCCGCGTCTCCATCCTCTCCGTCCTCGTAGCCGCCTGCCTCTCCCTGACCGCGTGCGGCGGCGACGCCTCGCCAGGCGACGCGAGCGGCGCCTCCGGCACCTCCGGCACGTCCGCCGGCGTGCTGGACTCCGCTGTGAAGGCCGTCGAGAGCGGCTACGCCGGCGCCTACACCAAGCCGCCCTCCTCGGGCCCCCGGCCCGCCAAGGACAAGCACATCTGGGTGATCACCGCGTGGCAGCAGGTCCGCGCGCTGGCCTACCAGGCCGAGCAGCTCAGCGCGGCGGCCGGCGTGCTGGGCTGGAAGGCCAAGGTGTGCGACGGCCTGAACAACGCCAACGGCGGCATGGCCACCTGCGTCCGCCAGGCCACGGCGGCGGGGGCAAGCGGCATCGTGCTGGTCTCGGTGGACTGCGCCCCCGTACGGCAGGCCCTGGTGGAGGCGCGGAAGGCCGGGGTGAAGATCGCCTCCTTCAGCGGGTTCGACTGCGACGACCCCACCCAGGACGGCAGCTCGCCGCTGTTCGACGCGCCCGCGAGCTACAGCGCCGAGATGCCCGAGCTGGCCGACTTCTACACCCGGCTCGGCGCCATGCGAGCCGACCTCGCCATCGCCAAGACCGGGGGCGAGGCGAAGGTGCTGCACATCGCCTTCCACGGCATCGCCTTCGGCGACTACGTGGCCAAGGGGTTCATCGACCGGATCGCCGCCTGCGGCGGGTGCGAGATCGTCGGTACGGTGAAGGTCGCGCCGGCCGACGTGCCGAACCTGCGGCAGAAGTTCGAGACCGCGCTGGTGCAGGCCTCGCAGGCCAACGTGGTCGCGGTGGACGTGGACCACTTCTTCGTGGCGGGCATCCAGCCGGCGCTGGTGTCGAGCCCCCGCAAGGACCTGGTCGTCATCGGCAACGAGTGCCAGATCGACAACCTGGACTACATCCGCGGCGGCAGGGGCCAGCAGTACTGCCTCGGCGCGTCGAACGCCTACCGCGCCTACACCACGATCGACGCCCTGAACCGCGTCTTCAACGGCGAGCGGGTCGTCCCCGGCGGCGTCGGCATCCAGATCGTGGACAAAGACCACAACCTGCCCGCCGCCGGCACCGAGTACGTCGGCCCCGTGGACTTCGCAGCCCTGTACGCCGGCACGTGGAAGGGCTCGCCACGGTGACCGGCGGCGGCGCGGGCGCGGCCATCCGGCTGAGCGGCATCACCAAGACCTTCGACGGCGTGCCGGTGCTGCGCGACGTGGCCTGCACCATCACGCCGGGGTCGGTCCACGCCCTGCTCGGCGGCAACGGCTCCGGCAAGTCGACGCTGCTGAAGATCCTGGCCGGGGTCCACCAGGCCGACCAGGGCGGCACGATCACCATCCACGGCCGGGCGCACGCCACGGGATCCTACGGACCGGCGATCGCCCGCCGGTCCGGGCTCCGCTTCGTGCACCAGGATCTGGGACTCGTCCCCGACCTGACGGTCAGTGAGAACTTCGCCCTCGAAGGCGGCTATCCGCGGCGCGCCGGAATGGCCATCTCCTGGCGTGAGCTGCGCCGTTCGGCCGGGGAGATCCTGGAACGCGCGCACGTGGACGTCGATCCGCAGCGCCTGGTCCGGGATCTGCGGCCCAGCGACCGCACGCTGGTGGCCATCGCCCGCGCCCTGCGCGACGGTGACGAGAACGGCGGTGAACACGTGACGCTCGTGCTCGACGAGCCCACGGCGAGCCTGTCGCAGCACGAGGCGGGCGTCCTGCTGGACGCGATCCGCCGGTGCCGGAGCCGGGGGCAGACCATCGTCTACGTCAGTCACCGCCTGCCGGAGGTGCTGGAGATCGCGGACCGGATCGCCGTCCTGCGGGACGGTGTCCTGGTCGCCGAACAGTCCGCCGCCGACCTGGACGAATCCGCGATCGTGACCCTCATGACCGGCGAGGAGATGCGCCGGCAGACCCTCGGCGCGGGCCCCGCAGCGGACGCGGAGACGGTCCTGACGGTGGACGCGCTGGCGGCCGGGCCGCTGCGCGAGGTCTCGCTGAGCGTGCGACGCCACGAGATCGTCGGCATCGCCGGTCTGCTGGGGTCCGGCCGCTCCACCCTGCTGCGCACCCTCTTCGGCCAGGCGAATCCGGACCGGGGCGGGTTCGAGGTCGATGGGGTGCCCGCCCGGTTCCGGTCCCCCAGGGACGCCATCCGGCGGGGCGTCGCCCTGGTCCCCGAGGATCGCGGCAGGGACGCCGCCTTCGCCGATCTGCCGCTGTGGGAGAACGTATCCGCGACGGTCATCGGCAGGTACTGGTCCGGCTGGCGGATGGCGCGCGCGTCCGAGCGGCGCGACGCCGTCCACCTGATCGAGACCTTCGGGATCCGCTCCGCCACCGCGGACGCCCCGTTCGCCCACCTGTCCGGCGGCAACCAGCAGAAGGCCGTGCTCGCGCGCTGGCTACGGCTCGATCCACGCCTGCTCCTGCTCGATGAACCCACTCAGGGCGTCGACGCCCCGGCGCGGGCCGACATCCACGATCTCGTCAGGCGGCACGTGGCCAGGGGCAACGCCGCGCTGGTCGTGTCGTCGGACTTCGAGGAGCTTGAGACCCTGTGCCACCGCGTGATCGTCCTGCGCGACGGCGCGCAGGTCGCCGAGCTCCACGGCCCCCGGCTCACGGAGGCCGCGATCGCCGGGCTCACCCAGACCGCTCGCAAGGAGGCGGCACATGACTGACGTTTCACCGGACTCGGCGGTGCTGCCGAACGACCTCGCCACACCGCGCGGGCGGCCCGCGCGTGCCGGCCGTGGCCGTTCCTTCGCCCGCTTCACCGAGCGGTACGGCCTGCTCTTCCTGCTCGTGGCCATGATCGTGGTGTTCGCCGTGCTGCCGTCCTCCGGCGAGGCGTTCCGCAGCGCGGCCAACATCAGCTCGGTGCTGGCCAGCCAGGCGGTGGGGCTCACGGTGGCGCTCGCGCTGCTCTTCCCCATGGCGGCGGGGTCGTTCGACTTCTCCGTGGGCGCGGTCACCGCGACGTCGTCCGTCGTGGCGGCGGCGTCCGTGTCCCACTTCGGGCTGCCCCTTCCGGCGGCGATCCTGCTGGCCGTCGTCTCCGGCACGCTCGCGGGCGCGGTGCTCGGGCTGCTCGTGGCCCGTTACGGGATCAACCCGTTCATCGCCACGCTGGGCATGGCGACCCTGCTGGGCGGCGCCGTCTTCGCGTACACCAACGGGCTGCAGATCAGCAAGGACATCCCCGAGGCGCTCACCGACCTGGGGTCGCTTTCGGTGCTCGGCGTCCCCAGGATCGTGGTGGCTGCGGCGTTGATCGCCGCGGCGGTCTGGTTCGTGATGCGGCACACGCCGCTCGGACGCCACCTGTTCGCGGTGGGCTCCAACGCGGGCGCCGCGCGCCTGGTGGGCCTGAACGTCTCCCGGATCACGTTCCTGTCGTTCGCGCTTTCCGGGCTGGTGGCGGGGGTCGCCGGGGTGCTGCTCCTGGCCCGTCAGGGCGCGGCGACCTCCGACAACGGGATGAACATGCTGTTCCCGGCGCTGACGGCGGTCTTCCTCAGCACGATCGTGATCGAGGTGGGGCGGCCCTCCGTGCTGGGGACCGTCATCGGGGTGCTGTTCGTCGCCGTCAGCGTCAGCGGCCTGACGCTCGTCGGCGCGCCGTCGTGGGTGAGCCAGGTCTTCAACGGCGCGGCGCTCCTCATCGCGGTCGGCCTGGCCGGCATCAGCCGCCGCCGCGCCGGTCGCGGGAGATCCTGAGGAGGTCAGGCGACGACCGCGAGCAGAGCCGTCATGGCGGCGGTCAGCTCGGGGTCGCCGGTGGTCCGGGAGCGGCTGCGGGCCTGTTCGACGGTGATGCCCCGGGTGGCGAGCCGCCAGAAGGTGTCCTGGTCCATCGTGACGCGGGCCTCCGGCTCGCCCCCGAGTGCCGTCAGGTGCCACCGTCCCTGTCGCGGGGTCGCGCTCCATCGCCCGCCCGCGGCCCCGAGCACCTCCAGCTCGGCCGTCGTCCCTTCGGACCGGTCGTGCTCGCGCAGGCTCTGCGGCAGAGCGCGCGCGAAGATCTCCAGCACCGGCGTCATGAGCACGGGCTCGTCCGCCCCCGGACGGCCGACGGCGTCGCGGATCTGCTGCTGATGCACCCAGAACTCGGTGTACTCGCGCCCGATGTCCAGCCAGGCGGGACTGGCGAGGTCCGTGGCCGCCCACGACACGTCAAGACCGGCGGGCGCCTCCAACTGGTGGGAGGCCCACACGGCGTCGAGCCCGGGACCGAGGTGCTCCAGCAGCTCGATGAGCAACTCGGGGCTGATCTGGCGCGTCGCCCGGACGAACTCCCCGTTGACCCGCTCCAGGAAGCGCGGCAGCGTCTCGCCGTCGGCGAAGCGCGCTCCCGCGTAGCCGTCGCGGCTTCCGGAGAGGCGGCGCGTGTAGTCGTTGAGCACGTGCCCCGCGATGTCGTGCACGTCCCATCCCGGGCAGACGGTCGCCCTGGCCCAGTCCCGAGGACCCAGCTCACGCAGGAGTTCCAGCAGCGCACGCCGCTCGTCGGGGAACAGCGGACGCACATCGATCACCGGGCCAAAGATCGTCATGCGGCTCAATCCTAACGAGCCTCGCCGGTCACAGGGCGTGCAGGTGCCCGGCTTACGTACGCGATGAGGAGGGCAGGTTCCCCACCGGCGAGCGCCGACGAACTCGCCGACCGCTGCCGCACGGCCGGGCTCGTGCTGGAACGCCCCGTCGAACCGTCGGATCTGGACCAAGCTCTCGCCGTCATCGACGCCTGGACGCAGGTCGTCGACGCCACGGACGAGCGCGAGAAGGCCGAGCTGGTCAACGCGATGCCGGCCCGGTCCGCCGCCTATCCCCGGCTGACCGACCACGCGCGCGCGGCCGCCGGCTGCGAGACGATCTTCGCGGACACCTCGCGTAATGCACGGCAGCGCCACTGCTCCCAGCCGTGCGCCAACCGCGACGCGGTACGCCGCCACCGCGCCCGCCGGTCCACGCCCGCGACCTGACACCGTCGTCGACGACCCATAACACGGCTCCATACCGCGAACCCTTACATAGCGTCATGTTATGGAAACTTGTGGGGTTACTACTCCAAAGCGCTGAATGCGAGCCTGACGCCACCCGGCCGGGCTCCTTCGCACCCCCCAAGGAGCCATGTGAACCCCAAAATCAGGCGAGGTGGCGTCGCCGTACTGGCGACCGTCGCCCTGACCGTTTCTTCGGTGTCCGCGCCTTCGTGGGCATCGGACTTATCGCAGACCGAACGTGCACCCGCCCAGACCAATGCCCAAGGATCCGCGCAGACCCTCGCCGTGACCGCCGCTCCTGACCCGGTGCAGCGTGCCAAGGCCGTGTCGAGCGCGCAGAACGCGCTCACCGCCGCCGCCGACCAGCTCAAGGTCGCGCCGTCGGACGACTTCAAGCTGGAACGAGCCATCTCCGGCGCCCGCGGCGTGCAGTACCTGACCTATAAGCGGCTGCACAAGGGCCTGCCGGTATATGGCGGCGAGGCGATCGTCACCACGGACATCTCCGGCCAGGTCGTCCACTCGGTGGCCAGCGGCCAGCAGAGCGAACTGGCGGTGTCCGCCACGCCGAAGGTCACCGCCGCCCAGGCGGCGCAGACCGCCCGCGAGCGGCTGGTCAAGGTCGAGAGCGTCGGCAAGCCGACCCTGTCGATCTACGCGGCCACGAAGACCCCGCGGCTCGCGTGGGAAGTCAGCGTCACCGGCAGGACCAAGGACGCCCCCAGCATCCAGCACGTGTACGTCGACGCCGTCAACGGCAAGGTCGTCGACGCGTGGGACGACGTCCGGGCGGGCATCGGGAACGGCTACTACAACGGCAACTCGGTGCAGATCACCACATCGGGCTCCGGCAGCAGCTACTCGATGGCCGACAGCACCCGGCCCGGCCTGCGGTGCGGCGGCATGAACGGCCAGACCTACACCGGTACCGACGACAACTGGGGCACCGGAGCCGGCACCAACCTGGAGACCGCCTGCGTCGACGCGATGTTCGGGGGGCAGAAGGAATGGGACATGCTCCGGGAGTGGCTCGGCCGTAACGGGATCAACGGCTCGGGCGCTCACTTCCCCGTCCGCGTCGGCCTCAACGAGGTCAACGCCTACTGGTACGGCACCCACGCCGAGTTCGGCCGTAACTCCAGCAGCACCCGCCAGCTCACCCCGCTCGACGTGGTGGGCCACGAGTTCGGCCACGGAGTCTTCCAGTTCTCCGGCAGCGGCGGCTCCGGCTCCGGCAACGAGACCGGCGGCATGAACGAGTCCACCGGCGACATCATGGGCGCGCTCACCGAGCACTACGTCAACCACCCGGCGAGCCTCGACCCGCCGGACTACCTGGTCGGCGAGGAGGCCGACCTGGCCGGCTCCGGCGAGATCCGCAACATGTACAACCCGCAGGCCAAGGGGCACCCGAACTGCTACAGCTCGTCGCTTCCCTCCCAGCCGGTGCACAACGCGGCCGGACCGCAGAACCACTGGTTCTACCTGCTCGCCGAGGGCACCAATCCGGTGGGCAAGCCGGCCAGCACGGTCTGCTCCGGCCCCACGCCGCTGACCGGCATCGGCATCCAGAAGGCCGGTCAGATCTTCATGGGCGGTCTGAACACCAAGACCGCTCCGTGGAACCACGCCAAGGCGCGCGTCGCCACGCTGAACGCCGCCAAGTCGCTCTTCCCCGGTAGCTGCGTCGAGTTCAACGCCACGAAGGCGGCCTGGACCGCGGTGAACGTCCCGGCGACGAACGACCCGACGTGCACCTCTCAGGGCAACGACTTCTCGGTCAGCCTCAACCCGGCCTCGGGAAGCGTGAACACGGGTGAGACCGCGCAGACCACGCTGAGCACCACGGTCACCACCGGCAGCGCCCAGTCGGTCAGCCTGCGCACGACCGGCACCCTGCCCGCAGGCGTCTCGGTCACCTTCACCCCGGCCACCATCCAGTCCGGCCAGTCCTCGACCGTGCGGGTGAGCACCGCCTCGAACACCCCCACGGGCACGCACTCCATCCGGATCCTCGCCGACGGCGCGTCCGTCGACAAGGAAGCCGCCTACTCGCTGAACGTGGGCACGGTCGCGCAGGACGACTACTCGATCGCCCTCAACCCGACCTCGGCGACCGTCGAGCGGGGCGCGTCCACCCAGACCACGCTGAGCACCACGGTCACCAACGGCAGCGCCCAGTCCGTCTCGCTCTCCGCCGGCACCCTGCCGACGGGCGTGACCGTCACCTTCAGCCCGGCCACCATCCAGTCCGGCCAGTCCTCGACGGTGACGATCGCGACCACGGCCGGCGCGACCGTCGGCACGCACACCATCAGCCTGAACGGTGATGGGCCCTCGGCCGACCGCTCCGCCTCGTTCAGCCTGACCGTGAACGGAGGCGGCGGCGAAACCACCTGGGCGACATGGACCGCGTACACCGCGGGCCAGATAGTGACCTACCAGGGCGTCTCCTACCGGTGCATCCAGGCGCACACCTCACTGCCTGGATGGGAGCCGTCGAACGTACCGGCCCTGTGGGCTCGCGTCTAGCCCTCATCTGACCGGTACGGTTTACGCCCCGTCCGCACCAGCCCCATCGGGGGGTGGACGGGGCGTAAGCATGTCCGGGACGGTCTCGATCGGCGTCAGGGCCCGATCACCAGGTGACCGGGAGTTCGTGGACGCCGTACACGGCGCCGTCGCGCTTGAACGGCAGGTCCTCGGCCGGTGTGGCGAGCCGCAGGGTGGGGACGCGGCGGAACAGCGTGTCGAAGACGATCCGCAGCTCCATCCGGGCCAGGTTCTGCCCGAGGCACTGGTGCGGGCCGAAGCCGAAGGCGATGTGGTGGCGGGCCCCGCCGCGCTCGACGTCCAGCACGGCCGGGTCCTCGAACGCCGCCGGGTCCCAGTTGGCCGACAGGGTCGAGACGATGACGCCCTCGCCCGCCTTGATGCTCACCCCGCCGATCTCCACGTCTTCCGTGGCCAGCCGGGAGGTGACCCCGTCGGCGATGGTGAAGTAGCGCAGCAGTTCCTCCACCGCCATGGACGTCTTGCCCGGGTCGGCCGTGATGAGGGCCAGTTGTTCCGGATGGGTGAGCAGCCCGAGCACGCCGAGCGAGATCATGTTGGCCGTGGTCTCGTGCCCGGCGGTCAGCAGCAGGAAGGCCAGGCTCACCAGGCCCGCGTGGTCGAGGGCGCCCGTCTCACGTTGCCGGGCGATCTGCCGGCTGAACAGGTCGTCGCCGGGGTCGGACTCCTTGCGGGTGAGCAGGTCGTCGAGGTAGGCGCGCACCTCGAAGAAGGCCCGCCGGCGATCCTCCAGCGAGGTCCGGCGCACCATCATGGCGGTGCGGCTCTGGAAGAAGTCGTGGTCGGTGTAGGGGACACCGAGGAGTTCGCAGATCACCAGGGAGGGCACCGGCAGGGACAGCGCCCGCACGAGGTCGATGGGCCGCCGGTCGGCGGCGAGCATGTCGTCGATGAAGTGGTCGACGATGTCCTGGATGCGCGGGCGCAGCGCGGTCAGCCGCCGCAGAGTGAACTCGCCGAGCACCGCACGGCGGGCTGCGGAGTGCTCGGCCCCGTCCATGCCGAGCATCAACGGCGGCTGACCGCGAAGCTCCCGCAGGGTCGCCGCGTCCAGGGTGAAGAGCGGGAAGCCGTCCTTGCGCTTGTCCGAGGAGAAGCGGGGGTCGGCGAGGACGGCGCGGCCCTCCTCGTACCCGGACACGAACCACGCCTCACCGCCACTGGTCAGGTTGATCCTGTTGACCGGCGCCCGCTCGCGCAGCCGGTCGTAGGCGGTGGGCGGTGCGTACGGGCAGTCACGCTCGACCGGCAGCTTCAGGCCGGTGAGTTCATCGGCGGCGCTCTTCGTCATGAGGGACCTCCCGGTAACAGATCTGGCGGAGTCATCAGTGGTGTTCAGCGCAGGGTGAGCGGGGTCTCGGATTCGATACGGGTGAGCTTCTGCGGGTTGCGGACGTAGTAGAGGCCGGTGATCCTGGCCTCCTCGACCCGGACCGCGATGACGCCGTCGATCTCGCCGTCCAGGCGGAGGAGGAGCGCCGGGTTGCCGTTGACCATCGTGGGCTCGCTGGTGAGCGCGACCTGGGCCCTGGCGAGGCCGTTGACGATCATGCGGGCCACCTTGCCGGCGCCGGTGATCGGCCGCGGCGCGGCCTGCTTGACGCCGCCGCCGTCGCTCACCAGGACGACCTCGGGGGCGAGCACGTCGAGCAGCCCTTGCAGGTCCCTGGTCTCCAGCGCGCGCTGGAACGACTCCAGCGCCACCCGGGCCTGGCTCGCGGAGACCGCCTCGCGGGGACGGCGGGCATCGACGTGCCGTCGGGCCCGGTGCGCGATCTGGCGGACCGCCGCCGGGGTCTTGCCGACGGCGGCCACGATCTCCTCATAGCCCATGTCGAAGACCTCGCGCAGCACGAAGACGGCGCGCTCGGTCGGCGACAGCGTCTCCAGGACGAGCATCAGCGCCATCGACACGCTCTCGGCGAGCTCCACGTTCTCGGCCACGTCCGGCGCGGTGAGCAGCGGCTCGGGCAGCCAGGGACCGACGTAGTCCTCCTTGCGACGCCGGATGGCGCGCAGCCGGTCCAGCGAGCGCCGGGTCGTGATCCGCACCAGGTAGGCGCGCTGGTCGGCCACCTGTGCGAGGTCGACCTTGACCCACCGCAGCCAGGTCTCCTGCAGCGCGTCTTCGGCGTCGGCCGCCGAGCCGAGCATCTCGTAGGCGACGGTGAACAGCAGGTTGCGATGGGCGATGAACGCCTCGGTCGCCGGGTCCATCCGGCCGTCGCCGGCCACCGGCTCGGCCGTGCCCCTCGTCGTCGTGTCCCCGCACTCGTCCATGCCTGGCTCCTTCCCGCTCCGTACACAAGGCGCCGGTGGCCACCGTTCTGTGACACCCGCGACCGGTGACACACGTCATACGACCGCACTGTCACAAAGCCCGGGGCGCCGACGCCGCATGGTCGTAAGGACGCCGTGCGGAAGGAACGGAAAGTCATCATGAGCAAGGTCTGGTTCATCACCGGCTCGTCCCGCGGCCTGGGCCGCCACTTCGCCGAGGCCGCCCTGGCCCGCGGCGACCAGGTGGCCGCGACCGCCCGGAACCCCGACGACCTCGGCGAGCTGGTCGCCGCCCACGGCGAGGCGGTGCTTCCGCTGGCGCTGGACGTGACCGGCAGGGCCGCCGTCTTCGAGAGTGTGCGGCGGGCCAGGGAGCGCTTCGGCCGACTCGACGTCATCGTGAACAACGCCGGCTACGCCCAGGTCGGCGCGGTCGAGGAGCTGACCGAGCAGGACCTGCGCGACCAGTTGGAGACCAACCTGTTCGGCGCGGTGTGGGTGATTCAGGCCGTGCTGCCGTACCTGCGCGAGCAGGGTGCCGGGCACATCATCCAGCTCTCCTCCGCGGCCGGGCTCATCGCCATGCCGCTCAGCGGCGCCTACAGCGCCTCCAAGTGGGCTCTGGAAGCCCTGAACGAATCCCTCGCCCAGGAAGTCGCCGACTTCGGCGTCAAGGTGACCGTGATCGAGCCCGGCGGCTTCGCCACCCGGTCCGGCCAGAACCCCGACCCCCTGAACAACGGCCACCTGACCGAGCCCGACCCGATCTACGACGGCCTTCGCCGGCGCATCGCCGCGTTCGCGGGAAAGCAGCCCGCCGGCGACCCGGCCGCCGCGGCCCGGGCACTCCTCAAGATCGTCGACTCCGGCGACCCGCCCCTGCGGGTGCTCTTCGGCCAGGGCTTCTACCCGATGCTCCAGCAGGTCTACGCCGACCGGCTCAAGACCTGGGCCGACTGGCAGGACCTCTCCGCGCAGGCGCACGGCGACCCCACCAGAAGTGAGCGAACCGACAGGAGCGAACCGTGAAGCACCGCATCGTCGTCCTCGGCGCCGGCTACGCCGGGGCCTACGCGGCCGGGAACCTGGCACGCCGGCTGTCCCCGCAGGACACCGAGATCACCGTGGTCAACGCCGTGCCGGACTTCGTCCAGCGAATGCGGCTGCCCCAGGTGGCGGCCGGCCAGGAGATCGAGGCCCCGAAGCTCACCGACGTCTTCGCGGACACGGGGATCCGGCTGCGCCTGGCCCGCGTCACCGCCATCGACCCCGAACGTCAGGTCGTCGCCTTGACTGACGCCGACGGCGGGGGCGGCGAACTCGGCTACGACACGCTGCTCTACGCGCTCGGCAGCCACGTCGCCGACCACGGCGTCCCCGGCGTGACCGAGCACGCCTTCAACGTCACCGGCCGCCCCCCGGCGCTGCGCCTGCGCGAACACCTGGACGGCCTGGACGGTCGGGGCGAAGGCGGAAACGTGCTGATCGTCGGTGACGGGCTGACCGGCATCGAGACCGCCACCGAGATCGCCGAATCCCGCCCCGGCCTGTCGGTGACGCTCATCGCCCGCGGCGAACTGGGCGCGCGGCTCTCCCCCGGAGCCCGCGACCACCTGCGCCGGGCCTGCGACCGGCTGGGCATCACCGTGGTGGAGCACACCAGCGTCGAAGCCGTCGAAGCCACGCGGGTGCTGTGCGCCGACGGCACCACCCTGGCGTCCGACGCGACCGTGTGGACGGCCGGCTTCGCCGTCACCCCCATCGCCGCCGCCGGCGGGCTGGACGTCACCGAGACCGGCCAGATCATCGTCGATCGCACCATGCGGTCGGTCTCACATCCCAACGTGTACGCCATCGGCGACAGCGTCCACGCCATCGGCGACAACGACCGCCCGCTCCCGATGTCCTGCGCCTCGGCCGGCTACACCGGCCGCCAGGCCATCGACGCGATCGTGGGACGCCTGACCGGCCGCCCGATCGCGAACACCAAACTGGTCTACACGTACAACCACATCAGCCTCGGACGACATGACGGGATCCTGCAACTGGTCGACACCGAAGGCCGGGCCAAGCCGACGTACAAGGGCGGCCGCAAAGGCGCGTACATCAAGGCGGCCATCCTCAAAATGGCCCTATGGGCCACCTCCCACCCCACCTACGGCCTCCCCAAACGCAAGCACCGCCTCGCCACCACCCCGGACAAGACCACTCGCATAGCCGTCTCCTGACCCGCCCTCACCCCGAGGCCGGCCCAACCCGGCCGGCCTCACCGCCCCACCGCATGCCCGGCGTCGAGTGCCTGCTCGGTGAGCAGGCGGCCGGTAGGGCCGTTGGCCCCGAAGACTGCGATCCGCATGATGGTCGTCCTTCCATGGCAAGGGACGCCGTTCGGCCATGCGCCCACCCTAAACGGGCAGCCCATGGCCGCCGCGGCCTGGGCGCCGGCGGGTCATTGACACCGGCAGGGTCACCCATTGACGATGCGTCTGCCGGAATCCCATCGTGCGGTGTCTCGGCCTGCGGGTCGGCGCCGTCCCCGAAAGGTGCACAGCCATGACTCGGACAGAACGGATGACCTTAGGCCTGAGCACGATCGTCGGCCTGCTGACCATGCTCGCCACACCGGCGACCGCCCAATCGGCCGGGTGCGCCGCCACCGCGCGCGTCGCCTGCCTCGGCAACGCCGCCACCGCCACCACCGCCACCGCCACCGCCACCGCCACCGCCACCGCCACCGCCGAGCCGAGCGTCATGCTCACCGAGGCCGACAACGGCAGGACGATCGCCCTCCGCCTCGGACAGACCCTCGGCATCTCCCTCCCCGCGATGTACCGCCCGACCGTCGTCGGCGGACCGGCTCTCGTGAAGGTCCTGACCCGTGGCGGATACCCGACCGATCAGCCGCTGTCCGAGGTGTACCGCACGCACGCCGCCGGTTCCGCCGTCGTGAGCACCGTGACCGACCACGCCTGCCTGCACACCAGGCCCCGGTGCTCGATTCCGCAGAGGTTGTGGCAGGTGAACGTCGCCGTCGTCGCCGACGGCGGCTGAACACCTCATTCCCCGCACCGCATGGACGCGTGAGCCCGAAACCAGCGGACATTGACATGGAACGATATTTCACATTCGATCTCCTGCAAGCAGGAGGTAGAGATGCGGAATTTCTCACGCTGGTTACTCACGACCGCCCTGGGTGCGGCCCTCGTCTCCGGAGCCGCCGTACCGGCACAGGCCGCCGGCCCGTCGATCACGGATCCGGGCACGCCCGACGTACTGATCGAGGCCCCCGAGCCCGGCGGATGCCGGCCATGGGATCCCGCGCTGGGAACGGACGCGGCGACGAACCGGCAGGCCAACGAGACCGTGCCGTGCGCGTGGTTCCCCTCGATCGCCCGGCTCGCCAACGGCGACCTGTACGTCGCCTACTCCTACGGCCCCAGCCACTCCCATTCAAGCAAGATCGCCGCGCGCCGGAGCACCGACGGCGGCCGCACCTGGTCGGCCCGGCAGATCATCGTGGACGACCCCGCGATTCCCGACGAGAAGGAACCGAGCCTCACCGTGCTGCGCGACGGCAGGCTCCTCATGACGTACTTCGACTACACGCCTGCCCGCCCGAACAAGCACCGCCGTCAGGTCTACCTGCGCAGCTCCTCCGACAACGGCGTGACGTGGTCGGCCGCCACCACCCTGGACTCCACCCTCTGGGACTTCCCCACCAGCCAGATGGCGTCCGACGGGGAACTGGTCGAACTGGACGACGGCACGCTGCTCCTGCCCGTCTACACGATCCGCGCGACCGACGGATCGCTCGGGACGTGGGGGGTCCATGTGCTGCGCAGCGACGACGGCGGTGCGACCTGGAACCGGTCGGACGAGCGCGTGGTGATGTGGGACGGCACGTCGGGCACGATCGGCTACAGCGAGCCCGCGCTCGCCGACCTCGGCGGCGGGCACGTCCTGCTGCTCGCCCGCACCGCGGGCAACCCGAGCGGGACGATGCGGCAGAGCGAGTCCTTCGACTACGGCGCGACGTGGACCGCGCCGGTGGACGTCCCCGGCCTCAAGGGCCACGCCCCGAACTTCCTCAAGCTGCGCAGCGGCGCCTTCTTCCTCACCTACGGTGACGTCTCGGGCGCGTTCGCGTCCTCGCGGCCGGTGGTCGGCAGGTTCTACGACCCCGTCGCGGGCTGGGGCGCCACCGCAGGGAAGATGATCTACAAGACGCCTCGGACGCCACAGTCGGGCTGGGTCTACTTCCCCTCCTCCGACATGTCCTACCCGGGGAGCGTCGAACTCGACGACGGCACGATCTTCACCGTCTACTACGACCGGCTCGAAGGCGTCATCGGCGGCACATACACGCGTCCCACCGAGAAGCGGCTCGACCTGTGGGGGATGTACCAGGCGGGACAGGCGACCATCCAGACCGACCTGACGGTCACCGCGCCGAGCCGTCCCTCGCTCCAGCCGTACGGGCCGATCGACGGGAGCATCGACTACTGGCACTCGGCCGCCGCGGACGGCCCGGCCCCGCCCGTGCGCCGCTGGACCCTGACGCTCGACGACGACTACCGGATCGGCGAGGTGGGCGTGGTGCTCAAACCCGGATACGCCGAGTCGGCCACGGTCGAGACTGCGGTCACCACCGACTGGCGGACCGTGCGCACGTACACGATGCGCCGCACCGACGACTACGACTGGACGCCCGCGGGCGGCCTCCCGGCCCGCCACCTGCGCGTCTCGATCACCGACAGCCGTGGCAACGGCGACGCCCTTCTCTCCGAGGTGGCCCTGAGGACCTGGCCCACCACCTTCGACCGGGCCCCCTGACCCACCGCCGAACTCGGTGGCCGCCCCGATCCGGCCGCACACCGTGCGGCCGGATGCGCGCCCCCGCTACGAATCGCGTCAGCAGACGCCGACGCATTCCTTCACGCCGAGGTCTTTCCCATCGAAGGCAAGGGCCAGCTTGCCGCGGACGATTCCCTTGGCGGCATCGACGGACGTCACGCTCCCTTTCACGGACGCCTTCCTGCCATCCTTCGTATGGCCCGCGCATTCGACCTGGTGAGCATCCCCGTCCAACGGCTTCGCCACGCAGTCGAGTTCATCCTTGAGCTTGACGCCCGCGGCCTCCTCGACGGCGATCCTGCCCATGACGTTCAGCGTCCCCTCCACGGTTCCTTGCTGCACGCCGTCCCGCACGTCCTCCTGGATACCGGAACAACCCGTGAGGGCCAGTAATACGCCCAGACCGATGAGAATTCCCCGCATGCCCGCACTCTCCGACGATGGACGGAACAATGGCGTAGCAGTCTAGGCCCTGCCGTTTCTCGGCAAGCGCGATCGCCGAACTGGGCGCCTCAGGCGGTCTGCAACAGTTGTGCGCGCGCTCCAGGTGTCGCCAGCGAGCCTGGTCGTCGGCACTGGTGCGGGCGGCGCGCATCTCGGCGAGGTAGGCGGCCGCAGCCGCAGCGTCACGGGGGCCGGTCTGGACGATCTGGAACAGGTCCAGGCCGGGCACCGACTCCAACAGGGTGGCCAGCGGCAGCGGGGCCAGTGATGAGTGCGCGAAGGGCCGGCATCGAGCCGGGCGGCAGGGGCCCACCGGATCGTGCGGCCCCTGCTCCTCAGCCCGGCCCGGTCGAATCAACCCAGGTACTTCTGCCAGGGGCCGGTGATGGCCAGGGTGAGGCCGGGGTCCTGCATGTTGACGAAGAGCACCTTGCCGTCGTCGGTGAAGGTCGGCCCGCAGAACTCGGAGTCGTTGAGCTGGTTGCGGGCGATGGCGTACGTCGGGCCCCCCGGGAACGCGCCGAGCACGTGGGAGGCTCCGGCGCCGTCCTCGGCGAGCACGAGGCTTCCCCACGGGGTCACGGTCAGATTGTCCGGGCCGTCGAAGGTCAGGTCGCCGTACTTCGCCGGCGCGCCCTCCTCCGCGGTGCTCTGGTGAGGGAAGTAGGTGACGAGCTGGATGGTCTGGTCGCGGTAGTCGTAGAACCAGACCATGCCGTCGTGCGGGGCCGCGTCGGCCGGGAGGTCGCCGTCCTCCCACGCGTAGGAGTTGACGACGTACACGCCCTCGTCGGTACCCCACACGCCCTCGAACTTGCGTCCGCGGGTGACCTGACCATCGGCGAACTGCTTGCGCACGGGCGTGGTCTTCGCGTCGCGCTCGGGGACGTTGATCCATCGCACGGGGAACGGACGGCCGAGCTGGGCGGAGGTCAGGTAGGCGACGTCCGGCAGCACCGAGCCGTCGTCCATGATGATCTGCATCGCGGCGAGGGTCCCGGCGGTCGGGGCGAGGCGGGTGAGCGTGCCCGGACCGACCTTGCCGCCACGGGGAGCGGTCCAACGGTAGAAGAGGCCGTTGGGTCCGTCGGCGTCCTCGGACAGATAGATGTTGGTACGGTCCTTGTCGATCGCCAGAGCCTCGTGAGCGTAGCGGCCCAGGCATTTGATCGGCGTCGGGTCGGCGGAGCCGTCGGCCCAGACCTCGAAGACGTAGCCGTGGTCCTTCTGGAAGGCGCCGCTCCGGCCGCCCTCCTCCCATTTGTCGCCGGCGCGGTCCTCGGTCTCCTCACAGGTCAGCCACGTCCCCCACGGGGTCGGGCCGCCGGCGCAGTTGGAGACGGTGCCGGAGATGGCGACGTACTCGCCGAGATTGCGGCCGGCGCGGTCCGTCGTGATCACCGTACAGCCGCCGGCGTCGACGGCGCCCGGGTCGTAGACGGTGCCCTTGACGTGCGGTACGCCGAACTCGGCGCCCGGGTCGATCTCATGGTTCTGAATGAGGGTGTAGCGGCCGCGGCCGGCGTTGTAGACGGCCATGCCGTCGTGGTCGGACGGGGTCAGGCCCTGCCCGCGGTCGAGACGGGTGACGCCGGTCCGGGTGACGATGGCGTAGCTGAAGCCCTTGGGAAGGGCCAGGATGCCCTGGGGGTCGTCGACGAGCGGCGGGAAGGGCACGCGGCCGTTGCCGGCGGGCTCGTACGGCCGGCCCGGGCTGCCCTGCGCCAGAGCGGGGACGGCGCCTGCGACGGCGAGACCGATGCCGGCGGCGCCACCGGCCAGGAGGGTACGACGAGAGGTGGGCACGTGAACTAGCTCCTCTTACACAAGAGTGGGACGCTCGCCAGCAAACTCCCGCGGGCTGACACCGACCCGCCGTGCACATGATGAATCGGCGACATCGCCGTAAAGAATCAGGGGCGCTCAGACATCACGTCGATGGCGTCGACAGGTGCGGCAGGACCACTTCCCGCCAGGAACGACACCATCCCGCTGCTGCGCTTCCTGCGCGAACGCCATCCCGGCGCCCCATGCCCTGACCGCTGAGACCAGGCGGCCCGCGCCTACTGGGCGGGGATCCGTACGGTGAACGGCCTGGCGTCGAGTTCGCCGCGCAGTTCGGTCTGGTCCTCGGCGCGGAAGGGCCGCCAGCTCAGCGACAGGCGACCTCCGGGCACGGTGGTGAGGGCGGCGGTCGCGGTTCCGGTTTCCGGGTCGAGGCGGACGGTTCCGGAGACCTGGACGTCCTGGACGTACCGGACCTGGCGGAGAGTTACCGTACCGTCCTCGGCCCGCTGGATGCTGCCGCCGCGAAGGCCGGGCTCGGTCTGAGGCGGCGGTGCGAGGGAGTTCGGGTTGAGGGGCGCGATCGCGTCGGCGGCGGTCGCGAAGGCCGCCGCCACGGTCCGGCGCCGCTCGCCGTTCAGCTCGTCGCCGTACGGCATGGCCAGCCCGCGCGCCCGCACGGGGAACCCGCCGAGCAGCCGGTAGTTCTCCGCGGAGCAGCCGAGGCGCACCGGCTTGGCCGGATCGGCGACGAAGGAGCGCAGCACGCCCTGCAGACACCCGCCGACCGGGTTGAATCCGAACAACTGGCCGTGGCCCGCGAAGGGCACGGTGTAGGCGCGTCCCTTGGAATAGAGGGCGGCGACGGAGGCGGCGTCGAGCGGGGAGGTGTCGGAGTCGAACTGGCCGCTGATCGCCAGGACGGGCACCTTCGGCCGGCTGCCCGTGGCCGGTGGGCTCTGGCGCGGGGTGGGCCAGTAAGCGCACTGCCGCGTCCAGTCGGCGACCGGCCCGGCGACTTCGGAAGGCCGGTAGGGCGCGTAGACGTGGTGGCGCTGGGCGTGGGCGTCGAGCTGCCGGACGCGTTCGGCGGCGGGGGCGTCGCGGTCGAAGGGGAACCTGGCGTCGCCGCAGTAGTAGGTGAACAGGGCCGGCGCGGGGGACCTGTCGGGCGGGGGCGGCGCGGCGCGGCCCACCAGGCGGTGTAACGGGGCCGGGTCGCCCTTCAGGTAAGCGTTCGCCGCGGCCAGGGTGGACCTGGCGTCGGGGACGGCGGCGGCGGTCAGCAGGTGGCCGGTCCGGCGGATGGGCAGCTTCGGGTCGGGCTCGGCGCGCAGCCGCTTCAGCAGCCTGTCCCACAGCGCGGCCGGATCGGGGTTGCGCCTGGCGCAGGCGGGTGAGCGACGGCACGCGGCCCGCAGCGCGGCCAGGCCGAGCTTGCGCTGGTTGCGGAAGCCCTGCTCGACGTACCCGTCGTCGCCGGTGCCGATGACGCTCTCCAGGAACATGGCCCGCAGGTGCTCGGGGAAGCGGGTGGCGTAGGCCTGGCCGAGCAGCGTGCCGTACGAGACTCCGACGAAGGTGACGTCGCGGACGCCGAGCGCGGCCCTGACCGCGTCGACGTCGGCGGCGGCCTGGTCGGAGGTGAAGAACCTGCCCCGGTCGCCGATCTGGCGCGCGCACGCCTCGATCGTGCTCGGCCGGGTGACGTCGAGCCCGTCGCACGACAGCGGGGAGGACTCGCCGAACCCGCGCGGCTCGACCATGAGGACGTCGACCCGCTCGGACAGCGGCCCGAGCAGCGCCTTGCCCAGACCCGCGTAGGAGGGATCGAGCGGGCCGGGACCACCGCCGTTGGCGATCGCGGTGGTCAGCGGCGGGCGGCTGCGATCGCCGCGCGGGATCCACAGGTAGGCGACGGAGATCTTCTCCGACTCGGGGTTCGACCAGTCGAGCGGCACGAGCAGCTCGCCGTCGCAGGGGGCCGTCGCTCCGGCGCACGAGTGGGCCTGCGCCGCAGGGGCGGGCAGCAGGGCGGCCAACGTCGCTCCGGCCGCCAGGAGGGTCTTCCAGACGAGGTTCATGAGTACACAATGACTGTGCACAATGGATTGTGCAAATGGATTGTGCACTCATTGGAGAGTCCGGCCAGGTCAGGGCGGCGAAAGTTGCACAGCGGATTGTGCACAGTTAGTTTGGCGACCATGGCTGGAGAGCCCGCGCGTCACGAGATCACCGACCTGGAGGCTCTGACGTCGCTCACGCACCCGCGGCGGCGGCGCATCCTCGACCACCTCTACAAGCACGGCCCCGCGACGTCGGCCACGCTCGCCCGCGAACTCGACCTCAACACCGGCGCCACCAGCTATCACCTGCGCGAGCTGGCCAAACACGGCTTCGTCGAGGAAGCTCCGGAGAAGGGGCACGGACGGGAGCGATGGTGGCGCTTCGTCATGGCCGACTTCAGGTTCCCCCGGCGCAGCCGACAGGACGCCAAGACGCGTGCCGTACTGGACGAGATGAACACGCGCGCGTTCGCCGCCGACATCCAGCAGTTCCAGCAGGCGCTCGCCGATACCTCCGACCAAGGCGGCTGGGACGACGCGTTCCCCTACTCACGGGGAAGCATCCGCGTGTCGCTGGGGCAGTTGGAGGCGTTCTTCGAGGAGTACGTGGCGCTGCTGATGAAGTACTCGGGCGAGGAACCGGACGACGACGCCCGCACCGTCAGCACCGTGTTCATGGCCTATCCCGAGGCGTGAGCCGAGGAGGCGTTGACTTTGTCGCAAGAAATGTCGCATCATCTTGCTACAAAGCTTGCGACAAAGGAGCCGACATGACCCATGAGCCGTTACCGGACGCCGGCCCGCCGGCGGGTGCGACCGACCTGCGGCGGGCGAGCGCCTGGCTGACCCGGCACGGCCTGACCGACGCCCGCCCCACCCCGCTGCTGGCCCGCCGGCTGGCGATCCGGGAACGCGCCCGCATCGTCACCCCGGTCATCCTGTGCGTGCTGATCCTCGCGAGCGCGCTCGCCGCCAGTTCGGTCTTCGGCGGCGACCGGCTCCGCCTGCTGCCCCTGCTGGCCCTGGCCGCGCTGATGGCCGGACTGCTGCTCGCACAGTCGCTGCTCGACTGGTGGGTGCGACGCGTCGACCAGCGGGCGGGCGCGACGCTGTCCCGCAGGGCCACCCACCTGATCCAGCCCGACTGGCGGACCCTGCTCGGCCGGCCGTACGCCGTCTTCACGGCCGCCGCTTTCGCCGGCGCGATGGCGCTGGCGGGCAGCGCGCTGGCCGTACCCGACCCGACCGTGCGGCAAGTGGCCGTCGTCCTGCTCATCGGCCTGCTCGGCCTGACCGCCATCAACGCCATGCAGCTACGCCACCTGCTGCGGCACCCGGTCGTGGCGGAGGACGAGGAGTCGCTGACCGCCGACGTCATCATGCGCGTCGAGGACGCCCGCGACCTCACCACGCCGAGCGTGCAGTTGTCGCTGCCCATGGTGCTGCTGTTCGGCACCGCGCCCGGTTGGTGGGGCGCCGCCGCGGTCGCCTACCTGATCCTGAGCATGGTCGCCCTCGTCGCCCTCCGCTTCAAGACGCCGTCCAGCGCGGCGGTGGCCCGGCAGGCCATGAGCGCCCGATGATCGTCATCGACGCGGCCTCGCCGGTGCCGCCGTTCGAACAGCTACGAGCCCAGCTCGCCCGGCAGATCCAGGACCGCACGCTGGCCGTGGGCGCCCGGCTGCCGACCATCCGCCACCTCGCGGCAGACCTCGGCCTGGCCGTCAACACGGTCGGCCGGGCCTACCGGGAGCTGGAGGAGGCAGGACTGATCGAAACACGCGGGCGAGCGGGCTCGTTCGTGTCGGCCGCCGGCGGGGAGGGCCGCGAACGGGCCCGCCAGGCCGCCGCCGACTACGCGGCCGTGATCGCCAGCGTCGGCATCGACGCCGCCGAGGCACTCCGCATCGTCCAGGCGGCTCTCACCTCCGGCGCGGCGGCACAGAGCCCGTCATGACGACTGCCCCGCACAGGGTCCTGGCGAGACTTGACCGCCGGCCTGGCCGCCCTGGTCGCGCTGACGGCGAAGCAGGCCGGTCCGGCGCAGGATCTGGCCGCCGGTTACGGCCAGGCCTACGCCGCCATCGCCGTACCGCTGGTCGCCGTCGCCCTCCTGGCGGTCGCGCTGCGGAGACGCCACGCCACCTCCCCGGCCGCACCCGCTACCGCTGACCCGGCCGTCCCCACGCGCGAACAGATCGGCGGCGAGGTCGGTGATCAGCGGTTCTCGTGCTCCATGAGGTCCCAGAACGACCTGTAGCGGTTCGCGCCGGGGAGCCAGGGTGCGTGGAACCACGCCTCCCATTCGCCGTCCGCGGTCGTGACGCGGGGATTGAGAAGGGTCCACCCGTCGTCCCAGTGCCCGACCAGGAGGAGGTCGGGCAGGTATTCCTCCCTGAGGTTGATGCAGTCCTGCTTCTCGCCGTACACGAAATAGAGCTCGTCAGGCACGCTGCGGGGCGCGTGGCCCTCGGGCAGGCAGTATTCGACGAACCAGGATTCGAGGTCGCGGAACCACCCGGCGGTCGTGGTGGACCGCAGGCAGTACTCGTCGTCGGCGTCGCCCCAGCCGTTGGCGAACAGCAGGAACCGCCGGTAGCTCGGCGGCAGCTCCATGCCCAGCCGCTCTTCGAGCTGACGGACGTCCGCCTCGCCCGCCGGGGGGCGCAAGGCGTAACTGTCCGTCGGCGACGGGTCGGACCCTTCGGGTACCCGGTCCCGCTCTGGGAAGACGGCGGACCAGTCGTAGGGGGTGCTCATGGTGGGTGAAGGTATCCATCACGACCGACGTTTCCGTTCGTGGCCTCAGGTCAGGGAAGCTCGTGGGAGCGGAACCAGAGCCATGCCCTTCAGCGGCCTGCACCCGCTGCTGCACCCGTTCATGGATCGGCTGGACGTCCTGCCGGAGCAGCAGGCGGAGGCCATGCGGTCGGTCTGACGACGCCCAGTGGCTGGACCGGGCCTCGTCGGCGCGAAGGCGGCCTGGCCGAGACGGCGATCGTGGACGCCCTGGACGAGGGCGCCGTCAACGGCTGGGTCGACTCCGTCGCGGCGCAGACCGGCAGCATCGATGTCTCGGTCAACGTCATCTCCCGGGACGCGCTGTTCGTGCCGATGCTCGACATGCCCGCCACCGTGCCCCTGCCCGTGGGAGGGCGCTCTCCTTCCGTACCAACCTTGTACGGCCGCAGGACGCGATGTTCGACCATGCCCGTAATTGGACGGCGTCCGGGTGTCACTCGGCGCCGTGGAGCGGTTCGACCTACGCCGGCGCCCGTTGAGAGCGCTATTCACGACATACGCCCGAAATATAGTTGATTCATGGGGTTCTCCGGCCCTCATATTGATGTCACCGTTGGGGCAGCCCTGGCCGGCCACGGCTCCTTGCGAACAAGGAGTCATCACGTATGAACCCCAAAACCACGCTGGGAGCGTTAGCTCTCACGACGGTCGTCGCCATGGGCGCGACGGCGCCGGCGAGCGGCGCGGAGACCACGAGCACGGTGTCCCGGCTCACCACGGCGCACAGTGCGGGCGCGGACGGAAGCCTCTCCTCCGGCCAGGCGCTCATGGGCTCAGGCAACAGCTACTTCAACGGCAACCCGGTGACCATCCAGACCTTGCACTCCGGGGGGCAGTACGCCCTGAACGACCCATTCCGTCCAGGTCTGAGCTGTGGCCGGCTCGGTGGCCCCGTCTTCACCAAGACGACCGACGTCTGGGGCAACGGAACCGGCACCAACCTGGAGACCGCCTGCGTCGACGTAATGTTCGCCGCGCAGAAGCACTGGGACATGCTGCGCGACTGGCTGGGACGCAACGGCGTCGACGGAGCCGGCCGCTCCTACCCGTCCTCCGTCGGCCTGAGCCGGGTCGACGCCTACTGGGACGGCGTCCGTACCGTCTTCGGCCACAACACCGCCCGCACCAACCAGCTCACCTCCCTCGACATGGTCGGCTGGCAGTACGGCGGCATCGTCTACGAGAAATCCGGCTCCTACGACGGGGACGGCCTGGAGGCGCGGTCCCTGCACCGGTCGGCCAACGACATCTTCGGCACCCTGACGGAGCACTACGTCAACCACCCCCTCGCCCTGGACGAGCCGGACTATCTGATCGGCGAGGAGGCGAACGTGGACGGCACCGGACCGGTGATGCACATGTACGACCCCGCACTGACGAGTCATCGGAGCTGCTATCCCCCCTCCCAGGGCACACTCGACGACGGCGGACCGCAGGACCACTGGTTCTACCTGCTCGCCGAGGGCACCAACCCGCCGGGCAAACCCGCCAGCCCGGTCTGCGCGGGCCCGTCCCCACTGACCGGCATCGGCATCCAGAAGGCCGCCCGGATCTTCTACCAGGGGCTCCAGCGCAAGACCCTTGGCTGGTCGTACGCCAGGGCACGGCTGGCCACCGTGGTGGCCGCCAAGAACCTCTACGGCTGTCCCGAGATGAACGCGACCAAAGCCGCGTGGACCGCCATCCGCGTCCCCGTCCAGGTCGGCGAGCCGACCTGCCCGGTGCCCAGCCCCTCCGCCACTCTCAGCGGAATCACGGTCGAACCGCCCTCGGCCACGGTCGGCCCCGGCGGATTCACCACCGTCCAGATCGAGCTGACGCCCGACACGGCCCAGCCAGTGACCCTGTCCTCCAGCGGCAGCCCTGCGGGGACGACCGTCGACATCATCCGAGACGATCAATCCACCACGGCGACCATCAGAGTCTCGGCCTCCGCTCCCCCGGGCACCTATCCCATCGCCTTCGCCGCGACCTCCGGCGGCATCACCAAGACGACCTATTTCACCCTCACAGTCGCGGGAGACGAGGACAAGCAGCGCTGACGAACCGCGAGAACCCGGCCCCTGTTGATCTTTAGTCATTTCCTAGGGCCCGGCTCGACTCTTTCGGTATCAGGACGAAGTCCTCCTCACCGAAGGAACCTCCCCTCGACGGCGGCGTCTCCCGGGGCATCGGTGGCTTCGGCATCGCCGACATGGTCCTCTAGTGGTTTAGCGGTCCAGCGCCGCAGTAATCACCGGCGCTCCATGAATCGGGTCCATGACCACGATATTCCTGACATCCACCACATGGCTCGCCCGGCCCAAGGCCGGGCGAGCCATCCGCGCTTCGGGTACCGCCTATGGCTGTACCGATGTTCCTTGACCTCGGTATCGCCCGGTCATCAGTCTCTCTTCCCGATGGTCACGCGGACGATCTCCCTGCTGTAGGGGATGTACACGACGGACGTGCCGCCGACGGGCGCCCACTCGCCGTACCAGACTCCGGACTCGGGCATTTGCGGGTTGGGGTGCCTCCAGATCACCGCGATCACGTGGTAGCCGGTGCCGCCGGCGCAGTAACTGGTGTACCCCCACCCGTCGGGGGCGTTGCCGATGGAACAGGAAGTGGGCTCGGCCTGTGCGGGTGCCGCCGTGCCGGTGATCATTGTGGCGGCGATGAGCGCCCCACCGAAGAGAGCAGTGGCGACCTTTCTCATTTTCATGATCTGGCCCTTCCACGTGGACGGTACCACCCGTCCTGCGATTAGGAAAGTTTCCTAATGAAAAGGTAGCCGGGCGGAGTAACCCGTCAAGATCTGAATCACTTACCTTTTCCGGCCGAGGCCGAGACGGTCACCGCTCCCGGACCGCGTAGGTCAGGTGGGTCGTCTGCCGCGTCGGCTCCGCGCGGACCTGCTCCAGGGCCACGCGGCCCGCGTCCACGCCCTCGAACAGGCGGATTCCGGCACCGAACAGCACAGGCGAGAGCGCGATCGAGAACTCGTCGATCAGGCCGGCGTTCACGTACTCCAGGATCGTCGCTCCGCCGCCCGCGATACGGACGTCGCGGTCGCCGGCGGCCTGGCGGGCCTGGGCGAGAGCGGTCTCGATGCCGTCGTTGACGAAGTGGAAGGTGGTCCCACCCGGCCGCTCCCAGGGGTCACGCTTCTCGTGTGTCACGACGAACACCGGCGTGTGGAACGGCGCCTCGTGCGGCCACATCCGCTCACCGGCGTCGAACATGCGCTTGCCCATCACGCTCGCGCCGGTGCGCTCGAACGTCTCGCGCGCGACGTCGTCGTCGCGCCCTTCCTCGCCGCCCTCGCCCAGCTTCAGGTTCTCCCGGAAGAACCGCGTCGGGAAGATCCACCGCTGCAGTTCCATCCACTGCCGCCCCATCAGTTCCCCGAGGGACTCGGGTGCGATGAAACCGTCCAGCGACATCGACACGCTGAAGAACACCTTCCCGGCCATCAGCCCTCGGCTCCCTTCCGGACGATCTCGGTGACGTAGGCGGCCAGGTTGCTCAGGGTCTGCCGGCCGCCCTCGATCGCGTGGAACTTCTCAACCGCTTCGTCGCGCAGTTCCTTGGTGGGGAACACCGTGCGCATCTCGATCCGGGTCGCCGCGCCGTCGGGCGCGAACGCGAGGACAGACTCGAAGGCGTTCGGGTCGCCGCGGTACTCGCCGTGCAGCAGCGCGATCCCCTCCGGCGGGACGATCTCGGTCCAGGTGATCCACTCCTGGTAGTCCGTCCCGTCCGGGCCGTGCATCACGAAGTCCCACTCCCCGCCGACGCGGAACTCGAAGGACCGCGTGGTGGTGGTGAACCCCTCCGGTCCCCACCACCGCGACAGGTGCCGCACCTCGGTGAACGCCTCGAACACCAGCTCCCGTGGGGCGTCGATGACCCGGGAGATCACGATCTCGCGGTCGGCCGCCGCGGGCTGCCCCGGCGCTCCTTGTCCCGTCTCGCTCATCGGTCGTTTCCTTCCTGACTTGCCTGTTTGAGGTCCTGCACGTAGGCGTCCAGGCGGTCGAAGCTCTCGTTCCAGAACCGCTCGAACCCGCCGGTCCACTCGTGGACCGGCCGCAGCCCGCGGGCGTCCAGGCCGTACAGGCGCTGTTTTCCCGCCTTGCGGTCGCGCACCAGCCCGACCTCCCGGAGCACCCGCAGGTGTTTGGACGCCCGCGGCTGGGTCATCCCCAGCTCCTGGGCCAACTCGGTCACCGGCCGCTCACCCGCCCGCAGCAGCGCCAGGATCTCCCTGCGCTGCGGCTCGGCGATCGCGTTGAAGACGTCCGACGTCGTCGCTGCTCGTGCCATGGCGCCCATCATATGCCGATATGGGCATGCGTCAATCCATGGGGGCCCTTACCGGCGAGGTCTGCCGGCTCAGGCTCGCCGTACTCGGCGCCGACCCCGACCGCTTCACGGCTCTGGCCCACTTCGCCCGCGACGTCCGGACCGCCGCGCCGCGTTCGAAGAGATCCTCGCGGTCCAGCTCGCCGACATCGAGGCGGCGTCCGGCCCTCTACCGCGTGGCGCTGTGCGGCTGACCGAGCCGGAAAGACGCAGAGGGCTGTGCCGGATGACATAACACCGCAGAGATGTCCTGATTGGCAGCTCCTGTGCGCCCAGATTCGCCGTACGTTCCTGGCATGGCCACGGGAGGAGACCGCCATGCACAGAAACCGGTCCTTAATCGCGGGCGTGGCGCTCGCGACCGGGGCGCTCCTGATCACCGCCGCGCCCGTCCAGGCGAAGCCGGGTGCGCAGCCGCCGCCCGGGGTCGTCGAGGCGATGCGACGCGACCTCGGTCTGTCCGCCGCCGGCGCGTCGGCGCGGCTGGCCGCGGAGGAGCGGGCGCGTGACATCGCGCCGGTGCTGCGGGACAGGCTGGCCTCCCGGTACGGCGGGTCGTGGGTGACCCCGCAGGGCGACCTCGTCGTGGCCACCACAGACGCCACCGGCGTCGCCGCCGTCACCTCGGCGGGCGCGCGGGCCAAGGTCGTGGCCCGCGCGCTGCCTGAGCTGGACGCGATCAAGAGCGCGCTCGACGAGGCGGGCGCCGGCCGCGCGGAGATCCGCGGCTGGCACGTGGACGTGGTGACGAACAGCGTCGTCGTGCAGGCCGCCGACCGTGCCTCCGGTGAAGCGCTGGTCAGAGAGAGCGGTGTGGACCCCTCCGCGGTACGCGTGGAGGTCACCGCCGAGCGGCCGGTGCCGTACGTGACCGACGTCGCGGGCGGCGACGTGGTCCGGATCGGATCGTCGAGCCGCTGCGTGATCGGCTTCATGGTGAAACGCGGGAAGCGGGACGGCTTCGTCACGGCGGGACACTGCGGCAAGAAGGGAGACCTCGTCTACCCGCTGTCCGGGAACATTCCGATCGGCGTCGTGCAGGCGGCGTCCTTCCCGGGGAACGACCACCTCTGGGTCGCGCTCAACCCCGGCTGGAGGGCCATCGCCGCGGTGCGGGGCGGCGGCCGGTTCGAGATCATCACCGGATCCGCGGAGTCGGTGGTCGGCTCCACCGTATGCACCACCGGCCTGGCCGGCTGGCGCTGCGGTACGGTCCAGCAGCGCAACGCCAGCGTCACCTACCCCAGCGGCACCGTCTCCGGCCTGACCCGCACCAGCGTGTGCTCCGAACCCGGCGATTCCGGTGCGCCGTTCATCTCCGGCACCCAGGCGCAGGGCGTGACCTCCGGCGGCTCCGGCAACTGCTCCACCGGCGGCACCACCTACTTCCAGCCGATCAACGGGGCCCTCGCCGCCTACGGGCTCACTCTGCTCGTCCTGAAGATCGTCCCCCCGACGATCCCTCCCACGCCCTGACCGTCGGGCGGCCTCGCCGCGTCGCCCCCCGGGCCGGCAGCGGGCCGAGGAGCTGGAACGGGCCCGGCGGGTGATCGCCGAGCAGGCCCGGGCCCGTGAACGCACCCGCATCGCCGGGGACATGCACGATCTGCTCGGCCACGAGCTGAGCCTGGTCGCGCTGCACCGGGACCCCGTCACCGGGGAGGTGCCGGAACTGGTCGCTCAGGCCAGGACGGCGGGCCTGGTGGTGGACCTGCGCACGGAAGGCGACGGTTCGCGTCTTCCCTCCGGGACCGTGAAGCCCGCAGCCGGGCGCGGGGCTGGATGCGGAGCCTCAGGGCCGACGGCACGTCGCAGGGCAGAACGTGACCTCGGGGTAGCGGGATGACGGCTTGTCCAGGAGGGGCTGCCGCCGCGACTTCAGGTGCTGGTCGAGGAAGGCCGCCACGTAGGTGCGGGTGAGTTCTGCGGCGCGCGCCCCGGTCAGCGCGCCGTAGACGGGTTCGATGCCGAGGGTGCCGGTCAGCAGCGGGCCGTCGGTGAAGGACTGGTGGTCCGAGCCGGTCAGCACGATCCAGCGCTTCCATCCGGTCAGCAGCTTCCAGTCGCGGTCCCATGTGCTGTCGCGGCCTCCGGACGCGTGCTGCTCCGAACCCAGGAACATGAACGGCCGGGAGAACCCGCTCTTGGGGATCCGGGCGTAGGTGGAGCCGTCCATGTCGATTCCGGCGCGAACCCGGGAGTCCTTCAGCATGGCCGCCATGGCCCCGGCCCCGCCCATCGACTGGCCCGCCATCGCGATCCTGGAGCCGTCGATCAGATTGGAATGCTCCCACTTGGCGGTCAGTTGGTCGAGGACGAAGGAGACGTCGGCCGCCCGGCCCGCGACCACCCCCGTGCCGAAGCCCGGGTCGGTGTCGCTGTCGCAGGCGAGGCATTCGGCGACCCGCCCGTCGGAGAGGGTCGTCGCGTAGCTCTCGTAGGTGTGGTCGATCCCGGCCACGACGTACCCTCGGCTGGCCAGATCCTCGGCCAGTGACGTGAGTGTGCTCACCGGCTTGGTGAAGCCGGGCGACAGGACCACCAGCGGCAGCTTCCGCCCCGCCGGTTCGGCGTCTTTGACGGCGTTGGTGCGTGTCCTGCTCAGCGTGTCGTCCGGCACGCCCGCGATCCCCGAGCCCTTCAGGAGGAGCTCTGATTCCTTCGGCGTCATGTACGGGGCCCGCCGCCCGTCACGCCGCTCGGTGGGATACCACAGGGTGACCTTGAGCTGCCTGGCGTCGGCGTCGAGGTCCCAGGGGTCGGGGCGGGAGGTGTCCTTCAGATGCAGGGCGGTGGTGCCGACCGGATGGCTGCCGGTGGGGGCCGGCAGGGTGGCCGGCCCGGCCGGCGTGGCCGACGGGGCGGCGGAGCGGGGCGGCGGGGGCACAGAGCAGGCGGACACGGCCAGGACGACCAGTCCCGCGGCGACGGCCAGGATCTGTCTCATCGGGAGGTCCATTCACTTGTGCAGCAAGGTCAGGGCCTTGGCCAGGGCGGGGTCGCGCCCGGCGGCCGCGTCCTTCGAGGTCAGGGGCACGTAATGGTCGGGCGGCACGCCGACCCGGTCGATGACCTCGCGGTTGGGCCCCAGGTGGTGCCTGGCGGGGAAGCCCAGCGTGGTGTTGTTGCGAAGCAGGTACGACTGTGCCGGGCCGGAGATGACCCCGGCGGTCCTGGTGCCGACCAGCAGGCCCAGGCGCAGGTCCTTGACGGCGGAGCTGACGTGTTCGCAGGCCGAGGCGCAGCGGCGGTCGGTGAGCACCACCAGCGGCAGGCCGACCAGCTCGACGGTGTCGTCGGTCCGCGAGGTCGCGCACGTGCCGTCCGCGGCGCACTGGTAGGCGGTGACCTTGCCGTGACCGAACGCGCTCACCAGCCGGGTCGCCTCCACGGGGCTGCCGCCGCCGTTGCCGCGCAGGTCCAGCACGACGCCGGGCGGCGTCCGGCCTTTCCGCAGCCGGGAGATCGCCTTGAGGACCCGGGTCGCGGAATCGGGAGCGAACCCGCGCAGCCGCACATAGACGATGTCGTCGTCCAGCAGCTTCGACTGCACCACTTGCAGGGTGGCCAGGTCCCGCTGGTAGAGACCGGGCTTGAGCGTCACGCTCCAGCGGCGGCCGGTGCTCTGCCGCAGCACCCGCAGCCGCACCGGGCGCGCCTCCGGGTATCGCGGGTAGAGGGCGGCGATCGAGCGGGTCGCCCGCCCGTCGACGAAGGGCGCCGAATCATTGATCGACTCGATGACGTCGCCCACGCGCACACCGGCGGCCCGCGCCGCACCGCCCTGCACCGCGGTGACGAACAGCGGGGCCAGGGCGACGCCGAGGTTGTCGGCGACCGCGTTCGCCTCCAGGCCGAGGCCGTACCCGTCGCCGTCGTAGTAGTCGGGGGGCCGCCCGCCGCCGCGCGCCCAGCGCGCGTGGTTGTCGCCGAGGGCGGCGACGATGGCTTCGAGGGTGACGACGGCCAGTTCGTCGCGCAAGTCGGGGACCTGATCGGTGATCTTCCGGTAGGCGGCCTCGAAGGCGGCCCAGTCGCCCTTCTTGTCACCGGTCAGCGGAGGCATCGACGCGTCGGCCAGGTCGCGTCCGTTGCGGTTGAGCTCCTGCGTCAGGGCGACGAACCCGGCGGACAGCAGCGAGCGGGCGTCCAGGGTGGCGCCGCTGTAGTAGTTGTCCAGGATGCAGTAATAGGCCTGCTCGATGATGTCGGCCGTGGTGGGCGTCTCCGCTGCGGGAGCACCCGAGGGCCGCGTACACGCCGCCGTCCCGCCCAGGGTGGTCTTCGCTCCCTCGCTGCGCGGCGGGGCCGGTGCCGAGCAGGACGCCACCAGGAGAAGGGCCAGTCCGGCGGCCGCGCCCTTCGTCCTCATGACAGGCGCCTTCTGATCCACCAGAAGCAGAACCAGGTGAGTCCGGCGGAGAGCACCACATAGATCCCGGTCTCGATCCACTGCAGGGGCCAGAAGCGATCCAGGGGCTGATAGGTGGCCTGCTGCCGGTAGCCGAGGCGGTTGACCTCGGCCATGCACAGCCCGGCGGTCTCCGGCCCGCCGCCTCGGCCGCAGGGTCCGGACGTCGTGGAGACGCCCTGAACCTGGGCCCTGCCCTGGCCGTCGTCGACGACGCGCCCCGATGCGTCGATGACGTTGCTCTTCAGGACCCAAGCGCCCATGTGGTCGGGGATGACCGGGTTCACTTGCACATGGAAGCGTCCGTCCCGGGTGATGTCGAAACCGTCGACGCTGACCATGGCCAGTTCGAACGTGGAGGTGATCGGGGCGATGAGGTGGGGCCGGACCAGCACCGGCATCGTCGCCTGAAGGGCGGTGAAGACGAGCAGCGTGAGCGCCATCGCCGGCAACGTGCGCCGGAAGAGCATTCCCATCGTGACGCCCAGGGCGAAGGCGAACGCGGCGTACCCCATGGGGACGATTCCGCGCGCGCTGAACACCAGCGGGTCCATGACGGCCCACCCGGCTTCCGCCGATCTGTCCAGCGGTCCCGACCACCAGCTCGCCATGAGGCCGCACAGGGTGGCGGCGGCCACGGCGACCAGGCCGATGAGGCCGAGTTTGACCGTCAGCCAGCGGGCCCGGGTGATGCTCTGGTTCCACACCAGCAGGTGTGTCTCGGCCTCCAGCTCGCGGGTGATCAGTGGCGCCCCCCAGAACAGCCCGACGAGCGCCGGGAGGAGCAGTACGGCGAGCGTGATCCCCAAGAAGGGAATCATGTATTCGTCGAAGAATCCGTCGTAGAACCCTTCGCACTTGGCTTCCGTGGTGCACTCGGCGAGGCCTTGGGCGTACTGCTGCCACATGGTCGGGCCGGTCAGCGCCACGACGGCGGCGACGACGACGAGCAGAGCGGCCATCATCATGGCCGAGCCGCGGAACTGCCGCCAGGTCAGCCAGATCATCGCTGTACCTCCAGAGCCGGCCGGTTCTCGGCGGCGCGCTTTTCCATGTAGGCCAGGACGAGGTCCTCCAGGCTGAGCCGGCTGACCGTCCACGCGGGGTCGAGGACCGGCGCGTCGGTACGGATCACGTAGGTGCTCTGCCGTTCGGTGTGGCGTGCGGAGATCACCTGCTGATCGGCGGGGAGCCGGTCGGGATCCCGGCGCGGTCCGGTGAGCCGGTGATGGGTGGCCAGCAGGTCGTCGACCTCGCCGGTGACCTGTACGCGCGAGTCGGTCAGGACGATCAGGAAGTCGCAGACCCGTTCCAGGTCGGAGACCAGGTGGGAGGAGAGCACCACGCTGAACTCGTGCTCGACGGTGGCCTCCATCAGCCCCTGCAGGAACTCGCGGCGGGCGAGCGGGTCGAGCGAGGCGACCGGCTCGTCGAGGATCAGCAGCTCGGGCCGTTTGGCCAGGCCCAGGGTGAGGGCGAGCTGGGCGCGCTGGCCGCCGGACAGCTTGCCCGCCCGGTGGGTGGGAACGAGACCGAGCCGCGCGACGCGCTCCTGCGCCATCGCGGCGTCCCAGCCGGGATTGAGCCGCGCGCCCAGCTTCAGGTGCTCGGCGACGCTCAGCCCGGTGTAGACGGGGGTGTCCTGGGCGACGAATCCGACCTTGGCCAGTTGCGCGGGCCCACTGGCCGGTCGGCCGCCGAGCACGGTCACGGCGCCCGCCGTCGGTTCGAGCTGGCCGCTGGCCAGTCTCAGCAGCGTGGTCTTGCCCGCGCCGTTGGGCCCGACCAGCCCCACGACGTGCCCGGCGGGGATGTCGATGGTGCAATCGCGCAGCGCCCAGCGCCCGCCGTACTTTTTGCCGAGCTGTTCGGCTTTGAGGGCGGAAGTCACGCTATGTCCTCCTGGGCGGCGTTCCGAAAGGTGGTCATGAAGAGCGCCTCGATGCTTTCCTCGTCGAGACCGGCCCTGCGGGCCTTGGCCAGCCACCGCTGCAGCTCCAGCCGCAGCGGGCCGTGCGCGACCAGCGAGGGTGCGGCCAGCGTCGCGGTCACGAACGTGCCCACCCCCGGCCGAGCGGCGACAAGGCCCTCGTGTTCGAGCTCCCGGTAGGCCTTCAGGACGGTGTTGGCGTTGATCGCCAAGTGCGCCACCACTTCCTTGACGGTCGGCAGCTGATCGCCCTCATGCAGCAGGCCGAGCCGCAGCGCCTGCCGTACTTGCTGGACCAACTGCAGGTACGGCGAAACACCCGACCTGCCGTCCAGATGGAACTCGATCACCGGCAACTCCATTTATCTAGCTTCCTAGCACTTTAGACTGCTAGATATTAAGAGCTCGTAAGGAAAGCCGTCCAGGTATCGACCCGGCCGCAGGGAGACGCCGTTGGACCGGTGGGCCTGACTCAGCCGGTCGGCCGCAGCGGTTCGTGCGCCGCGCCGCGCCATTCGGCGAGGAGCACGGTGGCGTCGTCGCCGAGCCGGCCGTCGTGGTAAGTGAGGACGCCGAGGATCAGCCGGCGCAGGGTCTCGGGCACGGGCAGTTCGTCGCTGTGGTGGCGGATGATGAAATCGACGAACCGTGACAGCCCGAACTCGTTCCCCTGCGCGGCGCCGGCCTCGGTGATGCCGTCGGTGTAGAGCAACAGCCGGTCACCGGGCTCCAGTTGCTCGCGGCACACCTTGACGGGCAGCCCGATGTCCATGCCCATCGGATGCGCGGGCGGGCACTCCAGGGTCGTGCTCCACCGCCCGCCGCGGATGAGAACCGGCAGCGGATGGCCTCGGTTGACCCAGGCGAGCTTCCCGGTCCGCAGGTCGAGCTCGGCCATGACGGCGGTGACGAAGAGGTTGGCGCGACCGAACTCCTCGATCAGCACGCGCTCGATGGCCTCGCTGTTGGCGTCGAGCCCCATGCCCTGGCGGCGATGATTGCGGCAGGCGGCCATGGCCAGGTTGGCGGCCTGCCCGGCCGACAGGTCGTGGCCCATCGCGTCGAACACGGACAGGCTCAGGGTGTCGCCGCAGAACGCGTAGTCGAAGGTGTCGCCACCGATCTCGTAGGCCGGTTCCATCGCCGCGGCGACGGTCACCCTCGGGGTGGCGCAGGTCAGCGGCGAAATGAGCCGCCACTGCATCTCCGCCGGGATGGTCATCGGCTTCGAGCGCATCAGCCGCGCGTAGGTGTCGCTGTGGGTGCGGTGGCTGACCAGCAGCAACGCCACCAGGGAGGCCAGGTGTTGCCCAGCCGGCGGAGGCTCCGCCGAAAGGCCGGGCAGCCGCAGCAGCCCGAGTCGGTCGGTGCCGTCCAGCAACGGCAACCACCACAGGTGCCGCCCATCCTCGTCCTGCTGCCGCAACGGGCGAACCTCCTGGAACGCGCGCCCGGCCAGCGTGCCGTCCACGCGAAGCAGTTCGTCCGTGGCGTCCAGGTCTGGCGGACGCGCCTTCGCCGCCAGGCAGAACCGGGCGGCCGAGTCCGCCGTCAGCGGCCGCAGGAACCTCTGCTGGAGATCGGCCAGATAGATGACCACCTCCCCCAGCCCCGCCTGGGCGGCGTGACGATTCACCACCGCCGGTATATCGTCCAGCGTCACCAGGTGACTGGCTTCCAGCAGCCCGGTCAGCATCCTTTCCAGACCGCTCGTATTCACCATGACGCTCCCCTACCCATGCGACCCGTGCGTAGCCTGGAACGGCCGGTTATGGCGTCACTGGGACGGCGCGGGCATCGGGTGCGCGGCCGGCGACCCGGTGTCGGACGGCTCGGGAGACGGTTTGAGCGTGCGGTTGATGACCGTGGCGCGCTTGGGCCTCCTTCCGTTCGCTCAGCCGACGGCCTTCTCCAGTTGTGCCTTCGTCATCGAGGAGCGTCCCTTGACGCCCTTCCGCTTGGCCTCGGCGTAGAGCTGGTCGCGGGTACGGCCGCCCGCGCGGGTGCGCAGGCCGCCGCGGCGGCCGGAGGAGATGTCGTGGGTGGAGGTACGGCTCGCGGTCTTCGACTCGCCGGAGCGGGCGCGTTCCTTGTTCACCGTCCGCGCCGCGATCTCCTTGGCCCGCTTCTCCCCGGTGCCGCGCTTCTCCGCGCTCTCCTTGATGTGCTCGTACTGACGCTCCCGCTTCGGGCTCGATCCGGCCGGCATGAGCGCTCACCCTCTCGTGAATCGGATACCTCCCGCAGCCCCTGCCCGCGGGACCGCCCTTCACACGGACCTCCTGGAGGGGGCCCTCGGCGACAACGCGCCCGCGGGCCATCACGGCGACGGTGTCGCAGAGCTCCTCGACGAGTGCCATTAGGCGCTGTCCTCGTGCTGCTGACCGCGGTGCTGGGAAGTCTGCTGGCCGGAGCAAGCGCCGCTTACGCCGCTCAAGTGGTTGCCCTGCGGGCGGAGTCGGGATCCCAGACCTGCTTGAGAGGGCCGTGCCCATCAACCGACGTGGACGATCGGACGGCGGTCGGCGTTCGGTTCGGCCTGACGGAGGACTTCCCGGGTCAGGGGCGGAATGTCCCCGCCACCGAAGATCAGATATCGCAGCAGGGCACCAATGGGATTGCCTTCTGCGGCCCAGTGGAAGTAGACGTGCGGGGTCTTGCCGGTCTGGTCGCGCAGGTACAGCAGCAGCGCGGCGATGGCGTTGGCCACGGTGGTGCTCTGCATACGCAGGATGCGGAAGCCATGGCGTTCCTCACCGGTGACGCGCAGCTCACCGGCGAACTCGGAGGCGTCGGGAATGGTGACCTCCAGGAAGAGCAGGCCCTCGCTCGTTCGCAACCGATGCAGTTCCCACGCCTCGCGAGCCTTGTCGACGTATTCCTTGGCGTCGCGCCCATGAGGTTCGTTGGCGATCAGATAGATCTCACCCGCTTCGTTGATGAAGCGGCGGGCGTGGTCGTCCAGGCGGATGTGAGTGACGCGCAACTCGGTGGAACGCGTGGCGCGGGAGATGAGCGAAACCGTCACAATGGCCAGGACGAAGAGCAGGGCGATCACGAGACCGTCGGGCCGTTCGATGATGTTGGCGACGGTGGCGTAGCCGAAGATGAGAGTGATCAGCCCATAGAAGGCGGCGGCTCTCCTGTGACCTCTGGTCCAGGCGGACAGGGCGACCGCGACGGCGGCCGACAGGATGAGCGCGAGCACCCCGGTGGCGTACGCGCCGCCCTGCGCGTCCACCTCGGCCTGGAAGATCAGCGTGATGATGAAGGCGATACCGGTGAAGACCAGCACCATGGGTCGGTTGGCTCGGGTCCAGTCCGGGGCCATGCCGTAGCGCGGCAGGTAGCGCGGCACGATGTTGAGCAGCCCGGCCAGGGCGGAGGCGCCGGCGAACCACAGGATGGCGATCGTGGACAGGTCATAGACGGTGCCGAACCAGCCGCCCAGGTACAGGTGAGCCAGGTAGGCCAGGGCGCGGCCGTTGGCCGAGCCGCCCTCGGCGAACTCCTCGGCGGGGATGAGCACGGTGGTGGCGAAGCTGGAGGTGATGAGAAAGACGCTCATGATGAGCGCGGCGGTGGTCAGCAATTTGCGGGCACCCTTGATGCGCTGGGCGAGGTCTCCCTTCACCAAGGGCATCACGGCCACGCCGGTCTCGAAGCCGGACAGGCCGAGAGCGAGCTTCGGCATCACGTACAACGCGACCGCCACCATCGCGATGGGGCTGGAGTAGTCGGCGCTGAGCGCGTTCTGCCAGCCGATCACCTGCTCGGGATGAGCGAGCACGCGCTGCACGGCGGTACCCACCACGACCACGTTCAGCAGGAGGTAGACGGCGACCAGGACGACGGCGATGGAGATGGCCTCGCTGAAGCCGGCGAGGAACACCCCGCCGAGCGCGGCGATCAGCACCAGGGTGACCGGTACCTGCGAGTTCGCCCACGCGTGCGGGACGAACGGGTTGTGCAGGATGTGCGCGGTGGCGTCGGCGGCCGACAGGGTGATGGTGACGATGAACGCGGTGGCCACGAACCCGAGCAGGAACAGCACCAGGAACTTGCCTGCCCAGCCCGGCAGCAGCCGTTCCAGCATCGACAAGGAGCCCAGCCCGTTCGGGCTCTGCTCGGCCACCGCCCGATAGGTCGGCAACGCACCGAACAAGGTCAGGGTCACCAGGAGGAGAGTGGCCACCGGACTGAGCGCCCCGGCGGCCAAGGCGGCGATCCCCGGCTGATAGCCGAGGGTGGAGAAGTAGTCGACGCCCGTGAGGCACATCACCTGCCACCACTTGTGCTGGTGGCCCTGGTTCTCCTCGGACGGGGGGTGGGTTGCGAGGCCTTCGGGACGCTGCAGACCCTTCAGCAGCCACCGCCGCAGCACCGGCCTTGGCGGCTCAGCCGCGTGCTGGTCCAGCTCAGCCACCGGGGTCCTCCATCAAGAAAGCGTCAAGACAAACGCACCCTAATGTCGCAAACTCCGCGATCCACCTGCATACGCGTCAAGAAAACGTCAATATTGGCCTGAGGCGCCCCGATGCGGCGTCCACGCCTCACTGCGCCGACTCTCCAGTCGGCTCGACGCTTCACCAGCCCATCGGGTCTGGTACCAGGCGCCGCCGACAAGATCGGGCAGGCAGGTGTGCGCGGAGGTACTGGATATCGGCCATCCCAATACCCGGGCTGTCCAGCATCCCGCGCCAGCCGTCGACGTTGCGGATCACGATCTGGCGCAAGCTGGACCGGCTCGGGGTGGCGCGGCTGGGTGACGGGCTGGTCGCGCTGCCCGCCGACGCCCGGACCCGCGAACAGATCGACTGGATCGCCGAGGAGATCGGCGAGATGGGCGGCAGCTCCACCGTGTGGCTGGCCGCCGCCGGCAGCGCCGCGCAGGAGAAGGCGATCGCCGCCGAGATGCGGAGCGCACGGACCGCCGAGTATCGGGCGGTGCTGGAGCAGGCCGAGACGGCGGCCCGGGCGCGGCCGGGCGAGCGTAGCCGCGCGTCGAAACGGCTGCGGGCTGAGCTGCGCAGGATCGGCCGGCGCGACTACTTCCCGCCCGCCGAGCGGGAGGCGGCGCGGCGCGCGGTGCGGGCGCTGGCCGACACCAGCGCCGACACCAGCGCGGACGCCGACGCGAACGGGGGCGTGCGATGAGGTGGGCCACGAGCGCCGGCGTGCACATCGACCGGGCGGCGTGTGCCTGGCTGATCCGCCGCCACCTCGATCCCGCCCCGGAGTTCGTGTTCGTCGACGACCCCGCAGCGATGCCTGCGGACGCGACGCCGTTCGACATGCGCGGAGCCGAGCTGTCCCATCACGGCGGCGACTGCAGCTTCGAGACGATCCTGCGCCGCTACGAGCTGGACGATCCGGTGCTGTGGAAGATCGCCGAGATCGTGCACGAGGCCGACATCGACGACGAGCGCTTCGAGGCCCCAGAGGCGCCCGGCGTGGACGTGATCCTGCGCGGGCTGTCGATGATCTGCGACGACGAGCGCGTCCTGGAGATCACCGGACCGGTCTTCGAGGGCCTGTACGAGTACTACCGGCGGGCGTTCCTGCTCGGCCGCCCCCCGGCGTGAACGGAGAAGCGATGGACCTCCCGAGAGAAGCGGTGCCTAGCCGCGGCGGGGCACCTGCCGCACAGCCGGGTGCCGGCGAGGACGTGATCCCCTTCCGCCAGGCGGTCCGCGCCTGGTTCGGGATCTCGCTGCAGACCTTCGGCGGCCCCGCCGGGCAGATCGCCGTCATGCAGCGCACGCTGGTGGAGGAGAAACGCTGGATCGGCCAGCAGCGTTTCAACCACGCCCTCAACTACTGCATGCTGCTGCCCGGCCCGGAAGCGCAGCAGCTCGCGATCTACGTGGGCTGGTTGCTCAACGGCACCCGCGGCGGCCTGGTCGCCGGGACGCTGTTCGTGCTGCCCGGCATGCTCGCCCTGCTGGCGCTGTCGGCGGTCTACGTGATCTGGCAGGACACCACGATGGTGACCGCCCTGTTCGCCGGCATCGCACCGGCCGTGCTCGCGATCGTGGCCCAGGCCGTCATCCGGGTCGCCAGGCGCTCGCTCACCCATCCCATTTTCATCGGCCTGGCCGTGGCCGCCTTCGCCGCGCTCGCGCTGTTCGCCGTGTCCTTCCCCGTCGTGGTCGCCGCCGCGGCGCTCGCCGGATGGCTGGTTCACCGGCTGGCTCCGCACGTCTTCAAACCCGGCGGCGGGCACGGCGGTGACGGCGGGCCGGCGCCGCTGATCCCCGACGACGCCCTGCACCACGCCCGGCCCTCATGGCGCTCGGCGGGCAGGATCCTCGCGATCGGGCTTGTCGTGTGGTGGGTGCCGGTGGCCGCGGTGGCACTGCTGTTCGGCACCGGCAGCGTCTTCACCACCCAAGGGCTGTTCTTCTCCGGCACCGCGCTGGTCACCTTCGGCGGCGCGTACGCGGTGCTGGCCTTCGTCGCCCAGCGCGCGGTAGAGGTCTACGGCTGGCTGACGCCGGCGGAGATGGTCCGCGGACTCGCGCTGGCCGAGACCACCCCGGGACCGCTCATCATGGTGGTGCAGTTCGTCGCCTTCCTCGGCGCCTACCGCGACCCCGGCGCGCTGATGCCGTGGGCGGGCGCGCTGCTGGGGGCGCTGCTGACGACCTGGGTGACGTTCGTGCCATGCTTCCTGTTCATCTTCCTCGGCGCCCCCTACGTGGAGAAGCTGCGCCACAACACGGCGATCAGCGCCGCCCTCACCGGCATCACCGCCTCGGTCGTCGGCGTCATCGCCAACCTGGCCCTCTACTTCGCCGAGCACACCCTGTTCGGCGACACCTTCACCTGGGCATGGGGGCCGTTCACCGTTCAGGTCCCCGAGCCCGGCACGCTCAACCTCATCGCCCTGGCGATCACGGTGGCGGCGCTGGTCATGACGTTCGTGCTGAAGTGGCCGATGCTGCGCGTCCTCGGCATCTGTGCCCTGCTCGGCCTCGCCACCGTCCTGCTCCGATAGCCCGGCGGCTATGGCGCGGTGGGGGCGGAACAGCCGATCCGCGCGGGCGGCCGGGTCAGGATGGTGCTCCGTCGCCAGGACGATGCCGACGATCAGCGCGATCAGGTCGGCCCCTTGCCCGTCAGCTCGCGGGCACGAGCGGCCAGGGCGTCGATCCGCTGCCGAGAGACCGCCTCCAGCAGCGCCCGGCGGGTCGGGAAGTGGCGGCGCACGGTGGCCGAGCCGACCCCCGCGATGCGGCGATCCGTTCCAGGGAGGCACCGGCCCCGTACGCGGCGACCTCCTCCTCGGCCACGGCCGAAGGCGGTCGTATCGTCGCGCCCTTGACCGACCCGCGTCGCACGGCCGCCCTTGGCCCCAATCGCCGGCCAGCGCGGGCGGCGGGCATCGCCCTGCTGCACATCGAACGGGCCCGCACCGGCCACGGCGTATTTGATCTTCAATACATGCTTCTTCAGGCTTGCTGCTCGCAGGAGTTCTCCGCCTCGGCGTCGCACAGGTCGATGCCCGCGCCGCCGAAGACCTGGTCGAAGCCCCCGCTGTCGCCGATGAGGATGTCGCTGCCGCCGTTGCCGTCGATGAGGTCATTGCCCTCGTCGCCGTTGACGAAGTCCCGGGCGCTGCCACCGAAGTACTGATCGCCCTCCGGGCCGAGGAAGGCCCGAGCGGGCAGCGCCGTGTTGTTGCGGACGACGTCGGCGCCGCCCTGTGTCTGCACCTGGATCTTGGAGATCCCGGCGCTGGGGCAGCGGACGGTGCGGCTGTCGAGCCGCTGGCAGTTGAAGCTGGGCGTGTTCATGGTGTCCTTGAAGTTCCGGACGACCAGGAATCCCCCTTCGAGGCTGATGTTGATCTCGTCGCCGGCGTCTCCCGAGTTGATCGTGAGCTGGCCGCCGACGCCGCTCACGCTGGTGGCCGCCATCGCCGGGCCGGCGAACACGGCCATCAGGGGAAGGGCGAGCAGAGCCCCCGTGGTGAGTGCGCGCTTGAGTCTCATGGTTCTCCTTGATGAGTGATCGGCCCCCTGTCCGCAGGGAAGTACATCCCAATCACGCCGGAGAACGTGCGTCCAAAGACGCACTGGGAGACGGCCCTTTTCCCTGAGCCCGACGTGTCGGGCGTCCCGGAGACCATTAAAAGATCTTACCGTGGTATTAGGATGCGAGCATGGCCGCGAAAGACACCATCAGCGTCACCCTTGACCATGAGCTGGTCGAGTACGCCAGAACCCAGACCGGCTCCCTGTCCGCCTACGTGAACCAGGCCCTGGCCGACAAGGTCCGCGAAGACCGCCGCCTCCGGGCGATCGTGCACGCCCACCGCGACCGCGCCCACAAGAACGCCGACCACGCTCTGGTGGAGCGCCGCATGGCGCATGTCGCGCAGCAACTCGCCGGCCTTTCTGGCGAGGCCGCGCAGTGACGCTGCCGCCGCTCATCCTCGACACCGGCGTCCTGGTCGAGCTGGCGCACGGCGACCTCAACGTGATGGAGATGGTGGCGCGCTGGGATGAGCAGGGCCAGCCGATGGTCATGTCCGTCGTCGCCGTGGCCGCGGCCGCTCGGGACGCCGGTTCCAAGGACGCCACCGACCTGCTGCTCGGCATCGCCACCATGGACCAGATCACGGTGGCCGGGCTGCGCGAGACCGAACACGGCATCGCCCTGGCATCCGTGCTCGGGCGAACGGAGCTCGACTGGGGCGACGCCCACGTCGCGGCCCTGGCCGACACCTCGGTCTGCCCGGTGCTCACGCTGAACGGCTCCCACTGGACGGCCGCAGCCCGTGCTTTCGACGAGCCACTGCACATCATCGCGATCGAAGACCCACCAGATTAGCCCCCGGATCGCACGCGTCGGTGAACTGATCCCCGCTTCGATCATTCGGTGCTCAGCGAGTTTCGCGACCGGTGCGCCGCCGATGAGCGCCCCGCCCGCATCCTGAACCTGATCCTAGATCGGCTACGCGAGCGCGGTCTGCTCAAACGGCCCGCCCGCCTTCCCGGGGGATGCGGACCTGTCGGATGCGAACCTGAGAGCGGCGCCTACCTGGCCCGCGCCTACCTCTTTCACGCCGATCCATCCGGGGCGAACCTGCGGCGCGCCACCCTGAGGGGCACCACCCTGAGCGGCGCCAATCTGGACAAGACAGACCTGGTCGGCGCAGATCTACGTGGCGCCTACTTGGAGGACGTACGAGGGCTATCCGAACAGCAGATACGCGCGGTGGCCAGGGTCGATGCGACAACCAGATTCCGCTGATGGACTGATTTCAAGGGCTTGAAAAAAGCAGGCGGGAAGCGTAGCTATAAGAACTGATCACCGTTTTTCCACTCCCCTCTCCCTTTTAGAGTCGTCGTGTCGGACAACCCCACCAGCCCCGTCGTGCGCAACGCCGCCCCCATCCAACTCGCCACCATCTGGGGATCGGACCGCTTCACCACCACCACCACGGGCACCTGGATCGACCTGCCCGGCGCCACCATCCCCCTGAGCGTCGGCCAGGGCACCCCCAGCTTCGGCGCGTTGTTCGTCGCCACCTTCTCCGCCGAGTCCCTGGTCAAGATCCAGGGCGACAACGGCGTGGTCTTCCTCGACATCACCTTCGGCGGGCAGAACCCCCACCCCATCGACACCAACCACCGCTTCGACTCCTCCTCAACCAGGGCACCGAGTGGAAGAGCATCACCACGGTCCGCATCGCGGAGATCCCGCCGACCATCCCGGTGGTCAACGCCACCGCCCAGGTACGCCTGCAGTACGCCGGAGGCACCATCATCGAGGCCGGCGTGCAGAACTGGGTGCTGACCATCCAGCGCTACGCCTGAGCCACCCACCCCTGGCCGTGACAAGGACCCCTACGAGCCCGGCGCTCTTGCCAGCCGCCGGGCGCGCAACTCCCGATCGCCTACGGCACCGCACGTTCGAGCCTCCCCCTCACCGCAGTGGGGCACCGCCGAGATCCTGGGCATCAGCTACAAGACCTGGGGCAACAAGGGCGGCGGCAAGGCCCATGGGCTCCGCCTCCTCAACCCCGGCCGTAAGACGCTGCTCCTTCGACCGCGCCCACGTCAAGGCCGTACGTGACGGCCGGGAACTGCCCGTCTGGCCCCAGGGCACGCGCGAGCATCCCGGCGACCTGCTCGATGAGCAAGACGTCACCTACGGGGCCGTACGACACGACCGCGCGGTGGGCCGGTTGCCCAGCTGGGCGGAGGTGTGCGGCGCGGCCCACATCAAGCGGGACACGCTGGACCACGTCATCGCCGCTGCGCAATCCCGCCTCCAGGATGGGGCCGGCCAGGTCGAACGTACATTCGGTATGGAGCGTCCGGATTTCGCGTCGTACCAGACGCTCTGGCTCACACCGCTCGCATCCTGCGCGGCACGATCCCCCCAAGTTCAGCAACAGCGCGGGCAAGACCAGATTGAAAGCGCCGTAGTAAGTCGGTGACTGCCCGCCGCATCTGAGCACCACTTGCACCGGGTCACTTGTCCGGCGCCGGACAGGTCCACCGGACAGGCGCGTGGGATCGCCCCAGGTACGGTGCCGTCCGAGACTCTCTGCGACGTCAGCGGACCCGAACCGCACTCGCCGGACCAACGCCTGCTGGACAGACTGTCCGCAGATTCACGGTTTCACGAAGACAGCCGGTCCTGCATCGGCCACGCACATGAGATCTCCTGCTCCTCCGGGCCGTGTGCGCTTTGGTCCAGCCCCCGGGTCAGGTCCGCCCGTGCTTGCCACCGAAAATCCGAGGTGGATCCGCGGGGCCGGTCGGTCACGGCAGTGAATCACCGCGTTGAAGGAGCTTACTTCCGGTCACATACGGCGTCGTGAAAGCAGCCGGCGAAGAAACGGCAGACGGCGCTGGGGGGGCCGACGGTCCTGCCGAGATCCGCCTCAACTCAATGCGGTAGAACGAGGAGATCCTGCCGTCGGCCGCGCGCTGCGCGTCCTCTATCGTCAGCCTGCCCTTCGTGCACGTCAACGTCCCGCTCGCCGTTGCCGGCACGTTGACCGCGCTCTCCTCAGTGGACTGCCCGTCGGTGGTCAAGGTCTGGCGGGCGGTCGACTCCACTCTGGTGTACGTCGCTCGGTTTCCCGTGAGCACATACCGCATCGTGTACTGCCCACGCAGGCGATATACCTTGCGTTCGCCCTGGACGCCGACAGTGGCCGTCGCCCGGGTGAGGTCGACCATCTCTCGGCCGTCAGCCGTGAACTCGCGCTGTATGCCCGTGGTGGTGGACAGCAAAGGACCGCCCGTCCGCCGGATCGTCTCCACGCTGAAGTCCTCCTGCCACCGGCCGACGAGGCAGGCGCGCAGGTCGATCCGCGGCGGGACGGAGGGGTTGACGTCGGAGACCGAGGGCGAGTGGCCCGATCCGCACAGCGGCACCTGTGGCACGTCGCCCGTGTACCGCTGCCACTCCTCACCGCTCAGCGGCGCACCGGCGGAGGCGCATATCGATCCGGCTGCGACGGCCACCGACAGGGGCCACATCCGAATGGTCTGATCGGAGCTGCCCGTGAAAAGCCAGCCTCCGCCGCCGGGCCGGAAGGCGACTGACTCGACGGACTCCTCATGGCCGGTGAGCACGGCGTACAGTTCGGCTCTACCCCTGTTGGTAACGGTGAACACCCGTATGGTCGCGTCCCGGCTAGTCGTGGCCACCATCGTGCCGTCCGCGCTGAAGGCGATGCCAGTGGCCGCGTCGGCGTGCCCGGTGGAGATCCGGCTCAGCGCCTGCACTTGCCCGCTGGGGCGCAGGGTCCACAGCTCCAGCACCTGGTCGGCCGTCACCGTGGCGAACGTCTCGGCTCCTGGCCCGAACGCGATTCCGGTCACAGCGTTACGCACGGTGATAGCGACGTCGGCCACCTCGGCGGGTCCCTGCGAGTTCAGCCCGTACACCTTGAGATGTCCGTCGGGAGTGCCGGCCACCGCCATCGGCATGCCAGGCGCGATTTCCATGGCGCTCAAACTCGAGGCCAACGTCAGCGTCCTTCCCACCGCACGCGGAATACCCCGGTCGTCGATCGCCCATTGGCGTAAGGATCCTCCTACATCACTGACAGAAGCGGTGACCAGCGACTTCCCGTCCCTGGCGAAGGCGGCTTGGTCGAGCCTTCCATCGGGAGTCGCCCGCGTGATGGCGGTCAGCGCCGGACGGGCCAAGTCACCGAGATCCCAGGTAGCCATGATCCCTTCCTCGTCCACGGAGAGCAGCATCCTGCGCGCTGCCGTGACAAGCGACGCTCGCGTCAGTGATGACGCGTGTGCACGTACGGCTTGTATCTTCGGGGCCGGCCGCAGCGGGTTGGCGGTGTTCCACACCCCGACGGTGCCCGAGCTGTCCGCAGCGAGGACCGTCCGGCCGTCGGCCGCGAACACCACGTCTTTGATCGTGCCGCCGTGCGCGACGAGCGCCGGATGGGGCAACGGCCACTTGCGAAGAGCGCCGTCGGAGGTGATGGAGCCGAGATAGCCCTGGCCGAACCAGGTGCTCATCACACCAGCGGGATGACGCAGCCGCAGGATCGCACTCTCAGCGTCGGCGGTCAACCACAGCGAGACCGTGCCGTCCTCACATGCCACCGCGATCTGCGAACCGGTGCGGTTGAAGGCCACGGCGGTCACGGTGCTCGGGAACCTTGGCGGGTCGCCCTTGGTCTTGACCTTGGCCTTGGCCGGATCACTCACGTCCCACAACCTGACAGTGTCATGACCACCGCTTGCCAACGTCGTCCCATCCGCAGAGAACTTGATCGCCCAAGCTGTCTTGGCATGACCCCGCAGCGCGACACCGATCGCCTTGGGCGACTTCGCGTCGGAAAGGTCCCACAGCCTCACCGAACCGTCCAGGCCGCCGGTGGCCAGCAGCATCCCGCCGGGCTGAAAGGCCATGCCCATGACGAATCGCTGGCCGGTGTCGTCGACCGCGCCCCGCCGGGTCGGCTTACCGGGCTCGGCGACGTCCCAGACTCGCAGACCACCCCCGACGCCGACGACCAGGAGACGCCCGTCGGCGGAGAATGCCACCAAACCTTGACCGCGGACGGCGGGGAGCGGCTCACCGAGCGGCCTCAGTTTGCCGGACCCAAGATCGAGTCGCCATAGTCGCACCGTCTCGTCGTAGGCGCCAGTGGCCAAGATGTCCGCAACGGGACTGAAGGCGGCGCTGCTGACCTTTGTCTGGACCGCGAACCGTCCGACGGCCGCCGCCGGATGAGGGACGTGCCGCATGTCAACCATCGTCAAGCCGCCCTCGTCATTGACGGTGGCAACGAAGCGTCCGGTGCGGTCCACCGCCGTAATAGGGGTGCCGTGCGGACTGCCGGGCACCCTGGTGTCATACGGTCGGGCAAATGAGCTGAGCAAACTGCTGCGGGCCTCTACCGTCGGCACCGTGCGGTACGCGGCCAAGGCGAGCTGCATCGCCACGGCAGGATCGGTAACGCGCAACTTGTCCGCCTGCGTAGCGAGCTGGCGGCTGGTCGCCAGGCGCTGGCGGTCTTCGGCTACGGCACGCTGCGCGTCAGCGATGCCGGCCTGCCGGACGGCGGCCACCGCCCCTGTGACGGCCAGCAATGTCAGCGTCACCAGCACGGCCACCGCGACGCGGACCAAACGCATTGTCCGGCGGTGCTGGCTAATGTCTTCGCCAACGATCTCGTCCTTATCGACGCGGTGCAGCGGCGCGGCCAACTCCGCGACGGCCTCGCGGAAAACCGGCAGTCGTAGTGAGTAGTCCTCCCGGTCTGCCAAACCGCGAAGGTCAATCCAGCGCGGCTCCTCGGGAAACCTCCCGTACGCGGCAGGCGGCAATGCGGTCGTCGCGGTCGGGTCGAAGTTGCCACACGCGGTGTCCCAGACGATCTCTCCACCGGTCTGTGCGATCAGCAACGTCTGCGCGGACCGAAGGGTGAGCCAGCGCCGTACCTCCCGGTCGACCCAAGGCGACGCAGCAGCCTCCGGCGACGCTAACAGGATGAGGAATTCCGATGAATCCAGCGCATTCTCGATAGATGACCACAGGCCAGGATTGGCGGAGAGGCTGTTCTCATCGAGAAAGATCCGCAGGGCCCGCTGACGATACCAGGGCCGGGCCAGGCGATGAAGGGCGTCGCGTAGCGCTGGCGCGAGGATACGATCGGCGCTGTGGCTGTAGGAGATGAAGGCCGCGTACCGTGCTGATTGGCCGGGAGCGGGCGCAGTCGAAGCGGCGTTCCATCCATTCCCAGCTACGGACATGAGGATCCTCGTGGTCGCCGTTCGGTCACTGGGCTGTTTCCGGCATCATCACGCGCCGGTGTGGCGAGGTCAATCGATCAATCGGTTGCATAATTCACCTGTACGGGCCGCACTGCTGCGGAGTGGTCCCGCGGAGGTGATCAGGAGCACGACCAACACGGTCAGCGTGTAGCGGACGCGCCGGAACTCGGAGTCGCCGCAGCGGTCGAATGCGCACTGGCGCTATGAACTGTTCAGAGTACGTAAGGAAAAGGCTACATTTAGCCTCTCTCACGGACCGCGATCGGGCCGCTACGGGGCGTCGAGCGCTCGTGTGGCTCTCGGGGTTCGGTGGCTGGTCAGGATGGGCGGGAGGGGCGCTCCGTTTCGGCCATCTTGGGCCTTGTGTCTTGAAGGGGCGCGCGGAGCTCGTGCCAGCCGGTCTTGATTTCGTCAGGGGTGAGCCGGTGGGTCGGCTGGATCCCGACGGTGCAGTCCTTACCGTCGATCACACGTTGATGGCGGTTACCTCGCCGATCGGGGCGTTCATCACGGCCTGTGGGTATTCGTCGGGTGGGTCGTCTGAATACCGGTAGGGACGTGTTCCATTTCGGCAGCGTATGCCTGGGTTTGGTCATTGCCGGTGCCGTTCGCGAGGCGATGCCGAATCTCAAGCTGCTGGCGAGCGGGCGCCGACCGGGCACTCCACGGCGGCGTGCCCGGCGGACCCGGCCGACATGACTACCCAGGGCGCAGGTGCGCCTCGCCGCCCGGAAACCGGCCGAGCGTAACCTACGCCGGTGACCATCGCCGCTCGAAGTGGGCACGGGCCGGGCGATGGAGGTCGCCGGCCCGTCCGTCACGTGATCAGCTCGACCGTCAGCCGCCAACGGCCGCAACCGGCCCGGCGCGGTCACCTGGGCGAGTTCAGCCGAGAAGCAGATCGTTCCAGCCGGTGCCGATCACGGTTGCGGTCTCGGGGAGAGGGAGGGGGTAGGCGGGTCTGGCGGTGTTGGCGTAGAGCAGCAGCTCTCCCGTGCCCGTCTTGCGGGTGATCAGGTCCGTTCGGCCGTCGTCGTTGAAGTCGCTTGCGAGGAAGGCGTTCATGGTGCCGAAGCCGAAGGAGATGGGGGTTCCTGCGCGTTGCACGGGGGAGGCGGGGTCGCCGGTGTGGCGGAACAGCAGGAGGTCTCCGTTGCTGGTTCTGCGGGTGATCAGGTCGGGTTTACGGTCGTTGGTGAAGTCACCTGCGACCAGGGCGTTCATGGTGTCGAAACCGGTGCCGACGACGGTTCCGTTGCCGGTGAAGGGAGCGGCGGGGTTGCCGCTGTGGTCGTACAGCAGGAGCTCTCCCGCAGCCGTGCGCGCGATCAGATCCATCTTGCCGTCAAGGTCGAAGTCGCCTGCGACCAGGGCGTTCATGGCGCCGAAGCCGGTGCCGACGACGGTTCCGTTGCCGGTGAAGGGAGCGGCGGGGTTGCCGTTGTGAGGGTAGAGCACCAGCTCTCCCGTGGCCGTCCTGCGAGCGAGCAGGTCCGTTTTTCCGTCCAAGGTGAAATCGGCCGCGACCAGGGCGTTGATGCCGCCGAACCCGGTACCTACGCGATAGCGGGGCTTGAAGCCGGGCGCTCCGGTGCCGGGATACAGATAGAGGTCGCCGTTCGCCGCGCGGGCCAGGATGTCGGCTATGCCGTCGAGGTCGAAGTCGGCGTGAGATCTCGCCGGTGTGGGCATGCCGACGGCGGCGTCGAGTTGTAACCGTGGCGTGGTGATGGTGGTGCCGGCGCTTTGGTAGTAGATGGGCCAACCGGAGTTTTTGATCTTTGCTTCGAGTTCCCCGACAGTGGCGGCCGGAAAGACCTGGCGCAGCACGGCGAAGGCACCGGTGACGTGCGGGGCCGCCATGGAAGTCCCCTCCATGACTTCCCGGCTGTCGGTGCGGCCGCCTTTGTCGTCCGTGGTACTGGGGACCGAGGAGACGATGTCGCTGCCGGGGGCCAAGACGTCCAGCAGCGGGCCGCGGTTGCTGAAGTCGGAGACCTCATCCGCGTCAGTGGTGCTGCCCACGGTGACGGCCGAGGAGATGCAGGCAGGGGAACTGACGCCGTTATCGAACTCGTCGTTGCCGGCCGAGATGACGGTGGCCACCCCGTCCTGGCGCAGGAGGTCGATGGCCACCTTGCGGGGATCACCGCCGCAGGGCGTGGGGTGTCTTTTCGAGTCGCCCACGCTGAGATTCACCGCCGCTAACGGCCCATCTCCACTTGTCCATGAGGTGTGAATCCAATCCAGCGCTTTCAGTTGGTCGCTGGTGACGGTTCTGATGCAGGGCACAGGGTCGTCTCCGCAGACTTCGTCGGAATTGCTTCTGCTGAAGACCTGGATCGCGAGGATTTCCGCCCCAGGGGCGACGCCGGCCTTGGCGTCGCCTCGGGCATCGTCGTTCTTGCCTGCGGCGATGCCGGCCACGTGGGTACCGTGACCGCAGTCCAGCTTCTCGTCCTGGGCGCAGGGGGCCTCCGGGTTCCCGACGTCGGCGGAGCCTGCCCCGATCTGCCGTTCGCTGCCGTTCGGGCACAGGCTGGTGTGGTCGCCGTCGTTGGTGGAGAAGCACGCCTGGCCGGTGACCCGGGGCCACAGGAAGGGGTGCCGGACGTCCACCCCCGAGTCCAGGATGGCAACCGTGGTGCCGGCGCCGGTGTGACCGGCGGCACGGGTGCGATCCGCGCCGATGAGCGCGGTGCTCTCCTCAAGCTCCGCAGAGGCGGAGCCGTCCTCGGAGATGCTGACCACCCCCGGCAGGCGCCTCAACCTGTCCAGGGCGGCCCGGTCGGCCCGCAGAGTGATCACGGGAAACGACGTGTAGCTCTCCAGCACCTCGCCGGCCGCGGTTGCCGCGGCGGGGAGGTCGGCGCGGGTTTTGGTCACCACGTTCAGCCGGACGGTGCCGCCGGGGCCTTCGGCCGCCAGCGTGTCCGCCAGCCCGGGTTCAACCCACGGTCGGGCCGGGTCAGGTGAGGCGGCGGCGGCCACGCTGCGGGGGCCCGCCGATATGGCCAGGCTGGAGGCCAGAGTGGCCAGGGTGAGCAGGATGCGAGCCAGTCGCATGGATGCCTTCCTTTCGGAAATTGGGGGGCCGAAGGCGGGGCATTGGAGTGCAAGGTTTCCATCGGGCGGGCGACCGAAAAAGTCGCCGGCTTCTCTTCCGAGGCCCCGCACAATCGCAGAGAGCGCAGCGACTCGTACGGCAACTGGTCGTATGACCTTGGCCGGTTGCGGCTTGTAATAGATTCTCGACCGTGCCGGGGCGTATGTCGTGTGCAATTTGTGCACAGCTCTGCGCTATGAGCGCACTAGCGCCCTCCTGTCCCGGCATGACAGCATTTCCCAGGCAAGGGGAGCAGGACCGGGAGGACTCATGCAAACGGTCTTCAACAGCATCGAACTACCAGTTCAGGAGCGTGCGGAGGCGTGGCGGCACGTCACTTCATCCGCGTTGATACCCACAAGAATTCACCTCCCGGAACCGCCTGTGTTCGCCGCGCAACTGGAGGTGAAATCGTTAGGTGCGGCACATATTACGGCCATGTCATATACCAAGCTCTTCTCTTACCGGACACCTAAGTTGATCCGACAATCAGACCCCGAGCATTACCAGATGGCCGTCGTCCGAACCGGATTGCAGGGAATCGAGCAGAACCGAACGCGTAACCTTGTCCGCTCTGGCGAGTTGGTGGTCTACGACAGTTCCCAGCCGTTCGAGGCGTCGTGCCTCAGCAACACCGTGAAGGGGCGATCGGTGGTCCTGCAGTTCCCCAAAGCCCTCCTGCCGTTGCCAGCGGCTCGGATCACTCGGCTGCTCGCGGTCCCGCTTCCGGCCTCCCGCGGTATCGGCCGTCTGCTCACTCAATTCCTGATCACATTGGCCGAGGACCGGATCGATTGCACCGAAGCCGACGCGCTGCGCCTGGAGCGCACCGCGATCGATCTCACCGTCGCGGTCCTGGCCCACCACCTCGAGGCCGACGCCCCGTCGCCGGTTTCCCAGGCCCACCTGCTGTACCTGCGGATCTTGTCGTTCATCGAGCAGAACCTGCACCGCGCGGACCTCGACACCGCGGCCATCGCCGCCGCGCACCACATCTCCGTGCGCTACCTGCACCGGATCTTCCAACGACACCACCACGCCGGGGTCAGCGCCCACGTGCGGGCCCGCCGCCTGGACCACTGCCGACGCGACCTGGCCGACCCCGCCCAATGCCGGGTGACGATCGTCTCCATCGCGGGGCGCTGGGGCTTCACCCGGGCTGCGGAGTTCAGCCGCCTGTTCCGCCGCGAGACCGGTTGCTCACCGAGCGACTACCGCACCGCCGCCCTCACCGGCAACACCTGATCGCGTCATTGGGCCGCATGCGGCGTGGGGGCGGGGTGGCTCGGAAGCGGGCCGGCGCGTGGCCGCTGCCCTGGACGGTACTGGGCGAGGCGGGCGGGTGGCCGTCCGTGAAGGCCTGCCGCGCAGCCCTCGCGCCGGCCCAACAGGACGCGCTCACCCGCATCGTCGAGTCGGCCGGGCTGGACGCCGGCGTCATCCCCGAGCCGCTGATAGGTGACCTTCACTCCGGCGTGGAACTGAGCACGACACGGATCGCAGCCCACTTCGGTACTCGGCTGGACTTATGTGATCAAGCTTGGAATGCCCTGTAATCGCTCCTTGTACCCTTTGGGGTAAGGAGGATGTGCATGGCTCAGGGTACCGATTCCACCGAGCGTTTCACCATGTCAATCAGTCTTGACCATGATGTCATCGTGGCACGCGCGATCGGGGAGCTGGACCGCCGGGTCGCTGAGGCGATGCGCCGCCAGGTCCAACAGGCGTGGCAGTCCACCCCGTCGGCCGGACTGGTGCTGGATTTCAGCAAGCTGACATTCTGTGATTCCACCGGCCTGAGTGTGCTGGTGCTGCTGCTGAAGCACAGCCGAGCAGAGCACTCTCCCCTGGTGCTGTGCAATACCACAACTCGGCTGGAACGGATGCTATCGATCACCGGGCTGCAAACCCAGTTCCAGGTGACACCCTCGGTGGAGCAAGCGATCCAAGCGGTGAAGTCCTCGGTTCGGCTGTGAACTCCCTGCCGCCGCATGTCCAACGCCGGGGGTGAGCTGCCGGTTCGGCCTGATCGGCGTCCCCGTCAGATCAGGCCACCAGATCAGGCCGCTGGTTCGACCTGGGAAGCCGAGGTCAGTCGGGGGCTTGGTTCTCGCGTGCGGCGTTGATGCGCAACGCTTCGGCGAGCTGGTCTTCCAAGATGAGGATGCGGCAGGCGGCTTCCAGCGCCGTACCGGCATCGACCAGTTCGCGGGCGCGGGCGGCCAGGCGGAGCTGGTAACGGGAGTAGCGGCGGTGTCCACCGTCGGAGCGTTGCGGCTCGATCAGCCCGGCTGCGCCCAGAGAACGCAGGAAGGCCGGAGTGACGCCGAGCATCTCCGCAGCCGAGCCCATGCTGTAGGCGGGATAATCCTCATCGGCGAACCTGTCATCGGCGCTGCCGTATCCCTGCCCGTGCGGGTGGGCACCGGCGGTTGGATGCGTTCGATCCATACATGCCTTTCATCACGCGGCCAGGGGCCCCGGCACATATTGCCGGGGCCCCGAAGAGGTTCAACACCATCTACCGGCCATCTGGCCGACCTATCGTTGTCCGCTTCCGCCGTACAGCGCGGCGGGGAAGCGGGGATCGCGAGTGCGTGACCGTAGACCACCTTCCTTACTGTGGAACTGCGGCACCCGCGCGGCGCTTTCGGCCTGCGGCGGGCGATCCCGATGGCGTCACCCCTCCCTTCTCTTATCTGCGAACTCTTCCTCGGTGGCAGCGTGTCCACGGACGGACCCCTCGATACTGCGCTGGCCCGTCAACGTCCGACCTTCTGCCTCCATCTCTGACTCATCCACCATGTCCGGGCAGTTCATCGTGGTGCTGTTCTGCTCGCTACCCGGTCGATCCGTCCCTTGCGATGTAAGAAAGATTAGCGCCCACACTCGCGGATGTCTACAGTCGCCGCTGCAGGTTTTTTGCGATGGTCGCGGCAGGCGCTCTGGGCCTGGCTCGATAGACGATCAAGCTTGACCGACGCTCGGCTACCGGATCGGCGACAAGTGGGCCGAGAGGGCTGGCCCCTGGTCTCGCATCCGGCGCCGTCAATTTGAGGTCATGGTCGGGATAACGGTGAGAATCTGCTGGTAGGCAGGGTGACCGGGAACCGCTGGCGGCGCGAGCGGTCCGGCCGGTGCGAGGTCCTCCTCAGCGTGCGGATAACCCGCGAGACCCCCATCTCTTTCTCCGCCCGGTCCGCGCCCCGGCCTTCGCCTACGACCATGCCGCCCGCGAACGACTGTGGCCGGTGTCCCAGGCCGCCACCGGAGATGCCGTCTGGACCTGGTGAGCTCCGTACCGCAGCCAACGGCCGGGCCGACAGCCGCATGATTTGATTCGGCCCTGGCTTGTCCTCGCATCGCCCTGAAGATCCGCGAGTTCCTCCTCGCGGGCTGAAGGCGGGCTGCCGCTTCTCCGGTCTCGAGCTGGGTCAGCCGGTCCGCTGGTGCCAGCGGTGCAGCAGGGCGGGAAGTTCGCCGAGGAGGAATTCGTAGAAGGCGTACATCCGCGCCAGGCGCTGATGGGCCGGATCGTCCTCAGCGGTGACGGCGATCCCGACGGCCGCGGCCTGGAGCATGGCTTGGATAACGGCGTTCTGGCTGGTGAACAGGGTGGCCCAGGCGTCGTCACGGAGGCGGTAGTGCTCGCGGCGGCTGCCGGGCGACGGCAGGCGTTCGATCAGCCCGACCGTCAGCAGGGACTTGATCGCGCCCGAGACCGAGCCCGCGCTGGCCTCCAGCCGCGTCGCGATCTCACCGGCGGTGACGCCGTCCTGCTCGGTGAACAGGAAGACCGCCAGGGTTCGCGCGGCCATGCGCTGCAGCCCGCCCTCGATCAGCGTCAGGGCCAGTCGTTCCGCCGCCTGCCATTGTTCGTACCGGTCGTCCACGTGTTCGCCTCCTTCAGGGGAAGCAGGATACCGAACTTCCAACGTCTTCAGAAATTTCTGAAAAGTCGGTATATTGCTGACATCGGGCTTCCACCGGAAGCTCGATGGTGTGCCGGGAAGCCTGGTCGGCGATGTGACGTCTCCTCAGCATTTGACGGGAGTTGACCGGCCATGACCCTGCTCAGCCGTTTGCTCGGCGTGCGCCCCGCGCTTCGTCACCGGGTGCGGGTACGGCGGGACGTGGAGATCCCGGCCGCCGATGGTGTGCGGCTGCTGGCCACGCACTACTACCCGGTGACCCGGCGCGGGTCTCCGCTGGTGCTGCTGCGCAGCCCCTACGGCCGGGGCAATGCCCTGGACCGGCTCCCGGCGCTGCTGGCCGAGCGCGGCTACCAGGTGCTCTATCAGAGCCTGCGCGGCACCGCCGGGTCTGCTGGCCGTTTCGACGGGTTCGTCATTGACCCGGCCGACGGCGACGGCACACTGAGCTGGCTGCGCGCCCAGCCGTGGTTCGGTGGCGAGCTGGCCACCTGGGGGGCCAGCTACCTCGGATTCGCGCAGTGGGAGCTGGCCGCCCGGGACATCCCGGAATGGAAGATCGCGTTGGTTCAAGACGCGCCGTCCTCCTTCGCCGATGTCTTCATGTACCCGGGTGGGGCGTTCGCGACGGGTAACGCGCTGGGCTGGGTGCAGTTGGTGGAGCGGATGTTCACTGGGGGCTACAGCACCATCCGCCAAATGCTCGGCTTGGCCGGCGCGGCGCGGCGGCTGTCGCGTGCCACGCTCACCCTTCCGCTGCAGGAGGCCGATCGTGGGCTGACCGGCCACCCTGTGCCCTGGTTCCGGGACTGGGTCCGCCACGGTCCCGGCGAGCCGTACTGGGCGAGCACCGACCACCGCGCCAACGTCGTGCGGATGCCGCCGGTGGTGCACCTGCAGGGCGGCTGGCACGACTTCTTCCTGCCAGGGATGCTGGCCGACTACGCCTCTCTGTCCGCCGCCGGGCGGACCGTGCGGCTGCTGGTCGGCCCGTGGAGCCACGGCCGCGGCCTCTACACCCGCGAGGGGCTGGCCGACGCGCTCGCCATGCTGGACGCCGTCCTGCTCGGACGGCAGGCGCCTGCGGGCGTACGGCTGTTCGTCACCGGCGGGGGCCGCTGGATCGACGTGCCCGCCTGGCCGCCCGCGCACGAGGCGACTGCCTGGTTCCTGAACCCGGGCGGCGGGCTCAGCCGTACCCCGCCCGACTGCCAGAGCTCTCCCAGCCGCTACCGCTACGACCCCGCCGACCCCACCCCCACGGTCGGCGGCACGCAGGTCGGCATGTCGGCTGGAGCCAAGGACAACCAGCGCGTCGAGGCCAGAGCCGACGTGCTCACCTTCACCACCGCGCCCTTGGACGAAGACGTCGAGGCCATCGGCCCGGTCCGCGTCCGCCTGCACGTGCGCTCGGCCAACCCGCACGCCGACTACTTCGCCCGGGTCTGCGAAGTGGACCCGCGGGGCCGGTCGGTCAACGTGTGCGACGGCATCGTCCGGCTGCAAGAAGCCGGCCCTATCCAGGCCGGTGACATCCGTGTGGCCGACATCGACCTGTGGCCGATGGCCCACCGCTTCCGGGGCGGCCACCGCATCCGGCTGCAGGTCTCCAGCGGGGCTCACCCGCGCTTCGGCCGTAACCCCGGCACCGGCGAACCGCTCGCGACCGGGCGCGAGCTGCGCTCTTCGGAGCACGAGATCTTCCACGACCGCAGCAACCCGTCAGCCCTGTGGCTGCCCCTCACCCCTGGAGCATGGTGAAAATACTCGTTCTCGGCGGCACCCACCACGTGGGCCGCGCCATCGTGGAGGCCGCGCTGGAGCGCGGCGATGAGGTGAGCACCCTCAACCGCGGCCTCAGCCGCGCCCCCGCGCCCGGCGTGCGCGCGCTGATCGCTGATCGCACCGACGCCGAGTCCGTCCGGCGGGCGCTCGGCAACGCGGAATGGGACGCGGTCGTCGACACCTGGGCCTGGGCTCCCAACGTGGTGCGAGAGTCCGCCCGTCTGCTGGCCGATCGCGCAGGACACTACGGATACGTCTCCAGCCGCGGCGTGCACCGCTGGCCCTGGCCGCCCGGCGCCGACGAGCACGCGCCCCTGGTCGACGGTGACCCCGGCAGCACCGACTACGCCGACTACGCCGCCGCCAAGCGCGGCGGTGAGCTCGCCGTCACCGAATCCTTCGGCGAGCGGGCGCTGCTGGCCAGGGCCGGGATGATCCTCGGCCCCTATGAAGACGTCGGACGCATCCCGTGGTGGCTGCGCCGCCTGGAGAAGGGCGGACGGGTCCTGGCCCCCGCCCCCGCCGACACGCCCCTGCAGTATCTCGACGTCCGGGATCTGGCGGCCTGGATGCTGCGCTCGGCTGAACGCGGCCTGAGCGGGGCCTTCACCGTGACCGGCCCACCCGGCGCGATCACTCTCGGCGACCTGCTCACCACGGCGCTGGAGGTCACCGGCTTCGACACCGAACTGGTGTGGGCACCGCGGGAACTGCTGCTGCGGCACGGCCTGCCGCTCGGCATGGAGCTCGGACTGCGCATGCCCGACGGCAGCGCCCCGAGCGGCATGCACGACGCCGACGTCCGCGCGGCCTTGGCCGAAGGACTCACCACGCGCCCGCTGCGCGAGACCCTCGCCGACACCTGGGCCTGGCTCCAGGCCGAAGGCGACCCGGCACCCCGCGCGGACGCGCCTTCCCCCGACACCTGGCTGGACGCCGCCGCCGAACAGCGGCTGCTCGACCAGCTCTCCCACTAAAGGAACTCGAAGACTTTCATGCGCGCCATCATCATCGGAGCCGGCATCGCCGGCCTGGCCACCGCCCTGCGCCTGCGCCAGATCGGCTGGGACGCCCTCATCGTCGAACGTGCCCCGCAGCGGCGCGGCGGCGGCTACGCCGTCACCTTCGGCGGCATCGGCTACGACGCCGCCGAACGCCTCGGCATCGTGGACGACCTGCGAGCGAAGGCGTTCGACACCACCGAGCTCGTCTATCACAAGAGCGACGGATCGCGCCGCTTCTCCCTCGACCGTGCCACCATCGCCGCCACCACCGGGCCGCGCTCGATCACCATCCTGCGCGGTGACCTGGAAGCCGTCCTGTACGAGAAGGTCCATGCCCACACCGAGATCCGCTTCGGCACCACCCTCACCGCCGTCGACCAGGACGAGCACGCCGTCCGCGTCACCCTGAGCGACGGCAGTATCGAGGAGGGCGACCTGCTGATCGGCGCCGACGGCCTGCACTCGGCCACCCGCGCCCTGCTGTTCGGTCCGGAGGAGGACTTCCTGCTCGACCTGGAGCACAAGGTCGCCGTCTTCATGCTCGACCATCGGCCCGCGACCATCGCGCCGGGCGCGACCGGCACACTGTCGTCCAACGGCCGTACCGCGGCGGTCATCAGCGTCGGCGACGGCCGCAACGTCGCCTTCTTCGGCTACCGCACCAGCCACGCCCGCCCAGAGGAGGACGTCGCCACCCAGCTGGGACGCGTCTACGGCGACCTCGGCTGGGTCATCCCCGAAGCCCTCGCCGGCCTCCAGCGGGCCGATTCCGTCTACTTCGACACCATCAGCCAGGTCGTCGCACCGCATTGGAGCAGCGGCCGGGTGGTGCTGCTCGGCGACGCCGCCTGGTGTGTCACCCTGTTCGCCGGGTACGGCTCCTCACTGGCCGTCGGCGGCGCCGACCTGCTCGGCACCGAACTGGCCGCCCACCCGGACGACATCAGCGCGGCACTGCGTGCGTGGGAGACTGCGCTACGCCCTGAGGTGACCAAAAAGCAGAAGCTCGGCAGGCGCGTCAAAGGCGTTTACGCCCCCGCCAACCCGCTGCTGCTGTGGCTGAGCCTGCTCCCGCTGCGCCTGGCCTCCCTGCCACCGGTCCGCCGGTATATGACCCGCCGCTTCATCAAGGGCTGAGCACCGCGCAGGTGGCCGGGCCAACGAGCTGATGCCGCATTCCAAACCCACCCGGCCCGATGCCGGACGATGGCCCGGCTCCGCCGACCGCCGGGCCTCACGCCACGACGTCGGCCGTGTCCCAGCCACCGGCGAGCCCTGCAAACGTTCAGCTCACCACAGGACAGGGCCTCCAGCTTCAATCGCCCGATCAGGGCACGTGCGCGTACCAGAGGTTGAACGACAAGGCGAGCGCTCGGACTCGGCTCGCGGCGTTCTCAACCGACGATCATTGACTGTTCGGGATACTCGATGCGACGGCCCCGCTCTCTGAGAGCGAGTGCGGTCCCCAGGGTGAGCGGGCCGACTCTGCCCGTGAACATCAGCAACGTCAGCAGCAGGTGGCCCGCGGTGGGCAAGTCCGCCGTGATCCCGGTGGACAAGCCGACGGTCGCGAACGCCGAGACGGCCTCGAACAGTACTGCGTCCAGACTGTGCGGGGTGAGCCCGACCAGGATGAACGTGGACACGGCGACCAGCCCGGCACTGAACATGGTGATCGCGACGGCCTGCCGCTGAGTCGCCGCGCCCAGCGAGCGGTGGGCGATGTCCACCCGAGGCCGCCCACGCAACTCGGCCCAGGCCATGAAGAACAGCACACCGAGCGTGGTGACCTTGATCCCGCCCGCGGTTCCGGCGGTGCCGCCGCCGATGAACATCAACACGTCGGTGACCAGCCAACTGGAGGGAGACATCTGGGAGACGTCCAGCGTGTTGAAACCGGCGGTCCTGGGCATCACGGCGGCGAAGAAGGCGGCCAGGAGCTTGCCCGCGTCATCCAGCGGCGCGAGAGTGCCGGGGTTGTTCCATTCACCGAACAGGAAGGCCGACGTTCCCGCCACCAGCAGGATGCCGGTGAGGGTCACGGTCAGCCGTGTCAGCAGGGTCCAGTGCCGCGGCCGCCGCCAGGAGCGCAACAATTCGAATACCACGGGAAAGCCCAGCCCGCCCACGATGACGGCGGACGCCACGGACAGACAGATCCAGGGGTCGGCGACGAACCTGACCAGGCTGTCCGGCCACAAAGCGAATCCGGCGTTGTTGAACGCCGAGACCGCGTGGAAGACCCCGAGATAGGCGGCCCGGCCGGGCGACTCACCGTACCCGAGGATGAACCGGCCGGTCAGAACGACGGCCAGTAACGCCTCACAGGTGAGGCTGAACAGCACGACCTTGCGCACAGTGCGGCCCAGGCCGTCGGCGCTGGAGGTCTTGGCCTCGGCCTGGGCCGACAGCCGGAAGTGCAGTCTGAGCCGGCCGGAGAGGGCCAGAGTGATCAGCGTGGCCAGGGTCATGATGCCCAGCCCGCCCGCCTGGATCAGCGCGGTGATCACCAACTGGCCGAACACCGACCAGTGCGAGCCGGTGTCCACGGTCGCCAGCCCGGTCACGCAGACGGCCGAGGTCGCGGTGAACAGAGCGGTCAGCCAGCCCGCTGATTCCCCTTCAGAGGTGGCGATGGGAAGCGCGAGCAGCCCCGTGCCGAGCAGTACGGCGGCACCGAAGCCGATCGCGACGGCTCGGGCCGGACGCCGTCCGACCAGGGCGTTCAGCACGCCGATCGTCCGGTTCGCATCGATGGCCACGGGGCTGGCCGCTGTGTCTTCATGCGGCAGGCTGGGCCGGGCCGCTGCTGGATGGACCGGTCGGCGGATCCTGGTCGCATGTCGGCCTCCCATCGGTCGCACGTGGACGATCAGCTCCCGTCACGGGAGCAGCCAGGACGATATAGGGCCATTTGCGGATACGGCGCGTTCTTGACGTCTTCTTGACGCCGCATCCGGGACCATCAGGGCGCCTCTCCGAGCTGGCCGCTGATCGGGTGTCCAGCGCGATAGACGCTTGGGCGCGCCGCCGACCGGTCAGCCACGCCCTTCGCCGCGTGCCCCAGCCCAAAACCAGGGTTGATCGATACATGAGTTTCAGTTAATACTGAAACAACTGAAATAGGGGGTGGGCATGACCGATCAGGATGCGTTGCTGCACTGGGTGGAACGGGTGGCGATGTACCTGGCGCGTGACGGTGTGCCGCCGATCGCTGGACGGGTGCTGGGCTGGCTGATGGCCTGTGACCCGCCCGAGCAGTCGGCCGGTCAGATCAGTGCGGCCATCGGCGCCAGTCGCGCGTCATTGACCTCCAACCTCCGCCTGCTGACCGGCATGGGCTTCCTGACGTGGCGGACCCGCCCTGGAGAGCGGACCGTCTACTACCGAATGGCCGAGGACGCCTGGACGGTCGTGATCCATCGGCAGATCGCCGGGATCACCGCGTTCCTCGACATCACCGAACAGGGCCTGGACATGGTCGGACAGGCCGGAGAACGCGCCACGCGGATCCGTCAGGCGCACGCGGCCTTCGAGTGGATGGCCGCGGTCTTCGATCAGGCGCCCGCGCTGCGGCCGGGCCACGGGAAGGACGGCGAGACCACATGAGCGGGCAGGCGATCGTGGTAGGCGGCGGCATCGGCGGGCTGGCGGCCGCGCTGGCCCTGCATCGAATCGGCTGGCGGGCCGTTGTGTTGGAGCGCGCGCCCGAACTGCGCGAGATCGGCGCGGGCATGTCCCAGGCCCCCAACGCGATGCGCGCGCTGGCCGAACTCGGCGTCGGAGAGCAGGCCCGCGCCGTCGGCGTGCCCACCCACGCCTCAGGTAACCTGCGCACCCCGGACGGCCGCTACCTGCAACGCGCCCGGCTCGATGACCCAACCGCGATGGTGGCGTTTCACCGCGCCGACCTGCACCGGGTGCTGGCCGACGCGGTGCCGTCCGGCTGGATCCGCACGGATCGCGAGGTCACCGAGGTGCGCCAGGACGGCACGCGGGCGAGCGTCCGCTACGGCGAGACCGAGATGAGCGCCGACGTGGTCATCGCCGCTGACGGCATCAACAGCGCCATCCGCCGTCATGTGTGGCCGCAGACGCCACCGCGGTTCCTGGGGCGTACGGCCTGGCTGGGCATCGCCGAGGTGGCGGATCTTCCGGGCAGCATCACGCTCGGTCCGGGTGGCTACTTCCTCATCCACCCCGTCGCACGCGGGCGGGCCTACTGGGCCTATGTCACCGTTGCCGACGCTCCCGGCGTCCGCTGCGATCGCGAGAAGGACGACCTCACCCGCAGACTGCACGGCTGGCACGATCCGATCCCCGCGCTGATCGAGGCCACACCGGCCGACGCGGTGATCCACATCGATATCCGGGACCTGGATCCGCTGCCCGGCTATGTCCGTGGCAGGGTGGCCTTGCTCGGGGACGCGGCGCACGCGATGAGCCCCGATCGGGGGCAGGGGGCCGGGCAGTCGCTGGAGGACGCCGTCGTGCTCGCGGCGTCGCTCGCCGGTGAGAGCTCGATCGATGCCGCGCTGCGCCGCTATGACACCGAACGCCGCCCACGTACTCAGGCCATCGCCCGCGGAGCACGCGCCGACGGGCGGCGGACCACCTCAAGGGCGGCCTACCGCGCGATGGTGACCATGATCGGCCTGACGCCCGCGCCCCTGTGGCGTGCGGGAATCGCCGCCGATGGCAACGCCACTTGGCGATGGCGCCCGCCGGCCCTGTCGCCGCGCGCCGGATGACCGACCTGGTGTCGCGGCCCCGGCACGAGGCGGTCACGGGCGGGCACCTCGTCAAGCTGGCGAGCCCGGCCCAGGCGCCCTGACGGCGGCTGTCCTGGCCCGGTTCATCTGCCCGAATCGAGGGGCGTTCAGCGTGTGGGGAGAAGGCCGGCTTGACGGTAGACGGCGGTGAGGTAGCGCAGCATCTCCTCGGAGTCCGGGGGGTCGGGTCGCAGGACGCGGTAGGTCACCGCGCCGGCCATCATGTCGATGATCACGTCCAGGTCGGCGTCCGGCGCCACCGCGCCGTCCTGCTGGGCCCGCCGGAGCATCGCGGCGGCCAGCTCACGGCGAGGCAGGATGTAGCGCCTCCAGTAGACGGCCATCAGCGATGGATGACTCACGGCGCTGCCCATGATGCGGGCGACCAGCGCTCGAAAACCGGGATCGGCGGTCATCCGGGCCGCCGCCGGAAGGACATGCTCGATGATGTCCTGTGGCCGCAGCGCGTCCACGTCGGCGGCGGACGGGACCACTTCGGCGTCGACCCACTGCTCGACGGCCTGGGCGATCAGCTCTTCCTTGCTGCTCCAGCGGCGGTAAACGGTGAGTTTGCCGACCCCGGCGCGCTTGGCGACCTGTTCCATGCTGGTGCCCTCGACGCCGTGCTCGACGAACAGGTCCAGCGCCGCACGCAGGATCGCGGCATCGGTCTCGGGATCACGAGGGCGTCCGCGTCCCCGGACGGCGGTCATCCGAGGGCCTCGTTGAGCCAGCGGGTGAAGTCGGCCGGACCGCCCTTGCCGGCCAGGTGCCCGTCCGGGCGCACCAGCATGGCCGGTCCCGGTCGCTGGAGGTGGACCACCCGGTCGCCGAGCCGCCGCCGGGCCGCCTCGAAGGCCGCCCGATCGCCCAGGACGGCCCAGCGGCCGCGCAGTTCCGCGTGCAACCTGGTGCGTCCCCCGTCGGGCCGTTCACAGGGCAGGTCGGCGAGACGGTCGCCGGGGCGGGGCTTTCGCCCCCGCCCGCCGAGCGGGCCGCGCCGGTAGCTCACCCACAGCTGGGAGGTCGAGTAGGTGGTCCAGCGCTGGATCCAGGGCCGGCTGAAGATCCGCATGAGCACCTGGTCGCGAAGGAACCGGCCGATGGGACCGGCGGCGATGTTGAGTTTGGTGGCCGCGGTGCTGCCGCGCAGTACCGCGGTGGCCAGCGGGCGGCGTTCGGCCTGGTAGGTGTCGAGTAACGCCTCCTGGGCGCGGCCTCGCACGACCAGGGCGAGTTTCCACGCGAGGTTCTCGGCGTCGCCGAGGCCGGTGAGCATGCCCTGCCCGCCGAATGGCGCGTGCACGTGGGCGGCGTCGCCGGCCAGCAGGACGCGCCCGGCGCGGTAGGTGTCGGCCAGGCGGCGGTGCACGCTGAACAGCGACGCCCAGGTGACGTCGTACAGGCGGATGCCGGACAGGCCGGTGCGCGCGGGCAGGATGTGCCGCATCCGGTCGGCGATCTGCTCCTCGGAGGGCTTGTCGTCGCGGAAGCCGGCGTCGTAGGCGAGCAGGCGCCACTGGTCGCCCGGCATCGGCATGGCGCCCAGCACGCCGTCGGGGTGGGCCCAGCCGCTGGTTCCCGAGCGGTCCAGCCCGGGGTCCAGACGGCCGTCGACGAGCAGAAACCGTTCGCTGACCTTGACGCCGGGAAAGCCGATGCCCGCCAGCTTGCGCACGGTGCTGCCGGTTCCGTCGCAGCCTGCCAGCCAGCCCGCACGGATGCTACGGCCGTCGGCGACGGTCGCGGTGACGCCGGTGGCGTCCTGCCGGGCCTCGACCAGCGCCGAGCCCCACTCCGGGTGGCCGCCCAGTTCGGCCAGCCGTTCACGCAGCCGCGCCTCGACCCGGGCCTGGGAGATCACCATTGGCGGGGCGGCCGTGCCGAGCCCGGGGTCGCCGAACCGGATCCTCATCATCGGGCGGTCACCGGCGTAGGTGGTGATGGTCATCGCCCGAACCGACTCCTCCGGCAGGCCGCTCAGGGCTCCCAGACGGTCCAGCACCTCCGAGCCGCGCGCGTGCACGAAGTTCGCCCGCGAAGTGGTCGCCGGCCCCGCGGCCTTGTCGATCACCCGCACTCGTACGCCGTGCTGCAGCAGAGCGCACGCCAGCGCCAGGCCGACCGGCCCCGCGCCCACCACCAGGACATCCGTGTCCACTGGCCTCACCTCATTTTTTATTTTACGAAACGGTATCGTAAATAAAATGATCCGTCCACAGGCAGGTCACTGGCCGCCGACATGGCCGCGATCTTCACCATCGAGCCATGGCTCTGGCGCGCGAAAGGATCATGGCCGATAGTGAACCCATGATGGCGTTCGCCCCCATTCAGCCGTCGGACGACGGTGCGCTCATAAGTGCCGTCATGGGTGCCGGGATGGAGCAGTTCCACCACCCCAGGCCGATTCGAGCCGGAACCACACCGACGGCCGAACGACACGGCTTGATGCGAGGTCTCGCCGGGCGGGTGATCGAGCTCGGCGCGGGAGACGGAGTCAAGCTCCTGTGCTACCCGGAGGCCGTCGACGAGATCATCCTCGTCGAGCCGGACTTCTACCTTCGATCCGCCGCCCAGCAGGTCGCCGATACCCTGCCGCGTACCGTTCAGATCATCGACGGCACTCCGGCGGCGGTGCCGCTGCCCGATGGGTCGTGTGACGCCGTCGTGTGCTCGCTGGTGCTGTGCCGCGCGCCCGTGGCTCAGACCCTCGCGGAGGTCCGCCGGCTGCTACGGCAAGGTGGGCAGCTGCGCTTTTACGAGCACGCACGATCGGCCGTCGCCCCCCTGGCGTTGACGCAGAGCCTGGTCAGCCCGTTGTGGGCGCTGGCCGGAGGCGGGTGTCACCTCGACCGTGTCCCGCTAAGGGCCATATCGGCGGCCGGGTTCGCCATCGAGCGGGTGGACCGCCGCTCCTTTCGCGGGTTCAGTCATGTGGTCGGAGCCGCCACGGCCCGATAGAACCACGTACTGACTGAGGTGAGGCGCTTGAGGCGCGCCCGCATCGGACGGCTCCGGCTGGTGCCACCCCACACCGCGGTCCGAGACCGGGTGCGGCGCCCGGCGTGAACTGTTGCACTGGGCAATAATTCGCTACGGTAGACCCCCAAGGGGTGCCGGGAAGTCTGGTCGGCGGACGCAGAAGCATGCCCGCAGCCCGGAGGTTCCCGGTGGAATCACCCCCGCCACGCCGCCCGAAGACACGTGACGCCGCCAGAGGCAACTCCTGTCCGGTCGAACGCAGAGCCGTGGACCGTACCACCGTCCTGAAGACCGCTCCACTGTCGAGCAGGCGTTGGCCGCGATGAGCAGGGGCTAATCATCTTGGCGACCTCCAGGCGACGCGGACCGGCGCGGTCGCAGACGGTGCTGCGCGTCCTGCCCTTCGCCGCCATGGCGGCGGTGGCGGCGTGCGACCTGATCGCCGGGCCCTCGCTGGGTTTCCTGCCGCTGCTCATCCTGGGGCCGACGTTCGCGTGCGTGTTCGGCAGCGTCCGCCGTACCGCGTTCATCGGCGCGACGGCGCTGGCCCTCTGCATCCCGCTGGCCGCCTACAACGGCACGCTACTGAAGTGGCAGAACAACCTGACGATCGCCACCATCCTCAGCGTCACCTGCGCCAGCATGCTCGCCAGCCACCTGCGGTTACAGCGTGAGCGGGAACTGGCCAACCTCAAGCTGGTAGCCGAGGCCGCCCAGCGGGTGCTGCTACGACCGGTCCCGCGACGCGCCGGGGATCTCCGGCTGGCCCTGTCCTACACCTCCGCCTCCGCCGAGGCTCGGATCGGAGGCGACCTCTACGAAGTGGTCACGACCCCGGCCGGAGTCCGGCTGATCGTCGGCGACGTGCAGGGAAAGGGACTGCAGGCCGTCGAAACCGCCGCGTGGGTGCTCGGCGCGTTCCGCGAAGCCGCATACGACCAAGCCGACCTGATCGGCGTCGCCCAGCGCCTGGAGGCCACCCTCGCCCGCCACCTCGGCGCGGAATCCTTCGTCACCGCCATCCTGGCCGAGGTCACCGAGGATGAGATCACTCTGCTCAACTGCGGCCATCCCGCCCCGATCCTCCTGCGCAGCGACGGGCACATCACCGTGATCGTCCCACCGGAGGAGAACCTGCCGCTCGGCCTCGCCTCGCTGGCCCCCGCGACGCCCAAGCCGTACAACTGCGGCTTCGGCGAGCAGGACCAGATCCTCTTCTACACCGACGGCGTGATCGAGACCCGTGATCCGGCCGGTCGGTTCTACCCGCTGACCGAGCGTCTTGGGCCGCTGGGCGGCGATGATCCCCAGCAGGCCCTCGACGCGCTCCGCGAAGACCTGCTCGATCATGCCGGCGGGCCGCTGGCCGATGACGCGGCCATGCTGTTCCTGCGGCGGCAAGGCTACTGAAGGACACCACCATGGAGAACTTCACCGTCGACATCGACTGGCACGGCACCGCCGTGGTCATCCGCCTCAGCGGGGAACTGGACCTGGCCACCGCGCCGACGCTACGTGACTGCCTGGGCGTGGCGCTGGCCGAGTTCGGCTCTCCGACGCTGGTGGTCGACACCGGCGGCCTCACCTTCTGTGACTCCAGCGGCCTGTCGGTCCTGCTCAGCGGCCTATCCCTGGCCGAATCCGCCGGCGGCAGCCTGGCGCTGTCCGCGGTCGGCGGCCAGTTGGCCAGACTGCTGGCCGTCACCGGCCTGAACGCGCGATTCCAGATCTTCACGACCACACCGGAGGCCCTGGACCGCATGGAATGAGATAGAAATGGCTCATGCGGGAGCTCGACCAGGTCACCTCGGGTGTGCTGACCGGCTCGCGGGTGCTCGTCGGCATCGCCGCCCGCTCCCTGGCGGCGGTCGAGGGAAGAGTGACGCTGCCGCAGTTCCGCATGCTGGTGGTGCTGTCCGGGCACGGCGAGACCAAACTCGTCACGATGGCGGAACTGCTGGACGTCAATTCCTCGACGGCCATGCGGATGGCCGATCGCCTCGCCTCGGCCGGTCTGATCGTCCGCGAAGTGAACCCGGTAAACCGCCGCGAAACGCTGATGCGGCTCACCGCCGATGGGCGGCGCCTGGTCGACGAGGTCACCACCCGGCGCCGCGAGGAGATCGATTCGATCGTCTCCCGGATGGCCCCACAGCATCGCACGGCGCTGATCGAGGCGATGGCCGCCTTCAACGAAGCCGCAGGTGAACAGCCTGCGGACGGTTCCCACCCGCTCGGCTGGCCGTAGGTTCGACCTGGTCGAACTCGGCGTCGCAGGCCAGAGCGCGCCATCCGGCGACAGCGGTGCGGCCCGGGCTTTGATCGAGTATCGCCCGCGCGAACCATTGGCATGGTGGCGGGTCTTGATACGGTATCGATAGGTGTGCCGGGAAGTCTGGTCGGCGATCATGCCGTCGACCCATAGGGACACCCGTCATGCATGCACGCGCGCTGCTGTCCGACTTCCCCACGGTCACCCCCGACACCCCGGTGATCGAGGCCGCCCGCTTACTCGCCGACCAGGACCTGCCCGGCCTGATCGTGGTCGACGGCGCCGGCCGCCCGGTCAGCATCCTGCCCGGCCCCCAGGTCCTGCGGCTGGCCGTGCCCGAGTACTGCCTGGACGATCCGGCGCTGGCCCGGGTCGTGGACGAGGCGCATGCCGACCGCTTCCTCGATGCCCTGGCCGACCGGCAGGTGAGCGCCGCGTTGCCACGCGACAAACGCAAGCTGCCGATCGCCGACCCGGACGCGACCGTCCTGGAGCTCGCGGCGCTGATGGCCCGCACGCACAGCCCGCTCGTCGCCGTCGTCGAGGACGGACGGCTGCTCGGCGCGGTCACCCTGCAGGCCCTCATGGACTGGCTCATCGCCCAGTGAGCGTGGTCGCCTGGCTGTCGATCGCCGTCTTCCTGTGCGCCTACGCCCTGATCGCCACCGAGAAGATCCACCGCGTGGCCGCGGCCCTCGGCGGCGCGGGCCTCATGCTGCTGATCCACGCCACCGACGCCGAGACCGCGTTCTTCGCCGAGTCCACGGGCATCGACTGGAACGTCATCTTCCTGCTCCTCGGCATGATGATCATCGTCGGGGTGTTGAAGCAGACCGGGGTCTTCGAGTACCTGGCGATCTGGGCCGCCAAGAAGGCCCGCGGCCGGCCATACCGGCTGATGGTGCTCCTGGTGGTGATCACCGCGAGCGCCTCGGCCCTGCTCGACAACGTCACGACCGTCCTGCTGATCGCGCCGGTCACCTTCCTGGTCTGCGATCGGTTGAGGGTACCGGTCGCCCCGTTCCTGATCGCCGAGGTGATGGCCTCCAACATCGGCGGGGCCGCCACCCTCGTCGGCGATCCGCCCAACATCATCATCGCCAGCCGGGCCGGGCTGAGCTTCAACGACTTCCTCATCCACATGACGCCGATGGTCATCGTCCTGATGGCCGCCTTCATCGGACTGTGCCGGATCGTCTTCCGCAAGGCGTTCCGCTACGACCCGGAACGGGCGGCCGAGATCATGACGCTGAACGAGCGGGAGGCGATCAGCGACCGGCGGCTCCTGTGGCAGTCCCTGGTCGTGCTGGCCGTCGTCATGGCCGCGTTCGTGCTGCACCCCGTCCTGCACTATGAGCCCTCCGTGGTGGCCGTCCTGGGCGCCGGAATCCTGGTGGCCGCCACCAAGGTCACCACCCACGAGGCCATCGCCGAGGTCGAGTGGCCCACCCTGACCTTCTTCGCCGGGCTGTTCGTCATGGTCGGAGCGCTGGTCAACACCGGCGTCATCGGCCAGATATCCCAAGCCGCCGCCGGCGCCACCGAAGACCGGCTGGGCCTGACCACCATGGGACTGCTGGGAGCATCGGCCGGGCTGTCGGCGATCGTGGACAACATCCCGTATGTGGCCACCATGAGCCCCATCGTCGCCGAACTGGTCGGCGCCAACGGCGGCGACGGCCCGGCGCAGGTGTTGTGGTGGGCGCTGGCGTTCGGCGCCGACCTGGGCGGCAACGCCACCGCCGTCGGCGCCGCGGCCAACGTGGTGGTACTTGGCATCGCCGCGCGCAACGGCACCCCGATCAGCTTCTGGCAGTTCACCAGATACGGACTGATCATCACCCCCATCACCATCGCCATGTGCGTGCCCTACCTGTGGTTCCGCTACCTGGCCTAGAAGGACACCCCTTGTGATCACCCTGCTGACGGCCTTCGCCGGACTGCTGCTCGTCGCGGTGCTGCTGTCGAGCCTGGCCCACCGCACCATCCTGTCCACCGCGGCGCTGTTCCTGGTCGCCGGGTTCGTCCTGGGCGACGGCGTGCTCGGCCTGATCTCTCTGCGACCGGGCGACGACCTGGTCGCCACGCTGGCCGAACTGGCGCTGTTCACCGTGCTGTTCACCGACGGCATGCGGGTCGGCTGGGCCGATCTGCGCAGCGCCTGGCGGCTGCCCGGCCGCGCCCTCGGCTGGGGCCTGCCGCTCACCCTGGTCATCACCGCCCTCGGCGCGCACTGGCTGCTCGGCCTCGGCTGGATCGAGTCGCTGCTCGTCGGCGCCATCCTGGCCCCCACCGACCCGGTCTTCGCCGCCGCCCTGGTGGGCAACGAGAAGGTGCCGCCCCGGCTGCGGCAGTTGCTCAACGTCGAATCCGGCGTCAACGACGGCCTGGCCCTGCCGTTCGTCATCCTCTTCCTCGCCGTCGCCTCCGGCTCGGCCGACCTGCACCTCGGCGAGCTGGGACTGGAACTCGGCCTCGGCATCGTGATCGGCATCGCCGTCCCGTGGGCGGCGATCAAGCTGGAACAGACCCGCTGGTTCTCCGCCTCCACCCAGTACGAGCCGCTCAACGCCCTGGCCATCGGGCTGCTCGTGCTCGCGCTCGGCAAGGCCACGCACGGCAACCTGTTCCTGGCCGCGTTCGCGGCCGGTATCACCGTCGCCACCTTCGGACCACGGCAGCGCCAGTCGTTCGAGCACTTCGGCGAGCTCATCGCCGAAGTGTTCAAACTCGCCGCGCTGCTGGTGTTCGGCGCGCTCATCAGTCCCGCGCTGCTCGGCGCGGTCGGCTGGCAGGGCTGGCTGTTCGCCATCGGCGCGCTGATCGTGGCCCGGCCCGCCGCGATCTGGTTGTCGTTCCTGCGCTCGGGGCTGTCGGTCCGCGAACAGGCGGCGGTGGCCTGGTTCGGCCCGAAGGGATTCGCGTCCGTCGTCTACGGCCTGCTCGTCCTGGCCTCCGGCATCGCCACCGCCCAGCAGGTCTTCCAGGTCGTCGCCGTCACCATCGTCGCCTCGATCCTGCTGCACTCCTCCACCGACATCGTGGTGGCCCGCTGGTTCGACGACGAGCGTGAGGTCCCGGCCTGGTACGGCACCGTCACCCGCAGGATCCGCCGGCGCGGCTGAGGTCAGAGGGCCGCGCCCGCCACCGGGTCAGCGGGTATGGTCGGCGCGGTTCCACCACGCGGCCGTCGCCACGGCACCGGCCGCTCCGGTGAGCGCCACCAGCAGCAGTCCGAGCAGGCCCGGCGGGTCCTGACCGGATCCGGTGATGCCGGCGTAGAGGCCGGGCACCGACCAGGGGAAGACACCGCCGTAGCCAAGCGCGGCGATCACCTGGGAGGCGAAGACGAGGCCGAACAGGACGCCGACGGCGGCCAGATATCCGCGCCCCATGCTCGCGGCCAAGGCCAGCGGCGTGGTGGTGAGCGCCGCGAGCGCGGCCGCCGCGAAGAGGCGCATGAGGCCGTCGATCGCCGTCGGCGCCGACCAGGCGGGCAAGCCCAGCAGCGCGCCGATCAGTAGGCCGAGCCCGGCGAGCAGGAAGGCCAGCAGCAGCGCCCAGATTGCGGCGACGGTGAACTTGGCGGCAACGATGGCGGTCCGGGAGGTGGGCAGGGCGAGCAGGTCGGTGGCGGTGCGGTCACTGAACTCTCGGCCGAACAGCCAGATGGCGATCAGGCCGTAGACGCCCAGGCCGCCCACCGCGACGGCTTGGGCGAGCAGGGCGAGATAGCCGGGCCAGTCGGCATCAGCCCCGGCCAGCTGGGCCTTGCCGCCCAGCAGTCCGAGCGCCCGGGCCCGGGCGGGATCTGCCAGGATGAACATGAACATCCCGCACACCAGCGCGGCGATGGTGAAGGCCAGCGTGGTGATCCAGGGCAGGCGGCTACGCCGTGCCTTGCGCAGTTCCGCCCACAGTGCTTCACGCACCTGCGGCCCCCTTTCCATCCTCTGATCGAGTGCCTGCGCTTGTGCCTGGGCTGGGTGCGGCCTGCGGGTTCAGGTCGATGGTGCGCAGGAAGAACGTTTCGAGATCCTCCTCGTGCAGGTGGAGGTCGGTGGGTGGCACTCCCGCCTGCACCAGGATGGTGGCGATCACCTCCGGCCCGGCCAGCGCGCGTGGGTCGGTGATCACCAGGCCGGCCGAGGCGGCGGAATCTGACCGGTAGCCGTGCGCTGCCAGGACCGCTTGGGCCTTGGCGTCGTCGCGGGTGGCCAAGCGCAGGTGACGGCGGCGGTGCCGGTCCAATTGGTCGGCGTCGTGCTCGCCTAGCAGGCGGCCGTGGTGCAGGATGCCGATGCGGGTGGCCAGGCGGGCGACCTCGGCCAGCAGGTGGCTGGACAGGAAAACCGTGGTGCCGTGCCGGTGGGCCAGGTCGGCGAGCAGGGTACGGATCTCGGCGACGCCGGCGGGATCCAGGCCGTTGACGGGCTCGTCGAGGATGAGCAACGCGGGGGCGTGGATGAGGGCCTTGCCCAGGGCCAGGCGTTGCAGGTTGCCGAGCGACAGGGTGCGGGCCCGGCGGTCGGCGTACGGGGCGAGCGCCAGCCGTTCGATGATGTCATCGGCACTGCCCGGCAGACAGCGGAGCCGACGAACCACCTCCAGGTTCTCGCGCACGGTCAGCTCTGGATAGGCGGCGGCCGCCTCCACCACATATCCCACCTTCGCCCAGGCGGAGCGGTCCCTGGCCGGGACATCGGCCCCCAGCACCAGCACCGTTCCCGTGGTGGGTGCGATCATGCCGAGCAGCATGCGGATCAAGGTCGTCTTGCCGGCGCCGTTGAGGCCCAGCAGAGCATAGATCTGGCCCGCCTGCACCGTCAGTCCGACATCGACGACGGCGCGCACGTCCCCGTAGCGTTTGCTCAGCCCGGCCACCTCGATGACCGGTCCTGCCGCGCCGTTCATTGTGCGCCCGCCCTGATCTGTACCGGGTGCCGGGCCGGGCCCCCTAGTCGCCGGTGCCGACTCGTCCGCCCCTGTGACGCCGCAGGCGCCGACGGGGCCGGGTGCCGCCGTTGAGCGGGGCGAGTATCCCTGCGAGTGAGAAAGATCGCGGTCCTGCGCATCGGGAAGTGACCTCCTAGCTCCGCGACCTGTGCAGGTCGCGGGCCGACCAGGCTTCCCGGCTCACCGACATTTGTGCCCCGGCAGGGGCGCGATTCTCTGCTGCCTGGAATGTAGCACCAGCCCGCCAGACCGGCCACGCGCGATGCGTCCAGCCCTTGATGATCGCGCGTCATGTAGCCCGAGCGTCCGACCCGCGTTGCAGTCCACAGAATTGCTACTCGCCGGCAGGGCCCCTCAACCCCAGTCAGGAAACAGCAAGCAAGAGCAGGATGACCAGCGAGCCTGCGGTCGTGAGGAGGAATCGCGCCAGGACTAGCGGATGGAACCAGCCGGGAAAAGCGACCTTCGCCGACTCAATCAGCGACTTGGCATCGATGTCGGTTGTGCCGGACTTGCGCAAGGCGGCCTCCACATAGCGGACGACGAAAACCTGGGCGGTGGTGACGAAGCCGCCGGCGATCAGCAGGATGGGCTGAAGGATCCAGGTGATCATTGGCCGATCGAACAGATTCAGCACGGCAAGCGTCGCCAAACCTACGGCGATCGCCACGGACACCATCACGCTGGCGTTGCCAGCGGTGAAGTCGAGGCCGTGCTTGGTCAATACGGCGGGGCTGTGGCCCTGTCGTTGGATCTCTGCATCAGCCGCCTTCTGGGCGGCGGCCCCATACCTGTGACCAGCCAACGGAACGACCAGGTACGTCAGGGCCAGCAGGAACTGCAGGGCGGCAACGAGGAACACGGGAGATCTCCTCTCGGCGCTTTTGAACTTAGTTCAACATCGTAGCGGAGATCTCGATCTAAGATCAACCATCGCTAGGCTGGGTGGCATGCTGACCAAGGAGCAGATCGTCCGGGCAGCCGTCGAGGTACTCGACGCCGAAGGCGTGAACGGGCTGAACATCCGCCGTCTGGGCACACACCTTGGGTCGGCCGCATCGGCGATGTATTACCACGTCAAGAGCAAGGACAAGTTGGTGGTCCTCGCCGCCGACCACGTGTTCGGCGAGATTCCACTGCCCGAAACCGCCGGAGTTGGATGGCGGGAAGCCGCCGCATCGCTGGCGCGTGGAGCGTACACCATGGTCGTGCGGCACTACTGGTTGATCCCGGCGATGAGCACGCACCTCATCTACGGCCCCAACAAGGCCCGCTTCGACGAGAAATCCCTGACAATCTACGAGTCGGCTGGGTTCACCCAAGCCGAGGCCGACCAGGCAGCCGCTACCGTGCTCATGTTCGTGATCGGCGCCGCGCAGGGCCACGCGGCGCAGGCAGCCTGGGAGGCGCACCTACGACGAAGCGGCGCTGACGCCGACAAAGAGCTCCAAGGGATCATGGCTGAAATAGTGGCGATCGCCCAGACCCTGCCCCGACTGCGGGCCCGCATCGACTCCGCCATGACCCCGCCTGGGGACCCGTTCGAGTTCGGACTCCAAGCACTGCTGGCCGGGCTGGAAACGCACATCCACTCCCCGACATCGTCGGGTCCGTGACGACAGTCATGGCATCTCTATGCCGTCACCGTCGCGCGACAGCGGGCCATTCCGGCCGCTCGCCGGATTCGCCATCCTACGGCACCGAATGCCTGCTCGGCTGACCACGACACGTCACCACCGACGTGGGCCAGAGGCGAAGACAGTCCCCCGCCAGGAGTACCCCGAACAGCGGATGATCGTCGGCTGAGCGCGGTCAGCTCGGACGCTGGTGCGGGACCACGGCGACCGGGCAGTTCGTGTGATGCAGGACGCCACGGCTCACCGAGCCCAGCAGCGCCGAACCGAAGCGGCCCATCTGGCGGGTGCCCACCACGACCAGATCGGCCTCCTTGGACGCGGCGCAGATGGCCGTGACCGGATGATCGCAGACCGCCGTGATGATCGTCGGCACCCGGGGGTGACGTTCGATCCAGGGGGCCAGCTTCTCCTTGATCGTGCGCTCCCCCATGGTGAAGAGGTCGTCGAGGTACCGCGCGTAGCCGCTCGCGTAGGGGGCCAGGATCGCGGCCTGCCAGGCGAACACCACCCGCAGCCCCGCACCCCGCCGCTCCGCCTCCTCATAGGCGTACTCCAGAGCGGCCTCGGAGTGTCCCGTACCGTCGAACCCCGCCACGATCTGGCCCTGCACGCTGTCCTGGGCGCCACGGACCACGACCAGAGGGCACACGGTGTGCCCGGCGAGCCCGTTGCCGACCGAACCGAGCAGCATGCCGACGAACCCGCCCGCCCCACGGCCGCCGACCACGATCTGCGCGGCGCGCTCGGACTCCTCGGCGAGGACGCCGACGACGGGACCGGCGACCAGGCGGGTCGTCACCTCCAGCCCCGGGGCCTGCCCGCGGGCCAGGTCGGCGGCCACGGTGAGAAGCCCCTCGCAGTAGGTGGACATCGCGGTGGGGGCCTTCGGGACGGGACGGTAGGGAAGGTCATACGCCCAGTCTTCGCAGGCGTGGACGATCCGCAGCCCGACTCCGCGCCGTACGGCGTCCTCGACCGCCCATTTGACGGCGATCGTCGCCTGCCGCGAGCCATCGGTGCCCACGGTGACATGTCCAGTCATCTCAGTCCCCCGAATGCGATGCCCAGCACTCCGTTAGCTACCCACACCCGCTCACCTGGGAACTCCGTGCCTTCCTGCGACGGACCAGGTGGCGCCTGACCTCGTCCGCGCCCCACACGACAAAGGGGTACGGCAGGAGCAGCGCAAGGTCGACAGGCGGCAAGGCGGCGGTGCCGAGCAGGGCCTGGAAGGGCGGAAGGTAGACGAACCCGGCGGCGAGCAGGAGGCCACCGGCTATGCCCGCCAGCAGGTAGCGGTTGGACAGCACGCCCACCGACCGCAGTGCGGCGTGCTCGGTCCGGACGGCGAAGGCCGTGCCGACCTGGCCGGCGATCATGCCGAGAAAAGCCATGGTGGTCGCCTGGCGATACGCGTGATGCAAAGGCGTTCCCGGGCCCGTCGGCGCTCCGGGATACCACCCCGCCCGGATGAGGACATAGAAGAAGCCGCAAAGCTGCAGGACGGCCACTATGGCGCCGAGGAAGAACCAAGCCCGCAGCAGCATCGAGCGGCGGATGACTCCCTCGGTCCTCGGCCGGGGCGGACGGTTCATGATCCCGGGTTCGGCCGGCTCACGACTCAGCGCCAGTGCCGGAAACGTCTCGGTGCCCACGTCGAAGGCGAGGATCTGCATGATCGTCAGCGGCAACGGCACCAGCCCCCCGCCCAGCGCGAAGACGGCGAAGGCCACGACCTCGGGTGTCGCGTGCGCGAAGATGTAGACGATGAACTTGCGCACGTTGTCGTAGATGCGCCGCCCCGCCTCCACGGCGACCACGAGAGAGGCGAAGTTGTCGTCGGTGAGCACCATGGTGGCGGCCTCCCTGGCGACGTCCGTGCCGGAACGCCCCATGGCGACCCCGATGTCGGCGCTGCGCAGGGCGGGGGCGTCGTTGACACCGTCACCGGTCATCGCCACGACGTGCCCCTGCTCGCGCAGGGCATCGGCGATGTGCAGTTTCGCCTCGGGTGATGCCCTGGCGAAAAGGATTTCCGGCTCGTCCCGCACCAGGTCGCCGATCTGCCGCTCGGTCAGCCGGTCGAGCTCGGCCCCGGTGACGATCCGGGGATGGTCGCCCACGATGCCGACGCGCCTGGCGATGGCGGCGGCCGTCAGCGGGTGGTCGCCGGTGATCACGATGATCCGGATTCCGGCCGTCCTGCATCGGGAGACGGCGTCGGCCACCTCGGGGCGCGGCGGATCCAGCATGGTCACCAGGCCGACGAAGCACAGGTCGCGTTCCGCGTCAGCGCGACGGTGCGGCGGCTCCTCCCCGGCGGGTATGGTCCGTTCGGCGAGGGCCAGGACCCGAAGCCCCTTGGAGGCGAACTCGACGACCTTGCGGGAGATGACGTCGTGATCGTGTTCACTCAGAAGTGAGACGCGCCCTCCCGCGTCGAGGAAGGTCGCGCATCTGGGCAGCAGCGCCTCGGGGGCGCCTTTGGTGTGCACGGCGACGGACTCGCCGTGCTGATCCACGGTCGACATCAGTTTGAGCTGGGGATCGAAGTGGAACTGCCAGCGGCGCGCGGCCTCCCGCCGCGCCGGGTCGGGATCGGCTCCCAGTTCGCGGGCGGCCAGCAGCACCGCCGCTTCGGTCGGATCGCCGACGAGCCGGCCGTCCGGCTCGCGGCGGGCGTTGTTGCAGGCCATGGCGATCAGGGCCGCCGATCGCAGGCAACCGCCCGGCGGGGTCGGCGGCGAGTCCTGGTCAGCGTCGAACTCCCGAGTCTCCGCCAGGGTCCAGACGGCCGTCGGTCGCATGCGGTTCTCGGTGAGGGTGCCCGTCTTGTCGGTGCAGATGACATCCGTGGACCCGAGGGTCTCCACCGCACTCAGCCGCTTGACCAGGGCCCCGCGCGCGGCGAGGGCCTTCACCGCCACCGCCAGTGCCAGCGTGATGACGGGCAGCAGCCCCTCCGGGACCATCCCGGCCAGCAATCCGGCCGCGAAGACCAGGGAGTCGACCGGAGGCAGGTGCGCGCTGAAGACGGCCAGCGGGACGAACGCCGCCGCCAGTGCCACCGAGGCCGCGGCGATGAGCCATGCGGCCCGCCTGACCTGTCGTTCGAGCGGACTGGGTTCCTGTTCGCCCCGTTCGGACAGAGCCGCGATGCGGCCGAGTTCGGTCGCCATACCCGTGGCGAACACCACCCCGCGCGCCTCGCCGCCCGTGCACGCCGTACCGCTGAAGACCAGGTCGTGCGCGCTCAGCGGAGGCACCCCGACGTCCTGTTCGGCGGCCGAGCGCAGGGTGGGGACGGACTCTCCGGTCAACGCGGCCATGTCCACTTCGACGGCGCCCGAAAGCAGCCGTACGTCGGCCGCGACCTTATCGCCCTCCGCGATGACGACGATGTCGCCCGGCACCAGTTCGGTCGCGTCGATCTCACTGACTTTGCCGTCGCGTACCGCTTTCGCGCGTTGGGGGATGTACTCCGCCAGCGCCTCCACCGCCCGTTCGGCCTGGAGCTCCTGCGCGAAGGCGAAGGCGGCGTTCAGCACGATGATCGTGACGACGGCCGCCGCGACCACCTTCGATCCGACGATCAGCAGCAGTGCCGCGGCCACCCACAACAGCACGGCCAGTGGATGAGTCAGCTGGCGGGCCAGCTCGCGCGGCAGTCGCCGGGCACCGCGCCTGCGCAGTTCGTTGGGGCCGAATTGGAGCAGCCGCCGCCGCGCCTCCATGCCGGAAAGCCCTCGCGACGAGGTGCGCAGATCCCGAAGGAGCGACTCGGCCGCCTCCTCGGGGTCCACTCCCGGGGGGTCGGCCCATGACCGGTGCCGGCTGCGCATCGCGAATCGCCCCCGCCGTACACCGTGCAGAACATCGCGGTCTCTTGTATCGCCCCGCGCAATCACGGAGAATCCCTCAGCGACCCCTTGGAAGCGTCAAAGCTTCGAATCACCGCAGGTCACCGCATCCAGACTGGCCGAACAGGGAATACCGAAGCCGTTGTCCGAAGGCGGAGGGGGCCGCTCGTGGAGACCGTCGTGACACCGTCGATCCAGCCGCTCATCGAGGCGCTGCTGTCGGCGGGATATGCCGTGGTGGGTCCGACCGTCAGGTCCGGGGCGATCCGGATGGCAGAGCTGTCCTCGGCCGCGGAACTACCGGCCGGGGTCACGGACGTGCAGGAGCCCGGCCGCTACGGTTTGACGGCGAGCGGCGACGACATGCTGTTCGGTTTCGCGGCCAGTCCCGACTCGGCCAAGCGCTACACTCAGCCGCCGCGGCAGCCGCTGGTCCGGACGCACGGTGAGGACTTCGAGGAGGACCAGCCCGAACCCCCCAGAATCGCACTGCTGGGGATCCGTGCCTGCGATCTGGCCGCCATCGGCGTGCAGGACCGGGTCTTCCTTGGGGGAAGACATCCCGACCCCGTCTACCGCAAAAGGCGCGAGGCGCTGTTCCTCGTCGCGGTCAACTGCGCGGTGCCCGGGGGCACCTGTTTCTGCGCCTCCATGGGCACCGGTCCCAGGGCCATGAGCCACTACGACCTGGCCCTGACGGAACTGTCGGCGCCGCACCGGTTCCTGATCGAGACGGGAAGCGAACGCGGCGCCGAGATCATCGCGCGCATCCCCACCGGCGGCGCCACGGACGCCGACGTGGAAGCCGCACGGGAGGTCTCCCGGACGGCGACCGCCCGCATGGGACGCCACGTGGACACCGAGGGAATCCAGGACTGGCTCCCCGCCGCCCACGACCACCCACGCTGGACGGACGTGGCGGCACGCTGCCTGAGCTGCACCAACTGCACGATGGCCTGCCCCACCTGCTTCTGCAGCACGGTCGAGGACGTCACCGACCTCACCGGAGAGGTCGTCGAACGCTCCGAACGCTGGGACTCGTGCTTCACCCTGGACTTCTCCGAGGTCAGCGGCACCCACGTGCGCGGGTCGGGACTCGCCCGCTACCGGCAGTGGCTGACCCACAAGTTCGCGACCTGGTACGACCAGTTCGGCATGTCGGGGTGCGTGGGCTGCGGCCGATGCATCACCTGGTGCCCGACCGGCATCGACGTCACCGAGGAACTGGCGTGCATCCGATGACGCCGCTGCCGTACCGGGTGCGGTCACGCCGTCCGGTGCGGGCCGACACGGTCAGCCTGACGCTGGCCCCCGTCGAAGGCGCGTGCCCGCCGTTCCTGCCGGGCCAGTTCACGATGATCTACGCGAGGGGCGTGGGCGAGATCCCGGTGTCGATCAGCGGGTGGGCCCGTTCGGGCGGCTACCAGCAGACGATCCGAGCAGTGGGGGCGGTCAGCCGCGCTCTGTGCCATGCCCGTCGCGGTGACCTCGTCGGACTCCGGGGACCCTACGGCACCGCTTGGGACGTACCGGGCGCGGCCGGGATGGACGTCATCGTCGCGGCGGGCGGGCTCGGGCTGGCGGCACTGCGGCCCGTCGTCCGGGAACTGGCCGCGCGCCGTTCGCGCTACGGCCGGGTCAGCCTGATCGTCGGCACCCGGACTCCGATGACGTTGCTCTACCCGCGTGAGCTGGACGCCTGGCGGCGCGCGGGGATCGACGTCCAGGTGATCGTGGACCACCCCGACCACGCCTGGGAGGGGCCCGTCGGCATGGTCACCGCGCTCGTCGGCCGGATCGTCTTCGAGCCGCGCCGTACCGCCGCCTACGTGTGCGGGCCCGAGGTGATGATGCGCGCCATCGCCGCCGACCTGGTGCGACGCGGCGTGTCACCCGCGAGGGTGGCGATGTCGCTGGAGCGCAACATGAAGTGCGGTGTCGGCCGCTGCGGTCACTGCCAGCTCGGACCACTGCTGCTGTGCCTCGACGGCCCCGTGGTCACGTACGACCGGGCGGCCGCTCTGCTCTCGGTGAGCGAGCTGTGAAACGGACCGCGCCAGGTGCGACACCCCGGCTGGCGGTGTGGAAGTTCGCCTCCTGCGACGGCTGCCAGCTCACCCTGCTCGACTGCGAGGAGGACCTGCTGCCACTGGCGTCCGCCATGGACATCGCCTACTTCCTGGAGGCGTCGAGCGCCGTCGGGCCGGGCCCCTACGACCTGTCGCTGGTGGAAGGTTCGATCACCACGCCGCAGGACGCGCAGCGTATTCAGCACGTGCGCCGTGTCTCGCGGCGGCTGGTCACGATCGGGGCCTGTGCCACGGCGGGTGGTGTCCAGGCGCTGCGCGACTTCGCCGACGTGCGGGAGTTCGCGGCCGTCGTGTACGCCGCCCCGGAGTACATCGCCACGCTCGACCGCTCAACTCCGATATCCGCCCACGTACCGGTCGACTTCGAACTTCGCGGATGCCCGATCGACAAACGGCAGCTCATCGAGGTCATCACCGCGTTCCTGGCCGGTCGGCGTCCCGTCGTCCCAGGTCACAGCGTGTGCGTCGAGTGCAAGATCCGCGGCAATGTCTGCGTTCTGGTGGCGCACGGCACGCCCTGCCTCGGCCCGGTCACCCAGGCGGGCTGCGGCGCGCTCTGCCCGGCCAGCGACCGGGGCTGCTACGGCTGCTTCGGCCCCACCGAGACGCCCAACAGCAGGGCCCTGGACGCCCGGCTGCGGGAACTGGGCATGAGCGATGCCGATCTGGTGCGTGTCTACCGCACCTTCAACGCAACCGAGGAGCCGTTCCTCCGCGCGTCGGAAGAAGCCGAAGAGGCAGTGGGGACCGAAGGTGACGCATAAGACGATCCGGCTCGGCGGGCTCGCCCGGGTCGAGGGGGAAGGCACACTGCTGGTACGCGCCCGCGACGGGCGTGTCACCGACCTGGAACTGCGCGTCTACGAACCACCGCGCTTCTTCGAGGCGTTGCTGCGCGGCCGGTCCTACAGCGAGCCGCCGGACATCACGGCCCGCATCTGCGGCATCTGCCCTGTGGCGTACCAGATGAGCGCTTGTCAGGCCATCGAGGCGGCCTGTGGGGTTGAGGTGACGGGACCGCTCCGCGACCTGCGCCTGCTGCTGTACTACGGCGAATGGATCGAGTCGCACACCCTGCACATCTTCCTCATGCACGCACCCGACTTCCTGGGATTCGACAGCGGCTTCGCGATGGCCACGTCTCACCGGGAACACCTGGAGCGCGGCCTGGCTCTCAAGAAGGCGGGCAACGACCTGGTGGCGGCTCTGGGCGGTCGCGCCATCCACCCGGTCAACGTGCGCCTGGGGGGCTTCTATCGGGTGCCCCACCCCCGGGAACTGATACCGGTGGCGGAAGGGCTGCGGCGGGCGCGCGAACACGCCCTGGCCACCGCCGCCTGGGTGGCCGCCTTCGACTTCCCCGATGTGGAGTACGACTACCGGTTCTTCGCCCTTAGGCATCCGCAGGAGTACGCCATCCTGTCGGGCAGACCGACGATCAGTGATGGCACCAGCTTCGACCTGTGGGAATGGCCCACACGGGTGGTGGAGGAGCAGGTGTCGTACTCGACGGCGCGCAAGGCCCGGCTGGATGGCGCACCCGGCTATCTGGTCGGCGCGCTCGCCCGGTACGCGATCAACTTCGACCGGCTTTCGCCGCTGGCCAAGGCGACCGCGCGGGACGCGGGCCTGGACGGCGTCTGCCGCAACCCGTTCCAGAGCATCGTGGTCCGGGCGGTAGAGGTCGTGCACGCCTGCGACGAGGCACTGCGGATCATCGAGGGCTACACCGAGCCGGATGCGCCCGCCGTACCCGTCGAGCCCGTCCCGGGCGTCGGGCACGGCGCGTCGGAGGCACCGCGCGGGGTGCTCTACCACCGCTACCGTCTCGACGCGGACGGCCTGATCGGCGAAGCCGACATCGTGCCACCGACCTCGCAGAACCAGACCCGCATCGAGTTGGACCTGCGCGAACTCATCGGACCCCGGCTCGACCTCCCCCTCCCCGAGCTGACCGGGCTGTGCGAACGCGCGATACGCAACCACGATCCCTGCATCTCATGCTCGGCCCATTTCCTCGACCTGCGCCTCGATGCCCGCTGAAAGGGTGGTCATCGGGCTCGGCAGCGACGCCCGCGGCGACGACGCGGCCGGACTGGAGGTGGTCCGGCGACTGCTGGTGCGGGCGCCGGCAGGGGTGCTCATCACGGAGAGCTCCGGCGACCCGATGCACCTGATCAGCACGTGGAGCGGCACCCGGCTGGCGATCGTGATCGACGCCGTCTCCTCGGGAGCGCCGCCCGGCACCGTCCACCACGACATCGACCCCCGCCGCGCCCAGCTCCGGCGCGGCAGTACGCACGCACTGGGCCTGACCGACGCCCTCGACCTGGCCACCGCGCTCGGCCTGCTCCCCGGCCGGCTGCTCGTATACGGCATCGAGGGCGGTGACTTCTCCGTGCAGGGCCCCATCACTCCGCCGGTACGCACGGCGATCCGCGAAACGGCGGTCGCCATCCGCGCGAGGCTGAACGACGCCGCGGGGTGACCCCGATGACGCTCGTCATCGGGAATCGAAGATCAGCCGGTGTGTTCCACGCGCACGACGCCCGGCACGGTCTGGGTGAGAAGATCGGCGATGACGTCGACACGATCCGCGGCATGCCCGTGCAGGCGGGCGATGCCCTCCCGCACGTCGACCTGCCAGCCCGGCCCCGACGGATAGTGCTCACGCAGCACCGCCACCACGTCGTCGCGCAGTTCGTCATCGGAACGCGCCAGCATGCCCAGCACGTCGTGGCGGCTGACGATCCCGGCCACACGTTCGCCGCTGAGCACGGGGACGCTCTTGATCCGCTCAGTGATCATGATGTTGATGAGATCGACGATGTCCGTCGTCTCGATCACGGTCACCACATCACGGTTCATCACCTCCGCGACCCGCCGGGGTGGGCGCGTGCCGGCCGGATGTACCGGGACGGCGTGAGCGCGCGGGTCCGGCTCGAACTCGCCGCCGAGCAGGTCCAGTTCGCTGACGATACCGATCAGGTCACCGGCGTCGTTCACCACTGGCGCGGCAGTGATGCCGTGACGATAGAGCACCCGGACTGCATGGCGGATCGCGTCATCGCGGTGGAGCATGATGACCTGCGTGGTCATCACTTCACGAACCAGCATGTCCGGCCTCCCACGGCACAACGCCTTCGTCATCCTGGGAACTACCCACGTCCGCTGATCGCCGCCCCTGGCCGGACCCTCGTGACGGAGCGACGGCACGACGCGCGGTCGAGGTCGGCTCCTTCCATCTCGTCCAGAGGTGACCCCGTTCGGCGTCTGGGCGCTGGCCGGCGGCGCCATCCCGCTGGCGCTGAGTGTTCTCTAGATGTCTGCCCTCGCCTGGGTGGCGCCGGCCAATCCGCGTACGATGCGGAGCTCCGTGCGCAGCGGCGATCTTGTCGACAAGAAGCTGCTCGTCCGTGACCTCGTTGTCCTCGGTCCGGCACAGGCACTCGCCGAAATGGGGCACTTCTTGGCGTCCTGTCGCTGGTCGGCCGGCAGTTCGGCACCGCTCCCGGGCCTGCCCTGCTGGGGGCGGACCTCCGGGCGGCCTTCGCCTCCGTCGTTCTCGCCGTCGCGGCCATCGTCGCGGTGCTCGGTAGCACGTTGCCGCCCCCCTGGGATGGGCGCTGGCCGCTCTGGCGATCCCTCCGTCACGATCCGGGCGGATGCCATCCACACGGCGCTGACCTCCCCGAAGGGGCCAACGGTGACGGAATCACAGGTGTCCATTTCGAGGTAGAGGTTTCCTGCTCGTCTACGGGTTCTTCGAGCAACCGCGCTGGGGAACGATGACCGAACGGGTGAACAAATGGCCGGTCGGCCTGGGACCTTCGCCTCTACGTGGGTGTGCCTGTCCGAGATGTCATGGAGGTACCGGAACCGTCCACGCCGAAGGGGCAGCCCATGCGTACCCTGGTCAAGAACGTGATGACAGCCGACGTCGTCTCGGTGAGCGCCGGCACCAGGTTCAAGGACATCGCCGAGATTCTCGTGCGACACGGCATCAGTGCGGTTCCCGTGATCGATACCGACCGCCGTGTCATCGGCGTGATCTCCGAGGCCGATCTGCTGGTCAAGGAGGAGTTTCGCGAGCAGTACTACCGAGAGGGATATCAACCCCCGCTGCACGCGCGGCTCCGCCATCGCCTGTCGGCCGAGGGCTCCGTCCGCCGTAAGGCATCCGGCGACACCGCAGCGGAACTGATGACCTCACCCGCCCGCACCGTCAGCCCGCATGGCACCATCGCTCATGCCGCTCGGCTGATGGACGAGCACGGCGTGAAACGACTGGTCGTCGTGGACGCGGACGGGCGCCTGGCGGGGATTGTCAGCCGTCGCGACCTGCTCAAGGTGTTCGTCCGTGACGACGCGGCCATCGCCGACGAGATCCGCGGGGACATTCTCAAACAGATCCCGTGGGTGAACTCCTCCGGGGTCCGTATCGCCGTCCATAAGGGTGTGGTGACCCTGAGCGGATGGGTCGAATTGCGGAGTGACGCTCGGCTCGCCGTCCAGTTGACCCGGCAGGTCGCCGGCGTCGTCGATGTCATGGACGAACTGTTGTGGAAGGAGAACGACACCGCCGCCGTGACGGCCCGGTGAGCCGTCACCCTTACAGCGCGGGCCGGCCGCGGTGGCGCGGCGCGGGCAAGGGAGAGCCCTTGGTCCCGTACTTGGACGCCCTTCGGCCGCTGCCTGCGCCATCCGTACGAAGGACCCTGGGATCGAACATCAGACGCGAAGGGGGAACGATGACGGCCACGGCGACCGGGTTCGAGGCATGGCGCGGCTTTCTGGGCGACGACTGGCGAACGAAGGTGGACGTCCGTGACTTCATCCAGCGCAACCACGTTCCCTACACCGGTGATGAGCGCTTTCTTTCGGGGCCGACCGAGCGAACGCGTGCCGTGTGGGCGAGGGTGACGTCGCTCTTCCCCGAGGAGCGGCGGCGTGGCATCTACGACGTGGACACCGCCACCCCGTCGTCCATCACCGCACACGCGCCCGGCTACATCGACCCCGACCGGGAACTCATCGTCGGCCTGCAGACCGATGCCCCCTTGAAGCGGGCCATCATGCCCGCCGGTGGGCTGCGCATGGTGGAGACAGGGTTGGCAGCCTACGGTCACAAACTCGACCCGGCGGTCAAGGAGATCTTCACCAAGTACCGCAAGACCCACAATGACGCCGTGTTCGACGCCTACACCCCGGAGATCCGGCGCGCCCGCAAGGCCGGTGTGATCACCGGCCTGCCCGACTCCTACGGCCGGGGGCGGATCATCGGCGACTATCGCCGCGTCGCCTTGTACGGCGTGGACCGTCTCGTCCAGGCCAAGCACGCCGAGCTCCGCTCCCTGGACGACGCCGATGCCACTGACTCGGCGATCCGCGACCGGGAGGAACTGGCCGAGCAGATCAGGGCGCTGGGTGAGCTGAAGCGGATGGCCGCCTCCTATGGCCACGACATCTCCGGACCGGCCGCCACCGCCCAGGAGGCGGTCCAGTGGCTCTACCTCGCCTACCTGGCCGCGATCAAGGAGCAGAACGGCGCGGCCATGTCGCTCGGCCGTACCTCGACCTTCCTCGACATCTACCTCGAACGTGACATCGCCGAAGGCCGGATCACCGAGGAACGGGCGCAGGAGCTCATCGACGACTTCGTGATCAAGCTGCGCATCGTGCGTTTCCTGCGCACGCCGGAGTACGACCAGCTCTTCTCGGGTGACCCCACCTGGGTGACCGAGTCGATCGGCGGTATCGGGACCGACGGCCGCCCGCTGGTGTCCCGGACCAGCTTCCGCTACCTGCAGACCCTGCGCAATCTCGGCCCCGCCCCCGAACCGAACCTGACCGTCTTGTGGTCCCCCCGCCTGCCAGAGCCGTTCAAGCGGTACTGCGCGACGCTGTCGATAGAGACCAGCTCGATCCAGTATGAGAGCGACGATCTGATGCGTCCACGCTTCGGCGATGACACCGCCATCGCCTGCTGCGTGTCGGCGGCTCCCGTCGGAAGGCAGATGCAGTTCTTCGGCGCCCGTGTCAACCTGGCCAAGACCCTGCTGTACGCGATCAACGGCGGGCGCGACGAGGTGACCGGCGATCAGGTCGGCCCGGCCCACCCACCGCTGAGCGGCGATGTCCTCGACTACGACGAGGTCGCCGCCGCCTTCGATCGAATGCTGGAATGGCTCGCGCGGACCTACGTCAACGCGCTCAACATCATCCACTACATGCACGACAAGTACGCTTATGAGCGCATCGAGATGGCGCTGCACGACTACCCGGTCAAGCGCACGCTGGCCTGCGGCATCGCGGGCCTGTCCGTGGCCGCCGACAGTCTGTCGGCCATCAGGCACGCCAAGGTGCTGGTGATCCGCGACGAAAGCGGCCTGGCCGTCGACTATATGGTCGAGGGCGACTTCCCCACCTACGGCAACAACGACGACCGCGCCGACGCCATCGCCGTCGAGCTGGTCCGGTCGTTCATGTCCAAGATCCGCAAGCATCCCGCCTACCGCGATGCCGAGCACACGCAGTCGGTGCTCACGATCACCTCCAACGTGGTGTACGGCAAGCACACCGGAAACACCCCCGACGGCCGCCGCGCGGGCGAGCCGTTCGCTCCGGGCGCCAACCCGATGAACGGCCGCGACCGGCATGGCCTCGTCGCCTCCGCCCTGTCCGTCGCCAAACTCCCTTATGACCAGGCTCTGGACGGGATTTCCCTGACCAGCACCACCACGCCCGACGGCCTCGGCCGTACCCCCGAGGAACGAACGGCCAACCTGGTCGGGGTGCTGGACGGCTACTTCGACGCGGCCGGCTTCCACATGAACGTCAACGTGCTCGACCGAGCCGTCCTGCTGGACGCCATGGAGCACCCCGACCGCTACCCGCAACTGACCATCCGCGTCTCCGGCTACGCCGTCAACTTCGTCCGCCTCACCCCCGAGCAACAGCGCGACGTCGTCAACCGCACATTCCACGGCTCGCGATGAGCACCACCCGGCCCCTCGTCCGGTGCCCACGACGGGCGCCGGACGAGGGCGTCATCAGCTCATGGGACCTGTCCATCGGCGTGGACGGCCCCGGCACCCGGTTCGTGATCTTCACCGCCGGCTGCCCGCTGCGCTGCCTGTACTGCCAGAACCCGGAGACCTGGCGGATGCGCGACGGCCGCCGGATCACCGCCGATGCGGTCATGAACGAGATCGACCGCTACCGGCGCTTCATCTCGGTCACCCGCGGTGGCATCACCATCAGCGGCGGTGAGCCGCTCCTGCAACCGCGTTTCACCGCCGAAGTCCTGCGCCGCTGTCATGACACCGGCCTGCACACCGCCCTGGACACCTCCGGCCTGCTGGGCGCGAACGCCACCGACGCCATGCTCGCCGACACCGACCTCGTGCTGCTCGACATCAAGTCCTTCGACCCGGCCGTCTATCGGCACCTCACCGGCGGCCCGCTCCAACCGACGCTCCGCTTCGCCCGTCGCCTCGCCGACCTCGGAACGCCGGTCTGGATCCGGTTCGTGGTCGTGCCCGGCCTCACCGACGCCCCCGACGATGTCGACGGCCTCGCACGCTTCGTCTCCACCCTGGCCAACGTCGAACGCGTCGACATCCTGCCCTTCCACCGCATGGCCATGGGCAAGTACCAGCGGCTGGGGCTGCGCTTTCCGCTCGCCGACGTCGCACCGCCCTGCGAGGTACTGCTGAATCGCATCCACGCCCAGTTCCGTGCCCACGGAGTTGTCACCGCCTGATCACGCGCAGAAAAACGCCTTCAAACACTCCAGGACATGGATATGCGCTGAAAGTGGCAGCGACGAGTTGCCGTCTGATGTCGGCGGCACCAATCTGACCAGCACAGAACATTCGCGATGGAGCGGTGCTGGATCAACGTGAAGACGGTGAGTAGCCGACGGATTCGGACAGTGTCACGGGGCAAAACGCCGGTTCGCCGGTGGTCGGGTTGCGTCTGATCAGCAGCCATTGATACCTGCGGCCCTCACCTCCGTTGACCCGCGCCCAGGCACGGGTGTACCAACGCGGTAGCGGTGCCAGTGCCGACCGGACACCCGAGGTGAGACCATGGCCGTGTCCATCTGGACGCGTGGCCCCTCAGGCCGATCTGAAAAGGCCCAGCCATGCCCGGACCTAACTCGAACGAGTACATCATCCGCACACTAGGCATCGCACTGATCGTCGCTATTGGGTTCATCGTCGGCTTGGTCGGCGGTATTTTTCCTTCGCCGACGGTAGCGCGGTTCCTGATTCGATAGTCCGAGGCGGTGTCACCTTCGCTGGCACCGTGACGCTCGGATCCTCACAGGCCTGTTCGCGCTGCGGCACCGCGACATCGGATGAGTGTGCCTTCGCCACTCGAATGGCGAAAGTCCCGAAGCCACGAGTCGTCCGGCTCTGCCGTCGCGCCGTCGTGCGCGGAAAACTGGAGCCGGACGACCAGGAGGTGGGCCATGCGTTCATCGTCGGCCACCGAAGCTCAGGTGCGGCGGTTGCTGACCGCCGCCGGCCAAGCACCGTCGGTGCACAACACCCAGCCGTGGCGCTTCGACGTGCTGCACGGGGAGCTGCTGTCGCTGTCAGCCGATCTCGACCGGCGACTGCCGGTGAGTGACCCGCGGGGCCGGTCGATGCATGTGAGCTGCGGGGCCGCCCTCCTCAACCTACGACTCGCCGCCCGCACAGCGGGGGCGCGGCCGGCTCTGCGGCTGCTGCCCGAATCCGAGGACGATCCGTATCTGCTGGCCGTTGTCCACTTGGCGAAGCGGGAACCCGCCGGGCGGCGTACCCGCGAGCTGTACGACCTGATACCGCTGCGGCACACCTGCCGGGAACCGTTCGATGAGCGGCGCCTGCCGTCGGAGGTCATGGCCGCGCTGCGCACGGCAGCCTCCCGGGAGGGCGCGACTCTGATCTTCCTGGGCAGGCACGCCGCGGCGCAGACCCTTGAACAGGTGGCGATCGCCGAGGAGGAACTGGCGGCCGACCTCGACTATCGGGCCGAACTGGCGGCCTGGACGATGCGCAGGGCCCGATACGACGGTGTACCCCTCGCCTCGCACGGGCCGCGCCCGCTCACCGATCCCCCGCCGATCCGCGATTACGGAGCGCACGACCACAGCATGGCCTTCGAGGCACGGCCGCAGCTCGCGGTACTGACCACGCCCGGAAACCGGCCACTGGACTGGCTGGTGGCCGGCCAGGCGCTGCAGCGCACACTACTCACCGCGGCCCGGTACGGCGTCTCGGCATCATTCCTCAACCAGCCCTTGGATCTGCGCGACATGCGCCGCCGCACCGATCCCCACCACCGGCGCGGCCACCCACAAATGATCATCCGGCTGGGTTACGGCCCCCAGGTCACCGCCACGCCACGCCGCCCGGTAGGTGATCTGCGTCTTCCCACATGAACCATACCCATCTGACGCCAGACCCGCCTTGCTCACGCCTCCTGCCGTCGCGGCCACCTCGCCCGCCTGCGCAGGAGCCGAGCACAGCACAGCTGAACCGCTCGTCGCGGCTTGCTTGAGCCGTGTGCCGCGACGAGTGGCACGCACCGTTCTGAGGGGGCCCCGGTGCGGCAATGCACCGGGGCTACCCTGCGAGCGGAGGGCCGGTCTGGCTCGTCCGCTGGTCACTGCCTGTCAGTATGGCGATCAGCGGCCGGATCGGCCGGGAGCTGTGGCGTGGGATGCGGGGCCGGCGGGGTGAAGCGGCGTAGCCGGTTGGCGTTGCCGACGACCGACAGTGAGGATGCGGCCATCGCGGCGGCGGCGATGACGGGTGACAGCCGTAGTCCCAGGAGCGGGTACAGGACGCCGGCCGCGATGGGGATGCCGATCATGTCGTAGACGAAGGCCAGGAACAGGTTCTGCCGGATGTTGCGCATCGTGGCCCGTGACAGCCGTACCGCGGTCACCACGCCGGACAGGGCGCCGGAGATGAGCGTGATGTCGGATGCCTCGATGGCCACGTCGGTGCCGGTGCCGATGGCGAAGCCGATGTCGGCCTGCGCCAGCGCCGGGGCGTCGTTGAGGCCGTCGCCGACCATGCCCACCTTCTTGCCCTGCTCCTGGAGGCGGGCTATCTCGGCCGCCTTGCGATCGGGCAGCACCTCGGCGAGCACGGCGGTGATGCCGACCTGGCGGGCGATGGCCTCGGCGGTGCGCCGGTTGTCCCCGGTGATCATCGCGACGTGCAGGCCGAGCCGCTGGAGCGCGGCGACGGCGGCCGCCGAGTCGTCCTTGACGGTGTCGGCCACGCCGAGCAGGCCGGCGGGCCGGCCGTCCACGGCGACGAGGATCGGAGTGCGGCCGCCGCGGGCCAGCCGCTCGGCGGCCGGGGCGAGTACGCTGGCGTCGATGCCGTGGACGGCCAGCAGGCGGGGGCCGCCGACCAGCACGTGGCAGCCGTCCACCGTGGCACTGATGCCCTGTCCGGTGACCGATTCGAAGTCGGCGGGGTCATCGAGCGACAGGCCGCGTCCGGTGGCCGCGTCCACTATCGCGCGTGCGAGGGGATGTTCCGAGACGCGTTCGGCCGTGGCGGCCAGGCGTAGCAGTTCCTGCGCCGTCCAGATGCCGTGTGGGTCGGCCTGTGGGTGGGTGTCGTGAAGGCGCCCTCTGGTTCACCGTGGCGCCCACCACCTCATCCCCAGGCCCCTTGTCGACCGGGATGGACTCGCCGGTGACCATCGACTCGTCCAGTGTCGAGCGGCCGGTCAGGATCACCCCGTCGACCGGGACCTTCTCGCCCGGCCGCACGACCACCACGTCCCCGGGCAGCACCTGGTCGATGCCGATCTCGGCCTCGCCGCCCTCACGGCGGACCCGGGCGGTGCGCGCCTGCAGGCCGATCAGCTTGCGGATGGCTTCGCCGGTGCCCGCCCTGGCCCTCGTCTCCAGCAGCCGGCCGAGCAGGATCAGCGTGAGAATGACCCCGACCGCCTCGAAGTAGACCTCGCGCGCCTGCTCGGGCAGCACGCCCGGCGCGAGGGTGACCAGCAGGCTGTAGCCGTAGGCGGCGCTCGTGCCAAGCGTGATCAGGCTGTTCATCTCCGCCGAGCGGTGGCGCAGGGCCAGCCAGCCCACCGTGTGGATCGGCCATCCGGTGTAGAACATCACCGGCGTGATCAGGACGAGCTGCGTCCAGCGGTTCAGCAGCAGGGCCGGCAGCCAGGTCGCGCCGAAGACCTCGTGCGCCATGACGGCGAAGGCCACCGGTAGGGTGAGCACCGCGCCGGCCAGCACGCGCCGGGACAGGTCACCGATCTCGGCACGCCGCTCGGCAGCCTCGGTGTCTGGCGGCTCGTGCCCAGGCGGGGAAACCGCCGAGACAGGCGGCGGGGCCGGCTCGGGCACGCGGGACGGCGCTTGTGGCGACTGGGGTGGCGTGGGCGAGCGGCTGTCGTCCGGTTCGACGATCAACCGGCCGTGCACCATATTCTCACCGCAGGAGAAGCGGTACTCCCCGGCCTGCCGGGGATCCAGCTCCACGACGCTCCTGGCGAAGGCGGGCAGCGACCGGCTGATGCCGAAGTCGGGGAAGACCACCCGGGAGGTGCACTCGCCGCTCTCGCGCCGGTCGAAGACCAGCCGCAGCCGGATGCCCTGCCGCACCCGGATCGCCTCCGGACTGTAGCCGCCACGCACCACGATCTCGGCTTCCTGCCCCCCTCATGCAGTTGCGCCAGACGGCTGGCCCGCGGCCCGAAGAAATACCAGGCCAGGAAGACCAGTAGCGCTCCGCACAGCAGGACGACGACCCAGTCGAGCGCGGTCATGAGACACCGATCCGGACACCGCGATCCCCGCCGCCGTCCTGATCTTCATGGTCCACCCCGCGCCGGCCGGTGGTGTCGTGCCCGCCCAGGCCGCGCATCATCATGAGCATCACCAGAGGGCAGGCCAGTCCCGCGCGCACGAGCAGGACCGTGCTCGCGGAAGTCCCTGCCGCGAGCGCTACCAGCGCCACCACCGCGGCGACACCCGCCGGCACCAAGTGTTGTCTGATCATGGCCCCTCCCTGAGGATGACCGGGAAGACGGTCAAGCCCTGCCCTGTCCCCCGGGGCGCGCCGGCGCCGTCACCCGGCCAGGTGTTTCCTACCCGTGACCAGTACAATCACCAGCATGCCACTACACCCCAAGGGGGGATGAAAGTGGCCCCGCGCAGAAACAACGAAAGCTCCTCACCCACGCCTTGATCCGCGATCACAACGCCCGCCCGAAGCTTGACGTGGGCCACCAAGCGGCGGCGTGCCGGGCGCCCGCATGCAGCGAGTAGGCCCGACCTGCCGGCCGGCCGCTCTGAGCAGCGGTTACCGTAGAAGGTGTCGAATCGGCGTGAGGGGGACGCATGAAGCGACACGTCATGAAGGCTGCGATGGCCGCCGGAGCATTCCTGGCCGCCATCACCGCAGGTTCGGGAGCCACCGCGGCGGCCACGGCCTCTCCGCCGGTCCCGCCCCCGAGTCCTTCTCCCACAGGTGCGCAGCCGACGTGCCCGGGCATGGGGCAGATGCATCCCGTCACCAGTGAGTACGACTACCTGTCGCAGATGGTGCCGCACCACCAGGACGCCATCACCGCGGCCCGGCAGTTGCAGCGGTCCAGCAGGCCCGAGATGCAGCAACTCGGGCGGTCGATCGTCACGACGCAGACCGCCGAGGTAGCCGAGATGAAAGGCCGGCTGGAAAAGTGGTACCCGCAGAGCCCTGCGCCGAGCCCGAGCGGAACCACGATGCCCGACCTGTCAGAGCTTTCCGGAGATCAGCTCGACAAGACGTTCCTGCAGCACATGATCCCGCACCACATGATGGCGATCATGATGTCACAGCAACTCCTCATGCACGGCCAGGCACCGCATCCCGAGGTCACGGCCTTCGCCCGCAAGGTACGCGACGACCAGTGGGCAGAAGTCCGCGCGATGCGGCAGTATCTGGCCCAGTGGTTCGGGCAGCAGAACATGCCCTGTATCCCGCGAGTGCCCGGCATGACGCCAGGGCCGCATTCGGGTGCACCCGGCGGGCCGACGCCCACGGAGCCGTCACCGGCGGGCACCTGATTCAGTCGTCAACGCCCAGGACGCGATAGACGCTGACCGGGGAGGGGTTGCGGTACACGCCCTGCAACGGGCCGGCCAACAACTCCAGTTGGATGTCGGCCCGGCGTAGCTTCTCGGCGATGGTCAACAGCTCCGCCGCGCCCCAGGCACTTCATCTCATGCACCGTGGCCGGGGGCCTCGCGCGCTGGCCCCTCAGCCAGTGGGAGCATAGGTGGCTGCACGTCGCCCGGCGAGCGATCGCCAGCGACTACCTCGTCCATCATGGGCGACCCGGCTCACCGGACGGTTGTCGGTCCGGCCCTACTGTGCATCCCTGTCGTTCGGCCGTCTGTAGGGCGACCTTCGCCTCTCCCTCGTGGCCGGCGGCGGTGTCAGCGTGAAGGGGAAGCCACCAAGGGGTGGCGAGGGAGGTGCCTTGCGATGAGGCTCACCTGGAAGGACGCGGTCACGACCGTCACGATGGCCGTGATCACCGCGCTGTACGTGGCCTATGTGCAGGGAGTGGACGTGCTGTTCATCTCCGGCGCGCGCTGGACCGCGGGCGCGATTCTGCTCCTCGGCGCCGCCGGCGGCTGCGCGATGGGGTCGGCCGACGAGCTGTACCAGGGTCCGCGCACGGCGGCGGTCCGGACGTACACCGCGATCATCAGCGTGGTCGGCGCCACGGCGCTGGTCGCGGCATTGGTCGCGCTCATCACCGGAAACGCGATCGCCCTGGCGATCCTGTTCTACGGCGTGGCCGCGATGTGGCTCATGGCCACGGTCCGGCACGCGCTGCCCGGTCCCACTGACTTCAGCGGACGCGACCACCACGAGGTCATCGGCCCGGAGGAGGTGAGGAGGCACTGAGGCACCCATCGGGCGGAGACGGCGGAGACCCCTCATGACATCGGACCCGGCCAGGCCCTCCCTGGCCGGGTCCGATTTCGCGTTCGGCGGGCGAAGGCTCCCGCTGCCATCCGCTGCCATGCAGTCCAGGCTCCACCTCGGCGGTCGATGCGGACAGGTGCGGAGGTCCCCGAACGATGGAGTCGAGCGGGACACCCCGACAGGACCTTCGGCCCTGCCCGTTCCCGCATACCGGCGCGACCATCAAGGTGACGTCTAGAGGAGGAGCGATCATGAAGATCGGGATCAACGGTTTCGGGCGGATCGGGCGTGCCGTACTGCGCTGCGGACTGCCCACGGGGCTGGACATCGTCGCGATCAATGACGTGGCCGACGTCGCCGCGCTGGGACACCTGCTCAAGCACGACTCCACGTACGGAGTTTTCGGCTCCTCCGTTGTGGCGTCGTCGGACACCCTCGACGTGGACGGGCGCTTGATCGCGGTCACCGCCCACCGCGATCCCGCCGACATCGATTGGGCGGCTCACGGCGTCGATCTCGTGCTGGAGTGCTCTGGTCGGTTCCGCAGCAGGGACGACGCCGCCAGGCATCTCAAGGGCGGGGCGCGCAAGGTGCTCATCTCCGCGCCCGGCAAGGGCGTGGACGCGACGATCGTGCCGGGGGTCAACGACGGCGTCTACGACGCCGGACGCCACGACATCGTCTCGCTGGCGTCCTGCACGACCAACTGCGTCGCGCCGATGGCCAAGGTGCTGCACCGGTCCTTCGGCATCGTCAAGGGCATCATGACCACGGTCCACGCCTACACGGGTGACCAGCGGCTGCTGGACACGCCGCACAAGGATCCCCGCCGGGCCCGCTCGGCCGCGGTCAACATCGTTCCCACCACCACGGGCGCGGCCAGGGCTGTCGGCGTGGTCCTGCCCGAGCTCACGGGCAGGCTCGACGGCGTCGCGCTGCGAGTACCGGTGGAGGACGGTTCCCTCACCGACCTCGCGGTGGTGCTGAGGCGGCCGGTCACCCGCGAGGAGATCAACCTGGCGTTCGCCGAGGCCGCGGCGGACGAACTGCGCGGCATCCTGCGTTACAGCACCGATCCGCTGGTGTCACGGGACGTCATCGGCGACCCCGCGTCGTGCGTGTTCGACGCGCCGCTCACCCTGGCGGACGGCGAACTCGTCAAGGTGTTCGGCTGGTATGACAACGAATGGGGCTACGCCAACCGGCTCGCCGAGATGGCGGCGGTGATGGCGGCCGTCGCGTAACCGGCCCGCACCTCCGCTGTGGTTCCGCCGATGATTCGCGAACGATTGGATACGGACTCGTCAGGGAGCGAAAGATGCGGTGGCATGAGATGTCCCGGAAACGCCGTGCGGTGCTGCTCACCCTGGCGTCGGCCGAGATCGCGCTGACGGCGACCGCCGCCGCCGACCTCTGGGCCCGCCCGCAGCGGGAGGTGCGCGGCCCCAAGGTCGCGTGGTGGCCGTTCATCTTCGTTCAGCCCGTCGGAGCGCCGTGCTACCTGCTGTGGGGGCGTCGCTCCGGCGGTAGAGGGGCGTTTCTGCGCCGGCTGTACCGGGGCGGACGGCCGAACCGGCTGGCCCGCGCCATGAACCGTTGCTGGGCCGTGGTGCAGGGCAGCGGCCTGCTGTTGCCCAGCCGGTTGGTCACCCTGGAAGTCCCGAGCCGCACGTCCGGACGCGTGCTGTCGCTACCTCTGGTGCTCGCCGACCACGACGGAAAGCGCTATGCGGTCTCCATGCTCGGCCCGGACGCCGGCTGGGTGCACAACGTCCGCGCCGCGGGCGGCAGAGTGACGCTGCGCCACGGCCGACGCGAAGCGGTACGACTGGTCGAGGTCGATCCGGCTGAGCGCGCCCCCGTGATACGCCGCTACCTGGCGGTCGCTCCCGGCGGCCGCCCGCACATCCCTGTGGATCGCAGGGCACCGCTGTCGGAGTTCGAACGAATCGCGGCGAGCCTCCCCGTCTTCCGCGTCGAGGATCTCCCCTCGGGCGCGACCTGAGCACCGGCGACCTGCGCGGTGAGCGCGGTCATCGCATCCCGGGCGCCGACCGCGAACGCGGGAAGCGCAGCGAGTTCGAAAGCCGCGTTGACCGTCATGCTCAGCGTGCCCGCGTAGGACAGCACCGCCACCGCCAATGGCACGCCGTTCATTAGCGGGGGATCGGATAGGCGCTGACCAGCCGGGCCCCGTCCAGCCATAGCGGCGTGAGCGGTCCGGGGACATTGGTCACGTACGCGTTGACCCGCTCGGTGCCGTGGCGTCGCAGCCAATGCATGAACAGGCGCAGCGTCAGCGCAGGGAACAGGGCGGAGGGCCGACCGGGTCGTGTGCCCTGGCCGCCTTGGCGGCGCTCGTCTGCGCGGCGGCCGTCCACGACGGCGGGGAAGGGCAGCGGCGGCACCTGCTCGCCGATCGCCTGAGAGATGGTGGACAGTCCGCTCGATGTCGAAGTCGCCGTCGTCCACCCACAGCGGAGGTCCCTGCCCGATGCCGGTGCGCCGCGTGGGACCGCTGGTGGGCGACGGCCGACACCGGCCCGGACAGGCGCAGCGAGGCGTGAGATCCGGCTTTCCCGGGACGGATGACGGTCCATCGGCCCTGCGGAGCGAGACCTTCGGCCCGTAGGCCCACGAGACCGATCCTGATGCGCTGTCAATAACGTCAATCTTCCCTCCGGAGGTGGTCGGACCATGAGCACCCCACCGCCCTACCCGCTGCGAATCCGGGCCAGGCTCGACGAACCGCTCAACCGATGGCTCTGGCTGGTCAAGTGGCTGCTCGCGATTCCGCACTACATCGTGCTCGCCCTGTTGTGGGCCGCGTTCACCGTGCTCAGCGTGGTCGCGTTCGTCGGCATCCTGTTCACCGGCCGCTACCCGCGGGCGATCTTCGAGTTCAACGTCGGCGTACTGAGGTGGACCTGGCGCGTGGCCTTCTACAGCTTCTGCGCGCTGGGCACCGACCGCTATCCGCCCTTCACGCTCGGACCCGCCCCGGACTACCCCGCCACCCTGGAGATCGACTACCCCGAACGGCTCTCCCGAGGGCTCGTGCTGGTGAAGTGGTGGCTCCTTGCCATCCCGCATTACCTGGTCGTCGGCATCCTCACCAGCGGCAGCGTCATCGGGATCTACACACTGAACTGGGGCGGCCTCATCGGCCTTCTGGTGCTCGTCGCCGCCGTGACCCTGCTGTTCACCGGCCGATACCCCACTGGGCTCTTCGACTTGGTGATAGGCCTGAACCGATGGACGCTGCGGGTCACGGCCTACGCCACGCTTATGACGGACCGGTACCCGCCCTTCCGCCTCGACAGCGGACCCGCCGAGCCGTCGGCACGTTCGGACGAGGCCGGTGCCGCGACGGTGGCGCCCTCGCCCTACGGGTGGACCGTCGGCCCGGTCATCGCCGTCGTCGCCGGTGCCGTGCTGGCACTCGGCGGCCTGAGCGCGGCGGCCGGCGGCGTGGGCGCGTTCATGCTGACCCAGGCACGGGGAATCGAAGGTTTCCTCAGCACCGACACCGAGCGCCTGACCACCTCCGGCTACGCGCTCGTGACCGAGGAGATCGAGGTGGCGGGCAGAGGCGTGGGCCTGCTGCGGGACACGCTCGGTACCGTGCGCGTGGAGGTCGGCGGCTCGGCCACCCCGCTGTTCGTCGGAATCGCCAGGCGCGCCGACGCCGAGGCGTACTTGCGTGGCATCGCCCACGACGAGGTGACCCATCTCGCCTTCTTCCCCGGCGTGGACGACATCAGCCTCCTGCGGCATGCCGGTACCGCTCCCACGTCGGCACCTGGAGCGCTGCCGATCTGGGCCGCCAAGGCGACCGGGACGGGCGTCCAGACGCTCACGTGGGACGTACGGCCGGGCGACTGGCAGATCGTCGTGATGAACGCGGACGCGACCGCGCCGGTCTCCACCGACCTGCGGCTGGGCGCACGGCTTCCGATGCTGGAGGGCCTGGCCACCGGCCTGTACATCGCTGCCGCCGTTCTCGTTCTCGCCGGGGCCGCCCTCATGGCCGTCGGCATCCGAGCGACCACCCGGGAACACGGCCGAGCGAAGGCCTCTTCGGACCGGGACCTTCGGCCCTGACGCGTGATCTCAGAGGGCCGCCGCCGGGCCGAGCACCTGGTGTGATCTCCACGTGCCTGGCGGCCGTCATGCTGACCGCCATGGGTGTTCTGATCCAGGCCGGCAGCCCGGTCCCCACCCGACGAGCCGCACCTGACTCCCCGGTGCTCCCCCGTCGCACAGCCTGATTTAGAACCGAAAGCCCCTGCCATTCGGCCCTGCACAGCTCTCCTCGGCAGCGGGACGTTGAAGTAGAGCCTGAGCGAGGAGCTGAGATGTCAGCGATTGTCGTGAAGGGACTGCGTAAGGACTACGGCGAGTTGCGCGCGGTCGACGACGTGAGCTTCACCATCGAGCACGGCGAGGTCTTCGCCCTGCTCGGTCCCAATGGCGCCGGGAAGACCACAACGGTCGAGATCTTGGAGGGGCACCGGGCACGCGACGGCGGGTCGGTGTCGGTCCTAGGCATGGACCCCGCCACGGGCGGTCGGCCCTACCGGGAACGCATCGGAATCGTGCTTCAGGAGGCCGGTTTCGAGGACGAGTTCTCCGCGTTCGAGCTGGTACGCCTGTACGCCGGTTTCTACCCCCATCCGCGGATCCCGGACGAGGTGATCGAGCAGGTCGGCCTGAAGGACAAACGTGACGCCAAGGTGCACACCCTGTCCGGCGGACAGCGTCGCCGCCTGGACCTCGCGCTAGGCCTCGTCGGACGGCCGGAACTCCTCTTTCTGGACGAGCCGACGACCGGATTCGACCCATCGGCCAGACATAAGGCTTGGGAGCTGATCGAAGCGCTGCGCGCGACCGGTACGACGATCCTGCTCACCACCCACTACATGGACGAGGCACAGCACCTGGCCGACCGCGCGGCGGTCCTGCGCCGAGGGCGGTTGGTGGCCATCGGCTCGCCCGACACGCTCGGCGGCCTCCAGCGGGACAGCGTGCTGTCCTTCCGGCTGCCGACCGGCATCGCACTGTCCGACCTGCCCACCCTGACCGGCTCGGCCGAGGTACACGGCACCGCCGTGCGGATTCACACCGGACAGGCCACACAGGACATGCACGTCCTGACGGAGTGGGCGCTGAGACGCGGCTTGGAACTGACCGGGCTGACGCTCAGCCGTCCCACTCTGGAGGACGTATACCTGAGGCTGGCGGCGTCATGATCGCGAGGCTGATCCGGCACGGAGTGACCTCGTTCTTTCGCAGCCCTGTCGCGACGATCTTCACCGTGGCGATGCCGCTGCTCATGATGGTGATCGTCGGGATGGCGGTCGGCGACCAGGTGACGGACCCGGCCACCGGCGCACACGTCATGCAGTCCGTCGTGCCGATGATGACGGCCTTCGGTGTGGCCCAGGGCTGTTTCGGAGCGCTGGCCATCTACCTCGCCCGCCTCCGCGACCGGGGCTGGCTCAAACGCCTGCGCGGCACGCCGGTCCCGGCCTGGGCCGTGCTGCTCGGCCTGGCCGGTTCGGTGCTGGTGATCGCGCTGATCACGGCAGCCGTCCTGATCGGCGCCGGACTGGTCTTCTACGATCTCCAGATCGTCTGGCGAACGACTCCGGCCCTGCTACTGACCCTGTGCGTGGGCACGCTGGCCTTCACCGCCCTCGGCTTCGCCCTGGTGGCCCTGGTACGCGATGCCGCCGCCGTACAGTTGACCGGCACCGGGCTGCTCCTCGCTCTGGCATTCCTCTCCGACATCATCCTCGTCGGCGGCAGGCCGCCCTTGTGGCTGGACAGGATCGGCTGGTTCTTTCCGCTACGCCACCTGGCGCACGCGGTCCGTGACTGCTTCAACCCCTACCTGACCGGATCCGGCTTCGCCGGTGACCACCTCGCCGTAATCGTCGCTTGGGGAGTCGTCGGCGCGCTGATCGCCCTCTGGCGCTTCCGCTGGGAACCCGCCCACGCGCGCGCCGGGGCTGTTCACCGTACCCGCGGCCGAGCGCCCGGCCGTTCCCCGCTGCTCGGCCAGGTCGGGCACACGCTGGCCAGAAGCCGCCGCGACCTGTCGGCGGCCTTCTTTACCGTGGCCCTGCCGGTGCTGCTGTTGACGCTTATTTCACTGATCTTTCCGGGTGCCCGCGTGGGCGGCACGCCACTGCCGGTCTTCATCCTCGCGGCCATGATGACGTACACGGTAGGCTCCGCCTGCTATGTCAACGTGGCGGAATGGATGGCCGCCGACCGGGAGAAGGGCGTGCTCAAGCGCCTGGCGGGTACGCCGCTGCCACGGTGGATGTACCACGTCGGCCTCGCCGTGACCGCTATGGTTCTCACCCTGGTGACCTGGCTGGCATTGGGACTCATCGCGCAGTTCGGATACGGTGCGGCGATACCCCCGGCCGCCTTCCCCATCATGCTCACCGCCCTCGTACTGGGCGGCGCCTGCTTCGCCCTGCTGGGAGCGGTAGTGGCCACGCTGGTGTCCAGACAGCAGACCGCCGGCGCCGTCACCCTGGGCACATTCCTGCCGCTCGCCTTCATCTCGGACGTCTTCCTCACGGGCGGCCCGCTGCCCACGTTCCTTCAGACGGCCGGCGACATCTTCCCGCTCAAGCACCTGTCGCACGCGCTGCTGGCGTCACTCAACGGACGTCCCTCCCCTTGGCCCGACCTCACCGTGATCGCCGCCTGGGCCGCGGCCGGCGCACTGACCCTCGCCCTCCTCCGCCGCCAGAAGAAGCGGGCATGATCGGGGCGGTATGCGTCAGGAGCGGCACCGAGGACCTTGGCCCAAGCCGACTAAGGGGACCTTCGCCACCCCGGAGAGGGACGTCAGGCACTGCGTCCAATGGAGGCGGGTGGGGCACAGTTGGGTCATGGGCGGTTAGCGTGCCCGCACCACGCCGGAGTGAACTGGAGATCCACGCATGAATCCCGAGCCTTCGACGACCGCCGAGTACCCTGCCGCCGAGTATGACGTCCTGCTCAGGGACGGAAGCATCGCGCATGTGCGGCCGCTCGATCCCACCGACCGCCCGGCTCTGCACGAGCTGGTCGAACGATCCTCCGACCGCTCGGCTTACCTGCGGTTCTTCACCGGCGGAACGGCCACCGCGCACGCCTATATGGACCGCGTCACCAAGCCGGAGCAGCGCGGCCGGGCACTGGTGGCCACCGTACGGGACCGGCTGGTCGCCATCGCCGAGTACTTTCCCGATGGTGAGGGCACCGCGGATCTCGGCATTCTGATCGATGACGCGATACACGGCCAAGGGCTCGGCACTCTGCTGCTCGAACACCTGGCCGCCGATGCCGCCGAGAACGACGTGCGGGAGCTGACCGCCGAGGTCCTCGCCACGAACCACGCGATGCTCAAGGTACTCGACGATCTCGGCCTGGAGGTTTGGCGGAGTTCCACCGCCGGTACCGTGCGGATCCGCGTGCCGCTCGCCCCTACGCCCCGGCTGCGCGCGATGATCGCGGCGCGCGACCACGAGGCCGAACGCGCGTCGCTGGCGCGCATCATGAATCCACGCTCGGTGGCGGTGATCGGCGCGGGCCGGGCGCCGGGCGGAGTCGGGCACCGGGTACTGCGCAATCTCATGGACGGAGGCTTCGCGGGCCCCATTTACCCGGTCAACCCCCGTGCGGCACAGGTCGCCGGCCTGACCGCCCATCCCTCCATGTCGGCCGTACCCGGCCAGGTGGACCTGGCCGTCGTCGCCGTTCCCGCCGCGCAGGTGCTCGACGTGGCCAAGGAGTGCGCGGAAGCCGGCGTGGCCGGGCTGGTGGTGCTGTCCGCCGGCTTCGCGGAGATCGGCCGGCCGGACGCCGAAGGGGAGCTGCTACGGCTGTGCCGCAGTGCGGGCATGCGCCTGGTGGGCCCCAACTGCCTGGGTGTTCTCAACAACGCGGAGAACCTCAACGCCACTTTCCTGTCCGGCTCGCCGGCCAAGGGTGGAATCGCGGTACTGTCGCAGTCCGGCGCCGTGGCGGCGGCGATGATCGACCGGCTCGGCGCCACCGGTCTGGGCGTCTCGTCCTTCGTCTCCGTCGGGAACAAGGCCGATGTCAGTGGCAACGACCTGCTCGAATATTGGGAGGACGACCCCGCCACCGACGTCATCGCCCTGTACCTGGAGTCTTTCGGCAACCCCCGCAAGTTCGCCCGCATCGCTCACCGGGTCGCCGCGCGTAAGCCGATTCTGCTGGTCAAGAGCGGAAGAACCGGAGCCGGTGACCGCGCCGTGCGCTCCCACACCGCGGCCGCGGCCACCCCGGACGTCGCAGTGGACGCCCTGGTAGAAGCGAGCGGAGTGATCCGGCTGGACAGCGTCACTCAACAGCTCGACTTGGCCCGTCTGTTCGCCACCCAGCCGCTTCCCGCGGGATCCCGGGTGGCGATCGTCGGAAACTCCGGCGGCATCCAGGCCATGGCCGCCGATGCGTGCGAACGCCGGGGGCTGGCCGTACCGGAACTGCCGCGTGAGCTGTTCGGCGACGACATCCGCCCATCGGCGGCGCTGGGCAACCCCGTCGATCTCACCGCCGAGGCGACCGCGGAGGAGATCGGCGCCGCGGTCGAAGCGGTGCTGGGCCATCCGGGGGTCGACACGGTTCTCGTCGTCTACACCCCGCCGTTCGGTTCCGGGGCCGAACTTACCAAGCGGGCCATCGCCGACGCCACCCGCTCGACCGGCAAGACTGTGCTGGCATGCGTGGTCGGCCACGACGATGTCATCGACGGGCGTATACCCGCCTACGCCTTCCCCGAGCAGGCTGTGGACGCCCTCGCCCGAGCCGTCGCCTACGCCGGTTGGCGTGCGCGCCCCGCCGAGCCTGACCACCACATGGTCTCCGTGGACCGGCGCACCGCCCGCGAGATCGTCCTGGAGGAACTCTCCGCCCACCCAGAGGGGCGGTGGCTGCCCGCCGACGTCACGTCCCGTCTGCTCGGCTGCTACGGCATCACCCTGACACCGACCATCCCGGTGGGCGGCGCCCGGGAAGCCGAACGTGCCACCGAGGAGACCGGCCTGCCGGCCGTACTCAAGGCCACCGGGCCGGACCTCGTCCACAAGAGCGACATCGGCGCCGTCCACCTGAACCTCGCCACCGCGAAAGAGGTCGGGCGGTGCTACCGGGAGCTCTCCGCCGCCCTGGGAGAACGGATGACCGGGGCGATCGTGCAGCGGATGCTCCCCGACGGCGTCGAACTGATCGTCGGCGGCGTCAACTACCCGGCCTTCGGCCCACTGGTCATGGCCGGCATGGGCGGCGTCACCGCCGACCTGCTCGCCGACCGCGCCTTCCGGGTGCCGCCGCTCAGCCTCTCCGCCGCTACGCAGATGCTGGACGCCCTGCGCTGCCGGCCGCTCCTGTACGGCTATCGCGGCAGCCGCCCTGTGCACGTGCGCGCGCTGGCCGACCAGATCGTCCGCGTCGGCCACCTGCTTGAGGATCTCCCCCAGGTGGCGGAGCTGGATCTGAATCCCGTCATCGCCACCCCTACCGGTGCCACCACCGTGGACGCCCGCGTTCGCCTGGCGCCATGCCGGCCGACGGTGTCGCCGCTGCGCCGCCATCTGCGCTGATCGCGGTCTCTCCGGCTGTCAGGGGCCGTGGTCGAGAGGGACGCTCCAACGCAGCAGGGTGCCGCCGCTTTCCCGTGCGGACACCTCACACGTTCCGCCCAATGCGGCCGCGCGTTCCTCCAGGTTCCGCAGCCCACTGCGCCGACCGCCGTCACCCGGCCCGACCCCGTCGTCCTCGACGAGAAGGGTGAGTGCGCCGACGTCCGCCCGCACCGTCACATCCACTCGGGCGGCTTTGGCATGTCGTACCGCGTTGGACAGAGCCTCGCGTAACACCGCGGCCAAGTGCTCGGCGACCGGCGGCGGCACGCGGTTGTCGAGCTGGCCCTCCATGGCTAGTCCCGGCATGAACCCCAGATGCGCCTTTGCTCCCTCGACAAGCTCGACGATCTGCGCCCGCAGGCTCGGCGCGTCCACTTCTCCACGGGGCTGCAATGCGAAGATCGTGGACCGGATCTGCCGGATCGTCTCGTCCAGCTCGTCGATCGCACTCTGCAACCGCGAGGACGCCTCCGGCCGCTCCACCAGCCGCACCGCGCTCATCAGCGTCATCGCCACCGCGAACAACCGCTGGATCACCACGTCGTGCAGGTCCTTGGCGATCCGGTCACGATCCTCCAGCAGGCCGAGCCGCTCGGCGTCATCACGCCGTTCGGCGACTTCGAGAGCGATCGCCGCCTGCCCCGCGAACGCATGCAGCATGCTCACCTCACCTGGGTTGAACGGGATGCGCCCGGACCGTTTGGCCAGCGTCAGAATGCCGCGGACCCCGCCGGGCGCGCCCAGCGGAATCGCCGCCACTGGTCCCAGCCCCAGATCGGTCGGGAACACCGTGACCACTCCGCTTTCTCCCAGATCGGCCAGCAAGCGCGGCTCGCCGTCGACGAAGGCCTGCCCACCCACCGAACCGTGCATCAGGGTGTGCGCCCCGACCACGCGCTCTGCGTGCGTTCCGTCGGCGAGCGCCACCCGCAGGTTCTCCCGAGCGTCGTCGGGCAGGCTGATCGCCGCCATGTCGGCGCCCGACATCTCTCGCGCCCGCCGCGCCACCACCCGCAGCACCTGGTCAGGATCGTCGCCGGACAACAGGCTGGTGGTGACCTCCGAGGAGGCCCGCAGCCAGGTCTCCCGCCGCCGGGTCTCCTCGTACAGACGGGCGTTCTCGATCGCCACACCGGCGGCGGAGGCCAACGCGATGACGATGGCCTGGTCTTCTTCGTCGAACTCCCCGCCACCGCGCTTCTCGGTCAGGTACAGATTGCCGAACACCTCATCACGTACCCGGACCGGTACTCCGAGGAAGGAGCCCATCGGCGGATGACCAGGCGGGAAACCGTAGGACTCCGGGTGATCGGAGATGTGCGCCATCCGCAGCGGCTGCGGTTCCTTGATCAGCAGACCGAGCAGGCCCAGCCCGTGCGGCCAGTGCTCGATCCTGGCGATCTCCTCCTCGCTCAGCCCCACCGGAATGAACTGGACCAGCGAATTCTCCTGCCCGATCACGCCCAGCGCGCCATAGGAGGCGTCCACCAGCGTGGTCGCGGTCTGCACGATCCGCCGCAGCACCGTCTCCAGGTCCAGGTCGCTGCCGACCGACACCACGGCGTCCAGCAGGGCGTGCACTCGGTCACGGGTCTCAAGCACGGCCTGCAAGCGCGCCTGAAGCTCTGACAGCAGGTCGTCCAACCGCATTCCGGGCAGCAGCGAACGCGCCTTCTCCTCGGCCATGCTCCGAAGTCTGCCATCGGGCGTTGCCGTCGCCTAGAGGATCTTGCGGAATCACCCGACGTCGCGATGGCGAAGTGCGGCCAAGCCCACCGCGATGAACAATGCGGCCGCCGTCGCAAGCGCAAGACCGGAGCTCGGGGAACAGCGAAACCATCAGTGCCGCGGAGCCCGACCCGAACAGCGCCCGCAGCCCGGAACCCACGCGCCCGCTCTCACGAGCGGGCCCGTCGGTGCTCGGCGCCTACTCGGGTGCTACTCGGACGCCGTCGTGGCGATGGGGATGCGCTTGCCCGCCTGCTTGTCGTCGGCGAGCCTGACGCTGATGGTGAGGATCCCGTTGTGGTGAGTGGCCGTGATGTCGTCCTCATCCGCGTGCGGCGGCAGGGCGATGGAGCGCGTCAGCGAGCCGTACCTGAACTCGCTGCGGTGCGTCTCCTTCTCCTCGTGGTGCCGTTCCGCGTGGAGGGTCAGAACGCCGCCGGCCACGGTCAGTTCGATGTCACCGGGGTCGGTTCCCGGCAACTCGGCGAGCAGGATGTACCGGCCATCCTTGATGTAGTCCTCGAACCGGATGGGATGTCCCAGGCCGGGCCGCAGTCCGGCGAACGGGGCCTCCAGGAGGTCGAAGATCTCCGGGAGCAGCCCGCGGTCCCTGCGTGTGATGGTGCTCATCGTCTCGCCTCCAACGTTGGGCGGGTTCTCGCATTTCCATCCCACCTCTGGCAGCCCCCACGGGGCAGGGGCGAAGGTCCCGTCGAGCGCCGCCGTTCGTCAGCGCGTGTTCCCAGGCGACCGCAGCACCTTGCACGCGGTATCAGCCAGCACCATGATCGGAATCGCCAGGGGTTGGCGCGCCAGGGCACCCTGCCGATCCAGCGGGACTCGCTGCGGCAGGCGTAGGCGATCGCGAACTGGCCGAACACGACGGCGGGCGAAGGCGGTTCCGGAGGCGGCGGCGAGCAGGCCGGGATCCGGCCACCACGTGCCCCCGGCCCCGCAGTGCGTGCGATGCGCAGCTTGTCCTCTGGCCACCACCACACCGTCACAGTCCAGCGGTTCCCCCAGGGTGGCGTCCTCGGCGGGCAGCTCGACGCCCGTGACGACGAGCCGATCCGGCCCGAGCAGACCGACTTCGGCCGCGATCGCTCGCGCGGTACGCGGATGGTCACCGGCTCCGAACGGCTCCGGACAAGTACGTTCTGGACTGCAATGCCAAATATTACATTTTCCCGATAGAACTGCCGAGATTAACGCGACCATCTCAACGCGGCGAAGGTCAGCGGACAGTATATCGGCCGGCGCCAGTCTCAACAATCACAGGCAGCCGAAAATATGATCCATCAACGCTCATGCGCAAAGAATGAGCGGATTTGCATCAACGTGACTGATTTAGCTTGGCTTTTATATATGGCACTTCGCTCTTTGCTCAGCCAGCGCTAGCCTGAAGGGGAGCACATTGCGATCGTCGCGAGTGGATATCACGGCTCCTGCGTTCGGAACGCGATTCGTGGAAGGACTGATGGTCCCCGCTCGACTGGTCGATCCACTGTCTCTGTACGGCCATCGATCGCCAACGAAGCCTGCGAAGGGGTGCCGTTCATAGGTCCGAAGGGCCATCGCCGCAACCCCCTTAGCGAGGCAGGGAGGAGCCGCCATAAGAAACGCGCGCATATAGCGCAGGCCATATCCAATGACGCCTGCTCTGGCGTGCACACAACCAGCACGTGGACAACGACCCGGCCTAGGAGCATATCGTCTCACCGGTCGGCGGTTTAGTTGCGCTCAACACCCCCGCCGACTGAAGTGGAATCCGTATAGACCTACAGACGAACAGGGGCATCTCATGGGATGGAACCGGTATCCCCTGCGGGGCAAGTCAGAGGCCTCGCCCGCATGCGGACTCGCGGCTGTTTCGCGTATTCCGCAGAGCATGGAGAACTGGCGGATCACACCCGACGGCGCCGTAGAGGCGACGTTCTGGTACGAGGGCAAAGAGTGGACTCCTTATCAGCTTGCCCCTCCCGGAAGCGCATCACCTCAGGGCGGTCTCGCGGTCGTTTCGCGTATCCCACAGAGCATGGAACTGTGGTGGCCCACCACCGACGGCGCCGTAGAAGCCGCCTACTGGTACGAAGGCAAAGAATGGAGCCGCTACCAGATCGCCCCTCCCGGAAGCGCATCACCACAAGGCGGCATCAGCGCAGTCTCCCGCATCCCACAAAGCATGGAACTATGGTGGCCCACCACCGACGGCGCCGTAGAAGCCGCCTACTGGTACGAAGGCAAAGAATGGAGCCGCTACCAGATCGC
>NZ_JARLTC010000018.1 GCF_029382225.1 Spongiactinospora sp. TRM90649
GTCTCCCGCATCCCACAAAGCATGGAACTATGGTGGCCCACCACCGACGGCGCCGTAGAAGCCGCCTACTGGTACGAGGAACTGCCGCCGCCCATCAACGTCGCGATCCGGTACCGGGGTCTGGTCTGTTTCGGCGAGACCGACTGGGATCAAGGCTCCAGCGAGGACGAACCGTATGTCATCATGACGACCGTATCGGCCACGGGCGCGACCAACACAGTCCGGAGCCGGATCTACGAGGACGTGGACGCCGGAGAATCTTGCCCAGACGAGGTGGAGATCTATCGAGGTCCGGCCCATGGCGTTAACCTCGGCGTCGTCTTGATGGAGCACGACGAAGGCGACCCCAACAAGTACCGCGACGTCGTCGAAAGTGGCGTACGAACAGCAGCCGGCGGCATCGCCGCAGGCGTCACCGCGGTCGGCGGGCCGCTGGCCGGAGCAGCCGTCACCGCGGTACTTCAGAAGTTCGCGCCGGACATCGCCAAGGCGGTCAACGACCTGCTCGACTTCGGCGACGACAAGATCGACGCCGACACGTTGGTCCTGGATACGGGGCGGCTGACAGATACGGCCAAGGCCGGTTGGCTGGACAGCCACGGCGTTTCCTACAAGATCGAGACCAAGCTCCTCAGCGGCGAAGGCGCCTCGTACAAGGCGCATTTCGACGTGGTCCAGGTCTGACCAGGCGCACGTGGCCTGCGGCCACCGCCAAGCCGCCGCGGAGTGCGACGGTCAGGCGGTGTTCGCCGAGAAGTCCCGGCGACAAGTCCAGGCCCGCAGCGCGGGCGCATGCGGGCCTGGACCGGCCGAGCGGTCAAGCAGGAGTTCGAACGCTGTGATCGGTCGCGGCTACACGCTCACTGCGACGAACGACCTCGACTGCTTCGGCGAAGTGACGGCCGACAAGCTCAGCGACCGCGGCTAGGACCCCGCCCTCTGCCGTCTCTCCGCCACGAAGGCACCACAGCCCAGCCGGAAAGTACGGCCTGACGTATGAAAGGAGGCCCAGGTGAGCAGGAATATCACCATGTGCCGACTGGAACTCGATCCCGCGGCGGACACCGAGCGTTTCGAGCACGCGGTGCTCGAAGAGGTGTTTCCAGTGGCGGGTGACCGTCCGAGGCACGCCGACTGGTTGTTCGCCCGCAGCCTGTACCGCACCTGGCCCAGGACGGGTGCGCCAGCCTACCTCTGCGCGGTCGACTCAATCATTTCGACAGGGGTCGAATTCCATGGCATGCGCGGCCCGCTGACCGCCCTGGGTGCCAGATTCGCCCGGCCCCCCCGCTCTTGGCCGCCTTACGTGAGCGTGCCCGACGACAAGACGGCGTCGGAGGAAGAACGCGGCGGGCACCATACCGGTCTGCTCACCGTACTGCTGCGGCTGCCATACGAGCGAGACCAGGAGGAGTTCGAGCGGGCCCTGACGGAGGCCATGACCGCCGCGGTCGAAACGGGAGCGACGCGGGTGAACACCATCAAGTCGGCTCGCTGGCTCCGCGACGACGACTCCTCGCTCGGGGCGGTCGAGTACCTCTGCAAAGCGACCGGCTTCATCATGGATGGCTTCTCGCCTGGTACGAGAGAGCCGCTGGAAAAGGCGGGTGGGGAGATCGTCGGCTCGGAGACCCACGAACGTATTGGGTGGCTGGACGGCGGCACCTTTCCACCGTGACCTTCGGGTACCCGTCTCCATTCGCAACCGCACGCGGATCAAAGGGAGTCCATATGGGGTTCGAACGAGCAGATCTTACGAGGGCCTCCTTCGATGGGGTCATCGGGGCGCGGCTTCTCGCCAATCGGCGCAATTGGCTCCTCGCCGTCCCCACAGCGAATCCGGCGATTGTGACGATGTTCGATCACACTATCGATCCACGACCCGGTGGACCGTACCTGCCCTGGTCGGGGGAGTTCGTCGGCAAGTACCTCATCTCTGCGGTTCAGGATCTACGCATGTCACGCGACCGGCAACTCGACCATACTGTCGAAGACGTCGTGCATGGCTTGATCGGACACCAGGGTGCCGACGGCTATCTGGGGCCGTTCGACGGAGATGCCCGGCTCTTCGGCGACAACTGGGATGTCTGGGGGCACTACCACTGTGTCCTCGGACTCTACGAGACATTCCGCTACAACCGCGACGCCCGTGCTCTCGAGGCGTGCCGAAAGGCCGCTGACCACCTGTCCTCAAGGCTCGGCGACCCCGGAGCGATCGCGAGAGTGCGCCATCCGACGATGAATCTCGCGTTCGCCCACGTCGCTGCGCTTTTGCACCAGGAGACCCGCGAGGCGCGCTATCTCGACCTCCTACGCCTGTTCGAGCAGGCATGGACGAGCGTGCCGGACGGGGGCGACTACGTGAGGAAGTTCCAGACACCGGGCAGCCTGTTCGCCGCGTTGGGGGCGGGGGCCCGCTGGGAGCGACTGCACAGCCTGCAAGCAGTGGGCGAGCTATATCGGATCACCGGTGAGGAGCGGTACCGCAGGGCCTTCATCAACGCCTGGGAGGGCATCCGTACGTTCGACCGGCACAGCACCGGTGGTTTCTCCGCGATAGAGCGGGCGACGGGAAACCCCTTCGATCCCCGTCCGATCGAGACGTGCGCCACCGTGGCCTGGATGGCGTTGACCGTCGACATGCTCCGTCTGACCGGCTCCTGCGATGCGGCCGACGAGTTGGAATTGTCGACCTGGAACGCGGCCCTGGGCGCGCAGAGCCCCGATGGGCGGTGGTGGACCTACAACACCCCGATGGGAGGCATCGATACCTCGGGCATGCCCGTGATGGCCTTGCCTCCTCCGCTCCGCAGGGCACCCGCGTTCGAGGGAGCACGCAGGCCTACCCCCTACGACCTGGGCTTCCAGGATCGGCCAGGTGCCTCGTTCCTGAGCTGCTGCTCCGCCAACGGTCCCCGAGGGCTGGGCATGCTCTCCGAGTGGGCCGTGATGGCTTCCCCGGACGGCATCGTGGTGAACTTCTACGGTCCGTCGCGCTTCTGGCTCACGACGCCGGCGGGGAACGAGATCACCATCGAGCAGCGCACCAGCTATCCCGTAGACGGCAGAGTCGAGCTGATCGTGACACTGTCCCGAGACGAAGCCTTCGCCATACGGCTGCGGGTCCCGTCCTGGTCGACCAGGACCACGATCTCCGTCAACGGAGCCTCCCGCGGCGAGATCGCCGCAGGCCGCCACCACACCATCGAGCGGACCTGGCACTCGGGTGACACGATCTCGTTGACGTTGGACCTGCACACCAGAGCCTTGATCGGCGCGGCCCCACCGCCCGGTTGCGACCCGGGCAGCGGCAACGGAGCCCGAGGGCGTGTCGCGCTGTATCGAGGACCGATCCTGCTCGCCTACGACGAACGCCACGACCGCTTCGACATCCACACACTCCCGCCGATGACCGCCTCGGCACAGATCACCCTCGACCAGTCCGTCCCTGCCCCACAGGACAGACGTGTAGTGCGCGTGCACGCCCGGACCGATGTCGGTGAGGTAAGCCTGGGCGACTTCGCGAGCGCCGGCATGCCGGTCACTCCTGCCGTAGGGGCAAGCGACGTCGAAGGCAAGGTGTTCCAGTTCAGCCGAGGTGACGGTTCGGTCATCGCCCAGCGGATCCGGCTGCTCGCCGACGGCACCATTCAGGGACACGCGCACCCGAACGAAGCGCGCTGGGGCCGAGAGGACGGCACACTGGCATTCTTCGCCGCTGATGGGCGAACCTCGACCCACTTCGCGTGGGACGCCCGGGAGAACGGGCGCATCGTGCTGCGGGGCGGCTTCAGGTTCGACGAGCGCATCGTCCACGAACTGCGCGAAGTCGATCTGAGCGTGGAAGGGAAGTGGTTTCAGTTGGCCCGAGCGAACGGGTCGATTGTCACCAGCCTCCTCCGGCTGCGTGCAGGAGGCACCCTTGAGGGGCATTCACACCCTAACGAGAGCTCGTGGGCACAAGAGGGCGGCACGCTCGTCTTCCGTGACGGGGACGGCCGGGTGACGACTCGTTTCACCGACACCCGTTCACAGTTCGGTCGAGTCGACCACTCGGGAGCGTTCCTGCCCGACCCCGGAATCACGCATCTGCTACGGCAACTCGACCGTGAAGTCACCGGCAAAGTGTGGCAGTTCCGTCGGCCGAACTCCTTCCCGATCAGCGTCCTGCTGCATCCCGACGGCAGCATCGAATCCGACCACCCGAACGAGACCTTCTGGGCTACGGAAGGGGACCAGCTCGTGTTCTTCGATCCGGCTCGCATGCCTACGACCAGATTCGCCCTGGGGAAGGATCCGGATGGGCGCATGACCTGGACCGGCAAGTTCCTGCCGAACCCGGACATCACTCATCAGCTGGTGGAGTGGAACATCGATCTGACCTGGGGCAATAGCAGCCGATACATCTCCTGGCTGCCAAGCGGGGCATGAGCAGGAAGATCGAGAGGCCGTATGTCCTCACGATCGTCGCCATGCCGGCGTCTGTCGCAGGGCTCAACATCGGATGCCGCCCCCAGATCGCCCAAGCCGGGCGACGAACAGTGGCGAAGGTCCCGGAGCGGAGAGGACTTTCCGCAGGGGCTTCGGCCCCATCTGCCGGGCTGTTCGGCCCTGCACTCCCGCGACGTCCGTGCGTAGCGTCCCAGGTAGAGACTGAAGGAAGGATGGGACGCCATGAAGACGACCGTTCGCGACGTGATGACCGGCGAGGTCGCCACGGTGACCCGCGACACCTCGTTCCACGACGCCGTGGCCAAGCTCGTCGAGACGGGCGTCAGCGGCCTGCCGGTGGTCGACGCCGACGGCCGGGTGTCCGGCGTGATCTCCGAGACCGACCTGCTGTGCAAGGAGGAGTACCGGGAGCGCTACTTCGGTGAGTACTACAGCCCGCCGATTCGTGCCCGGCTGCGCCACCGGCTGGGCAGCCAGCGCGACTCCGCGGGCAAGGCGGAGGCCGAGACGGTCAACGACCTGATGACCGCTCCGGCGATCGTCACCACCCCGGACTCCCCGGTCGTGCTCGCCGCCCGCCTGATGGACCGGCACGGCGTCAAACGGCTGCCGGTCGTGGACGCCGACGGCCTGCTGGTCGGAATCGTCACCCGCCACGACCTGATCAAGGTGTTCCTCCAGGACGACTCCGAGATCACCCTCCTGCTCGCCCAGGAGGCCACGCTCACCCAGGTCATGGACCGGAAGGTCACTGTGACCGATGGCGTCGTCACCATCGAGGGGCGGACGGAAGTGCGCAGCCAGGCCAACGCCGCGGTCCGCGCGGCCGAGCGCCTGGACGGGGTGGTCGCGGTCCACTCCAGGGTGACCTGGTCGCAGGACGACACCTTTCCGGTCACCGCCTGGGGCGGCGCCTGACCCCCTGGCCCAGCGCTCACAGACAGGGAGGCCGCCATGGAGCGCGCCGTGCTCGATTCGCTGGACCCGCTGATCGCCGGCCTGATGGAGCGCGGATACACCGTGGCCGGGCCGGTGGTCCGTGACGGAGTGATCCGCTTCGCGCCGATCTCCTCCGCGGAGGATCTGCCGCATGGCTGGGCCGACGCGCAGGAGCCCGGGCGGTACCGGGCGCACGGCGCCGGAAACGACCTGATGTTCGGCTACGCGGCGAGCCCCGACTCGGCCAAGTCATATACCCATCCCCCGCGCGCCACGTTGCTGCGGATGCGCGGGGAGAGCGTCGAGGAGGTCGAACCCGACGCGCGGCCCGTGGCCCTGCTCGGGATACGGCCGTGCGACCTGGCGGCGCTCGCCGTACAGGACCGGGTCTTCACCCACTCGGCCTACCGGGCGAGGCGCGAGGCGCTGTTCCTGGTCGCCGTGAACTGCGCCGTGCCGGGCGGCACCTGCTTCTGCGCCTCCATGGGCACCGGGCCGAAGGCCACCGGCGGGTTCGACCTGGCGCTGACCGAGCTGACCGGGCCGCACCGCTTCCTCGCCCAGGCGGGCGGCCCGCGCGGTGAGGAACTGCTGTCGTCGCTCCCGCACCGCCCGGCGACCGCCGGCGACCAGGACGCCGCTGACGATATCTCGCGCGTGGCCGCGGAGCACATGGGCCGCCGCGTCGAACTGGACGGCCTGCGTGAGCGCCTGGTGGAACAGCGCGAGTCGCCGATCTGGAACGAGATCGGATCTCGCTGCCTGACCTGCGCCAACTGCACAATGGTCTGCCCGACCTGCTTTTGCACCACGGTCGAGGACACCGTGAACCTCACCGACGGCACGGCCGAGCGCAGCGAACGCTGGGACTCCTGCTTCGCGCTGGAGTTCACCGAGCTGGGCGGTACGCCGGTGCGCGGTTCGGCCGGAAGCCGGTACCGGCAGTGGCTCACCCACAAGTTCTCCTCCTGGGTCGAACAGTTCGGCGGCTTCGGGTGTGTGGGCTGCGGCCGGTGCGTCACCTGGTGCCCGGCGGGAATCGACATCACCGAAGAGCTGGAGCGGCTGCGATGACCGCCATGACGATGCCTCCCCCCGGGCCTCAACCGGCACCTGCCACGATGCTCCCCGTTCCCTATCGGGTGCGTTCGCGCCGCCCGGAGCGGGCCGGCTCGGTGACGCTCATCCTGGAGCCTGCCGAAGGGCGGTGCCCGCCGTTCCTTCCCGGTCAGTTCACGATGATCTACGTGCCGGGCGTCGGTGAGATCCCGATCTCGATCAGCGGGCGCGCCCGCCACGGAGGATATGTGCAGACCATCCGCGCGGTGGGGGCGGTCAGCCGGGCTTTGTGCCGAGTCAGGCCGGGCGACGTGGTGGGCGTGCGCGGGCCGTACGGCACACACTGGGACCTGTCCCGCGCGCACGGCCTCGACGTCGTCGTGGCCGCGGGCGGCCTGGGCCTGGCCCCCCTGCGACCGGTGATCCGCGAGCTGGCCGCGCACGCCGCACGCTACGGCCGGATCAGCCTGATCGTCGGCGCCCGCACCCCGGACACCTTGATCTACCCGCGCGAGCTGGACCGCTGGGCCGCACGGGTCGATGTCCGGGTCACCGTGGACCATCCCGACCGGCTCTGGAACGGACACGTCGGCCTGATCACCGGTCTGATCGACCGGATCGAGTTCGACCCGGCCCGCACGTACGCGTTCGTCTGCGGCCCCGAGATCATGATGCGCGCGACCGCCGCCGAGCTGGTACAGCGCGGAGTCTCATCCGCCCGCGTGGCGCTGTCGCTGGAGCGGAACATGAAGTGCGGCATCGGCCGCTGCGGGCACTGCCAGCTCGGCCCGCTGTTCACCTGCCTGGACGGACCGGTCCTGACCTTCGACCGGGCGGCGCCCCTGCTGGAGGTGAAGGAACTGTGAAACGACGGCCCAAGATAGCGGTGTGGAAGTTCGCCTCCTGCGATGGCTGCCAGCTCACCCTGCTGGATTGTGAGGACGAGCTGCTGTCCGTCGCCGCCCGCGTGGACATCGCCTACTTCCTGGAAGCCTCCAGCGCACGCGGGCGCGGGCCCTATGACCTGTCCCTCGTGGAGGGTTCGATCACCACGCCGGACGATGTCGAACGGATCCGGCACGTCCGCCGCGTGTCCAAGCACCTGGTGGCGATCGGCGCCTGCGCCGCGGCCGGAGGCATCCAGGCCCTGCGCGACCTGGCCGACGTACGCGAGTTCGCCTCGGTCGTCTACGCCCGCCCCGACTACATCTCCACGTTGGAGCGCTCGACGCCGATCTCCGCGCACGTACCGGTGGACTTCGAACTGCGCGGCTGCCCGATCGACAAGAACCAATTACTGGAGGTGATCGGCTCCTTCATTGCCGGGCGACGCCCGGCGATCCCTGCCCACAGCGTATGTGTGGACTGCAAGGCCCGCGGCAACACCTGCGTCCTGGTCGCGCACGGCACACCGTGCCTGGGCCCGATCACGCAGGCCGGCTGCGGCGCGCTGTGCCCGCTGTGGAACCGCGGCTGCTTCGGCTGCTTCGGGCCGAAGGAGACGCCCAACCCGGCAGCGCTCACCCCGTGCCCTGAGCAGAAGATCCTCCGCCTCTTCGGGAGCCACCGTGACGCATAAGACCATCAGAGTGGGCGGCCTGACCCGCGTCGAAGGCGAAGGCGCGCTGCTGGTTCGTACCCGCTCAGGAAGGATCACCGACCTGCGGCTCAACATCTACGAGCCGCCGCGCTTCTTCGAGGCGCTGCTGCGCGGCCGGGACTTCACCGAGCCGCCGGACATCACCGCGCGGGTCTGCGGCATCTGCCCCGTGGCGTACCAGATGAGCGCCTGCCAGGCGTTGGAGGCGGCCTGCGGCGTGACCGTGGACGGGCCGCTGCGCGACCTGCGGCTGCTGCTCTACTACGGCGAGTGGATCGAGTCCCACGCCCTGCACGTCTACCTGCTGCACGCCCCCGACTTCCTCGGATACCCCAGCGGTGTCGCCATGGCCGCCGACCATCGCGCCGTCGTCGAGCGCGGCCTCGCGCTGAAGAAGGCCGGCAACGAACTGGTCGCCGCGATCGGCGGGCGGGCCATCCACCCGGTCAACGTACGGCTGGGCGGCTTTCATCGGGTGCCCACCCGCGCCGAACTGCGCCCGGTCGCCGAACGCCTGGAAGATGCCCTCGACGCCGCCGTGGCCACCGTGGAGTGGGTGGCCGGTTTCGACTTCCCCGACGTCGAGCACGACTACCGGTTCTTCGCGTTGCGCCATCCGGCCGAGTACGCGATTCTGTCCGGCGACCCGGCGAGCAGCGACGGCATCGCCTTCGGCGTCGCCGACTGGCCGCTGCACGTGGTCGAGGAGCAGGTGCCGTACTCCACCGCGCTGCACGCGCGCCTGGACGGCGAGGGCGGATACCTGACCGGGCCGATGGCCCGCTACGCGCTCAATTCGGCCCGGCTCTCGCCGCTCGCTCGTACCGCCGCCGCGGACGCGGGACTCGAAACGCCGTGCCGCAACCCGTTCCGCAGCATCGTGGTGCGGGCCGTGGAGATCGTCCACGCCTGTGAGGAGTCTCTGCGCATCCTGCGGAACTACACAGAACCGGACAGCCCTCGCGTTGCGGTGGAGCCTCGCGCCTCGGTCGGCCATGGGGCGTCGGAGGCTCCGCGCGGCACGCTCTATCACCGCTACCGGATCGACGGCGACGGCCTTATCGCCGAGACGGACATCGTCCCGCCCACCGCGCAGAACCAGGCCCGCATCGAGGCGGACCTGCGCGCTCTCATCGAGCCGCGGCTGAACATGCCCACCCGTGAGCTGACCGCTTTGTGCGAACGCGCCGTCCGCAACCACGACCCCTGCATCTCCTGCTCGGCCCACTTCCTGGACCTGGACATCCACCATGACTAGTCACGTGCTGATCGGCGTCGGCAACGAGTACCGGGGCGACGACGGGGCCGGGCTCGCGGTGGCGCGGCTGCTCGGCGGTGTCCAGAACGGCGGCGACCCGGCCGAGCTGATCGAGGTGTGGACCGGGATCGAACTGGCGATCGTGGTGGACGCCGCCCGTTCAGGGGCGGCACCCGGTACCGTGCTCCGTCATACCGGGCTGGAAGGCCTGCCCGCGACCACGGCCAGCACCCACAGCCTGAGCCTGCGCGACGCCGCTGACCTCGGCCGCGCCCTCGGGCGGCTGCCCGGCCGGCTGGTCCTCTACACCATCGAGGGCGCGGACTTCGGCTTCGGCAGCACGCTCAGCCCCGCCGTCGCCACCGCGGTCGTGACTCTGGCGACGGCACTGCACCCGTGGACATCCGGACGCACATCGCAACCGCCGGCCATCGGAGACGATCCGGCGACGCACACGGAGGTGAGCACGTCATGACGACACCGCAAGGCGGACGCGTGATCATGGCTTCCGGCCCGCTCGACGCGGAGATCGCCGTGCTGAGACGCCGGATCGCCGTGCTCGAGGAGCAGGTCCGCGCGCTCATCGAAGCCGATCGGGTGCTCCGTCAGCGCCCCGGAACCGTGGAGGCGGACAACGCGGCGACCCCCGTTGCCTGAGCGTCCCGAGAACCTGGATCCGGCGGGGCCTGACGTCCCTGGCCGCGCTCTCTGCCCGGCCATGGCGTCGGAGGCGACAAAGCGGGAAGACTACAGGAAGGGACGCGACATGCCTGCCATCGATCTGAGCGTGTTCACCGCCGTGGTCTTCGATACCGACGGCGTGGTCACCGACACCGCACGCGTGCACGCCGCGGCGTGGAAGCGCGTGTTCGACGACTTCTTGGACGGGCTGCCGCCGTCCGAGCGGACCCGGCCGTTCGACGAGCATGAGGACTACCTGCGCTATGTGGACGGGCGGCCCCGCATGGACGGGGTCCGGATCTTCCTGGCCTCGCGCGGTATCGTCCTTCCCGAAGGCGGCCCAGGCGACGAACCGGGAGCGTTTACGGTCCACACCCTGGGAACGGTCAAGGACCGCCTTTTCGCCGAGCGGCTGGAGACGCACGGCGTCGCGACCTTCCCGTCCACGGCAGCGCTGCTGGCGGAGTTACGCCACAGCGGTGGCCGTACCGCGGCGGTGTCGGCGAGCCGGCACTGCCGTGCGGTGATCGCCTCGGCGGGCTGGACCCACCTGTTCGACGTGATCGTGGACGGCAATGACGCCGCACGGCTCGGTCTCGCGGGCAAGCCCGACCCTGCGCTGTTCCGCGAGGCCGCTGCCCTGCTGGACGTGCCACCTCCTCGCTGCGCCCTGGTCGAGGATGCGCTGCCGGGTATCGAAGCGGGCAGGCGTGGCGGGTTCGGCTTGGTCGTGGGGGTCGACAGAGTGGGCCAGGCCGAGGCTCTGGCGGCAGCGGGCGCGGACGTGGTGGTCACCGATCTGGCGGAACTGCGCGTCCAAGGCGTGGCAGGCGCCCGATGAACTCGCCAGACCCATGGACACTCGTCTACGACGGGTTCGAAGCCGCGTCGGAAGGATCGCGCGAAGCGCTGTGCACGCTGGGCAACGGCGTGTTCGCCACCCGCGGGGCGACGCCCGAGGAAACCGGCGCACGTACGCCGGGAACGTACGCGGCGGGCTGTTACGACCGGCTGACCTCGATGGTCGCCGGGCGGGCGGTCACCAACGAGGACATCGTCAATCTGCCCGACTGGCTGCCGCTGACGTTCGCCACCCCCGGCGCGCCGTGGTTCCGTCCTCAAGATGTGGAACTGCTGGAGTACCGCCAGGAGCTGGACATGCGGCACGGCGTACTGCACCGCTTCCTGCGCTACCGCGACACGGCCGGCCGTACCACCTCGGTACGGCAGCGCCGCCTGGTGTCCATGGCCGATCCGCACCTGGCTGCGCTTTCGACCACGTTCACCGCCGAGGATTGGGCCGGGACGCTGCGGGTGCGCTCCGCGCTGGAGGGCCGGGTCGCCAACCGCGGTGTGGAGCGGTACCGCGCCCTGCGCGGCGACCACCTCATCGGCCACGCCGCGGATGGTACGCCCGGCACCACCTGGCTGAGCGCCCGGACACGCCAGTCAGGCATCCTGATCACCATCGCCGCCCGGCTGTACATCGATCAGGACACCGTGGGCCGGGTCGAGTCCGGCGATGGCTGGATCGCCGAAGAACATGACCTTGACCTGCGGACCGGCATGCCGGTGACCGTCACCAAGACGGTCGCGCTTACCACCTCACGCGATCCCCGTCCCACCTGCCCCCGAGAGCTACTGAGCGACGCCCCCGGCTTCTGTGAGCTGCAGGACCGGCACCGCGCCGCCTGGAACGGACTATGGGAACGCGCTCGCCTGGACGTGGACGGGCCGCAGGTGTCGCAGATCGTTCACCTGCATGTCTTCCACCTTCTGCAGACCCTCTCCCCGCACACCGCCGGCCTGGATGTGGGCGTCCCGGCGAGGGGGCTCCATGGCGAGGCATATCGGGGGCACGTCTTCTGGGACGAGCTTTTCGTGCTGCCCTGGCTGGACCTGCGGTTCCCCGAGATCTCCCAGGCCGTGATCCGCTACCGGTGGCGACGGCTCCCGCAGGCCAGAGCCGCCGCACGCGAGGCCGGGTACGCCGGGGCGATGTTCCCCTGGCAGAGCGGCAGCGACGGCCGCGAGGAGAGTCAAACCCTCCACCTCAATCCCGCCTCCGGACACTGGCTGCCCGACCACTCGTCTCTGCAGCGGCACGTCGGCCTGGCGATCACCCACAACGTCTGGCACCACTACACGGCCACCGGGGACACGGCGTTCCTGGCCGAGTGCGGCGCTGAGCTGCTCGTGGAGATCGCCCGATGCTTCGCGTCGCTGGCCGTTCTCGACCCCGCGTCGGGCCGGTACGAGATTCACGGGGTGATGGGTCCTGATGAGTATCACGACGCCTATCCCGGTGCGCCGGCTCCCGGCCTGTCGAACAACGCCTACACCAACGTCATGACGGCGTGGCTGATGCCCCGGGCGTGCGAGGCGGTGCGGGTAACGGCCTGGCCGGGGGTGAGCGAAGCGGAGCTGGCGCGCTGGGACGACATCTCGCGGCGTATCAGGGTCGACTTCCACCAGGGGGTGATCAGCCAGTTCTCCGGCTACGCCGACCTGGAGGAGCTGGACTGGCGGCGTTATGCCGGGATTCGCCGCCTGGATCGGGCGCTGGAGGCCGACGGTGATGACCCCAACCGCTACAAGGCGTCCAAGCAGGCCGACGTGCTGATGCTGTGCTACCTGCTCAGCGCCGAGGAGCTGACCGCCGTGCTGACCCGGCTGGGGTACCCGCCGAAGGCGGACCTCATCCCCCGCACCGTCGCCTACTACCTGGAGCGCACCTGCCACGGCTCAACGCTCAGCGCAGTGGTGCACGCGTGGGTCCTGGCACGCACCGACCGTGCCGCCTCCTGGCTGTTCTTCGCCGAGGCGCTCACCGCCGACGTGGAGGACGTGCAGGACGGTACGACGCGCGAAGGCATCCATCTCGGTGCGATGGCGGGCACGCTGGACCTCGTCCAGCGCTGCTTCCTCGGCCTGCGGGTCACGCATGAAGGCATCCTTCTGGACCCTCTGGTGCCAGAACGGCTCGGACAGATCTCGTTCCCCGTCCGGGTCAGAGGGGCGGCCCTGTCCATCGACGCCGATCCGGACAGGGTGACCGTCACCCGCAACCACGACGGACCCGATCTGATCGAGGTCACCCTCCGTACCGAGCGCATCCGCCTCATGCGCGGTGCATCCCACACCTTCGACACCGAACAGGAGAAGAGCTGATGAGAGCCACCCCCGCCTCCGGCGACCTCGGCCGCCGCACCCGCCCATCTACCAGTTCCGTTCAGCAGATGCGCGGAAGTTGCTCACCGACGAGCATGTCGACGATCCGAGCCGAGCCGAGCGGCGTCTTCATGAGAACGCGTCCGGGGTGCTCGGCGGTGACCGTGCCGATCCGGCGGGCCTGCTGTCCCTCCGGGAGGGTACGCATGGCGGCCAGCACGTCGCCGGCGACGTCAGGAGCGGCGAAGGCGACCAGGCAGCCTTCGTTGGCCACGTGCAACGGGTCCAGGCCCAGCATCTCGCAGGCGGCGGCGACCGGCCCCGGCACCGGGATCGCGATCTCGTCGATCTCCACTCCCACCTGAGCGGCAGCGGCGAGTTCGTTGAGGGCACCGGCCAGACCACCACGGGTCGGGTCGCGCAGCACGTGCACGCCGGAGCCACCCGCGAGAATCATGGCGGCCACCAGGCGGTGCAGTGACCTGCTGTCGGTGGCGATCTCCGTCTCGAAACCCAGGCCCTCACGCGTGCTCAGGATCGTGATTCCGTGCAGGCCGATGGGGCCGGACAGCAGCACGGCGTCGCCGGGCTCGCCGTTCGCGCCGCAACAGTCGGCCTGTGGCAGGCGCAGGCCGAACCCGGTCGTGGTGATGTAGAGCCCGTCCGCCGCGCCACGGCCGACCACCTTTGTGTCGCCCGTGACCACACGCACGCCGGCCTCAGCCGCCGCTTTGGCGACGGAGGCGGTCAATCGCCGCAGTTCGTCGATCGGCAGGCCCTCCTCGATGATGTAGGCCAGGCTCAGCGCCACCGGACGCGCGCCCATCATTGCGACGTCGTTGACCGTGCCGTGCACGGCCAGCGAGCCGATGTCGCCGCCGGGGAAGAAGCGCGGGGTCACCACGAACGAGTCCGTACTGACCACCACCTCCTCGCGGCCCATGGCGACCACCGCGGCGTCGTCGTCGGTCGCCGTGCCGAGGATGGGCCCGAGGTCGGCCAGCAGTTCCGCCATCAGCCGGCCGCCGGAACCGTGTCCCAGCAGTACATGGGTGGTCTCGGTGAGCGGGGCCGGACAGGTCGCGGCCAGCGGATCGACGACGGAGGTCATGACTGTCTCCCTGCGTTGTGGAAGGCCGCACAGGTGCCCTCGGCCGATACCATCGGAGCCCCGAGCGGATGACGTGGAGTGCAGAGCGTGCCGTAGGCGGCACAGTCGGTGGGCAGCCGCGTGCCGCAGAGGATCTCTCCCGCGATGCAGGCGGGAGGTTCGATCGCGGTCACGTTTTCGACCTGGAACCGCAAGGCGGCGTCGAAGAAGGTGTACTCGGGGGCGAGCACCAGCCCACTGCCCGGAATCGGGCCGATACCCCGCCAGGTGCGATCACCGACGCGGAAGGCCCGGCGAAGCGCCTGCTGCGCCGCGCTGTTGCCGGTTCGGCGGACGGCGCGGGCGTACTGGTTCTCCACCTCGAAACGGCCGTCCTCAAGCTGGCGGATCGCCATCAGGATGCCTTCCAGCAGGTCCAACGGCTCGAATCCGGTCACCACGATCGGCACCCGGTACTTGGCCGCCAGCGGCTCGTACTCGGTCCAGCCCATGATCGCGCAGACGTGCCCGGCGGCCAGGAACGCCTGTACCTCGTTGCGCTCGGACGAAAGGACGGCGGTCATCGCGGGTGGGACCAGGACGTGGCTGACCAGCATGCTGAAGTTGGCCAGGCCCAGTTCGGCGGCGTGCACCACGGCCATCGCGTTGGCGGGCGCCGTCGTCTCAAAGCCCACCGCGAAGAACACCACCTGCCGGTCGGGGTATCGCCGGGCCAGGCGCACGGCGTCCAGGGGCGAGTAGACGACCCGCACGTCCGCGCCACGCGCCTTGAGCGCGAGCAGGTCGGTGTCCGAGCCCGGCACGCGCAGCATGTCGCCGAAGGACGTGAAGATGACTTCGGGGCGGGCGGCGATGGCCAGCGCCTGGTCGATCGTCTCCAGCGGGGTCACGCAGACCGGGCAGCCAGGGCCGTGGATCATTCGTACGCCGTCCGGGAGCAACTCGTCGATGCCCTGCCGGACGATGGTGTGCGTCTGGCCGCCGCACACCTCCATGATCGTCCATGACCGGGAGGTGAGCGCGTGGATCTCCTTCAGCAGGGCCCTGGCCAGCGAAGGATCACGGTACTCATCCAGATATCTCATCAAGTCCTCCCGGTATGGCCTGAATCACGGCGAGCGTGCGCGCGGCCTCCCGTTCGTCCACCACGGAGATGGCGAACCCGACATGGACGATCACATAGTCACCCAGGCCCGCGTCAGGGGCGTAGGCCAGGCAGATCTCCCTGCGCACTCCGCCGAAGTCGGCCACGCCCATCGGCGGCGTGCCGCCGAGCAGTTCGACGAGCTTGCCTGGAATGCCGAGACACATGACGATCACCCTCTCGCCGTCAACAGCGCCGCGCCGATCGCCGCCTGCCCGTAACTGATGCCGCCGTCGTTCACCGGCACGCGTTCACCGATACGGGCGTCGAAACCGGCGGCTTCGAGCCGCGCGAGAGCACCGGTGGCCAGCAACCGGTTCTGGAACACCCCTCCGGACAGGCACACGGTGCTCACCCCGGTCTCTGTGGCGGCGCGCTCGCACAGCAGCACGGTGACGGCGACTATCGTCGCGTGGAACGCGGCGGCGATCCGGCCGGGCGGTTCTCCGTCGGCGCGGGCGGCCAGCAGGTCCCGCAAGGTCGCCATGCCGTCGTAGACCCACAGGCCGTCACGCTGATCGATGCGCCAGGCCAGCGGGGCGGTGCCGATGTGCGCGGCGGCGTTCGCCTCCAGCAGCATCGCGGCCTCACCCTCGAAGGTGTTCTCGCCGCACAGGCCGAGCAGCGCGGCGGCGGCGTCGAACAGCCGTCCCGCGCTGGAGGCGAACGGGCTGTTCACCCCTCTGGCGATCATGCGCCGGATCAGACCGGCCTCCGCGTCGGGGAGGAGTCCGGCGGCGAGGGGGCCAGGCGTAGATGAGTTCGATCCCTCTCCGCCGTAGAGGTACCCGAGCGCCATGCGAGCGGGCCGCCGTACGGCCGCCGCCCCACCGGGCATCGGAGCATGGGAGAAACGCGCGAGCCGCCGGTAGCCGGTGTAGGTCGCCAGCAGCAGTTCGCCGCCCCAGAAGGTGCCGTCGTCCCCGAGCCCCAGACCGTCGTAGGCGACGCCGAGGAAGGGTTCGGTGAGACCGTGCTCGGCGGCCACGGCGGCGACGTGCGCGTGGTGGTGCTGGACCGCGAGGCGGCGTTCGGCCGGCCACCGTCGCGCGTACGCGCTGGACAGGTACCCGGGGTGGAGATCACAGATCACATGGGCGGGCCGGATGCCGTGAACATCGCTCAGCCGAGTGCGGGCCGTCTCGAAGGACTCCATGGTCGCGGCGTCCTCCAGGTCGCCGGTGTGCGGGCCGATCACGGCCCGGTCGCCGACGCCGAGCGCGAAGGTGTGCTTGAGCTGCGCCCCCATCGCGAGCACGGGGACGGGAGCGGGTACCGGCAGGCGCAGTGCGGTGGGAGCGTACCCGCGCGCCCGGCGGACGACGACGGCCCGTGAGCCCAGGGAGCGCACGACCGAGTCGTCGTAGCGGTTCAGGATGGGCCGGTCGTGGCTCAGGACGCCATCGGCGGCGAGCAGCCGCTTCGCCGTCTCGTCATCTATGATCATCGGCTCGCCGGCCAGGTTCGCGCTGGTCACCACCAAGGGACGATCGAGCGTCTCCAGCAGCAGGTGGTGCAACGGCGTGTACGGCAGGAAGAGGCCGATGTCGGCCATGCCGTCGCAGACTCCGGGCAGCGTGTGGTCGCGGCGGGGCGCCAGCAGGATCGGGGCCGCACGCGAGGTGAGCACGTCCTCGTCGGCGGGGCTCAGCTCGGCGAGCGCGCGAGCGGCCGTGAGCTGCGGCACCATGATCGCGAGCGGCTTGCCGTACCTGCCCTTCATCCGGCGGACTCGCCGTACGGCCATCTCGTCGGCGGCGTCGCAGACGAGCTGGTAGCCGCCGATCCCCTTGACGGCGATCACGCCACCACCGGCGATGATCGCAGCGGCGGCGCGCAGGGCGATGTCCCCCTCGCTCTCCTCGAGACGCAGCCGGGGGCCGCAGTCCGGGCACGCGATCGGTTCGGCGTGGAACCGCCGGTCAGCCGGGTCGGCGTACTCCGCGGCGCACGCGTCGCACATCGCGAACCGGCGCATGGTGGTGCGGATCCGGTCATAGGGCAGGGCACGCACGATGGTCGCGCGCGGCCCGCACGCGGAGCAGTTGGTGAAGGCGTACCGATAGCGGCGGTTCGTCGCGTCGAACAGCTCGCCCAGACAATCATCACAGGTGGCCAGGTCGGGCGGGATCTCGCGGGAACCGGTGGCGGACGGCACGCTGGCATTGACCACGAAGTCCTCGAAATCGGCCCCCGGGCGACGAGAGGTCACCTCCACCGCCTCCACGGCGGCGGGTTCCGGGACACGGGTGCCGAGCGCGTCCACGAAACGGGACAACACATCGGCCGCGCCACATGCGGTGATCAGCACGTGCCCGCCGGCGTTGCGGACCTCGCCGCGCATGCCCAGCCCCGTCGCCAGCCGGTGGACGAAGGGCCGGAAACCGACGCCCTGCACGACTCCTCGTACCTCGATCCGCCAGGTCTCGGCGTTCGCCGTGAGGATCTCCGTCATGACTCCACCTTTCCGCCGCGCCCCCCACGGGGTCAGTGCCGGAGGTCTGCGTGCGCGAGGACCAAGGTCCTTGTCAGGCCCATCGAGGGTCTGCACGCTGCGGTCAGCGCGTACGGCGGCGGCGCTCGCGCCGTTGCCCAGGTACGACACGATCAAATCGACCTGTTCCTGATCGTGGTCAAGAAGCACCGCCCGCGCCCGGCGCTCGCGGGTGGAGGCGTTGATCAGTGCGTACTTGGTGGAGGAGGAGCCGGTGTTCAGCACCAGGGCGGCGCCTTGCTCCGTCACTTCGCCGCTGCGACGCGGGCCGCGATCTCCGCACCCCAGCGGCGCGCCCGCTCCGGCTCCCCCTCGGCGAGCGGCCCGGCGGTCCCGGTCACGTAGAAGCTCACCGATGGCGTGGTGGTCATGAGGCCGAGCTTGCGAAGACGCCGGTGGGCGCCGTTGGCGGCCGAGCCGGGCAGGCCGGGCACGTGTACCCGGGTGTCGAACGCCGCTGCGGGCGTACCGGCGGGCACATGAACGGCGGCGAGCCATTCGCGCAGCCCGATGCCATGAGACACCAGCGGTAACCGCTCCTTGGCCGCCTGTTCAGCGGCCGATCTGCGGGTGGAGGCCCGGGTGAGGCCGAAGGCGTGGGTGGGGCCACCGACCACCAGCAGATCGACCGCCTCGTCGACCACGGCGGGCGCTGAGCCGACCTCCACGATCTCCACCTGTCCCGCCGTCGCCAGCCCTTGGGCGACGGCGCGGGCGATCCGCTGGGTGTTGCCGAACATCGATTCGTAGACGACCAGTGCGTACATGGTCGCTCTCCCATCATGCGGGACGACGCCCATCCCGGCCGGGATGGGCGTCGCCGTGGCCGGTCTGCTACTTGAGGTAGGTGTTGGCCTTGACCAGTGCGGTCTGTCCCCACCACTTGCCGAGGCCGAGAGTGTCGCCGGCGTTGGCCAGCGCGAGCCCGGCCAGGACGACGGTGTAGATGATGTGATCGTCGATGACGGGGTTGTTGGCCAGCGGGAGTTCCGCGGCCCACATCAGGACCAGCATGAGCCCGCCCGCCACCGCGGCGATCCGGATACCCGCGCCGAGGGTGAGCGCCGCGCCGATGCCGAGCAGGCCGAGCATGAAGATCCAGTCGACCCACGCCTGGCCGGCCAGGCTGGAGAAGAACCCGCCGAGCGCGTTCTCACCGGTGCCCTTCAGGAAGCCGGTGGTGGGGCTACCGCCGTTGATCCATGCCTTGGCGGCGGGGGTGGCGAAGCCGAAGCCGAAGAGCTTGTCCACGAACGCCCAGAGGAAGATCCAGCCGAGGCCGATACGGGTGATGGCCCAGATGTAGTCCACCGCGTGGGAAGCGGCGGGGGCGACGTCATTGACCGGCTGCTTGGGGGGGTGGGTGGTGGCCATGACGGGCCCCTTTCCGCGTGACGCGACCCTGTCGTCGCAGTGGCTATTTCGCTTGCTTCTCGCATCCCAATGTCGTCGCTTCCGGAAAAGACGGGCAGAGGCGTACGGCTTGCCGTGCGGGCTCCGAAGTCCCCCACTGCCCGGGACCTTTGGCATTTGACGCGAAGCGGCCGACGAGATCGGTCTACCGACGGTCACCACGGGACGCATCCCTCTGCTTCCTACATCCGCAGGTGGAATGGCGTGCGCTGCCCGGCCGGTGCGTACGAAGGTCCCACCGCACGCGTCCGAAGGTCCCGTACAGAAAGGTGCCTAGGGCACGCCGGTTGATGACGTTTCGCACTGCCTCGCGGGGCCGTCCCGGCCGAGACTGATGGTCGGAGAGCGTCCAGGGGCTCACCGAGAGGCGGTGATCATCAGTCCCCGGCCCGCTGGACGGCACGGTGAATCCCACGGTCCCGCTCAGTAGCGGAAAGGGATGATCATGGTGTCCGCACCCCGTTCCCTCCTCGCCCTGGCGGTGGTCGGCGTGACCGCACTGCAGGTCGTACCTACCGCGGCGCTGGCCAAGCAGACGCCGCCCACCCCGCCGACAGCCGTTTCGCAGCAGACCCACCCCTGGCGGCCGACGCGCCTGGTCGACGTCCGCGCCGCGCACCGGCCCGGACTCGACCGGATCGTCTTCGAATTCCGCGGCCCCCTGCCGACCGAGCTCAGCGCCCGCTACGTCGGGAAACTGATCGCCGACGGCTCGGGGCGGCCGGTTTCGCTGGTCGGCAACGCATTCCTTCAGGTCCGCCTCTCGCCCGCCCAGGGCATCCGCACCCACCAGGACGCCAAGCAGACCTACGCCCTTCCCGGTGTCATCCAGCTCGCCAGGATCGGCGACTTCGAAGGCGTCGTCACCTACGGCGTCGGGCTGGCCCGGCGGACGCCGTACCGGATGTACACGCTCACTCATCCCAACCGGGTGGTGATCGACATCGGCACGCAGTATCGGACTGTGAACGTCCGCGACTACTTCCTCAACATGCCCCGCTACCGGATGGGGCAACGGCCTTACACCACGGCCGTTCAGCGGCCCGCCATCCCGCCCGCCACAGCCTACGGAGCACTGCAGCGACTGTTCGCGGGCCCCACCAAGGCCGAACGCACCGCCGGCCTACGGCTGGTCACCTCACAGGCCACCGGTTTCAGCAAGCTGACCGTGCGCCACGGCGTGGCACGGGTCTACCTCACCGGTGACTGCGACAGCCGCGGGTCCACTTACACCGTCGCCGACCAGATCTTCCCCACGCTCAAGCAGTTCCGCTCCATCCGCTGGGTGAAGATCTACGATGCCGACGGACGCACCGAACGTCCCACCGGCCGAACCGACTCCATCCCGCCGAGCCTGGAGCCATGAGGAACTCACCACCACGGCAGCCTGACAGGCTGCCATGAGAGTCGATGACGACCGTCACAGCCTCCGGCCCGACGGGTCTTCGGTCCTAACGGCCCGGTGACAACGCCCTCCCGCCGGAGGCTGCAACGACTGCCGCATCAGGCGGTCCGCTCGGCGAAAATAGACCAGCGCAGGCCAAGGCCGTGGCACAGGCATGGCGGGACTAAGGTCCCCTCAGGGGTGGTCTCAGGACCAGAACTGACAGGACCTACGCATCTACTCCCGCCGGTCGTGGCGAAGGACACTGAATGCACGACTGAGCATGGACGTCCCGCGAGTCCGGGCGAGCGCGTGCCGTGCTGACCGTCGCAGGAGGGTAACCATGAAAGCAGCGGTCGGAGACCGGCTGATCGTCGAGCACCCCACGCTGGGCGGCTCGCGCAGAGTCGGCGTGATCACCGAGGTGCGGAACGACGACGGTTCACCGCCGTACACCGTCCATTGGCTGGACCAGGAACACACGACCTTGGTCTTCCCCGGCCCGGACGCCCACGTCGAACACGCCGAGCAGACAGCAACCCACGGTTGACAGGATCCGCTGCGCCAGGTCAGCAGCTGATCACCGTGGGTAAGGAAGGGCGCCCGGGCGATCCAGCAGCTGCCGGCGTCCCCCGATGCGTTCGTGTGGCTGAGGCTCCATCAGGCTCAGCTCCACGGCCTGGTGCCCACCGGCCGTGACGATCCCTTGTGCTGGACCCTGCGCCGACCGTTCCGGCAGCTCTGGTCGGGGTGCTAAGCTGCTGTTCGTTCGGTGTTGGATTGATGTGAGAGGGAGGTGAGGTTTGATGACCGCGGTGAAGACCGCTGCCATGCGCAGCGCCCGGACCAACCTCACGTCCCGGGTCCCGGTCTGACCAACTTCCGCCCCCAGCCTTGAGCCATCGGGCTCGCCAGGTGGGGGTGATGCCCACGTCTCGTCGGGGCCCCTTCTCCGCAAGGGTCTCTCACGTTGCCACACACGTACACCGATCCATCCGGCCTGTCCCGGTATGGGTGGACCGGCGCACTCGACCAAACCTTCACTGAACATTACGAAGCGGGCCTAGTACCGGCCCGGATCTCCCGGGTCGATCGCGGCCTGTGCACGGCGATCACCACGTCGGGCCCGATGCGGGCCACGTTCGCCGCGCCGCATGCGCCCGACCCGCTCCTGACGCCCTGCACCGGCGACTGGGGCGCGCTGCGGCCGGGCGCCGAGCCTCACCTGGTGGCGCTGCTGCCGCGGCACAGCGCGATCGTGCGCTCGTCGGCGTCCAGGTCCTCCCGCGGACAGGTGCTCGCCGCCAACCTCGACACGGTCGTCATCGCCCTGTCCCTGGCCACGGTGTGGACGGCGGCGGGATCGTGGCTGCGCGAAGAGCGCGACAACCAGAAGAAGGCCATCACCAGTCACCTGCGCGCCACCTACAGGTTCCGGGACCGGCAGCCATGACCGGCCGCGTCCCACCGACCTCCCCGACCGCTCATCGTCCTCCACAAGCCCGCACCACCATGCCCGAAAGCCCGCACGACCCGATCAGCGACCCCACACTGGCGGCGCTCTTCACGCGGCACGACGACCTGGCACGTCAAGGCCCGCGCGTGCTGGACATCGGCTGCGGCCCGGGCCGCTCCTCGCTGGTGCTGGCCCAGGCCGGCGCCGAGGTCACCGCGGTCGACCTGCATCAGCCGTACCTCGACGAACTGGCACGAACCGCCGCCGACCGCGGCCTCGCCGTCCACACCATACGAGCGTCGATGGCGGATCTGCCCTTCCCGGACGAGAGCTTCGACCTGATCTGGGCCGAAGGATCCGCGTACTTCATCGGCTTCGACACCGCGCTGCGCTCCTGGCGGCGCCTGCTCGCCCCAGGCGGCCGGCTGGTCGTCACCGAATGCGAATGGAGCACCGGCTCCCCATCCGCCGAAGCCCGCGCGTTCTGGGATCAGACGTATCCGCTGCGCACACGAGAGCACAACATCGCCACGGCGCACGCCGTAGGGTACGCCGTCGCCGCGCTGCACACACTCCCCGACCGCGACTGGTTCGAGGAGTACTACACGCCGCTGTCGCAGCGCGCCCACGCGGCCGACCTGGCCTTACCCGGGATGCGCGAGGCGGTCGCGGCCACTCTGCAAGAGATCACCATGCGCCGCGAGCACGGCGCGGACTACCAGTACACCGGCTATGTCCTGCATCCGCAGAAGGACAAGGAGACGAACCCGATCATGACCTCTGCCCTCACCACCCGTCCCGAGAGCGCCGACGACGTCGCCATCATCCGCGACATCAACCTCGCCGCCTTCCCCACCCCGCACGAGGCCGACCTCATCGAGGCGCTACGGGCCGACCCGCAGGCATGGCTGCCCGGCCTGTCCTGGCTGGCCGAGGCCCCCGGCGGCGAGCTCGCCGGATACGCGCTGATCACCCGCTGCCACGTCGGCGACTCACCCGCCCTCACCTTGGGTCCGTGCGCCGTCAAGCCCGAACATCAGCGGCAGGGCTCCGGTTCCGCCGCCATCCGCGCCGCTCTGCAAGCCGCCCGCGAGCAGGGCGAGAACCTGGTGCTCGTGCTCGGCCACGCCGAGTACTACCCGCGATTCGGCTTCACCCCGGCCTCCGGGTACGGCATCCGCCCGCCCTTCGACGTCGAGGACAAGTACATGATGGCGCTTGCCTTCAACCCTGAGCGGCCCGTCCCGAGTGGCGTCATCCGCTACCCGGCGGCGTTCGGCGTCTGATCTCCCGCTTTTGAATGTGGCGAACGGCTCTCAGCGTGGCTGGGGGCCGTTCGACCGTCACGAAGGTTGGCGGTCTTGCGGCCGAGCATCCGTGGTGCGAGACGTGTGACCGGCCTACTTCTGGCGAGCAGCGACACGATCAGGATCCGGGTGGCGTCGGACAGGGACTTGAGCCAGGTCCCAAGCTCGCGCCGCGTGGGACGATCTCACCCTGGGAGAACAGCGCGCGATCTGCCGCCGTCTGATCACCGTCAAGGTGCAGCCGGTAGTACGCGGGCGACCGTGAGGCCATCGCCGCCCTGGTCATGGAACGATGGGGCTTGGCCTGCGTCCCCCAGCTCAACGAAGCCCCCATCGGCCCGGACCCGAGCCACCGCGTGTTCTGCACCGCCGCCGACCGCGAGACCGCGACGCTGCTCGGCATTCGCTCCGGACACCGCGTCCTGCGCCGACACAGCCTGTGGGCACACACCAGCGCCGGTCTGGCGATCAAGGTCAACTCCTACATCAACGCCGGCCTCATCCCCGAATGGGCCGACCAGGCATGGCGCTACACCAGCCGGCCCGAAGCGCTCATCACCGCCATCGGCACCGGCCGCGACGCCGTCGCCACCGAAACCCTCACCAGCCCGTACTCCCGCCTAGACCGCCTAGACCGCCTAGACCGCCTCAAGAACCTGCCACTCCGTCGCCGAGGCCACATCGCGCCCAGCCGGAACCGTCTTGAACACCTTCACATACGCCTGAGCCCCGTTGTAGAAGGTCACGATCACGCTGCGTTCCTTCACCTCAACCCGCTCAACCTCATCTGACCCGGCATTCACGATCACCGCACCCACATGCGCCAGCACATCAGCGACGCGCACGCCGCCACCGCCCACCGGCACCCCGGCCAGCGGAACCGGCTCCAGAAGAGCCCCCCGCTGAACCTCAGCCGCCTCACTGTCCTTGTTCCCGCCCCGGGGAGCACCACCGATGGTGCGCAACAACACGCTGCCACCCGTCACCAGATCGAGGCGCACACCCGCCTCCGGGAGCGAAGGCACACCGAAGACCGATACGTCTTTGACGGCCTCGCCACCCGTGTTGCTCAGCCACTCCATCAGCAATCCCCGAAACCGTGCGATCCGCACCGCGTGACCCCTCTCCACCTCGCCCGATGACCGGCCCGAACACCCTACTGTCCACCCCCGCACACCGCCCCCGCTTCGCCAAGGCAAAAAGCCCCCAGCAACCGCCGGGGGCTCAGCCGCTTTCTACCAGCCCGGCGTGTCCTCCTCGATCGGCCGACCCGACCCCGCACAGCGCGCACGAGACCCCGGCGGCTGATGCGGCGGCGCAGGCGTCCCCGGCGCACCCGTCACCCGTAACCCACACTCAGGACACTTCCCGTAATCGGCCATGAACTCTCCCATCTACTCGATTCCCGAGCCAGGCCCGACGCCCAGCTCAAGCACCAACCAGCCCCGCGCGCCCACCAAGTCAAGGCCCTCCCGCACGCGCCGAGGGGGACGGCAGAGCGCCCTTTGGGTGCCTCCGGCAGCTCCGCCGGCCCCGCTCCCCTCGATCACATGGACGCGGGACCATTCATCTCCTGAGGTGATCGACCTCGTTGCCTGAGCACGCCCGACCGTCATCGCCTGCTCACCTCACCGAAGGACATCGCTACATCGGCCCACACCACCCGCCGACCACCCGGCAGCAGTTCGGCATCCCAGGCCGGCGACATCTGTTTCACCAGCCCACCAGCTCACTGGCCACCGGCAGCACGTCATCCACGCTGGCACCCGAGCCCCCGAACGCCTCCAAGACCTGGGCGATCCAATGTCGCGCCACCGGCACCGACTTCCGCGTCCCGGGCATCGACAACATCAGCGGCACCACCGCCGCCACCGCGCGGCCCTACGGATCGAAGCCGACGATCTGCACGCCCAGATCGCCGAGCCGGCACGGCGGCTGAGCGCCGCCGAGCAGATGCCGTCCCGGCTGCGCGTCACCCGCGAGACGATCTTGGAGATGACCGGCGAGCCGGGCGAGACCACCTCTGCCGCGCCCACGCTCTCGCCCGTCTACCAGCGGCTCCTGGCGATCGTGGAGCAAGCGCCGGATGGGCTGCGGGTCAAGGACATCTGCCGGATGCTGAACACCGGCGGCGTTCGCCTCCAGCAGCATCGCGGCCTCACCCTCGAAGGTGTTCTCGCCGCACAGGCCGAGCAGCGCGGCGGCGGCGTCGAACAGCCGTCCCGCGCTGGAGGCGAACGGGCTGTTCACCCCTCTGGCGATCATGCGCCGGATCAGGCCGGCCGTGGCTTGCGACGAGTTACCGTCGAGCGACCGATGGCCACCATGACTGTAAAACGTCGAAAAATGGCCGAAAAAGAGGTGAATGCAGGTGCGACGCACTGGCATCCTTGAAAGCTGTATGCGTACCGCCGCCATAGGGGCGCGCATTTTGCCGGTTGAGGTGTACGGATTCAAGAGCGAATCGCGAGGACCTGCCTAATCGTTGCATCCTTTCGCGTTCAGATTCATGCGGGTTGATTCCTATTCAAAAAGGAGACAGGGGGAGTCATTGCTTCATGCTGGTGGGCCTCGCATATCTTCGGAGCTGGGCCAATATCTGCGGAGGCTTCGACTGCACGCCGGTTTGACACAGGAGGAATTGTCGGAACGATCTGGTGTAAGCGTGCGGACCATCGGCAACATCGAGTGTGACCGCATCGCCCAGCCCCGGACAACGTCGATAAGGGCACTCGCCGAAGCACTCGGTCTCTCCTCGGGGCGACTGATCCAGGGCGGCGCCGTCGTGACGCGCACCGCATCGCCACCTATTCCCGATCCATGGAGAGTGACGCCGCCGTTTCACATACCTTACGACGCCCTCGATTTCACCGGCCGCCAGGCGGCCATCGCCGATGTCCGATCGATCTATCGAGATCGTGCCTCTGCGAACAGGGGCGATGCATCGCCTCTCGTGGTCACCGGGGCGGCCGGCTCGGGCAAGACCTCATTCGCCACCCATGTAGCGCATCGAATGCGTTCCGATCACCCCGATGGCTCCGTCCTTCTCCCACTCCGAGGGCCGGGCGAGGGGCCGCTGGACTCCACCGAAGCGCTCGCACGCCTTGTTCTGCTGCTTGGCGGCCCACGTCTCCCCGACAGATTCGAGGCGCAGTTGGACTGGTACCGGAGCACGACGGTCAACCGGCGGATGATGATCATCTTTGATGACGCCCAGGATGAGAACCAAATACTTCCGCTGCTGCCGGACCTGCGCAGCTGCACGGTGATTGTCACCGGTCGCCGGAGATTGGCAGGGTTGGCCGGTTCGAAGCGCCTGGAGTTGGAGCCGTTCAGCGGTGAGGAGTCGCTCGAGCTCCTGCGGCGCATCCTCGGCGCCGATCGGGTCGGCGCCGAGCCCGTTCCGGCCTACGAGCTCACCACGTTGTGTCATGGGCTGCCGTTGGCGCTGCGGCTCGTCGGCACCAAACTGGCCTCCCGGCCGCACTGGAAACTCGCCGATATGGTCGCGCGTCTGTCGGATGAGGCCAGGGTGCTCGATGAGATCAGCTATAAGAACAGGGAGCTCCGTCGCCTGCTGGCCGGTGCGATCCGAAGAGTGGATCCGATCGCTCAGCGGATTCTCCGGCGGCTCGGCCGTTCGCGAGAATCACGATGGACCGCCGGGCGTGCCGCAGCCATACTCGGCATGACCTTGGACGAGACGATGGAGCTCCTGGAATGCCTGGTCGAGGAACGGCTGCTGGTCGCGGCACCCCCCTCGCACAGAGGGGAGATCGTCTACGAATTTCCGAATCTCCTGGGGGTGTACGCACGCGAACTCGCCGAGACCCCCTTTCTTTAGGGTAGCGGCATCGCCTGCGATTCTAATTGCGTCTCCGCCTCGCAATGGCATAACCAGCCATGATCGATCCGGTCAGCACCGACATCGCGAGGTTGAAGAGCAGCGTGAGTGAGAAGCTCTGCCGAGCGGCTCCCGCAATGGTGCGTCGTACCACTTTTTCCACCTCCGCCCCGCCCGCACAGTCCACATGCGTACCATTCATCAGGGCGTCCTGGTTCTTGCGGACGCATGATTCGAGATCGGCGGTCAGTTCCTGGATCTCGGACGCCGGAATACCGCTGACGACGAGTCTTTGCCTGAGGTCGGCGACGTCGCTCCTGTGCGTTGCCTCAATCTGTTGGTGCACGATCCCCGTGAATATGATGATCGCTATTGCCACGCCCACCTGCTGGGCGATCAGCTGAAGCGTAGTGAAAACGCCGGAGGCGGTCGCGGAAATGTCATTGCGGACATTACGCAGCAACATTTCATAGAGCGGCGTGGTGACCAGTGCCTGCCCGATTCCGAGCAGCGCGGTTGCCGGAACCAGAGCGAGCACCGTGACGTCCTGGCCGGTGGCGGCGATCGTCAAAGCCACGCCAATGATGCCCACGATCATGATCGCCGCCCCCAAGACGATCACCCATTCCCCCATGCGCTCTTTGAGGGGCTTGACGAAGTAGGAAGTGATCAGGAACAGCGAGCTGAACGGCAACAGGGAAAGGCCGGATTCAAATGGCGAGAAACCGCACACCGATTGCAGATAGAGCGTGATGAGAAGAAAGTAGCCGGGCGGTCCGAGGAAGAAGACCATGATGACGATGACACCGGTGACGAAGTTGCGGTCCCGGAACAGTTCGGGAGGAAGCACTGGGGCATGGCCTCTTCTGGTGGCCTGGCGTTCGACCTTGACCAGAAGGATTCCGAGGAGGGCAGCGAGCCCGAGCATCGCGAGCACCCAGGGAGGCCAGTTGAGCTGCCTTCCGTACGTGAGCGGGAACAACACTGTCGCCACGAGCATCGCCAGCGTGAAGACGCCGGCGATGTCCAGCCGCCGACCGGAAGGGGCATGCGATTCGACCAGCCAGCGGCGACCCAGCAGGAAGGCGGCGGCCGCGAGGGGGATGCTGATGAGAAAGATGGATCGCCATCCCATACCCGCGACGTCGGCCGCGAGCAGCAGGCCGCCGAAGACCATGCCGCTGCCCCATGACAGGCCCATCACCACGCCGAAGACCGAGAATGCACGTTCGCGACCGGGACCGGTGAACATCGCGTGCAGGGAGCCGATGCCCTGGGGCATGATGAGCCCGGCGGCCAGGCCTTGGAGAACGCGTGCGGCCACAAGCACCTGGGCCGACCACGCCAGACCGCACAGCAGCGACGCCACCGAGATGCCGACGATCCCGATGAGGAACAGTCGTCGGCGGCCGAAACTATCGCCCAACCGGCCCCCGGTGATGACCGTGAGGCCGACCGCGCCGCCATAGCTGATCGCCACGAGCTGGATCTCGGACAGCGTCGCCGAGAGGTCGCGCTGGATGTGCGGCAACGCCACGTTCACGATGAAGAAGTCCACTTGAACGATGAACATGCCGAGTAGCAGCGCGACGAACCCGAGCCACTGCGGCTTGCCTGGCCGTTCCTCGGAATCAGTTGCTCCGGCTACGTCGGCGGAGGCGTTACGAGCCACTGTCGATCCCTGGAGTCGTGGGGAGTTCGGGCAGGGTGGCGATCGCCTGCCGCAGCGCCGGCCTGCTCACGACGTCCATGTGATCTCCCGTGATCTCGACCACCGCGAAATCCCCAGTCGTCAATCCCCGCCAGGCGTTTTCCTGTGCCTTGCGACGGTCGTTGGCGCGTTCGGACACGGTGAAGAGCGTGATCGCAGCGGTGATCGGCTCGGGGACGTAGCGCCAACCCAGCGCGAGGTGGTCTCTGAAGGTCTCGTAAGCGGTGCGAAGTTCGTGCGCGTGCCGTCCTTCGATCCAGCCTGCGTCGACGGCGTGCGCGATCAGGGCGCTCCAGCGGGACTCATGAGGAGCGGCCGGCGAATCGGCCTCGACCTCAGGCGTCCGCTCGAATCCGCGCCTGAGTTGCCAGGCGAATTCGCGCAGTGCCCTTGCCTCGTTCTCCGGCCCCTCCGGCCGGGTCAGCACCTCGGAGTCCAGAAGGATGAGTGGCATGACCGTCCGTCCTCGTGCCTCGAGCTGCCTCGCCATCTCGAAGGCGATGAGGCCGCCGAACGACCAGCCGAGCAGCTGGACCGGACCCGAAGGCCACGCTGCCTGGACGAGTTCGACGTACTTCTCCGCTGTCGACTCGACGGAGGCGTCCGCGGACTGCGGTCCTGTCTCTCCTTGCAGACCCAGCACGGGCTGGTCCGGCCCGCAGATCTCGCGAAGCGGTGCGTAGGCGAGCACACTGCCATCCGAGGGATGAACACAGAACAGCGGAGGCAGATGGCCGTCTGGCTGAATCCTGACCAGGTTCGCGGACTGACGGTCGGTTCGCAGGAGCGCCGCCATCTCCCGGACGCTCGGAGCGCGGAACAATGCCGGCAGCCCGATGACATGTCCCGTCTTCTCGCGGACCAGCGAGGCCAGCCGGATCGCGCTCAACGAGTGCCCCCCGTACTCGAAGAACGAGCCGGTTACGGGCACGTCCGTCTGGAGGATCCGGCGCCAAAGTTCGAGCAGCGCCACTTCCAGTTCGTCCAATGGCTCCGCCGCCACGGATGGGAGCGTGCCGGCCAAGGTCTCCAGCGCACGGCGGTCCACCTTGCCATTGGACGTGTACGGCACCGCTTTCAGGTGGGTGAATCCGGCCGGCAGCATGTAGGAAGGAAGGTCACGGGCCAGTTCGCGCTGTAGTTCCTTCCGGCCGAGCGAGGAGTCGCCGGTGAAGAACGCGTGCAGTCTCCGGTCGTGCTCGGCGCCGAGGGCGAGCACCACCGCGTCATTGACCTCATCGATCCGTTGCAGCGCCGCCTCGATCTCGCCGAGCTCGATGCGGAATCCTCTGATCTTCACTTGGTGGTCGTTGCGCCCCAAGAACTCGATCGCGCCGTCGGCGCGGTGCCGTACCCGGTCTCCCGTCCGGAACATTCGGGCCGTGGTGGTGCCGGCGAAGGGGTCCGGGACGAATCGCTCCGCAGTCAGCTCCGGCCTGTTGAGATAGCCACGCGCGACCTGCTGGCCCCCCAGGTAGAGCTCGCCCTCGACGCCGATCGGCGCGGGTCGCCGGTGCGCGTCCAAGATGTACGCGGTGGTGCCGGCAATCGGGCGGCCGATCGCCGGTGGACGGAGCCCGTCGCCGGACGGGCGGACCGTCTCCACCGTGGACAGGACCGTGTTCTCGGTCGGTCCGTACCCGTTGACGAGTTGAAAAGGCAGACGAAGGGGCGATGGGTGCAGCCGGTCACCGGCGACGACCACCGTGCGTAGTGCAAGATCGTCGAGCCGGGGCTCGACGAGCATCGCCTCCCAGAGAGGCGTCACCACGAAACTGACCGTGACCCGGCTGGTGGCGAGCCACCGCCACATCTTCGCGGGGTCGACGATCGCCCCTGCGGGGGCGATCACCAGCGTGGCGCCGACGGCCAGAGTGGGCCAGACATCCATGACGCACACGTCGAACGCGGCGTTGGCCGTATGGCCGCAGCGGTCCGCAGCGGTCAACCTGTATTCCTCGGCATACCAAGCGACGAAGTTCTCCAGGCTGTGATGTTCGATCATCACCCCCTTGGGGTGGCCGGTCGACCCTGAGGTGTAGATGACGTAGGCAAGCTCGTCGCCGGTGGGCTCCCGCAGGCGAATGGGCTCACTGTCCTCAGATGGTGTACCGATGTCCAGCGGCGTGACAGTCTCGGGGATCAGCAGCAGGAGATCCGCCGTGGTCAGCACCCAGCGGGCACCGGAGTCCGTCAGCATGTAGTCGATCCGTGACTGCGGTGTCTCAGGATCGATCGGCAGGTACGCTCCTCCGGCCTTCATGATTCCCAGCGCCGCCACGACGAAGGCAGGCTCCCGGCCGCACAGGACAGCCACGATCTCGCCGCGACGCAGTCCTTCGGCCGTCAGCCTGGCGGCCACGTTGTCGGAGGCGGAGTTCAGCTCGGCGTAGGTGAGGGCCGCTCTATCGCCTTCCACGGCGACAGCGTCCGGTTGCCGCTTCGCATGATTCCGGATCGCCGTGATCGGTGACTCGCTCGCGATCCGATGGATGTCCGTAGTGTTCCACTGCCTGACCACCTGGTCGTGCTCGGTCGTGCTGAGCAGTTCGATGCGGTCGATGGGCACGTCCGGATCGTCGGCGATCTGGTGGAGGAGCTTGGTGTAGTGCCCAACCATTCGCGTCACCTGTTCGGCATCGAACAGGTGGGTGTCGTACTCCCACCAACCGTCCAGGCCGTTCTCGCCGGGTACGCAGGTCACGGTCAGGTCGAACTTGGCGGTGCCGCCATCGATCAGCAGTCCCGAGGCCTGGACACCGCGCAGGTCGAGCTCGCTTGCGAGGGGCGGCTCGAAGGTGAACATGATTTGCACCAGCGGTGTGTAACTCGCGTCGCGCCCGGCTCCGGAAATCCGTACCAGATCTTCGAACGGCACGTCATGATGCTCGAACGCTCCCACGCACGTGTCCCGAACTCGGCCGGTCAACTGGCGGAACGTGAGGGGTTCGGCCGGGACTTCGGTGACCAGAGGCAATGTCCCGGTGAGCATGCCGACCACGTCCTTGTTCGCCGGATTCTGCCGGTTGGCGAAGGCCGTGCCCACCACGAGCTTGTCCACCTTCGCGGCCTCCGTGTAGCGCATGAGGAGGGCTTTGAACGCCGCCAGCAGAGTGATGTAGAGCGTGGATCCCTGGCTCTGGGCGACTTCTTTGATTCGGGCCAGAACCGGCGGGGGCAAGGTCATGCGGACGCGCCGGCCGTGGTGCCCCTTGACCGACGGCCGGTTCTTGTCACTGGGCAGAGCGAGGAGGGCGGGCACGTCGGAGAGCGTTCGGCGCCAGTATTCCTCGTCGCGTACCTGGACATGTTCGTCGATGGTGTCGATGTACTGCACGCCGTTAGGGAGCGGCATTTCCCGCCCCTCAAGGGCGGCGCCGTACAACTGAGATAGATCACGCAGAATGACGGTGAGCGAAGCTCCGTCGATGACGGCGTGGTGTGCCAGCACCGCCAGCACGTGGCGCCCCGGGCCCAGATCGACCAGCAGCATGCGGAACAGCGGGCCGTTCTCAAGATCCAGCGGGCCGGCCGCATACGACTCGACCACCGCCTGGATCTCGGCCTCGCTCGAGTCCGGCGAAAGCGTCATCCGCTCCAGGGGAGCGTGACCCACCTCGCCGACCATCTGGCGCACCTCGCCATGGGCCTCGTGGAAGGTCGTCCGCAACGCTTCGTGACCTGCGACCAGATGCCATAGCGCGCTGCGCAACGCGAGTTCGTCCACATCCCCGGTCAGATGCCACGCCTTGCAGATGTTGTACAGCGGGCTGGAGCCGGCGAGCCGTTGATGCAGATAGACATTGCGCTGATGAGAGCCCAGTTCCGCCGAGCGGACCGACTGCCGGATCGCGGGGAGGTCGGCGTAACCGTAATCGCGTGCCAGCACCGTGGTCAGCGGGGAGAGTGTCGCCGTGTCGAAATGGGTGCGCCATGAGTTCGCGGTGCTCGGCTCCATCTTGTCGAAGCGGGCGAACTTGAAGTCACCCGCCATCCGGGACTCCGGATGAAGGCCATCGGCCATACGCGCGGTCACATCGGCGTACGGATCCAGCATCGCCTCGTGGAACGGCACATCAAGGAAGTCCGCGATTGCGCGCAGCACCGTCACCGGCTCTTCTAGCAGGTCCTCGAAACGCACGGTCATCTGCCGGTCGCCTGGTACGCCGTGCAGAAACTCCCGCACGTTCTGGTTGCTGACCAGCCAGATGAGCTCAGCCAGTTCCCTGACCGAGTACGAGTGTTCGTGCCGGAAGACCTGATCCAGCCTGGCCTCGACATACGACAGCGCCATCGCGCCTGGATGGCGGATCAGATGGACGTAACGTGGTGCTTCGAACATCTCCTCCATGCGCGTCAGAGCCGCGTAGTCCATGGCGTACGTACTGGTCTTGTCGACCAGAAGACGCGGACCGATCTGCTCTTGCAGCACTCGGTAGGTGTCGGCGACGAGATGTTCCTGGCTGAGCCGTTCCACAAGTGTCTCGGCCTCGTCGAGCCCACCGGCGGAGACCTGGCGCAGCGCCCGCAGCAGCCCCTCCCGCGCATAGCCGTTCCTGCCGCTCAGCGCCAGGTCGCGGGCTCGCATGGTGTCGAATCCGAGCAGTTCCAGCTCCGGTGGCACGAAGAGCTCTGGATGGCCCGCCAACATCACCCGCAGCAGCGTGGAGCCTGATCGCGGAGCGGACAGGACGAAGGCGGCCTTTGACAGCTTGTCCGGTGGGGCGGCGGGCGGCCGACCTGTGACGAGTCGGCGAAAGGCCCGGAGCATGGACACGTCAACCGAGCGGTTCTCCTGGGTCGTCACCGGCCGGCCGGGGCCGTCGTGGGCGAGGGCAGCAGCCAGTCGCGGATATTCGGCGGTGAGGTAAGAGGAGAAGCCCGACAAGGTCGGGTGGTCGAATATGGCTGCCACGTAGACGATGTCTCCGGTCAACCGCTCCAACGCGTTCATCAGTGAGCCGGCTTGGAGTGACGTGCCGCCGAGCGCGAAGAAATCGTCGTCTGCGCCGATGTGAGCAACACCGAGCGTCTCCCTCCACAGCCTCTCCAGGCCGGGCGGTGTCTGTTCCGTGGTCGTGGTGGGTGCCGTTGGTTTGTCCGGGTCCAGAGCCGTCTGGCCGGCCTCATCACCGGGGGCCATGGGCTCCGCCGCGGCCAGGGCCGCCCGATCGACCTTGCCGTTGGGGAGAAGCGGCAGTTCGTCCAGAAAGACGAACTGCGTCGGCACCATATAGGGAGGCAGTCGCTCACCGAGGAACCGGCGCAGCTCACCGAGAGAGCCGCCTACGACGTAGGCCACCAGGCGGTGCAGCCCGTGGTCGGTCGCGTGGGTCGCCACGACGGCGCGGCTTACCTCCGGATGCTCCGCCAGTGTCCTCTCGACCTCGTGAAGCTCCACCCGGTATCCGTTGATCTTGACTTGATGGTCTCGCCGCCCGAGGATGTCAAGTGCGCCGTCATCCCGGAACCTGGCCAGGTCCCCGGTACGGTAGACGCGCCCGCCCTCCTGGAATGGGTCGAGACGGAAGCGCTCGTCGGTGAGATCCAGGCGGCCCAGATATCCACGCGCGACTCCGGCGCCGCCGAGCCACAACTCTCCTGGGGAGCCCACCGGAACCGGCTCCATTCGGTCGTCCAGAACGTAGGCGCGAGTATTGGCGATCGGCCTGCCCACGCTGGGGGCCTGCCAGTCGGTTCCCGTCAGCCGCGCGGCCGTGGACCAGACGGTCGTCTCGGTGGGACCGTACACATTCCACAATTGCCGGACCTGGCCGACGAGGCGCCGAGCCAGCGTGGGGGGCATTGCCTCGCCGCCGCACAGCGCCGTGATGGGCGGTAACCAGCGGCCGGTGTCGAGCAGCATGATCCAACTGGCGGGCGTGGCCTGCATCACGGTCGCGCCAGACCGCTCCAGCGCCTCCAACAGCCGGTGACCATCATTGGTCTCGCCGACATCGGCGATGGCGACCTTGCCTCCGATAACGAGCGGGCCCAGGAGTTCCAGCATCGCGATGTCGAAGGAGACGGATGTCACCGCGAGCACGCTGTCCTCGGCGGTCAACTCCAGTAGATCTCGCATGCCCAGCAAGAGGTTGGTGAGATTGCGGTGCTCGATCTGCACGCCTTTCGGCCGGCCGGTGGAGCCGGAGGTGTAGATCACATAAGCGAGGTCGTCGGCGTTGGCGCCGGTGACGACCTCGTCCGCCTTCTCCCGTTCCACCAGGAGCCGGACGGCCTCCAGGACCACGACGCGACGGTCCTGGAAGGCCGCCGACTCGGCGCCCGTCTGGTCGGACAGCACCAAACCGGCCCGGCTGTCATCGAGCATCTGGCCGATTCTGGCCTCGGGATAGCGTGGGTCCAGCGGAACATAGGCCGCACCCGCCTTGAGCACCGCGAGCATCGACACGATCAGGTCCGCCGTCCGTCCCAGGTGCAGGCCGACCAGGTCACCTGGGCCGATCTCCAAGCGCCGCAGAAACCGGGCCAGCCGGTTGGCACGCTGATCGAGTTCCAGGTAGGACAGCACCTCGGTCCGATCCACAACGGCCACGGAATACGGAGTACGCGCGGCTTGTGCCGCCACCAGGTCGGAGACCAGTTGGTGGCTGGGATAGGGCCGGGCGGTCTGATTCCAGTCGTGAAGCACCTTCGCGCGCTGCTCGTCAGCGAGGAGACAGAGCCGGTCGATCCCGATGTCAGGGCTCCGTAGGGCATCGTGAACCAGCGTCGGCAGTACCTCGTCGAGCATGCGACCATCAACAGCGTCAGTGATCAGCCGGACGCCATCCGCCTCGTCGACCGTCTCGAATCTGATCGGGCTGTCACTCCGCGCGTCGCCGCCCCGCGAACGCTGGCCGAGCAGTCCTCGCATGGAAACCCTGTGGTCGAGGTCGTAGCCATGTCTGTGCTCGATTCCCTCGTTGACCAGCAGAAGTTCGACCTGGGCCGCCCCCGTCAACCGATATGACAAGACCGCGAGCGCGGCGCCCAAGGCACATGCCGGAGGGCAGCCGGTATGACGGCTGAGCTCGTTCAGGGTGGCCACCGCAGGCCCTGGAATGTGGATATCCGTCGACGAAGGGCTGGTAGTCATCAAAGCCCCGTCCGTTATCGGCTCTTGGGCGCCGCCGGCAGCCGCCCGGCGCTCAGGACGTTGGAAGCCCGCCATGCCTCGTCCGTGTGAATGACGACCGAGTCGTCGGCCGCAACCGAAAGGGATTCTCTGAGAGGGCTGTACGTCTCCGTGGTCCAGAGCGGTTTGCCATCGAAGATCAGTTCCTGGGTCCAGAGCACGCCCGTGAGCCGGCCAGGAACCGTCATGGACAAGGTGGTCTCGGCCGGGAAGCCGACGAACGCGGGCGCGGAGTAGTCGATCTCGGTGTAGTGCGTCGGCTCGGTCAGCAGCCGTAGGTCCTTACGCGGGAAGCGCACGGAGCCCATGCGCGTAGGTGGCCGCCAGTCGCGTGAGGCCGTGTCGATCGGCCGGCTGCGCTTCACGGCCAGTTCCTGGATCGTACGGTCGATCAACGGCTGGAAGTCCAGGTCATAGCATTCCTTGAGCAGCTTGGCGCTCTGCCGAAGGTCTGAGAATTCGGTCTGCATGTCCCAGTCGGTTCGCTCACAACCGGTTACACTGTACCGGATGAATCCGGGAACGATCACGCTATTATCGAAGCAGAACCGGTCGCGCAAGGAGAACACCATCCGGGAACGCGCCTCGTCTTCGAGTGGATGGTTTGTATAAATAAAGGCGAGTAGGACATCGAAGGGACGTCCTCCTGTCAGTTCCGGCAATTCAGGCTCCATGAGATCCGCCTCGATGAACCTGACCCGGTCGTCCATACCATTGTGCTTGGCCAGTATGCGCGCCGTGTCGAGATGCTGGCGGTCCACCCCCACGACCTGCTCGGCACCCGCGTTGAGCGCCAGGAAGGACAGCACGCCGCTACCGGTACCCGCGTCCAGCACGTGAGCGCCCCGCCCTACCGCCTTTTCGATGGCCCTGCGCAAATTGTGCCCGCGATCGAGGCTGAGAAGGAGTCGGAGGTGCAGGTCCGTGGTGAAGGAAAAGTCGGCGAGTCCAGCCATAATTGCCCCCGGCGATGAATAGAGAAACGGTTCAACGATGCAGTCCTGAATCTCAGGCGGCTTTCATTCAAGCACGGAGTGAAGGGGACCTACAGGAAATCCATCGGCAACTCACCGGCAAGTTGCGCTACCACCGGCAGCAGCGGCAATGTGATCACACATCGCCATTAACAGTGAACCTTTTCAACATCAAGTTCCCTGGTCAGAGGCGATGTCCTGGCCACCGCTCACGCGTGACCAGGCGCTCCGCGCATACGCCGGCCCTGGTCCGAGATCGGTGATGCACTGAACCTCTTCATCCTGCTCTGTGGGGAGTGTGAGGTGCCCCTGATCTTCCGGACACGGTGCCAAGTAGGGTGCTGACTGGTTCGGAAGGAAGGGTTCGTGGCGGGAAAGAATTCTTCAGAGGAGTTCGAGGACGAGGTCGTCAAGGCCGTCTTGGACGAGCGGTCGCAGGCGGCCAAGGATTTCGGCGTGTCGCGGGAGACCGCGCGGAACTGGGTGACCAAGGAGAAGCGCCGCCGGTCGGGGAACACCGAGCCGGGCCGGGATGCCGCGGAGCGTGCGAGGGTACGCGAGATGGAACGTCGGATCGCGGAACTTGAGCAGGAGAACGCCTTCCTGAAAAAATGCGCGGCCTTCTTTGCGAGGGAGCGGTAGCGGGCGAGAAGTTCTCGCTGATCCACGCGGAGGAGGCCAACTTCGGCCTGCCCATGATGTGCCGTCTTCTCGGGGTTTCGAGATCGGGATATTACGAATGGCGGGATCGGCCGATGTCGGCCGGAAAGCGGCGTCGTGAGGACCTCAAACCGTTGGTCGAGGAAGTGTTCGCCGACTCGGGGCGGACGTACGGTTACCGGCGGGTACATGCGGCGCTGGGGCGGATGGGGATCGAGGTCGATGACGAGCCGGTGCGGGCGTTGATGCGGGACCTGGGCCTGACGCCGGTGCAGGTCAAGCGGCGACGTGGGCTGACCGTCGCGGACCAGGCGGCCGGTCCCCTCCCGGACCTGGTGGGCCGCGACTTCACCCCTGAGGTGCCAGCGGCCAAGCTGGTCGGCGACATCACCGAGATCAAGACGGAAACAGGGCCGCCCTATCTGGCCACTGTCATTGATTGCTTTTCGAAGGCGCTGATCGGGTGGGCATTGGATGTGCGATACCCGGCCGCTTTGGTGTGCGCAGCCCTCGACATGGCCGCGATGAGGGTCGATATTCCCGTTGGAGCGATTTTTCACTCGGACAGGGGTGGTCAACACACGTCTCACGATTACGCCGCCACGCTGAACCGGCATGGCTTGAGACAGTCGGTCGGACGAACGGGGATATGTTTCGACAACGCCATGGCGGAGTCGTTCTTCGGCAAGCTGAAGACGGAGTTAGTTCATCATCGTAGGTTCACGAGCGTGACGGAAGCACGTACCTGCTGTGATCAAATATAATCGTCGGCGCCTGCGTTCCATGTTGGGATATCGGCCACCGCTGGAAGTTCTAGAGGAATGGTTCTGCAGGCGAGTCGCCGCATGATATAGTTCATTTACTTCGGTGTCCGGAAAACACGGGGCATTTCATCATGCGGCTGGTCAAAAGGTCGCATCCGGGGCCGGGCGTCGGTGAAGCGTGCGATCAGCGGCCCGACGATGGCTAGCGCGAACACGTAGGCCGTCACCAGTGGCGCCATGACGGGAAGCTGCGCGCCGGCCAGGCCGACGATGACGATGGAGAACTCTCCGCGGGCGATCAGCGCGGCGCCCGCCCGCGCCCGGCCGCGGCGGCCCACCCCGTCGCGAGGCCGCGTATCGGCCGGTGAACATCTTGGTCAGCGCGGTCACCGTGGCCAGCGCCAGCGCGGCCGGCAACACCGGCAGCAGTGTGGCGGGAGCCACCGACAGGCCGATCGCGATGAAGAAGACCGCGGCGAACAGATCACGCAGCGGCGCGATGACCGCACGCGCGCGATCGGCGGTCTGGCCGGTCAAAGTGAGGCCGACCAGGAAGGCGCCCACCGCCGCCGAGGCGTGGACGTACTCGGCCAGCGCCGCCACGATCATCGTCAGCCCGAGCATGCGCAACATGAGCTGCTCGTTGTCCGGGTGCGCCACGATCCGGCCCAGGTGATGCCCCCAGCGGGCGGCGACGGCGAAGGCGGTCAGCACCGCGCCGACCGCGACCAGCGCCCCCACGATGGCCTGCCACCAGGCGCCGCCGGAGGCCAGCACGGCCAGCACCGGCAGGTAGGCCGCCATCGCGAAGTCCTCCAGCACCAGCACCGACAGCACCGACGGCGTCTCCCGGTTGCCCAGCCGCCGCAGGTCGCTCAGCAGCCGGGCGATGATCCCCGAGGAGGAGATGTAGGTGACACCGGCCAGCGCCAGCACGCCGACGCCGTCGAGGCCGAGCAGCCAGCCCGCCGCAGCGCCGGGAACGGCGTTGACCAGCAGATCGACACCTGCCGATGGCAGATGATGACGCATGCTCGCGGTGAACTCGGCAAGGGAGAACTCCAGGCCCAGCGCCAGGAGCAGCAGCACGATCCCGATGGAGGCCCCGATCTGCACGAACTGACCGGCAGCCGGGATCGGCAGCACGCCGCCCTCGCCGAGCGCCAGGCCAGCCAGTAGGTAGAGCGGGATCGGGGACAGGGCCACCCGCCGCGCCAGGGACCCCACGACGCTGAGGACGGCCAGGATGAGCCCCAGCTCCAGCAGCAACGCGACCGAGACGTGCACGCTTTCAGCCCCGCAGGATCCGCCTGACGCCGTCGATGCCCTCCCGGGTGCCCACCACCACCAGCACGTCGGCGTCACGCAACACCTGCTCGGGACCGGGGGAGGCGACCACGTCGGCGCCGCGCACGATCGCCACCACCGAGGCGCCGGTACGGGTGCGCGCCCGCGTGTGCCCCAGCGGGCGATCCGCATACGGCGAGCCCGGAGCCACCTTCACCGGCTCAGAACTCAGCCCAGGAACCTCCCGGGTCAGGTCGGCGAAGCGTTCGGCGATCCGCGGCGCGCCCAGGATCTGGGCCAGCGCCTCGGCCTCCTCCTCATTCAGCCGGAACAGCGGCCTGCCCTCGTCCCGATCGTCGGCGAGATAGCCGACCACCTCGAACTCGCCCGTACGCCGCGCCACCACCCCGATCCGCTCTCCCGCCTGCGTGGTGAACTCATACCGCAGGCCGACCCCCGGCAACAGCACCTCGTTCACATCCATGCGCCCATCATCCCGGCAGATGGGAACTCTCCATGGAACGACATCGTCCGGCAACCGTGTCATGAGAACGAGCACACCCGCGCCCGACCGGACCCGCCGCATGTACGGCGAAAGATCAACAGCGGGCGCAAGCATGACCTTCGTCTCCGTTTGCGGCCAGCCGGCGCGAGCTTGTCACCTCAAGTGTGTAAAGATCCTTCCCGGGTGATGAAGAACCTCTTTACCTGATCCGGCCTGGATAGGC
>NZ_JARLTC010000019.1 GCF_029382225.1 Spongiactinospora sp. TRM90649
GAGAGTAGGTCGCCGCCGCACGATCTTTGAATATGAAGGGGAGGGGTTCCCGCGCTTCGGCGCTGGGAGCCCCTCCCCTTTCTTGTTTGCCGCACTCGGGGCGGCGGGCTTGGCACCCTGTGGGATCAGTAGGGTTGGTCATGTGGAGTATCGCGAGGTAGAGCAGGCCATCATGGGCCGTGGCGTCGAGTGGCAGTTCGATCCGACACTCGATCGGATCAACGCGCTCATGGATGTGCTCGGCACGCCGCAGCGCTCCTATCCCGTCGTGCACATCGCCGGCACCAACGGCAAGACGAGCACCGCCCGGCTGGTCGAGAGTCTGCTCGCCGAGCGCAACCTGCGCGTGGGCCGGTTCACCAGTCCGCACCTGACGTCCGTCCGTGAGCGGATCTGCGTGGACGGGGCGCCGCTGTCCGAGGAGCGGTTCGTCGAGGTGTACCAGGACGTCCTGCCGTACATCGAGATGATCGACGAGCGGCTCGGCAAGGTGTCGTTCTTCGAGACGCTGACCGCGATGGGGTATGCGGCGTTCGCCGACGCCCCCGTTGACGTGGCCGTCGTGGAGACCGGCATGGGCGGCACGTGGGACGCCACGAACGTCGCGGACGGCGTGGTGTCGGTGATCACGCCGATCTCGCTGGACCACACCGACTACCTCGGTGACGACGTGGTGACCATCGCGGGGGAGAAGGCCGGCATCATCAAGCCGGACGGCACCGTCGTGATCGCGCAGCAGGAGGTCGAGGTGGCCGAGGTGCTGCTGCGCCGGGCGGCCGAGGTCGACGCGGTGGTGGCCCGTGAGGGGCTCGAATTCGGCGTGCTGGGCCACGAGCTGGCCTTCGGTGGCCAGTTGCTGCGGCTCCAGGGCCTCAAGGGCGTCTACGAGGAGGTCTTCCTGCCGCTGTACGGCGCGCACCAGGCGAGCAACGCCGCGTGCGCCCTGGCGGCCGTGGAGCTGCTGACGGCGGGCGACGAGCCGCTGGAGCAGGACCTCGTACGGCAGGCGTTCGCCGGCGTCACCTCTCCCGGCAGGCTGGAGGTCATTCGCCGCGGCCCCACAGTCCTGGTGGACGCCGCCCACAACCCGGGCGGCATGCGCGCCTCGATCGAGGCGGTCCACGACTCCTTCGACTTCTCCCACCTGATCGGCGTGGTCGGCGTGATGGCCGACAAGGACGTGCGCGGCCTGCTGGAGCTGCTGGAGCCGGTGCTCGCCGAGATCGTGGTCACCCGCAACTCCTCCCCCCGCGCCATGGACGTAGGGGAGCTGGCCGAGCTGGCGGAAGGCCTGTTCGGCGCCGATCGCGTGCGGGTCGCGCCGCGGCTCGACGACGCCATCGACATCGCGATCGGGCTGGCCGACGAAGGCGGCGAGTTCAGCGGCACCGGTGTGCTGATCACCGGATCGGTGGTGACGGCGGGAGACGCCCGCCACCTGCTGCACGCCAAAGGCATCTGAGGAAGGAGTGACGACGTGTTCCAGGTGACGCCAGGCATGCGCCGCTTGTGCGCCACCGTGCTCGGCATGGAGGCCATCGTGGTCGGCCTGACCGTTCCGGTGGCCATTAACCTGGACGGCACCGCCCCCGGTCCGGCCCTGGCGGTCGGGCTCGGCCTGGCCTTGCTGTGCGTGGTGGTCGCGGGTCTGCTCAAGCGCCCGTTCGCCTACATAGCCGGAAGTGTGCTGCAGATTCTGGTGATCGCCACGGGCTTCCTGGTATTTCCGATGTTCTTCCTCGGTGTGATCTTCGCCGCACTGTGGATAACGGCGATATTCGTCGCTCGCCGTGTCGAGGGAGTGACTTCGCGCTAAAGTCGGCCTACATGGCCGACCCCCTCATTCAGCGGTCCCAGGCGGTCACCGCCGGAGCCGCGACGCCGCTCTCGCGTGACCTGCGTGCCGCCCGGGCGTACGACGTGGTGCTCGGGCTGCTCGTCGTGGTCGCCCTCCCGCTGGCGATCGTCGCCGTCCCCAACACCGTCTCGGTGGTCTCCGCCCTGCTTCCGCCCGGCGTGCCGCCCAGCGACATGATCCGCGCCCATGGGCTCGCCCTGCCGGCGATGATGCTGACCGTGCCGCTCGCCGTGCTCCTGGTGCGCCGGGTGCGCGCGGCTCCGGTGCTGGTCGGCGGCCTGACCATACTGGCGGTCGCCGACGTCGCGGGCGGCTTCGCCGACACGGTGAGCATGGTGGGCACGCTGCGCGCCCTGCACGGCGTCGGAGCGGGGCTGCTGGTCCCGGCCACCCTGGTGGCCGTGTGGGAGCGCGCGACGGCGCTACGGGCGCTGTGGGCCGCCACGCTGGCCGTCAGCATGGTGGGGGCCCAGGCGCTCGCGCTGTGGCCGCTCGACGACGTGGCGAGCTGGCGGGTCACCCTGCAGCCGTATCCGTTGCTCACCGGGGTCGCGCTGGCGCTGGCCGCGCTCTACATGGTGGTCCGGATGTTCGCGGGCGACGCGCGGGAGGCCGCGAGTATCGGCGCGCGCGAGGGCGAGTCGGGGCCGAAGCGGGCGGCGCTCGTGCTCGCGCCCGCCGTGGGCATCGCCGTCCTGGCGTTCGGGATCTCCTATGACTGGCCGCAGCCGGTGGTGGTGCTGGCGTCCGCGGTGTGCCTGCTCGCGCTGCTGGTCATGGCGGCGCTCGGCGGCTCCTTCGAGGGGCGTGGCGCGCGGCAGGCGGCGTTCGCGATGGTCGTGGTGGGCGCGGTGGTGCTGCCCACGGGCGCGCAGGTCACCAACATGGAACTGGGCGGCATGGGCGGCCCGGGGCTGTCCGGGCTGTGGCCCGCGTTCGCGCTGACCGTGGTGCTGGCGCTGGCCGGGGCGTGGCCGGCGGTCCGCGCCCGCGCGCAGGCGCTGACCCGCATCGGGGAGGCCGGGCTGGTGGCGCTGGTGGCCGGGCTGTGCGCGGTCTGGTTCCTGGTGCCCGCCGAGCAGGGCATCGTGCTGCTGGCGCCGTTCGGGCTGATCGTCGCGGGCGCGGCGGTGGCGCTCGCGGCCTCCTTCGCCTCGACCGGCCTGGGCGGCGCCCTCTACGCGCTGTCGCTGTGCTTCCCGGCGATGCTGTCGGGGTTCCTGCTGGCCAGCGGCATCCAGATGCCGGGGCTGCGCGCGGCGACGTCCCGGCAGGCGCTGATGGAGGCGTTCCTTTCCGCGTTGCGCCTGTGGGCGCTGGTCGGCGGCTTCCTCGTGGTGCTGGTGATCGTCGCGGGCGCCTTCCTGGCGCGGCGGGCGTCGGCCGCGGCGGGGGGCGCCGTCGTGCTCGAAATGCCCGATGGCGACGAGCGCGGCGGTGGCGACGGGGAAGATCGTGATGATTCGGACGACGACGGAGAAGACCCTCCGCCGGTGGACCGGCCCTCGGTGCCGCCGCCCACCCCCTCTCCGGAAGGCGGCACATCGCCCCGGTGACGATAGGCTTCGCGCGTTCACCGCATTTCGCGAGAGCTTCCTGGTTGAAGGAGAACCACAGTGTCCGAGCGCACACTTGTCCTGGTCAAGCCCGACGGCGTCGCGCGTGGGCTGGTCGGCGACGTGATCGGCCGGATCGAGCGCAAGGGCCTCAAGATCGTGGCGTTGGAGCTGCGCACCCTCGACGCCGACACGGCCAAGGCGCACTACGCCGAGCACTCCGCCAAGCCGTTCTTCGGTGAGCTGGTCGAGTTCATCACCTCCGGGCCGCTGGTGGCGCTGGCCGTCGAGGGGCCGCGTGCCATCGAGGCGTTCCGCGCGCTGGCGGGCGCCACCGACCCGGTGAAGGCCGCGCCCGGCACGATCAGGGGCGACCACGCGCTGGAGATCGGCGAGAACATTGTGCACGGCTCCGACTCCCCGGAGTCCGCCGCGCGCGAGATCAAGATCTTCTTCCCGGACCGCTTCTAGGTCGCCGGGCCGCCGCCGTCCGGCGGGAGGCCGCATGCCCGAAACGAGGGACGCCGTACTCCGGCGTCCCTCGTGGTCGTTGCCGGGCTAAGCCAAGTTTTTCCCAGGACCGGGTGGCTCGTTGCGCTTGACGGTGGGTACGTCACGTTACGATGCGAATGCGGTACGTGACCGTCCGCTGATCGACGTACGGAAGGTTCGGCGTCCCCATGGGTAGCAAGCTCGCTTTCCTCGGCCGAGACATGGCCGTTGACCTTGGCACGGCCAATACGCTGGTCTACGTGCGGGGCCGCGGCATCGTGCTGAACGAGCCCTCCGTCGTCGCGCTCAACACCATGACCGGGAAGATCGTGGCGGTCGGGGTCGAGGCCAAGCGGATGATCGGCCGGACCCCCGGGAACATCATGGCGGTGCGCCCGCTCAAGGACGGCGTCATCGCCGACTTCGAGGTGACCGAGCGGATGCTGCGCTTCTTCATCCAGCGCGTGCTGCGCCGCCGACACTTCGCCAAGCCGCGCATCATCGTCGCGGTGCCGAGCGGCATCACCAGCGTGGAGCAGCGGGCCGTCAAGGAGGCCGGGTACCAGGCGGGCGCGCGGAAGGTCTACATCGTGGAGGAGCCGATGGCGGCCGCCATCGGCGCGGGGCTGCCGGTGCACGAGCCGACCGGCAACATGGTGGTGGACATCGGGGGCGGCACCACCGAGGTCGCGATCATCTCCATGGGCGGCGTGGTGACCAGTCAGTCCATCCGCGTCGGGGGCGACGAGATGGACCAGGCGATCATGACCTTCGCGAAGAAGGAGTACTCGCTGATGCTCGGCGAGCGCACCGCCGAGGAGATCAAGATGGCCATCGGCTCGGCCTGCGAGCAGCAGGACGAGGGCCACGCCGAGGTGCGCGGCCGCGACCTGGTGAGCGGCCTGCCCAAGACGATCGTGGTGTCGGCCCACGAGATCCGCAAGGCGACCGAGGAGTCGGTCAACGCGATCGTGGACGCCGTCAAGACCACGCTCGACCGCTGCCCGCCGGAGCTGTCCGGCGACCTGATGGACCGCGGCATCGCGCTCACCGGGGGCGGCGCGCTGATCAAGGGCATGGACGAACGGCTGCGGGACGAAACCGGCATGCCCGTCCATCTCGTGGACAACGCCCTCGACTCGGTCGCCCTGGGCACCGGCAAGTGCGTCGAGGAGTTCGAGGCGCTTCAGCAGGTGCTGGTGCCGGAGCCGCGGCACTGATGCGCGACACCCGCCGGACCCGGCTGATCCTGGCGCTGCTGCTGGCGACCGCCCTGGTGCTCATCACCGTCGATCACCGCGCCGGGCCGGGCTCACCGCTGGGGCCGATCAGGATCGCCGGCGCGTCCCTCTTCGGTACGGCGGAGCAGGCCGTCGCCGACGTCGTGCGTCCCGTGGGGGACTTCTTCTCGTCGGTCGCGGCGGCGCCGTCCTCGCGGCGGCGGGTCGCCGAGCTGAGCGCGGACAACGCCCGGCTGCGCGGGCAACTGAGCGCGCAGCGGCTCGACCGGCAGCGCTCCGACGAACTGCGCTCCATGCTGGGGCTCGCGGGGCGGGGCGGGTACAAGATCGTCTCAGGGAACGTGGTCGCCCGGCGTGGGCTGCCCGGCTTCGAGGACGCGGTAGAGATCGACGTGGGCTCGGCCGACGGGGTGCGGCGCGAGATGACCGTGATCAACGGTGAGGGGCTCGTGGGGCGGGTGGTGCAGGCGGCGCGCACCACGTCCACGGTGCTGCTGCTGAGCGACCCCTCGTCGGCGGCGGGCGCGCGGCTGGAGGGCGGCCGGGAGATCGGGGTGGTGCACGGGGTCGGCGAGACGGAGAGCCTGGTGCTGTTCCGGCTCCTGGACTCCTCGGCGCCGATCGCGGCGGGCAGCCGGATCGTCAGCTTCGGGTCGCAGCGTGGCGTGCCGTACGTGGCCGGGGTGCCGATGGGGGTGATCGAGCGGGTCGAGGCGACGCCGGGGGAGCTGACCAGGATCGCGTACGCCCGGCCGTACGCGGACCTGACGTCGCTCGACGTGGTGGGCGTGGTGGTCGGGGGGCCGCCGCGCGACCCGAGGGACGCGGTGCTGCCGCCGCGTCCGCGCGGGCCGGGGGAGAAACGTCCTGCGCAGCGGAAGAAGGACGGTGACCGGGCCCGAGAGGCCCGCGCGGTGGGCCGCGACGACCGCACCGCCGGTTCGCCCGAGCCGTCCAGGACCGATGGGCCCGCGCCCGCGGAACCGGCACGGGAGCGGGCGCGGGGGCGCGGAGGCGACAGGCCCTTCGACCGTCCGGTGGAACGGGAACGCCGCTTCGGCGGCCCGGTGGACCCGGACCGCCTTCTCGGGGGCCCACTCGACCGGCCCCGCGACCGTCCGCTCGGCCAGGCGCCGGATCGCCCGCTCGACCGCCTCCCCGGCCGCTCCCCGGACGACCACCGCCACCCGATCGTCACCGACTGGCGAGGCCGCCCACTCGACGACACGGGCCCGCGATGAACGCCCCCGCCATGCCACCACCCGCCCCCAGGACCGTCCGGGCGCGCCCGGAGACGACAGCTTTGGAGGGCGGGGGTTTGTAGTGGTTACGGTGCTTTTGGTGGGGTTGGCGCTGTTGGTGCAGGTGACATTGGTGAACAGGGTGCCGTTGCCGGGGGGAGAGGCGCCTGATCTGGTGTTGCTGGTGGTGGTCGCGTGCGCGGCGCAGCGCGGGCCCGTGGCGGGGGCGGTGATCGGGTTCGGGACGGGGCTGGCGGTGGATCTGCTGCCGCCCGCGCATCATGTGGCCGGGCAGTGCGCGCTGGTCTTCTGCCTGATCGGGTTCCTGGTGGGCCGGATGGTCGAGCGCACCGCGGCGGCCGTGGTGCCCGCCGCGATCCTGGCCGCGGTGGCCGCGCCGCTGCTCGCGGCGGCCGTCGCCGCGCTGATCGGCACGCCGGGCATCACCGGCACCGCGATGCTGTCGCGACTGCCCGGAGCCGTCGTGTGCAACCTGCTGGCGGCGCCCCTGGTGGTTTGGGGCGTGGGACGCCTGTTCGGGCGCACACGGCGCGGTGAGCACTCCGTACGGCCCCCCGTCGCGCACTCCGCCGACGGCACGAGAGGGGTGGCCTGACGATGACCCGGATCCGCGCCCGCCTGCTCGTGGTCCACGTGCTGGTGCTGACGATCCTCGCGGTGCTCGGCGTGCGCCTGTGGCAGGTGCAGGTGGTGCACGGCGCGCAGTACGTCTCGGCCGCGACGGAGACCCGCACGCGTGACGTGATGGTGCCCGCGGTGCGCGGCCAGATCCTCGACGCCCACGGCAGGCCGCTGGTGCGCAACCGGACGGCCCTGGTGGTGTCGGTGGACCGCACCGCGCTCAACCGGATGCCAGACACCGGCCAGGAGGTGCTGCAGCGGCTCGCCGGAGTGCTCGGCCAGCCGGTGAAGGCGCTGCGCGACCGGATCAGGTCGTGCGGGCCGGGGGTGACGCGCCCGTGCTGGCCGGGGTCGCCGTACCAGCCGATCCCGGTGGAGGAGGGCGTCTCGACCCGGCAGGCGCTGCAGATCCTGGAGCGCCAGGAGGAGTTCCCCGGGGTGACCGCCGAGGTGCAGGCGTTCCGGGAATATCCGATGGGCAGCGGGGCCGCGCAGATGCTCGGCTACCTGCAGCCGGTCACCCAGGGCGAGCTGGACCGCCGCAAGGGGCTCGCCGACGCGTTCTCCGGCGTCGACGTGGTCGGCCGCGACGGGCTGGAGTCGGTCTACGACGACGTGCTGCGCGGCGTCCCGGGGCTGCGCAGGGTGCAGGTGGACCGCCTTGGCAAGGTGCTCGGCGTGGAGCGGCAGGTGGCCCCCGTCCCCGGCGACACGTTGATCACCAGCATCGACGCGAAGGTGCAGGCCATCGTCGAGCGGGCGCTGGCGAACGCGATGAAGCGGGCGCCCAAGGCCGACGGCGCGGCCGGGGTGGTGCTCGACCCCCGCAACGGCCGGGTGCTCGCGCTGGCCAGCGCGCCGACGTACAACCTGGGCGTGTGGAGCGGCGGCATCTCCGAGGCGGAGTACCGCGGGCTACTGTCGGAGAAGTACGGCAAGCCGCTGGTGTCGCGCGCCACCAAGGGCGAGTTCGCCCCCGGCTCCACCTTCAAGATCTCCTCGGTCTCGGCCATGCTCACCGACGGTTACCCGCTCAACGGCAAGTACAGCTGCCCCGGTTCGTTCGTGGTCGGCGGCCGGCCGTTCAGCAACTTCCGGGGCCAGGGCCTGGGCGTGCTGACCCTGCACCAGGCGCTGGTCAAGTCGTGCGACACGATCTTCTACCGGGCGGCCTTCGAGCAGTGGCTGCGCGACGGCGGACTGAACCCGAAGGGCCCGACCAAGGAGCCGATGGCCGCGACCGCGCGGGCGTACGGGTTCGGCAGCCGCAGCGGCATCGACCTGCCCGGCGAGTCGCCGGGCCGCATCCCCGACCGCGCCTGGAAGAAGGAGATGTGGGCGGCCACCAGGAACGACAACTGCAGGCGGGCCAAGGTCGGCTTTCCGGAGGTCGCCAAGACCAGCCCGAGCCGCGCGACGTTCCTCAAGCGCCTGGCGCACGAGAACTGCCTTGAGGGCTTCCGGCTGCGGGCCGGTGACGCGGCGAACTTCTCCATCGGGCAGGGCGACGTGCTGGTCACCCCGCTGCAACTGGCCCGCGCCTACTCGGCGCTGGTGACCGACGGCAAGCTGCGCAGCCCGCGGATCGGCTGGGCGCGGATGCGCCCGGACGGCCGGCTGGTGGAGCGGATCGAGTCGCCCGTGACGGCCAAGCTGCCGATCACGCCCGAGCAGCGCGGCTACATCAGGCGGGCGCTGAGCGAGGTGCCCTCGGACGGCACCGCCGCCGGCGCGTTCAACGGGTTCCCGATGGACCTGGTCCGGATCGGCGGCAAGACCGGCACCGCGGAGGTGTACGGCAAGGAGGACACCTCCTGGTTCGCGTCGTTCGCCCCGGCGTCCAACCCCCGTTTCGTGGTCGTGGTGATGGTCTCGCAGGGCGGCATGGGCGGTTCGACGGCGGCCCCCGCCGTCCGCGAGATCTACGAGAAGATGTTCGGCATCGCCCCGCAGGGCGGCAAGAAGTCGGCGCCCGCGCTGCCGGGGATGCGCGCGGCCGGCCGGTTGCCCGTCATCAGGCCGGACGGGCTGGTGGATCGTTGATCGCCCCCGCCGCCCACAGGCGGGTGCCGCCGCACCGGGTGCCCGCATCGGCGAGCGCGGTGTGGCGAATGGACGCGGTGCTGCTCGTCGCGGTGCTCGCGCTGACCGTGATCGGGACCCTCCTGGTGTGGTCTTCCACTCGCACCTGGGCGCCGGGCGCGACGGGCCTGGTCAAGAAGCACGTGCTCAACGTGGCGATCGGGCTGACCCTGTACAGCGTGGTGTCGATGGTGGACCACCGGCTGCTGCGGGCGTACGCGCCGCTGATCTACGCGTTGTCGATCGCCGGGCTGGTCGTGGTGATCACGCCGCTGGGCTCGACGGTCAACGGCTCGCACTCGTGGGTGATGCTCGGTGCGGGCTTCGCCGTACAGCCCTCGGAGTTCGCCAAGCTCGGCCTGGTGCTGCTGCTGGCGATGCTGATGGCGCAGCCCGTCGAGGGCGGTGACCGCCCGCGCGGGCTCGACGTGCTGCTCTCGCTGGGGGCGGCGGGCCTGGTCATCGGGCTGGTGATGCTCCAGCCCGACCTGGGCACCACCATGGTGGTCGGGGTGATCACGGCCAGCGCCCTGGTGGTGGCGGGGGTGCGGCTGCGCTGGGTGGCGGTGCTCGGGCTGGCCACGGCGGGCGCGGGCGCGGCGGTCTGGTTCCTCGGGCTGCTGGAGCCTTACCAGGTGGCGAGGTTCACGGCGTTCATCCGCCCCTCGACGGATCCGCGCGGGGTCGGCTACAACAGCACGCAGGCCCTGAACGCGATCGGCTCGGGGCAGATGTTCGGCAAGGGGCTGTTCGGCGGCGGACAGACGACCGGGCGGTTCGTGCCCGAGCAGCACACCGACTTCATCTTCACGGTGGCGGGCGAGGAGTTCGGGTTCCTCGGGTCGGTGACGGTGGTGGCGCTGATCGGCGTGGTGCTGCTGCGCGGGGTGCGAATCGCGTGGCAGTGCGAGGACCGGTTCGGCACACTGGTGGCGGGCACGATCGTCTGCTGGTTCGCCTTCCAGGCGTTCGTGAACATCGGGATGACGATCGGCATCATGCCGATCACCGGGCTGCCGCTGCCGTTCGTTTCCTACGGTGGTACGGCCACGTTCACCAATCTGGTAGCGGTCGGCCTGTTGCAGGCGATTCACATACGAGACCGGCGCTTTTAGGGCACATCCCTAACGGAGAGCCGTTCTCATGGTGGTGACATGCGGCTCTCACTACCGGCGCGTGCGTCAAGCGAACATCCTGGGAACATACCCGGGTCGGGGGATGAACGCTCGATGACCGAGGAGCCGTGATGCCGGAACGACCGCCTCTCTTGACCGAGGGGCAGGAGGCCGCTCTGCGTAACCGAGCGCTTGAGCTGCTACGCATCGCCTTTCCCGACTACCGGATCGTGTACGGCGGCGGGCGCTGGGCGGCCGCCGCGGCGGGCGATCCCCCGCAGGTGTGGTTCGCGGACACCCCCGGCAGCCTGTGTGGCCAGTTGTTCACCGCCCAGTTGCGCAGTGGCGGCACCATCGTGCCCATGCAGGCACCGCCGCCGGAGCAGGCTTATCACGGCCCGCCACCGGATACGAAGGAGAACGCATGACGCTGCGGGCGCAGGATCGGCGTGGAGGCGAGCGTTCGGTGCAGACATGCGCCTCCATCGTGCGGGAGCGCGCGCTGGCGGACCTACGCGGTGCGTCGGTCACGGCGGAGGTGATCCACCGCATCGCCGAGGAGGTGCACGCGTGCTGCCCCCAGGCGTCGCGGTTCAAATGCTTCCGCCTCGCCTGCGGCTGGACGGTCGAGGAGGCGATCGAGAACTTCCACGCCATGTGCGACCGTGACGGCGTGCGCCGCCGCGGGCTCACCGAGCGGTCCTGGCGGGAGTGGGAGGCCGGGGCGCGCCCCGACCGGGAGTACACCGACCTGCTGTCGCGGTTGTTCGAGACCGGGCCGGTCCAGCTCGGCTTCGCCAACGACTACACCCCCGAGCACCTGCGCGCCGCGACGACGCCGACGCTCGACCCGATCGCGGCGGCGGCCGACGAGGCGGGCGAGCACGCGGAGCGCGCCGAGGCCAGCGAGCTGGGCCCGGGCGCGCTCGACCGGCTGCGCGCGGAGATGACCTGGCTGGGCCGCCGCTACGTGTGGGAGTCACCGCTGCCGCTGTTCGTGGAGATGCGGGCGTTACAGGAACGCACCAGAAAGGCGCTCGAACGCCGGGTCCACCCCGGCCAGGCCAGGGATCTGTACTTCCTGACCGGCGCGCTGTGCGGGCTGATGGCCAACGTCAGCATGGACCTCGGCCGCCGGGGCCCCGCCGACACCTTCGCCAGGGCCGCCTGGACCTACGGCAACGTCGCCGGGCACCGCTCGCTGATGGGCTGGGCGCGCGGCATGCAGGCGTCGGTCGCCCTGTGGGACGAGCGTTACCACGAGGCCGCCGGATACGCCGAAAACGGCTTGACCCACATGCGTACCGGCTCCGGCGGGGCGCGCCTGTACATGCTGCGGGCCCGCGCCTGCGCCAAGATGTCGCAGCGCGAGGAGGCCGCCGACGCCCTGGCCCGCGCCGCCGACGCCAGGGGCTCCGGCCGCGACGACCTGCACGACGAGATCGGCGGCGAGTTCGCGTTCCTGCCCGCCAAGCAGTACTACTACGCCTCGGTGGCCTGGCTGCACCTGGGCGACACCGCCAGGGCGATCGAGGAGGGCGAGGCGTCGCTGGCCTCCTACGAGGCCGGGGCCGGTCAGAACCGCTCCTACGGCTGCGAGGCGATGGCCCGCGCCCACCTGCTGATCGCGCACCTGATGGAGGACGACTCCGACGGCGCGGACCGGGTGGTGGCGCCGTTGCTCGCGTTACCTCCCGAACGCCGGATCAGCAGCCTGGCGATCACCCTGGGCGAGGGCGGCGAGCTGCTCTCCGGGCGTTCCGACTGGCAGAGCACGGCACGAAGGATCGAGAGCTTCTGCGCCACGGGGCTGCCGCAGGCGGTACCGGCGCTCAACGAGGGAGTCGGCCGATGACCATCAGCGCGGGAGACGGGCTCCTCACCGCGGCGGGCGCGGCCCTCACGCGGGCGTGCACCGGGGCCGGGCTCGACCCGGCCGGAGCGCGCCTGCTGCGCAGCTTCGCCACCACCGTCTACCACCTGCCCGCCGAGAACGCCGTGGTGCGCCTGGCGGAGCCGGCCCCCGGCAAGTACGACCGTCTGGTGACCTCGCTTCGGGTCACCAGGTGGCTGGCCGGCCAGGGCTACCCCGCGACCAGGCCGCTCGACGTGCGGCAGCCGGTCGCGGAGGAGGGTTTCCTGGTCACCTTCTGGCATCACGAGGACGACCAGGGCGATCGGCACGATCCGGCGGCCCTCGGCCCGATGCTCCGGCGGCTGCACGACCTGCCGCCGGTCCCCTTCGAGCTGCCGGTGTACGACCCGTTCGGACCGGTACGCGCGGCCATCGAGGTCAGCCGCGTACTCGGCGACGGAGATCGCGACTGGTTGCTCGACCGCTGCTCCGCGCTCGCCGAGACCTACTACGAGCGGCTGCAGTTCGCCCTGCCGTACGGGCTGATCCACGGTGACGCACACCGGGGGAACCTGATCCGTGCATCCGGGCGGCTGCTGCTGTGCGACTGGGATTCGGTGAGCGCGGGGCCGCGTGAGATCGACCTGGTGCCCACCCTCCAGGGCGCCCGGTTCGGCTACACGCCCGCCGAGCGCGCGGCCTTCTGCCGGGCGTACGGCTATGACGTCGGCCGATGGGAGGGCTATCCGGTGCTGCGCGACATGCGGGAGCTGCGCACGCTGACCGCCGTGCTGCGCAACGCGCACCGCGATCCGGCCGCCGCGGAGATCCTCTCTTTCCGGCTCGCGTCGCTGCGCGCGGGCGACGACCGCCAATGGCGGCCCTTCTGAGCCGCTACCCTTGGGCCCATGTCTGTCGAGTCACTTTTTCCCCGCCTGGAAGCGCTGCTGCCCAAGGTGCAAAAGCCGATCCAGTACGTCGGGGGTGAGCTCAACTCGACCGTCAAGGATTGGGACGACGCGCAGGTTCGCTGGGCGCTGATGTACCCGGACGCCTACGAGGTGGGCCTGCCGAACCAGGGCGTGGCGATCCTTTACGAGATCCTCAACGAGCTGCCGGAGACCCTGGCCGAGCGCACGTACGCGGTCTGGCCCGACCTTGAGGCGCTGATGCGCGCCGAGGGCGTGCCGCAGTTCACCGTGGACGGGCACCGGCCGGTGCGGGCCTTCGACGTGCTCGGGGTCTCGTTCGCCACCGAGCTGGGCTACACCAACATGCTCACCGCGCTCGACCTGGCCGGCATCCCGCTGCATACCGACGCCCGAGGCGACGACGACCCGATCGTGCTCGCGGGCGGGCACGCCGCCTTCAACCCCGAGCCGATCGCCGACTTCGTCGACGCGGCGGTGCTCGGCGACGGCGAGCAGATCGCCATCGCCATCACCGAGGTCATCAGGGAGTGGAAGGCCGAGGGCCGCCCCGGCGGGCGCGACGGCCTGCTGATGCGCCTGGCCGAGTCCGGCGGTGTCTACGTGCCGAGGTTCTACGACGTCGAATACCACGCCGACGGCCGGATCAGGCGGGTCGCGCCGAACCGCCCGGGCGTGCCGTGGCGCGTGCACAAGCACACGGTGATGGACCTCGACGAGTGGCCCTATCCGAAGAAGCCGCTGGTCCCGCTTGCCGAGACGGTCCACGAGCGGTTCAGCGTGGAGATCTTCCGCGGCTGCACCCGGGGCTGCCGGTTCTGCCAGGCGGGCATGATCACCCGCCCGGTGCGCGAGCGGTCCATCACCACCATCGGCGACATGGTCGAGACCGGCCTGACCGAGTCCGGCTTCAACGAGGTGGGCCTGCTGTCGCTGTCGTCGGCCGACCACTCGGAGATCGCCGAGGTCACCAAGGGCCTGGCCGACCGCTACGAGGGCACCCAGACCGGCCTGTCGCTGCCGTCCACGCGGGTCGACGCCTTCAACATCGACCTGGCCAACGAGCTGTCCAGGAACGGCAGGCGCTCCGGCCTCACCTTCGCACCCGAGGGCGGCTCCGAGCGGATGCGCAAGGTGATCAACAAGATGGTCAGCGAGGAAGACCTCATCCGCACCGTCACCGCCGCCTACGGCCAGGGCTGGCGGCAGGTCAAGCTCTACTTCATGTGCGGCCTGCCCACCGAGACCGACGACGACGTGCTCGGCATCGCCGACCTCGCCAAGAAGGTCATCAAGGCGGGCCGGGAGGCCACCGGCACCCGCGACGTGCGGTGCACGGTGTCCATCGGCGGGTTCGTGCCCAAGCCGCACACGCCGTTCCAGTGGGCCGCCCAGTGCGACGCCGAGACGGTCGACCGCCGCCTGTCCGCGCTGAAGGCGGCGCTGCGCGGCGACAAGGAGTTCGGCCGGGCGATCGGCTACCGCTACCACGACGGCAAGCCGTCCATCGTGGAGGGCCTGCTGTCGCGCGGCGACCGCCGGGTCGGCGCGGTGATCGAGGCCGTCTGGGCCGACGGCGGGCGCTTCGACGGCTGGAGCGAGCACTTCTCCTACGACCGCTGGGCCCGGGGCGCCGAATCCGCGGGCATCGACCTCGCCTGGTACACCACGCGCGAACGCGAGGAGAACGAGGTCCTGCCGTGGGACCACCTCGACGCCGGGCTCGACCGCGAGTGGCTGTGGCAGGACTGGCAGGACGCCATCGGCGAGGGCGAGGTCGAGGACTGCCGGTGGACCCCCTGCTACGACTGTGGCGTGTGTCCCACCATGGGAACCGAGATCCAGATCGGCCCGACGGGGCGCAAGCTGCTGCCGCTCACCGTTGTGTGACCCCTACCGGCCGCCCCCTGCGGGAGGATTTCCACCGCACAGCGCTTATCCTGGGATGACAACCAGACCATGGATTGTTGTAAGAAGGGACAACAGCACACTGAAACCTGTTCCTGAAGGGCCCTCGCCCGTGCCTGTGACGCAGCGCCTTCGTGTGCGCTACGCCAAGCGTGGCCGACTGCGCTTCACCAGCCATCGTGACATCACGCGAGCCGTCGAGCGTGCCGTGCGCCGTGCCGGAATACCGGTGGCGTTCAGCGCGGGCTTCACTCCTCACCCCAAGATCTCCTACGCCGGCGCGGTACCCACCGGGGTCGCCAGTGAGGCGGAATACCTGGAGATCGGCGTGACCGCGCCGTGTGAGCCCGAGCGGATCCAAGCGGATCTCGACGCCTCTCTCCCGCCCGGCCTTGACGTACTCGAAGTCGTCGAGGCACGCGAAGGTGCCCTGGCCGACAGGCTTGAGGCGTCCAGGTGGGAGCTGCGCCTCCCCGAGGCCGACCCCGGCCTCGCCGTGACCGCGGTGGAGAAGTTCCTCGCCGCCGAGCGTGTGGAGGTCGAGCGGCTCACGAAGAAGGGCATTCGCCGCTTCGACGCGCGCGGTGCGGTGCTGGTGCTGACGATGGACGGCCCGGTCACGGGCGAGACTCCCGAAGGAGCAGGCGGAACAGCAGGTCAGACGCCGGTACGCTCATGTGTCATACTTCACATGGTGGTACGGCACGCAACTCCTGCCGTTCGACCCGACGATGTTCTCACGGCTCTTCGACTCGTGGCCGATTTCGCGCCGCCGGTGCCCCCCGAGGTGACCAGGCTGGCGCAGGGGCCGCTGGACGAGGCAACCGGTGAACCCGCCGACCCGCTCGGCCTTGACCGCGATTTCACGCGCGGCGCCGAGGCGGGACCGGTCGGGCAAGTCGTCGGCGACCTATAGGACTTTGCCACCCGCCCGCGAGGGCGAGTGGGCAGCAGCGACGAGAGCTTCTGCGCGGCGCGGCGACGCGCCCGGGAGCTGACGGGAGAACGCCCGCATGCTCGACAACGAGCCCATCGCCGGGGCCGGGGGCCCCGATGGCGATACAACAGAACAGCCCACGACCACACCCCGCCGCCGGGCGGCCAGCCGTCCGGCCGGTCCTCCGCCCGAGCCCGCGGAGCCCGAGACCCGTAACGGCTCGGCCCCCTCGGTTCCCCTGACCCGTCCCGCCTTCGAGCCGGCCGCACCCGCCGCCGAGAAGACAGAGACGGCTGAGCAGTCAGGGCAGCCAGAGACCTCTGTGGCGGAGGACGCCGCCGAGACGGCCGCGCCCAAGCGCGCCACGCGCCGCCGGACCGCCTCGACGGCCACCACGACCGGTGCCGCGACCAGCACCACGCGCCGCCGTACCAGGAAGGCCGCCGCCGAGGAGGAGCAGCCGGAGACTCCGGAGCCCGCTCCGGCGGAAGAGGAGGCCGCGCAGGCCCCCGAGCCGGTCAAGCGGCGCCGCGTCCGGCGCAAGGCCGCCGAGGAGGAGCAGCCGGAGGCGGAACGATCCACCGCCGCCGAGCCCACCCCCGCCGTCCCGAGCGCCGAAGAGCTGCTCACCATGCCGGTCGACGAGCCGCTGGACGACGAGCCCGCCGGTGAAGACCTCGACGAGGAGAACGGCGAGGCCGGGCAGGAGTCCGCCCGTCCCGGCGTCCTGGCCGACCCGTTCGGGCTGGCCGCGCAGGCGCAGCTCCGCTACGCCGAGCCCGCGGTGAGCTACACCCCGCCCGCGGCCGTGTTCACCCCGCTCTTCCAGGCCCCCGAGCCGCGCGTGGGCGAGGCCCTGCGGCCCGCCGCCGCGCCGCAGCCGGTGCGTGAGGAGGAGCCCGCCGAGGAGCAGGTTCCGGAGCCCGAAGAGGCCGAGGAGATCGACGAGACCGAGGGCGACGAGGCCGACGACGACGCCGACGAGCAGGGCGGCGGCAGGCGCCGCAGGCGCAGGCGCGGCGGGCGCGGCCGGGGCAAGGTCCGCGACCGCGACGACGCCGATGGCGACGACGCCGACTCGGCCGACGCCGAGGCGGAGGAGCAGGCCGACGACGACGCCGACGATGACGCCTCGGCCGGTTCGCGCAGGCGGCGCAGGCGCCGCAGGCGCGGCAGCGAGGAAGGCGCCGAGCCGTCCGCCGACGACCCGCCCAACACGGTCGTCCGGATCCGCGCCCCGCGCGCGGGCCGCGGCGGCTCGATGAGCACCTCCATCGACGAGGTGCAGAGCGTGCGCGGCTCGACCCGCCTGGAGGCGAAGAAGCAGCGCCGCCGCGAGGGCAGGGAGCTGGGCCGCAGGCGACCGCCGATCATCACCGAGTCGGAGTTCCTGGCCCGCCGCGAGTCCGTGGAGCGGGTCATGGTGGTGCGCCGGACGGCCGGCCGCACCCAGATCGCCGTGCTGGAAGACGGCGTGCTCGTCGAGCACTACGTGGACCGCGAGGCCGGCCAGTCCTACGTGGGCAACGTGTACCTGGGCAAGGTGCAGAACGTGCTGCCCTCGATGGAGGCGGCGTTCGTGGACATCGGCAAGGGCCGCAACGCCGTCCTGTACGCGGGCGAGGTGAACTTCGACACCGCCGGGCTGGAGGGCCAGCCCAAGCGGATCGAGGCCGCGCTGAAGTCGGGGCAGTCCGTGCTCGTCCAGGTCACCAAGGACCCGATGGGGCACAAGGGAGCCCGGCTGACCAGCCAGATCAGCCTGCCCGGCCGTTACCTGGTCTACGTCCCAGAAGGGTCGATGACCGGCATCTCCCGCAAGCTCCCCGACAAGGAGCGCTCCCGGCTCAAGGCCATCCTGAAGAAGGTCACGCCGGAGAACGCGGGCGTCATCGTCAGGACCGCCGCCGAGGGCGCCTCGGAGGAGGAGCTCGACCGCGACGTGGCCCGGCTGTCCGCGCAGTGGGAGAACATCCAGCGTAAGGCCAAGTCGGCCAGCCCGCCCGAGCTGCTGTACTCCGAGCCCGACCTGACCATCCGCGTGGTCCGCGACGTCTTCAACGAGGACTTCTCCTCGCTGGTGGTCGCCGGAGACGTGTGGGAGACGGTCGACGAGTACGTGCGTTACGTCGCCCCGCACCTGGCCGACCGGGTGAACCGCTGGCAGGACGACGGAGACGTCTTCGCCGCCTACCGCATCGACGAGCAGATCGCCAAGGCGCTGGAGCGCAAGGTGTGGCTGCCCAGCGGCGGTTCCCTGGTCATCGACCGGACCGAGGCGATGACCGTGGTCGACGTGAACACCGGCAAGTTCACCGGCCAGGGCGGAAACCTGGAGGAGACGGTCACGCGCAACAACCTGGAGGCGGCCGAGGAGATCGTCCGCCAGCTCCGGTTGCGCGACATCGGCGGCATCATCGTCATCGACTTCATCGACATGGTGCTGGAGAGCAACCGGGACCTGGTGCTGCGGCGCCTGCTGGAATGCCTGGCACGCGACCGCACCAAGCACCAGGTGGCCGAGGTGACCTCGCTGGGGCTCGTCCAGATGACCCGTAAGCGGGTCGGACAGGGCCTTCTGGAGGCGTTCTCGACGCCGTGCGAGTGCTGCAACGGCCGGGGGCTGCACGTCTCCACGGAGCCCGCTCCGGCCGTCCCAGAGCCGCGTGGCACCCAGGGCAAGATGGCCATCGAGAAGGCCGTGGCCGGCAAGCTGTCGAAGAACGGCGATGCTACCGCTGTCGCCGCCGGAGACCAGGCCGGTCGTGATACCGTGACCGATGCGCTTGGCGGTGACCGGGCTGACGACGATCAGAGCGCCCAGGTCACGAGCAGGGGGCGGCGACGCTCCCGACGGACCGCCAAGCAAGCCGACTAGCGGCCGATATCCGGCCGGCGGCCGGCCGGTCCGACGATCCGCCCGGTTCGACCAGGGCTGCCGATATCCGGTACCCTAGTCAATCGGTGCGTCCGTAGACGCGCCCTGTTCGCGCGCCTTCCCGGTTCGTCGGTCCAGACAATGACGGTGACCGGATGCGGGGCGCAGCATCCAGCGAGCACGAAGCAGAAGGGTTCCGCGGTGTACGCGATCGTTCGTTGCGGCGGCAGGCAGCAGAAGGTCTCCGTCGGCGATGTCCTTGAGGTGGACAGGCTCGCCGGCGAGGTCGGTTCCACGGTGTCGCTGCCGACTCTCCTCGTCGTCAACGACGGGGACGTGACCACGGAGGCCGGTAAGTTCACGGTCTCCGCCGAGATCCTGGGCGAGACCAAGGGCCCCAAGATCCGCATCCTGAAGTACAAGAACAAGACCGGTTACAAGAAGCGCCAGGGTCACCGCCAGCGGTACACCCAGGTGAAGGTACTCGGAATCGACCAGTCCTGAGTTACGGGAGTTTACGAGATGGCACACAAGAAGGGCGCGTCGTCCACTCGGAACGGCCGTGACTCCAACGCCAAGCGTCTTGGCGTGAAGCGTTTCGGCGGTCAGCTGGTCAACGCGGGTGAGATCATCCTCCGTCAGCGCGGCACTCACTTCCACCCGGGCGACAACGTCGGCCGCGGTGGCGACGACACGCTGTTCGCGCTGGTCGCCGGGCACGTGCAGTTCGGCCGCAAGCGCGGCAGGCGCGCGGTCAGCATCGTCCCGCCCGCGGAGTAGATCCGCGCCGGTTAGACGTTTTCCGACAGGGGTGGATCGCCTTCACGCGGTCCACCCCTGTTCGTGTTCTCACATCTTGATGGGACGGGGAAGAAGCAGTGGCCGACTTCGTAGACCGGGTCGTCATCCACGTACGGGCGGGTGACGGCGGGAACGGCTGCGCCTCCGTCCACCGGGAGAAGTTCAAGCCGCTCGGCGGGCCCGACGGGGGCGACGGCGGCAGGGGCGGTGAGGTGATCCTGGAGGTCGACGCCAACACCTCCACTCTGCTCGACTACCACCACCGCCCGCACCGCGCCGCGCAGAACGGCAGGCAGGGCGAGGGCTCCAACCGCGACGGCGCGCGTGGCGCCGACCTGGTGCTCCCGGTGCCGAACGGCACCGTGGTCAAGAACGCCGCCACCGGCGAGGTGCTGGTGGACATGGTCGGCGTGGGCACCCGTTACGTGGTCGCCAAGAGCGGCCAGGGCGGGCTGGGCAACGCGGCGCTGGCCTCGGCCAGGCGCAAGGCCCCGGGCTTCGCGCTGCTCGGCGAGCCGGGCGACCGCCTCGACGTGGTCCTTGAGCTGAAGACCGTCGCCGACGTGGCGCTGGTCGGGTTCCCCAACGCGGGCAAGTCCTCGCTGATCGCGGCGCTGTCCGCGGCCCGCCCGAAGATCGCCGACTACCCCTTCACCACGCTCGTGCCCAACCTGGGCGTGGTCACCGCGGGCGACACCATCTTCACCATCGCCGACGTGCCCGGCCTGATCCCCGGCGCGTCCGAGGGCAAGGGGCTGGGCCACGAGTTCCTGCGGCACGTCGAGCGCTGTTCCACCATCGTGCACGTGCTGGACTGCGCCACCATGGAGCCGGGCCGCGACCCGCTGAGCGACTTCGACGTCATCGAGTCCGAGCTGCGCGCCTACGGCGAGCTGGACGACCGCCCGCGCCTGGTGGTGCTCAACAAGGCCGACGTGCCCGACGCCCGCGAACTGGCCGAGCTGGTCACGCCGATGCTCACCGAGCGCGGCCTGCGGGTGTTCACGATCTCGGCGGCCACTCACGAGGGCCTGCGCGAGCTGTCCTTCGCGATGGCCGAGATGGTCGCCGCGTTCCGCGCCGCGGCCCCGGTGCCGGAGCCGACCCGGCTGGTCATCCGGCCGAAGCAGCTCGGCGAGGAGGGCTTCGCCGTCCGCAGGGTGGACGACAACACCTTCCAGGTCACCGGCGAGAAGCCGGAGCGCTGGATCCGGCAGACCGACTTCACCAACGACGAGGCCGTGGGCTACCTGGGCGACCGGCTGGAGCGTCTCGGCGTCGAGCAGGCGCTGGTCGAGGCGGGCGCCACCGAGGGCGCCGAAGTGATCATCGGGCCGATGGAGGGCGGTTACGTCTTCGACTGGCGACCGTCGATCAGCGGCGGCATGCCGCGCCGGGGGCCGCGTGGCTCCGACAGCAGAATCGGCTGAGCGACCGAGCGAGAAAGTGGAGAAGACGAGTGAATTCTGAGCGCGGGGGAGTCCGCACCGCGTCGCGTCTGGTCGTCAAGGTGGGGTCGTCGTCGCTGACGACCCCGCAGGGGACGATCGACGTGGACCGGGTGGACGCGCTCGTCGACGTCCTGGCCGCACGACGGGCCTCCGGCACGCAGATCGTGCTGGTCTCCTCCGGCGCCATCGCCGCCGGTCTCGGGCCGCTCGGCCTGCCCACCCGGCCGCGTGACCTGGCCACCCAGCAGGCCGCGGCCTCGGTGGGCCAGGGCGTGCTCGTCGCCCGCTACACCTCCTCGTTCGCCCGCTACGGCCTGCGCGTCGGCCAGGTGCTGCTCACCGCCGACGACATGATGCGCCGTTCGCACCACCGCAACGCCCAGCGCACCCTGGACCGCCTCCTGGAGCTGGGCATCGTCCCGGTGGTCAACGAGAACGACACGGTGGCCACCGACGAGATCAGGTTCGGTGACAACGACCGCCTGGCCGCCCTGGTCACCCACTTGATCCACGCCGACGCGCTGCTGCTGCTGTCCGACGTGGATGCCCTCTACGACGGCGATCCCCGGCGCCCCGGCGGCGCCAACCGGCTGACCGACGTGCGCGGCCCCGAGGACCTCGTGGGCGTCGAGCTGGGCCGGTCGTCCGGGCGGGTCGGCACGGGGGGCATGGTGACCAAGGTCCAGGCCGCGCGGATCGCCACCGGGGCCGGGATACCGGTGGTGCTGACCGCCGCCGCCCACGCCGCCCAGGCGCTCGTCGGCGCCGACGTCGGCACCTACTTCCACCCCGGCGGCCGGCACCCCGGCACCCGCCTGCTGTGGCTCGCCCACGCGGCCACCGGGCGCGGGCGGCTGCACCTGGACTCCGGCGCGGTGGAGGCGGTGGTCGGACGGCGCAAGTCGCTGCTGCCCGCGGGCGTCACCGGGGTCGAGGGCGACTTCAGCGCCGGCGACCCGGTCGACCTGTGCGGCCCGCACGGCGACATCGTCGCCAGGGGGCTGGTGAACTTCGACGCCGCGGAGATCCCCGACCTGCTCGGCAGGTCCACCAGGGAGCTGGCCAGCTCGCTGGGGCCGGAGTACGAGCGTGAGCTGATCCACCGCGACGACATCGTCCTGCTCGAACCCGACCTCACTGGAGCATCCCATGTCTGACGAAGCAGAGTTCCGCGCGGTGGCCGCGTCGGCCAGGGAGGCCGCGGCCGTGCTCGCCCCGCTGGCCAGGGCGGAGAAGGACGCCGCGCTGCTGGCGATCGCCGACGCGCTGGTCGCCAGGTCGGCCGAGATCGTCGAGGCCAACGCCGCCGACGTCGCCAGGGCGCGCGAGGGTGGCACCGCCGAGGCGATGATCGACCGGCTCCGGCTCGACCCGGGGCGGATCGAGGCGATCGCGCGGGCGGTGCGCGACATCGCCGAGCTGCCCGACCCGGTCGGCGAGGTGGTACGCGGGAACACCCTGCCCAACGGGCTGGAGCTGCGGCAGGTGCGGGTCCCGCTCGGCGTGGTCGGCATCATCTACGAGGGCCGTCCCAACGTGACCGTGGACGCCGCCGCGCTGTGCCTGAAGAGCGGCAACGCCACGCTGCTGCGCGGGTCCTCCAGCGCGTACGCCTCCAACCAGGCGCTGGTCGGCGTGATGCGCGACGCCCTGGCGGAGACCGCCGTGCCCGCCGACGCGGTGCGGCTCGTGCCCGGCCTGACCCGTGACTCGGTCAAGCACCTGATGCGCGCCCGCGGCCTGGTGGACGTGCTGATCCCGCGCGGCGGGGCGTCGCTGATCAACTCGGTCGTGGAGGAGTCCACGGTGCCGGTGATCGAGACCGGGGTCGGCAACTGCCACGTCTACGTGGACGCCGACGCCGATCCGGCGCTGGCGCTGGAGATCCTGCTGAACGCCAAGGTCCAGCGGCCCTCGGTGTGCAACGCCGCCGAGACGCTGCTAGTGCACGCCGACGCGGCGGCGGAGTTCCTGCCCCGGGCGCTGACGGCGCTGGCGGAGGCGGGCGTGACGGTCCACGGCGACACGCGGGTGGCCGCCCACGGCGAGGTGGTGCCCGCGACCGACGACGACTTCTACACCGAGTACCTCTCGCTGGACATCGCCGCGGCCGTCGTGGACTCCCTGGAGGACGCGGTGGCGCACATCAGGAAGTACGGCTCGGCGCACACCGAGGCCATCGTGACGCGCTCCCAGCGGGCAGCCCGCCGCTTCGTGGCCCTGGTCGACTCGGCGGCGGTCGCGGTCAACGCCTCCACGCGGTTCACCGACGGCGGGGAGTTCGGCTTCGGCGCGGAGATCGGGATCTCCACCCAGAAGCTGCACGCGCGCGGCCCGATGGGGCTGCCCGAACTGACCTCCACCAAATGGATATATGTCGGAGATGGACATCTCCGCACCTCAGCGGGCACGGTGATCGCTCAGACTTCGGAGTGAAATTGGTGTGTCGCTCCTGGTAATCGACTGGTCATGCCCTTTGACTGGGAGTCATGGAGCTTGTCGTCGCATTGTGCCGGGGCCTTCCCGGTGAAGGGGGGCGATGGTCGTGAGACGGTGGCTTTACGACATCGCCGCGCTGATCGCCCGTATCGTCGTCGGGGTCGTGTTCATCGCACACGGCCTGCAGAAGCTGGCCGCGGGAGGTGTCGGACCAGTCGCGGCCGGGTTCGCCGAGAGCGGCGTGCCGATGCCACAGGTCGCCGCCGGGTTCACCTTGGTGGTCGAACTGGTCGGCGGCGCCCTGCTCGTCCTTGGCCTGTTCACCCCGCTGGCGGGCCTGCTGCTCGTGGTGGTCTGCCTCGGCGCCGCGATCTTCGTGCACGCGCGTCACGGGATCTTCGTGGACCGGGGCGGCTTCGAGCTGGTCGGCGGGCTGGGCTCGGCCGCGCTGCTGCTTGCCGCGGGAGGGGCCGGGCGGTTCAGTCTCGACCACCTGTTCTTCGGGCGGCGCAGGGCGCGCGCCCTGCGGGAGGCCGACCAGGTCACCCCCGGAGCCTGGTACGGCGGGCCGGAGGCGGGCCGTAGCGCCGGGCCGTCCCGTTACGACGACGGCGCCGACTCGGCCCATTCGGCCGACCAGGCCGACGACGCGGAGCACGCGGCGAGCCGCTCCGGCGGGCCGTCCGCGCCGGGCTCATCGACCGGCAGGCACGCGGCCCAGGGGCGCGATGAGCGTCCCGGCCAGAGGTGACCCGCGTCGGCGGAGCCGTGGCGACAATGTCGCTCAGATAACTTTGTGCCCATTTCCCGGATACGGCGCGGCGTAGGGGTGATCAGGGTGACCCTGCAATAGGGTTGTGGCCCCTGAGAATGCGCCGGGCGAGGAGGGGGCGTGGCAAAGCTCGGCCGGGTCGGGCCGTACACCCTGCTGGAACGTCTCGGCAGAGGCGGCATGGGCGAGGTGTACCTCGCCGGTACCCGGCGTGGTGACCGCGTCGCCGTGAAACTCCTGCGTGATCCGCCGGACTACGACGGCGAGGCCCGGTTACGCCTGGAACGCGAGGTGCGCGCGCTGCGCAGGGTCGAGAGCCCCTACGTGGCCCGCGTCCTCGACGCCGACCTGCGCGCCAGGCGCCCCTACCTGGTGATGGAGCACATCGACGGCGAGACCCTGCTGGAGCGGATCCGCCGGGACGGACCCTTCGATCGCGCCGAGCTGGTGGAGCTGGCCCAGCGGATGGCGACCGCGCTGGCCATCATCCACGCCGCCGGAGTCGTGCACCGAGACATGAAACCGGGCAACGTGCTACTCGGCCCCGAAGGGCCGGTTCTGATCGACTTCGGTATCGCCCAGCTCGTGGACGCCACCCGGCTCACCATGACCGGCACCTTCCTCGGCACCCCCGGCTACGCCGCGCCCGAGCTGTTCGCCGACGAGCCCGTGGGCCAGCCCGCCGACATCTACGCCTGGGCGGCCACCATGGCGTTCGCGGGCACCGGGCGGCCGACCTTCGCGGGCGGCACCGCCGAGGCGCTGATGTACTCCATCCTGAACGGGCAGGCCGATCTCGACGGCGTGCCCGCCGCGCTGCTGCCGCTGGTCAAGGCGGGGCTGCACCGCAGGCCAGCCAAGCGCCCCACCGCCGCCGTGCTGGCCGACCGGCTGACCAGGCTGGCCCGTGCGACCCGCGCCCAGGAGGCTGAGGCGTCGCCCGTCGCGGCCGACGCGCCCGACGCCGCGGTCGGAACGCGGCCGGAGTCCGAGGCCGCCGAGACCGACGGCGCCGCCAGGCGAAAATCCCCGGGCAGGCCGGTCGCCGGGCGCGCGGCGGCGGAGGCCCCGGGCCGGAGCGCGGCCACCGACACCACCGCCGACGGCCCGTCACCGGCCGGGCGCACCACCGGCAAGACCGAGACGCGGTCGGCGGCCTCCGCCAAGGCCGCCACCGAGAGCCGGGAATCCGACGGCCGGAGCTCGGCCGAGGGCCGTACCGGCACGTCCAGGAGCGCCGCCGAGGCACGCGCCGCGTCGGACGGCCGGACATCGAGCAGAAGCTCCGCTGAGGCACGCGCCGCGGCGGAGAGCCGCACGGGCGGCAGGGCCGCCTCCGACGGCCGGGCCGCGTCGGACGGCCGGACGTCGGGCAGAGGCCCCGCCGATGGCCGGGCCGCGGCGGAGAGCCGCACGGCCGGCAGAGTGGCCTCCGACGGCCGGGGGGCCGGCGTCGAGGCGCGGTCGGCGGCCGAGGGCCGGACGGGTTCGGCCAAGGGCGCGACGGAGGTCAAGACGGGCGCGGCCAAGACCCAGGGCGGGCAGAAGACCCGTTCCGGCAGGGCGCTCGGCCGCGCGGCCAACGGCAAGGGCGATGGTGCCACGAGGGGCGGGCGCGTCGCCAGGAGGTCGGGGTCCGCGCCGTCGCCCGCGGGAAACGCGGTGCTGGTGATGCTCGCGGTGCTGGCCGCGCCGTGTGTGGTGGCGGCGGTCATCTGGGCGCCGGTCTCGCTGGCGCTCACCGCGTTCTTCGCGGTGCTGGTGCGGGCGCTCTGGCTCGGCCACTGGCTGGTCCGCAACCGCAAGTCCGCTCCCGCGCGGCGGATCCTGCGCGTGGTGTGCTTCCCGTTCGTGTTCGCGATCTCCGCGCTGAGCGCGGTGGCCTGGCCCGGGCTGCCCGCCGCAGGGGCGGCGGGCCTGACGTTGTGGGCGGCCTCCGGTGGCCATCTGGGCCCCGACTGGCTGGACCGGCCCGTACCGGTGACCATCTCCGGCGTGGTGTTCGCCATCGTATGCGGTGGGATCATCGGCAGGGAGATCGAGCGGGTCGGTCCGGAGGTGCCCGAGCTGCGTAAGGAGGGGCTGCGCGCGCTGGCCGTGCTGGGCGGGTTCGTCGCCCTGTGCGCCGCGACCGTGCGCGTCATCTCCCTCCTGCTCTGACGCCCTCCGCTCAGCCGTCGCGGCGTGCGAACCGGTTGAAGATGCGCTCGCCCGCGTGGACCGCGCCCTCGGCGACGTCGCGCAGCACGCCGATGAACGGGTCCTGTGACTGCGACCAGGAGTCGCGGTAGGAGCGGGCGGCGGCCTTGACCTCTTCGGAGATCTTGGCGTTGGCGTCGTCCTCGCGGCGCGGGTAGGTGCCGCCGAGGATCCGCTCGTACTCGCCGCTGCGCCGCCACTTGTCGAGTTCGGCGACCCGGGCGACGGCGAACGGGTGGGTGGTGCCGAGCAGGTTGAGCACCTTCAGGAAGCCGTCGCGGACGTCGCCGCCGGTGTCGTACTCCCTGGCCTGGTCGAGGAACGCCTCGACGTTCATCTCGTGCAGGCGGGAGCCGCCGGCGAGCTTCATCAGCGCGCGCAGCGCGGCCTCGGGGTCCTGGCCGCAGAGCAGACCGCCACGGTCGGCGGACAACTCGGACTTGCGGTACCACTCCTCAAGGCCGGCCACGATCGCCCGCAGGCCGATGTAACCGAGCGGAATCCAGGCGACGCGGGTGGCGAGCCGGGTAAGGATGTCGAGCATGGTCCGGTAGACGGCGTGGCCGGACAAGATGTGCGCGGTCTCGTGGCCGATCACGAACCGCTGCTCCTCCTCGTCCATGAGGTCGAGCAGGCCGGTGGTGACCACGATGAACGGGTCGTCGAAGCCGATCGCCTTGGCGTTGACGGAGGGGTCCTGCTGTACGTAGACCTCGGGGATCCGGCGCAGATCGAGGATGTAGGCGGCGTCGCGGCCCATGTCGTGCAGGGCGCGGAACTGGGTCTCGCTGGTGCGGACCGCCGAGGCGAGGTAGATCAGGCGCAGCCGGCGCTCGCTGATCAGCCCTGACATCTGCTTGAGCACGGTGTCGAACCCGCTGAGTGAACGAAGGGCGACCAGCGCGGACCGGTCGGCGGGGTGTTCGTAGGCGCGGGATGAGATACCGGCGAGCTGTACTCGGTTTCGATCCGGGGTGGTCGTCATGCCCGGCATGCTACGTCGGGGAACCGCGCTTCGCGCGTGGTCCGGCGGAGGGGCCGAGTCAAGATTGTCTGATTGGGGCGCGTATGGTCCGTTGCATGATGAACGCGCCGAACGGCGAAGGGCATCGGCGGGTGGGGGTCATGGGCGGGACGTTCGATCCCATTCACCATGGGCACCTGGTGGCCGCGAGCGAGGTCGCCCACCACTTCGCACTGGACGAGGTCGTCTTCGTCCCGACGGGGATTCCTTGGCAGAAGGCCGAGCAGGCGGTCTCCGCGCCCGAGGACCGGTATCTGATGACCGTCATCGCCACGGCGTCGAACCCTCGTTTCTCGGTGAGCCGCGTGGACATCGACCGCCCCGGGCCGACCTTCACAATCGATACTTTGCGGGATATATCGGGAATATACGGACCTGGGGTTGAGCTTTACTTCATAACGGGAGCCGACGCGCTCGCGCAGATCCTCTCTTGGCGTGACGCCGAGGAGCTCTTCACCATCGCTCATTTCGTAGGCTGTACCCGACCGGGTCATGTCCTGCATGATCCCGGCCTCCCTGAGGGGAAGGTCAGCCTGGTGGAGATCCCGGCCCTCGCGATCTCGTCCTCGGAGTGCCGCCAGCGGGTGGGCGCCGGAGAGCCGATCTGGTACCTGGTGCCCGACGGGATCGTGCAATACATCAATAAACGCGGCCTGTACCGGGAATCCTCATAGGAGACAGCGCCGACAACAGGAGGTCAGACCCACATCGTGACCGCATCAGAACGAGCCGTCCGGCTCATCGAGGTCGCCGCCGAGGCGGCGTCCGAGAAGCTCGCCGACGACATTCTCGCCTACGACGTGAGCGAGCAGCTCGTCATCACCGACGCCTTCCTGCTCTGCTCCGCGACCAACGACCGCCAGGTCCGTGCCATCGTCGATGAGATCGAAGAGCGCCTGCGCGTGGAGGCCGACGCCAAGCCGGTGCGCCGCGAGGGCGAGCGCGAGGGCCGCTGGGTCCTGCTCGACTACGTCGACATCGTGGTGCACGTCCAGCACGAGGAAGACCGCACCTTCTACGCCCTTGAGCGGCTGTGGAAGGACTGCCCGCCCCTTCCGCTGCCCGAAGGCGTACGCCACGCCGCGGCGCAGCGCAGCCGCGGAGCGTCTACGTGAGCAAGCGGCGTGTCGTCTGCTGGCGTCACGGCCAGACCCTGTGGAACGTCGAGCACCGCTTTCAGGGCCACTCCGACATCGCCCTCGACGAGGTCGGCGTAGCCCAGGCCACGCGGGCCGCCGCGTTGCTCGCGGCGCTGCGGCCTTCCATGATCGTGTCCTCCGACCTGCAACGCGCCTTCGACACGGCCGCCGCCCTCGGCCGCCTGACCGGCATCGACCCGATCGCCGACAAGGACCTGCGCGAGCGCGGCGGCGGTGAGTGGGAAGGCCTGACCAGGCAGGAGATCGCCGAGCGCTGGCCGGACGAGTACTCCTCCTGGGAGGCCCCCGGCGGCGAGGAGGTCGCCGACGTGGCCGACCGCGTGGCGGCCTCCATCCGCCGCTGGGCGGGCGAACTCGGCGAGGAGGGCCTGCTCGTGGTCACCTCGCACGGAGCCGCCCTGCGGCTGGGCATCGCCCGGCTGCTCGGCCTGCCGGAGGAACTGTGGTCCACCCTCGGCGGCCTGGGCAACTGCTCGTGGTCGGTGCTGGAGGAGGGCCGCAAGGGCTGGCGCCTGCTGGAGCACAACGCGGGCACCCTGCCCGAGCCCGTGCACAGCGACGACACCCCCGAGGCGGCGGAAGACCGTCCGTGACCATTGGGACCATGGGCCCGCGCCGGACGCCCGGCGCGGGCCGTGTCGCGGCGATTATGCGTAGGGCGCGCCGTACCGGTATGCTTCCCAAGCGTCGCGAACGAAGGTTCGCCCGCGGCGCGACAAGGGGCTATGGCGCAGTTGGTAGCGCGCCTCCATGGCATGGAGGAGGTCTGGGGTTCGAATCCCCATAGCTCCACCTCTTTCACGATCAGCGCCCTCGGGTCTTCCCGGGGGCGTTCATCGTTGGCGTGAGTGCAACATCTCCGCGATGTCCCACGTGTCGTCCCACGGGTCGGCCGGGCGGCGCGGGTCGGGCCAGTACTTGACGGGGTAGCTGCGATAGGCGTGGTGCGAGCGGCGTTCGTCCTCGGTGGGCATGGTCACGCCGGTGATCCAGGACAGCGGAATGGTGAACGTCAGCCGGTCGATCAGCTCGACCGCCACGACCACGCCGCCGGTGACGAGCACGACGCGGGCCATCACCTCCGAGTGACGGCCCCTGCGGTCGGCGAACTCCAGCCAGCGGATGCCGTCGTGCCAGCTCGCCGCGGCCTCGCGCAGCCCGGCGACCTTGCGCGACTCACGGGCCGGAGGGCCGGGCCGGCGGTCGGCGGCACGCATGGCGTGGACGACGAGCGCGAGCTCGGTCTCGCAGGGGCTCCAGGCGTCGAACAGCTCGGAGGGGGAGTAGCGCAGCGGCACCCGATCGCGCTCGCGCGGCACCGCGGCCCGGCGGCGGGCGCGGTCACGGCGGTCGCGCAGCTCGCTCAGCGCGCTCGCCGAACGCGGGCGCGGCGCGGTGGGACGGCGCAGGACGGCGGGCAGCAGCCCGCCCAGACACTCGTCGCCGTCGCGACCGGCGAGCAGCGCCCGGCCGTACGTGGTCAGCGCGCCGTCGCCGGTGACGCCGAGGCGCGCGGCCTCGCCCAGCGACCGGCGGACCCGGAACCCGGCGTGCACCGGCCCTCCGGTGTGACGCCACTCCAGCAGGGCGTTCACCTGCGTGGGATCGGTGCCCTGCCCCGGCGGCAGGTCGGCCAGCACGTCGAGCGGGGCGCGGCGTTCGGCCGGGGAGGCGTACCGGTTGGGGCCGAGGACGGTGTCGTGCTGGGCGAGACCGGGCTCGGGGTCGGACGTGCGCTCCATGGCCAGCCAGGCCCGCGCGAGCGTGAACCAGCGTCGCGCGGGCGGCGCGGAGCGCCAGGCGTCGTAGAGCGGCGTGGGCAGCCACACGGTCTCGTCGGGCGCCAGGGCGAGCAGATCGGCCCACACGGCGATCTCCAGCAGCAGGGCGGCCAGGTCGCCGGGGACGTCGACGGCGGCGGTGAGGCGCTCCATCTCCCGCTCGTCGAGGCCGTGGTGCTCGGTGGGCTCGCGATCGAACGGGGCCTGCCGCCACCGCAGATTGGACGGCGGGTCGAGATCGCACCGCGCCAGGAGCCGGTCGGCCGCCCCCAGCACCGCGAACGCGCTCGCCGCGCCCGCTCGGTCGGCCCGCGCCACCCCCACCTCGACCGGCGCGAGATCGGGCGGGCACGGATGCAGCCGCCCATACGGCGAGTCGCCCCGCAGCGCCATGCCGATCTCGCGCGGCAGCTCCAGCCGCAGCGACCTGGCGGCGAAGTCGATCGGCTCGCCGGTGAAGGAATAGGTGGTCACGACCAGCAGCCCCTGCTCCACCAGGGGCATCACCAGGTCACGCGCGCCGGTCAGGCCGATCCGCCGGAACGGCTCGTCGCGGTCCCATACCGAGAACTCGTCGCCGTAGACCGAACAGCACGGACGGTCGCTCGCGGCGAGCCCCTCCAGCAGCGCCCGGGGCCGGTCGGCCAGCCTGGCGACGCGGCGGCGCGTGGCCTCGGCGTCGGCGAACACGGCGGCGACCCGCTCCAGTGGATCGCCGCCGCCGGACGTGAGACCGAGCGAGCGCAGCACCGGTGCGAGCTGCTCACGGTCGTAGCGCGCCAGCAGCCCCCGGATCGGGCGGCCGAGGCCCGAGCGCTCGTGGCGCTGCCCTGTCTCCGGGGCGAGGTGTGCCTCAAGCAGGCACAGGCCGTCGTCGTCGCCCCAGGCCAGCCCGAGCGCCCGGAACCGGTCGGCCGTCCGTTTCAGCGCGCCGGGACGGCAGGCCGGACCGAGCAGGCGCCCCAGCTCGGCGAGCCCGATCGGGCGGTCTCCGAGGATCAGCAGGGCGTCGCGCACCTCGTGTTCGAAGCGGTCGTACTCGATGCCCGCGGAGCCGCGCAGTACGCGTCGCACGATGGCCTCCGCGACCTCGCCGAACGTCACCGGGACCGGCGCGCTGCGGGCCAGTTCGTGTTCCGCGAGCAGCGCCACGAGGCGGGAGTCGGAGAGCGAGCGCAGGTGATCGACGTACGCCGGGGGCGGCGACGGCAACTCGTCCATGTCAGCACCATAGACACGTAGCGTGCCGCTCGCGGCACTTTCCGTGATCTAGTTGTACTTGTAGAGCGCGTCGCCGATCCGATGATCGCCGTCGAAGAGCGAAGCGCGGTACTTGCTGATGGTCCGCCGCCCGTGCACGGCCTTCCCGCAGGTGCCCGGACCGGCGAGCTGGTGGATCTCGAAGCGGGCGGTCGGGTCGCCGCCGATGTAGTACTCGGCGTGGACCTGCCGCCGGTCCGTGCCCGTGTCGCAGGCGAAGATGGTCGTCTTCTTCCCGGTGAAGCACACCAGGGCCCGGCCCCTGGTCGAGGTGCAGACCCTGGCGCGCGCCTGGGCGGTGGCGGGGCTGATGCCCGTCTCACGCGCGACGGGGTTCTTGGTGACCTTCTTGAGGGTCTTCCACTCGCTGACCTTGAGCCGGTGGTCGCCCTTGTAGAGCGCCGCCCGGTAGGTGATCGTGTCGCCGATCCAGGGGCTGCCCCGGACCTCGCCCTGGCGCGCGAGGTTGTGAACGGAGTACATGGTGCCCAGGTACCCGTTCAGGTAGTACTCGACGGCGGGGTGCAGCCGGTCGTTCTCGGTGTCCTCGACGGAGACGCCGGGCTGGAGGCTGTCGTCCCCGCCCACGCAGGCCGCCGCGCCCCTGACCCGGACGCACTCCGGCGCACTGCGGGCCTTCTCTTCGGCGGGTTCGTCCGTGGGCTCCTCCGTCGGGGCGTCAGTGGACGAATCGGCCGGTGTCTTGGTCGCCGCCACGACCACGATCGGCTGCCGCCCGGCCTCGGGGGGCTGCGGCGCGCCCGCGCAGCCCTGGGTGGCGGCCACCGCGCCCGCCACGGTCAGCAGCGCTAGACATCTAGTGGTTAACGCCTGTCTATTTACCGTAATCACAACGATGTGACGTGTTCCACATGGATGTGGTTCCGGAGTGACCTCAGTGCCAGATGAGGTGCAGCATTTCGGGGGAACGGTGGATCAGAGTGGGCGTCATCGCCGGAGACGGGCCGGGGGCGAGGCGCAGGCCGGGCAGGCGCGTGGTCAGCGTCTCCAGGGTGATCCGTAGCTGCTCCCTGGCGAGCTGTGCGCCCGGGCAGCCGTGGGCCCCGTGGCCGAAGGCGAGGTGGCGGGACGGCGTCCTTTCCAGGTCGAACTCCGCTGCGCGCTCGTAGCGGGACTCGTCGCGGTTGGCCGAGCCGTAGGCGACGAGCACGGCCGTGCCCTTCTCCAGGGCGGTGCCCGCCAGGGTGAGCGGGCGGGTGGTGACCCGCCGGAACGCCTGGATGGCCGTGTCGTGGCGGGCGGCCTCCTCGACGGCGGCCGGGATCAGCTCGGGACGGGCGCACAGGGTCTCCCACCGCGAGCGGTCCGACAGCAGGCGCAGCACGGTGGTGCCGATCAGCGCGGTGGTGGTGAGATGCCCGGCGATGAACAGGTTCTGCAGGTTGGACACCAGTTCGCCGGTCGGCTCCCCGGACTCCGTGCCGAGGGCGCGCACCAGCTCACCGCCCAGGTCGTCGCGCGGTTCCGCCAGGGTGCGCCGGATGTGGGCGGCGAGCCGGTGTTGCAGCGCCACCACGTCTTTGGCCGCGGCGATCTGCTCGTCCGGCGGCAGCGGCCGGAACAGCAGGGCCTCGGCGCGCTTGCTGCCGTCGACCGCCGACGGCACGTCGTCCGGGTCGAGGCCGAGCAGGCGGCCGATCACGTCGCCGGGCAGCCGCCGGGCGTAGGCCGCCATCAGCTCCGTCCGGCCGTCATCCGCGAACCCGGCGACCAGCGCCTCGGCCCGCTCGGCGATGTACGGCACGAGCGCCGCCACCTTCGCCGCCGACAGCCCCCGCACCAGCGGGGCGCGCAACCGCTGGTGCGCCTCGCCGTCGGCGGACAGGACGACCCGACCGCCGCCCATCCCCTTGGACAGCTCGGCCAGCACGGCGGGGGAGGGCGGCACGTCGGCCGTCAGCGCGTTCGCCGAGGAGAAGTCGTCCGGCCGCCGCAGCACCTCCAGCACGTCGGCGTATCTGCTGACCAGCCAGGCGTCCATCAGCGGCAGATAGGTGAGCCCCGGGGTCCGCCGGGCGCGGGCGAAGATCGGATGTGGGTCGCGGTAGAACGCGTCGCGCTCCCGCGCCTGCCTGTCGCCGCCTTCGGCGGCTGCGGTGTCACCCACGGGCTCATCCTCCGGTCGTCGTGGCGGCGGCGGGCCGCCGGATCTCCCCGGCCATCCTCCGGCAGCCGGCGTGATCAGTCGAGGGTTCAGGACACGGGATCGGTCTCGCGCAGGGGGGTGAACGGGGTGAGGTCGATCGTCGTGGGCTCGCCGATGGCGAGGTCGGCGGCGAGGCAGCCGGCCAGGGGGCCCGTGGTCAGGCCGTACGCGCTCAGGCCGGTGGCCACCACGACGCCCGGGGCGAGCGAGCCGATCATCGGACGGCCGTCGCCGGTCATCGGCCGGAAGCCCACGCGGATCTCCAGGGCCGTGGCGGAGGCGAGGCCGGGGGCGACCGTCAGCCCTGCGGACAGCAGCCCGGAGAGCCCGCCCACGGTGGCCCGCCCGTCGAAGCCCGCCTCCTCGCAGGTCGCGCCGAAAACCACCCGCGACCCCGGGAAGCCCAGCAGGTAGGGGCCGACCCTGGGCAGCACGATCGGCCAGCCGGAGGTGTCGGTGCCGGGGAGTTCGGCGTGCACGATCTGCCCGCGTTCTGGACGCACCGACAGCCGGTGGCCGAGGGGAGCGCACAGCTCGCCGGTCCACGCCCCGGCCGCGAGGATCACGGCGTCGGCCCCGATGGGCTCGCCGTTGATGGACAGGCGCCCTTTGGCGTCGAGGCCGGCCGTGCCGGTGCGCAGCATGGCCCCGCGCTGGGCGGCGGCGCGCAGCATCGCGTCCCTGACGCCCCGGCCGTCCACCCGCGCGGCCCCGCCGACGAACAGCGCGGCCAGGTCCTTGGTCAGCGGCGGGAACAGGCCGCCGGGATCGTCGGGGACCGACACCTCGCCCATCTCCGGCGCCAGCGGGCTCCGGTCGCGCAGCAGCGCGGCCACGTCGTCGAGCCCGGCCGCGTCGTCGGCGGTGAGCAGCGCGCCGGTCCGCGCGTATCCGGGGTCGGTCTCGCCGTCACCGGCCAGTTCCTCCAACAACGTCGGGTACGCGCGGGCCCCCTCCCGCGCGAAGCCGTACCAGGCGTCGTCGCCGTCGTGATCCACCCACGGGCAGATGATGCCCGCGCCGGCCGCGGTCGCCTGCCCCCGGCTGTCCGCGCGCTCCACGATGGTGACGGCGACGCCCTTCTTGCGCAGCCGGTACGCCGCGGCCGCCCCCACGATGCCGCTGCCGACGATGGCGATGTGTGTCCGCATACGCCCATGATCGCCCGGAACCGATTCCCATTAGAGGAATACGACGTGAATGTGATTGACTACCGGCACGCCCACGGAGAAAGGGAAGGAGGCGAGTCGCGATGAACACCGAAACGTACTCGCGCCTCCCCCTGACCCGGGCGGTTCTCTGACCGGGGAGGCGCACGCCTACCTGGAGGAATTCCCATGACCGATCTGGTCATCCGCCCGCTGGCCGCGGGCGAGCAGCACCGATTCGCCGAACTCCCCGACCCCTCGTTCGTCGGCATCGCTTGGACCGGCCGCGACTACGCGCAGGGCCTGGCCAAGAACGAATACCGGCCGGAATGGACGTGGGCGGCGCTGCGCGGCGACCGCGTCGTGGCCAGGGCCGCCTGGTGGGGCGGCCCCGACGACGCCGACCCCATCAACCTCGACTGGTTCGACTTCGGCGACGACACCGAGGCGGGCGTCGCCCTGCTCCAGGGCGCCCCGTTCACCTGCGAGTACTGCCTCGTCCTGCCGCCCGCCTGGCGGGAGGATCCCGTCGTTCGGGAAGAGGGACAGCGGCGGATCGACGTGTCGGTACAGGCCGGCATGCGCGTGCTGGTCGAGCGGATCCGGTTCCGCTGGACGCCCGCCGACGGCCTGCCCGCGCGTCCGGACCGCCTGGAATACCGCCCGTGCGACGACGACGCCATGCTCGACGCGATCAGGAGGGTCCACGTCGGCACCCTCGACGCCCACGCCAGGGCCCAGGCGGCCCGCGAGGGCGCGGAGGCGGCGGCGCTGGAGGATCTGAAGATCCTCCGATGGTTCCCCGGCCCGCGCGAGGACTGGCGCCTGGCCTACACCCCGGACGGCACCCCGGACGGCGAGCTGGCCGGGCTCACCGTGCCCACCCGCAACCACACCAGCCCGGTGATCGGCCTGATCGGAGTGGTGCCCGAGCGACGCGGCCACGGCTACGGCCTCGACCTGCTGGCCGAGGCCACGCACATGCTCGCCGAGCGCGGCGCGCAGGAGGTGATCGGTGAGACCGACTTCGGCAACGAGCCGATGGCGGCGGCGTTCCGCAAGGCCGGGTACCAGGTCACACAGGAACGCGTGTTCCTGACGTGGCAGTGATCCCCGGGATCCCCGGCGCGCGGTGATCAACCCGAGGCGGGCTCCAGGGTTTCGAGATAGGCGCCCGCCTCGGCGATCAGGTGTTCGCTGAACACGCGCACGCCGTGCGACTCAAGGAGGGCGGTGGTCACCCCGGCAGCGGGGATCTTCCGCCCGGTGAACGACCCGTCGTGCACGGCCAGCACCCCGCACGACGGGCTGCCCTCCTTCAGGATCGCGATCCGCGCGCCGTGCGATTCGGCCGCCTCCAGCGCCCGCCGCGCCCCGGCGAGGTAGGCGGCGGTCACGTCGGCTCCCCCCGAGGTCAGCACCCGGGCGGTCCCGGCCAGCACGGCTGTGCCTCCTGTGCCTCCTGCGCCGTCCTCGATCTCGGCGGGCGGGCGCGGCACCGGCAGCCCGCCCTCGACCTCGGGGCACAGCGGGACCAGCCGCCCCTCCTCACGCCACCGGGCGAGCAGGGCGTGGCCGCTGGTCTTCGCCTCGCCGTCAAAACGGACGCGCCGCCCCATCAGACAGGCGCTGACCAGGATCCTTTCCATGTCTCCCATCGTACGAAGGGTCGGCGTCGTGTGAACCCGCGTACGAACGGGTCCAGCTCGGCGCCCACCAGGCCCGGTGCCCGAGCAGCCCCATCACGGCGGGCAGCAGCAGCGCGCGCACCACGGTCGCGTCCACGACCACGGCGATCGTCAGGCCGACGCCGATCATCAGCATCAGCGTCATCTCCGCCGTCAGGAACCCGGCGACCACGACGGCCATGAGCAGCGCGGCACTCGTGATGATCCGCCCGGTGCGCTGCAGCCCCAGGGCCACGGACTCGCGCGCGTCGCCGCTCTTGCGGTACTCCTCGCGGATCCTGGCCAGCAGGAACACCTCGTAGTCCATGGCGAGGCCGAGCGCGATCCCCACCACCAGGACCGGGAAGTTGATGTCCACGGCCCCGACCGGCACGAAGCCCAGCACGCCGGACAGCCAGCCGTCCTGGAAGACCAGCTTGATCGCGCCGAACGCGGCGGTCAGCGACAGCAGGTTGAGCAGCACCGCCTTGAACGGGATCACCACCGAGCCGAACGCCAGGAACAGCACCACGAACGACACCAGCGCCAAGGCCAGGCCCATCAGCGGCATCCGGGAGAGGATCATCTCCACGACGTCCACCCGGGAGGCGGCCATCCCGGCGAATCCGGCCGTGCCCCCCGGCGGCGGGGGAGTCGCGCGCAGGCGCTCCACCATCGTGTACGCCTCGCGGGACATCGGCTCGGGCCGGTAGATCACCTGCAGCCGGGCCAGGTTCGCCTGGGCGCCGGTGACCCGCACGTCGTGCACGCCGTCCACGGCGGCGAGCCGCTTGCCGTAGTCCGCGACCGCGGTCGCGCCGGCCCCCGAATCGGCGCGTTCCCGCAGGGTGACCACGGCCGTGACGGACCTGGCCGGATCGCCGGAGAACCGCGTGGCCATCTGATCGGTCACGTATCTTGCCTGGGCGCCGGGCGGCAGCACCCAGTCCCCGGGCCGGGCCCAGTTCACCGAGAGGAACGGCGCGCCCAGCGCGAGCAGCAGCGCCACCACGCCGACCGTGGTCACCAGCGGACGGCGCAGCACCAGCCGCGCCAGGCGGTACCAACGCCCCTCGGCGGGACGCGCGCCCCTGGGCGGCGGCAGGAACGGCACGCGCAGCGAGTTGATCCGGTACCCGGCGAACCGCAGCATGGCGGGCAGCAGCACGAGCGAGGCGAGCACCCCGGCGAGGACCGTGGCGATCCCGCCCCAGGCCATCGAGACCAGGAACCTGGAGGGGAAGACGAACAGGCAGGCGAACGTCGAGGCCACCATCAGCCCGGAGAAGGCCACCGTACGGCCGGCCGTCGCCATCGTGCGCTCCACGGCCTGGTCCTCCGTGGCGCCGCCCGCCAGTTCCTCACGGAACCGGGTGACGATCAGCAGGGCGTAGTCCACCGCCAGGCCGAGCCCGAGGATGCTCACCACGTTGAGCGCGTAGGTCGAGATCTCGGTGGCCGACGACACCACCCGGAGCACGATCAGCGCCCCCGGCAGCGTCACCAGCCCGATCAGCAGGGACAGCGAACCGGCCACCACGGTCCGGAAGATCACCATGAGCAGCAACAGCACGATCGGCAGCGACAGTGCCTCCGCCCTGATCAGGTCGCGGGTGGCCAGCGAGTTCACCTGCTGCGTCATCGCCGTCGAACCGCCGAGGCTGACCTTGAGCCCGTCGGCGGCGAAGTCGTCCTTGATCCGGGTGAACTGCCGCACGCGTTCCTGGTCCACCGAGGAGCGCAGTTGCACGACGGCGTAGGCGGCGCGGCGGTCGGAGGAGACGAACGCCTGGTCGCCGGTGCTCCAGTAGGATTCCAGCCGGACCACGTCCTCCCGGGGGACCCGGTCGAGGGCGGCCCGGGCCGCCGTGGCGAACGCCGGGTCGTCCACGCGCAGCCGGTCGCTCTCGTACATGACGACCAGGTCGGGGCCGTACCGCCCGAGCGGCCCCGCGAGGAGGCGCTCGGTCCGCACCGCCTCCATGTCCGGCGACTCGAATCCGGAGCCGCCGATCAGGTTGCCGAACAGCCCGGTGGTGCCCCAGAACCCGCCGAGCAGCACCAGGAGGAGGGTGGCGATGACGACGGGCCATCGCCTTCTGGCCGCGAAACGGCCGAGGGAAGCGAACATGCCGCCACGATCTCGGCCCGGGGCCGGGGGGTGCGTCGGCCGACGGGCCGCAGCGCCGGCTCGAAGCAGGAGCCGCCTCCTCCCATCGGCGGAGGCCGGGCGGGCGGGGCTCGCCTACCGTAGGGGGCATGGTGGCGCGCTGGGCGGAGAAGGCCTTCCAGCCGGGATACGGCATCGCCCGTCAGGTGGTGCTGCTCGCGTGCCTGGCAGGCGATCTGCTGTTCATCGAACGGCAGGCCGGGCCGGGCGGCTGGGCGCTGTGCCTGGTCGCGCTCGCGGTGAGCACGGTGGGCCGCTGGTCGCCGCTCGGCGCGGTGCTGGCCCAGGTGGTGCTGCTCGGCGTGGCCGACGTCTACGGCGTCCCGGCGATGACCGCGATGAAGGTGCTCACCTGCGTGAGCCTGTTCGAGCTCGCGGTCCGCCGCTCCGGCAGGCAGGTCGGCGTGGGCGCGGCGGCGGTGGCTCTGGTCGTCTGCGTCAACCTGCTGGACGAGCTGCCCGCGGCGCTGCCGTCGGCGGTGTTCCGGATCGTCGTGGTGGTCGGCGCCCCGCTGCTGCTCGGCGGCTACGTCCGGCTGACGCGCGAGAGCGCCGAGCGCGAGCGGCGGCGGGCGGCCGAACGCGTCCTGGCCGCGAGGGCGGCCGAGCGCACCTCGATCGCCAGGGAGCTGCACGACCTGGTGGCCCACCACGTGTCCTCGATGGTGCTGCGCGTAGGCGTGGCCAGGCACCTGCTGCCCGAGCACACCGATCCGCAGGTCGCCGCCACGTTCGACGACCTGCACGCCTCGGGCATGGCGGCGCTCGCCGACCTGCGCAACCTGGTGGGGGTGCTGCGCGACCCGGCGACCGTGACCGGCGACCCCGGGGCAGAGCCGGGCGACGCCGTCTCGATCGTCGATCCGGCCGGGGTGCCCGCCGCGCTCGACGCCGTGGTCGAACGGGCCCGCCGCGACGGCCTCGACGTGAGCGCCCGCGTCGATCCCGGGGTCGCCGCGCTCGACGCGCTGCGCGGCATCGCGCTGCTGCGGCTGACCCAGGAGGGCCTGGCCAACGCCGCCAGGCACGCGGGTCCGGCCGCACGGGTGCGTCTCGGCGTCACGGTCGACGACAGCGGGGCGGTCGGCGTGGACATCGCCGACGACGGGCCGGGGGAGGGCACGCACGGGGTACCCGAGCCGGACCCCGGCTCCTCAGGGCACGGCCTGATCGGCATGCGCGAGCGGGTCCACCTGCTCGGCGGACGGCTCGACGCCGGTCCGTGCGGCGCGGGGTGGCGGCTCTCGGCCGTGCTGCCCGAGCGGACGGCGGGCGCCTCGCCGTCCGCGCTGCTGCCGGAGGGCGCCGGATGATCCGCGTGCTCCTCGTGGACGACCAGCACCTGGTCAGGATGGGCCTGGCCATGCTCTGCGGGTCGGCCCCCGACATGGAGGTCGTCGGCGACGCCTCCGGCGGGGCCGAGGCGGTGCGCAAGGCCGCCGAACTGATCCCCGACGTGATCCTGATGGACCTGCGGATGCCCGGCCTCGACGGCATCACCGCCACCCGCCGCATCACCGCCGCCCACCCCTCCGTCCGCGTGATCGCGGTCACCACGTTCGACGACGACGACCACCTGTATCCCGCGCTCGCCGCCGGGGCCTGCGGCTTCGTGACCAAGGACACCCCGCCCCCCGAGATGCTCGACGCCATCCGCCGCACCGCCGCCGGCGAGAGCGCCTTCAGCGGCCCCGTGCTGCGCCGTCTGGTCGAGGCCGCCGTGCGAGCCCGCGTGGCCGAGCCCGTGCCGCCCGCGCTGCCCGGCACGGTCACCGCGCGCGAGCGCGAGGTGCTGGCCCTGGTCGCGGGCGGGCTGTCCAACCGGCAGATCGCCGAACGGCTCAACGTCGGGGTCACCACGGTCAAGACCCACGTGGCCAGCCTGATGACCAAGACCGCCTCGCCGAACCGGATCCGTCTGGCCACGCTCGCCGTCCATCTGGGCCTGCGCCCCTGATCTGTGTCCCCTGATCTGTGTCCCCTGATCTGGGGGCGGCGCCGTGCGGCGGTAGCCTACTGGCCATGAACAGCGCGCTGGCCACCGGAGTGATCATCTGGGCGGTGGTCCTCACCTTGGTGAGCGGGGTCACCGCGATCCGGAACCGGGCGATGGGCATGGTCCTGCTGATCGGTTTCGCGGTGCTGGAGGTGGCCGTGCTCGTCCAGTCCGGCATCGCCGTGGCGGCGGTCATCGGCGGGCAGGGCCCGGAGGACAAGGTCACCCTGTTCGGCTACCTGGCGGGCACCGCCGTGATCCCGCCGGTCGGGGTCTTCCTGGCGCTGGCGGAGCGCAGCCGGTGGGGCACGGCGATCCTGGTGGTCGCCGGTTTCGCGATCGCCGTGATGACCGGGCGGATGCTGCAGGTCTGGCAGGGCGTGGCGTGAGCTCCCCCTCGCGCGAGGACGGCGCGGCGATCGGCACCGGCCCCGGCCGGGTGCTCGTCGCCGTCTACGGGATCTTCGCGCTGGCGGCCGGGGCGCGCGCGGCGGTGCAGATCGTCACCCGCTTCGACCAGGCGCCGCTGGCGTACTCGCTGTCGGCCTTCGCGGCGGCCGTCTACGTCCTGCTCACAGTGGCGCTGGCGGTGTCGGCCCGCCGTACCGCGCTGGTGGCCTGCCTGATCGAGCTGGCCGGAGTGCTGGTGATCGGCACGCTCAGCCTCGTCGATCCACAGGCGTTCCCGAGTGCCACGGTGTGGTCGGGTTTTGGAAGCGGATATCTGTTCATCCCGCTGGTGCTGCCCCTGGTGGGCCTGTTCTGGATCCTGCGCGCGCGCCGGGGATCGCGTTAAGCGCCTCGCTCCTCGGGCAGTGCGGCCTTTCGTACGCGAAAGGGCCGGAGCCCCAGAGGAGGCATGACACACGATGAGCACCATCGAGCATTCGATCGATGTGCACGTCCCCGTCCGAACCGCCTACAACCAGTGGACCCAGTTCGAGAGCTTTCCGGAGTTCATGGAAGGCGTCGAGTCGGTCAAGCAGCTCGACGACGTCCGCACCGCCTGGGTCGTCGAGATCGCCGGAGTCCGGCGGGAGTTCGAGGCGGAGATCACCGAGCAGCGCCCGGACGAGCGGGTCGCCTGGAGGTCCCTGGACCACCCGAAACAGGCGGGGGTGGTGACCTTCCACCGGATCGACGAGCGGACCTGCCGGGTGATGCTCCAGATGGAGCACGACCCGGAGGGCTTCGCCGAGACCGCGGCCGACTGGCTGCAGATCACCCGCCTGCGGGTGCGCGGCGACCTCGAACGCTTCAAGCGGTTCATCGAGGGGCGCGGCGGTGAGACCGGCGCGTGGCGCGGCGAGGTCCCGTCCGGGCACCGGCAGGACGGCTCCGCGCATCGGGAGAACGACACCGGCGTCGCGTTCCCCGGCCGTACCTCTACAGGTTCCCCCGGAGGGTTCGATGAGCCCGCGCCGCCGTCCACGGTGGGCGGCGACTATCCGCCCGACGCGCCTCTGCCCCCGCCCGGCCCCGGGCCGGTTCCCCCGGCCGGACGCCGTCCGGGCGAGGATCCGCCTCCGCTTCCCGGCCCCAGGATCTGACGTGCCGGGAGCGGCCACGCGGACCGTGCGGGGTCCGCGTGGCCCCGGCGCGGGAGTGTAACCGGAGTCACGTCCGGGACAGGAATCAAAGCGACATTTACTGCTGTTAGCCTAGAAACCATTGATTCATCCCATGACTCGATGATTTCTGGCGCAGCAGCAGGAGGACGTGACCCGACATGAGTGTGCTCACCCACGAGGCGAGGAGCCGTACCGGACCGCTCGCCTGGTTGCTCGTCTCGGGGATCGTGCTCGCCGCGCTCAACCTGCGCACCGCCGTCACCAGCGTGGGACCGCTGCTCGACCGGATCACCGACGCGCTCCAACTGACCGGGGTCACGGCCGGGCTGCTCACCACTTTGCCCGTGCTCTGCTTCGCCACGGTCGGCGCGATCACCCCCGCGCTGGCCAGGCGGCTGGGCGAGCACCGGCTGCTCCTGATCGCGCTGCTCGCGCTCGGGGCCGGGCTGCTGACCCGCGTGCTGGTGGACTCCGCGGGCGTCTTCCTGCTCGCCAGCGCGGTGGCGCTGTCCGGCGGGGCGATCGGCAACGTGCTGATCCCCGCCCTGATCAAGCGCCACTTCCCGCGCCGCACCGGGACCATGACCACCGTCTACACGACCGCACTGGCCATCGGGACCATGATGGCCGCCGCCGCAACCGTGCCCATCGAGCGGGCCGCGGACGGCGACTGGCACGTCGCGCTCGGCGTGTGGGCCGCCCTCGCCACGGTCTCCGCGCTGCCGTGGATCCTGCTGCTGCGCAGCGAGCCGGCCCGCGACGGCAACGCCCTCGACCTCGGGCCGCGCACGCTCGTGCGCAGCCGCCTGGCCTGGTCCGTCGCCGCCTACTTCGGCACCCAGTCGCTGGTCGCCTACGTGATGTTCGGCTGGCTGGCGCAGATGCTCATCGACAAGGGGCACACCGCGGGGCAGGCGGGGTTCCTGCTGGCCGTCTTCACCGCGCTCGGCATCCCGATCGCGATCGCGGTGCCCATGATCACCTCCAGGCTGGCGGACCAGCGGCCGATCGTCGTCGGGCTCGCCGTCCTGTACACCATCGGCTTCACCGGGCTCTGGCTCGCGCCGGACGCCACCGCGTGGGTCTGGGTGGTCGCCATCGGTCTCGGCATGGGTTCCTTCCCGCTGGCGCTGACCATGCTCGCGCTGCGCACCAGGAGCGCCGAGGCCACCGCCGCGCTGTCCGCCTTCGGGCAGAGCGTCGGCTATCTGCTGGCGGGAGCGGGGCCCCTGGTGGTCGGCGTCCTGTACGGCGCGACCGGCGGCTGGACCGCGCCGTTGCTGCTGCTGCTCGGCGTGGTCGTGGCGCAGCTCGTCACCGGCTGGCACGCGGGGAGCGACCGATATCTGGAGGACGAGCCCTCCAGCGTGCGGCAGGATGGTGGTCATGAGAATCGGCGGATCGACCAGGATCACGTATCCGGCGGGGGCGCTGTCCGGTAGCTCACCCATCATCGCCGTCGTCCCGAGAGACGACCGGTACGCCGTCGTGGTCGAGGAGACCCCGTTCCACCCCCTCGACCACACCTGGCCCGACCAGCCCGCCGACACCGGCACCCTGAACGGCGTGCCGGTCCTCGACTGCGTCACCGGCGCGATCGAGCACGGCGGCACCACTCTTTACCTCGGCCACGAGATCCCGGTGCGCCGGGGGCAGCCCGGCTGGCACTGGCTGGTCGTCCACCTGACCGGTGAGGTCCCCGCCGAGTCCGGCGAGCGGGCCGAGCTGGCGGTGGAACCGGCCGGGCGCCTGGCGCTCTCGGCGGGCCACACCGCCTGCCATCTGACGGCCCTGGCGCTCAACTCCGCCCTGGCGTCCCGCTGGCGCAAGGCCGTCGCCCCCGACGGCCTGGGCAACCCCGACTTCGACCAGGCCGCGATCACCAGTTCGCGCATCCTCCCCTACGGCAGCCTCGACACCTACCGGCTGGGCAAGTCGCTGCGCAAGAAGGGGTTCCTCGCCGACGGCCTGGCCGGCGAGCTGCCCGGCGTCGCCAAGCAGGTCGGCGAGCGGCTGGCGGAGTGGATCGCGGCCGACGCCCCGGTGTGGATCGATCTGCCCTCGCCCGACCTCGCGGCCCGCCGTACGTGGCGGTGCGGTCTTCCCGACGGGGAGGTGGCCATTCCCTGCGGCGGCACCCATCTGCCCGGCACCGGCAGGCTAGGCGCGGTGAGCGTCACCCTCGACCTCTCCGACGACGCCGCCGAGCTGACCATGCGCACCACCGTCACCGGCACGCCCTGATCCGGCCGATGTCTCACTGGTCGCGCAGGCCGCCGATGGTCATGGTGATCAGCAGGTCGTAGCTCGCGTCGAGGTTCTCGGGCAGGCCGAAGCCGCCCGCCGTCTCCAGGACGGCGAAGCCGTGCGCGGCGGCGCGCAGGCAGCGCGCCGCGTGCACGGCGGCCGAGCCGGTGAGTCCGTAGGAGCGCAGCGCGGCCATCAGGACGCCGAGCAGCCGGTCGGCGACCTCGGCCGTGCTCGGCAACGGACGCTGGTCGAGCGCGGCGTAACGCCCGGGGTGCTTGATCACGTAGGCCCGCCAGGCGTGCATCAGCGCGCGGACGGCCTCGTCGCCGGACCGGCCGAGGACGGCCTGGCCGACCAGCTCGCCCATCTCGCCGAGGATCCGTGCCGACAACAGTTCGCGCAGCTCGGCCAGGTTGCGTACGTGCTTGTACAGGGAGGGCGTGGCGACACCCGCGCGGGCGGCCACCGCCGAGAGGGTGAGCGCCGCCGGGCCCTCGTCGTCGACCAGCCGTACGGCGAGGTCCACCACGGCGTCGCGGGACAACGCGGCTCGCGGCATGTCAGCGCTCCTTGAGGAACGAGAGGATCGCCGCCTCGACCTCGTCGGGGCGCTGCCCGTGCGGGTAGTGCCCGGTGCCCTCGATCATCACCACGCTGCCCACCCCGGCCGGCATGCTCGCGACGATGCCCTCGGCCTCCGCCTTCGGGTCGGCCCAGTCGGGGTCCTCGGTGCCCATCACGACCAGCGCGGGGGAGCGGACGTCGCCCAGCAGCGCGCCGGCGTCGGACGGGGAGGCGGTGCCCATCTTGGTGAACGCCGCCATCCGGCCCGGCCTGCGCAGGTCGGCGATCATCGCCGCGAGGTACTCGGCGTGGTCGGCGGGCCTGGCGCCGGGGTAGGCGACGTCGAGGTAGCGCCGCCACAGGCCGACGCTGCGCAGCAGCGCGGTGCCGAGCAGCCGCGTCACGCCCTTGCGGTAGCGGGCGATCCGCATGCCCTTGAGGTCGATCTTCATCTCCCGGGTGACCGGGCCGATCCCCACGATGGCGGAGACCAGCTCCGGCGACCGGGCCGCCGCGATGGTGGCCGCGCCGCCGGAGAAGGAGTGGCCGACGACGACGGCCGGGCCGCCCAGGTGCCGGATCAGCGCGAGGATGTCGCTCGCCGCGTCGGTGCGGGTGTAGGCGGGCCAGCCGATGCTCGACTCACCGTGCCCCCGCACGTCCATGGCGGCGACCCGGAACCCGGCGGCGGCCAGCTTCGGCGCCAGGAACCGGTAGGTACGCCGGCTGTCGCCGATGCCGTGGGCCAGCACGATCAGCGGCCCTTCGCCGGTCACCTCGTAGGCCAGTTCGCCGCCCTCGATCTTCAGGTACTCGGTCATGCCCGCCTCCATGTGGCTAATGCTCATAGCCTCAAAGCTAATGGCATTAGCCGACGACGTCAAGGCGGGTGGCCGGTCAGTTCCGGCGCAGGCCTGTGTACTGGGCGGCGGCGAACACCCCCACCAGGACCGCCTGGGCGGCCCAGAAGGCCACGCCGAGGGCGTTCGGCGCGATCCACGGGGTGAACAGCAGCGCCAGGCTGCCCGCCGTCCACAGCACGTTCAGCGTGATCAGGCTCCACACCCCGGCTCGCGGCGGCTCGCGGCGGGTGGCCAGGAAGATCAGGAACGCGGTCACCGGCAGCAGCACCACACCGGCCCAGCGCAGGAACGGCTCCGGCAGCGCCAGCAGCGACGCGAGCGGCCCGGCCAGCGCCGCGAGCAGGACGGCGAACCCTCCGGTGAGCACGGTGTCGATCCGCAGCACGAGCCGGAGCGGGGGAGTGCGGCGGGCCGTGCCCGCGGTGGTCATGGTCATCGTCGTCTCCTCACGATCGGATGCGATGACCTCAGTTGACCGCCTCACCCACTGCCATCTGCAGACATGGCACTGCCATTCACTGCCAGTTCCCCCTGCGGAGGTCTTCGGCGACCAGTCTCGCCGCCTGGTTCTGCCAGTTGTGGCAGGTGCGTTCGGGGACCTCCCGGGTCAGCCAGTCGAACGCCTGCCGGTCGAGCGCCCCCAGCCCGTGACCGCTCGCGCCCCGGCGGTAGGGGCGCAGCCCCCGCACGTACGGGAAGTAGAGCACGTTGTAGAACCGCCACTCCTCGCTCGTGCCGAACTCGCCCTCGCGCGGCTTGAGCCGGCCGATGCTCTCCAGCAGCAGGTGCTTCAGCTCCGCCGCGCGTTCCAGCGGGACGTCGCCGGTGACCCGCTTGTCGATGATCGGGAGGTTCGCCAGCGGACTGCTGGCCAGCTTGCCCAGGTCGCCGTAGGCGGTCAGCGCCCGGCGGGTCAGCCGGGTGAACTCGGCGTCGTCGAGGGGCGGCGGGCCGTCCTCACGACGGGGCAGCGCCTCGGCGGACTCGCGGAGCACGGCGCGTTCGCGCCGGATGGCCGGGTCGGCGGGGAACGCGAGCCGGTCGAGCGCCCGCTGCACGGGCCCGGCGGCCGTCTGCACCGCGATCGCCACCGCGATCACCCCGTACAGCAGGGCGGTCAGCGCGGGCGTGGCCTCGCCGTAGGCGATCACGAGCACCACCTGGCCGCCGGTGGCCGCCGTCACGGCCACGGCCCCCAGCGCCGAGCGGAGCATGTCGCGCCACAGCGCCTCACCGTCCTGGAACGCGCTGGACATCGCCATCGCCACGCCGAGCAGCAGCAGGTCGGCCCCGATCGCCAGGACGGCCAGCGCCCCTGGCGGGCCGTACAGCTGGGCCGGCAGCAGCGCGGTGCCCAGGGTGAAGAACAGCGTGGCCACGGCCGCCAGCCATCCCGAGCGCACCGGACCGGCCCGCACCAGCAGCGCGAGCGCCCCGGCCAGCGGCAGCACCAGCACCGCCCCGGCGAGCAGGCGTCCCGTGCCGCCGGACAGCGCCAGCCAGCCGATCACCGCCACCGTGACCGGGACCAGCCCGCGCGACCAGATCCGGTCGAGCCTCTCGGTGCCCGGGACCAGCGTCAGCAGCGCCCCCGCCCACAGCGGCGCGGGCAGGAGGATCAGCGCGGTCTCCAGCGGCGTCAGGATTCCGGGCAGCGGCAGCGCGGCCTCCCTGACCTGTCCCACGGCCAGGGCCCCGGCGTAAGCGAGCAGGCCGAGCCCGGCGCGGCGTGGCCCGCGCTCACGCGGGTGCCTGCCGATCAGGTAGAGGCCGAGCCACCAGGCGGGGGCGAACACGGCGGCGACGAGGAGCCCCATGTCAGCTACGCGGGCGCGGCGCGAGCACGCGGAACTCGTTGCCCTCGGGGTCGGCCAGGACGTGCCAGGGGAGATCGCCCCCGCCGCCGATCCGCCGCGCCCCCAGGCCGATCAGCCGCTCGGCCGCGAGGTCGTGGTCGCCGCCCGTGGGCGGGGCGACGTCGAGGCGCAACCGGTTCCCGCCCGGCCCGGCGGCGGACGCCGGCGGGAACTCCAGCCAGGGGCCGGTGCCCGACGCGGCCCGCAACGCGGGCCAGGCCATGGGCACCCGGGCCCGCACCCGGCCGGTGGCCTCGGCCCAGAACGCCGCCAGGCGGTCCTGGTCGGCCGCGTCGATCAGGATCGCGGCGATCGCCCCGCAGTGGTTGTAGAGCGGGCCCGGGGCCAGCACCCGGAACCCGTTGCCCTCCGGGTCGGCCAGCGCCTCCCAGGCCGCGTCGTCCCGGCCGGGGTCGTCGCGGCGCCCGCCCAGCCGCAGCGCCCGCGCGATCCGGTCGGCCATCCGCTCGGGCGTCGGGCCGGTCAGGGCGAGGCGGACGCGGTTCCCGCCGTTCCTTGGAGCGGTCGTGAGCACGAAGCGGAGACCGAGATCCCATCCGTCGTCCTCGGGCGCGCGGACGCGGACCTCCTCCGGGGTCGCGAGCGCGATCGGCCAGCCGAGCAGGTCGGCCCAGAACGCGGCCAGCCGCCGGGGCTCGGCGGCGTCCACGATGAGATTCACCAGCCTGGTCGACACGGCTACCACGTTAGCCCGAGTAGGGGGATCCCCGGCTGCCGACCGCACCGGCCGATGTCCGCAGAAGTGGATAATCGTGGCATGCGGTTCGGCATTCTGGGCGCCATCGAGGCGTGGCACGACGATGGGCGTCCGGTGACCCTCGGCGGGCCGCGAACCCGGGGACTGCTCGCCCTGCTCGTCATGGAGGCGGGACAGATCGTCCCCGGCGACCGGCTCATCGACGGCCTGTACGGCGAGCACCCCCCGGCCGGCGCCACCAACGCCCTGCAGTCCCACGTGTCACGGCTCCGCCAGGCCCTGCGCGGCGACACCGGCGGCGCGACCGTCGAGTTCCACCCCGCCGGATACCGCCTGACCGCCGCCCCCGGCGACGTGGACGTGCACCGATTCACCAGGCTCGCCGCCGGCGGCCGGGCCGTGCTCGGCGCGGGCGACCACGCGGGGGCGGCGAACGCGCTGCGCGACGCCCTCGCCGAGTGGCGCGGCCCCGCGCTGGCCGACGTCCGCGACGCCCCGTTCGCCGAGTCCCACGCCGCGCGGCTGGAGGAGCTGCGCCTCGGCGTGCTGGAGGACCGGATCGAGGCCGACCTGTCCGTCGGCGCGCACCGCGATCTGGTCGCCGAGCTGCGTGATCTGGTCGCCGCCCACCCGCTGCGGGAACGCCCGCGCGGGCAGCTCATGCGCGCCCTGTACGCCGACGGCAGGCAGGCCGAGGCCCTGGCCGTGTTCGAGGACGCCCGGCGGGTGCTCGCCGACGAACTCGGCGCCGACCCCTCGCCCGAGCTGTCCCGCGTCCACCTGGCCGTGCTGCGCGCCGACCCCGCGCTCGACCGGCGGGCCGCGCGGATCGTCCGGCGCGGCCTGCCCGGCCAGCTCACCGGCTTCGTCGGCCGCACCGAGGAGATGGAACGCGTCGGGCGGCTGCTCGACGAGACCCGGCTGCTCACGCTCACCGGGCCGGGCGGCTCGGGCAAGACCCGGCTGGCCGTGGAGGCGGGCGGCCGGGTCGAGGGGGAGGTGTGCTTCGTCGACCTGGCGCCGCTGGCGGCGGGCGGCGACGTGCCGCTCGCCGTGCTGGGGGCGCTCGGGCTGCGCGAGGAGGGGCTCGCGCACCCCGCCGCGTCGGGGCCGCCCGATCCGGTCGCGCGGCTGCTCGCCGTCCTCGCCGATCGGGCCATGCTGCTGGTCCTGGACAACTGCGAGCACGTCATCGACGCCGCCGCCATCCTCACCGAGCGGCTGCTCGCCGCCTGCCCGCGGCTGACCGTGCTGGCCACCAGCCGCGAGGCGCTCGGCATCACCGGCGAGGCGCTGTGCCCGGTACCGCCGCTGCCGCTGCCGCCGCCGGGCGCGAGCGAGGAGGAGGCCGCCGCCTCCCCCGCCGTCCGGCTGTTCCTGGAACGCGCCGCCGCCGTGCGGCAGGACCTGCCCGGCGCCCCCGGCGTCGTCGAGACCGCCGTGCGCGTCTGCCGCACCCTCGACGGACTGCCGCTGGCCATCGAACTGGCCGCCGCCCGGCTGCGTTCCATGCAGCCCGCCGAGCTCGCCGACCGGCTCGACGACCGGTTCCGGCTGCTGTCGCGCGGCAGCCGTACGGCACAGCCCCGCCACCAGACCCTGCGCGCGGTCGTGTCGTGGAGCTGGGACCTGCTCTCCGAGGCCGAGCGGACGCTAGCCCGCAGGCTGACCGTCTTCCCCGGCGGCGTCACGCTGGACTCGGCGGCGCGCGTGTGCGGCCTGCCCGACGCCGAGACGGTCGAACTCCTCACCGCCCTGGCCGACCGCTCTCTGATCGAGGTCGCCGCGGGCCGCTACCGGATGCTGGAGACGATCCGCGCCTTCTGCCTGGAACGCCTGGCCGAGTCCGGTGAGGAGGACCGGTTCCGGGAGGCGCACGCCGCCCACTTCCTGGAACTCGTCGAGACGGCCGGGCGGTATCTGCGCGGCCACGAGCAGATCGGCTGGCTCGCGCGGCTGACCGACGAGCACGACAACCTGCACGGGGCGGCCAGGTGGGCGGTCGCGGCCCGGCGCACCGAGACGGGGCTGCGGCTGATCGCGGGCCTTTCGCCGTACTGGTGGCTGCGCGGGCGGCGGACCGAGGGCGCCCCGCTGGCCGCCCAGCTGCTGGCCACGATCGAGCACGACCCGCCCGCCGAATGGGCGGAGGAGTACCTGCTGTGCGTGCTGAGCGCGCTGGCGCGCCCGCCGGAGTGGGACCTCGGCCCGCGGCTCGCCACTGCGCTGCGGGCCGCGGGCTCGCTGACCTGGCCGTTGCGCCAGCCGTTCGTGATCCTGTTCTGGGGCGCGCTGGTCGGCGTGCCCGGCGAGGGCGAGATGGACGGCCTGCGCGCGCTGCTGCTGACCAGGATCGAGACCACCTCGGACGAATGGATCAGGGGCCTGCACCACATCGGCACCGCCTACCAGTTGCTGCTCGCCGACGGCGCGGTCGCACCCGCCGAAGCGGAGTTCGCCCGCTCCCTGGCGTCGTTCCGCCGGTGTGGCGAACGCTGGGGGACGGCCACGGCGCTGACGGAGCTGACCAAACTGGCCGACTGGCGCGGCGACCACGAGGCCGCGATGGCCATGATCGACGAGGCCCTCTATCTGACCGAGGAACTGGGCACGCTGGAGAGCGTGTCGGAGATCCTGTGCCAGCGGGCCTGGCTGCGCCTGCGCGACGGCGACCTCGCCGGGGCGCGATCGGAATTCGAGCAGGCCGACGTGCTGGCCAGGCGCACCGCACTGGAGGACTCGGTGCTCAAGGCCGCCCACGGGCTCGCCGAGGTCGCCCGGCTGGAGGGCGACCTCGCTCGCGCCCGCGAACTGAGCACGGCGGCGCTGGCCGGCACCGGCGCCGGCTGGTTCCGCGCCGACGAGATCCGCGCCGAGCTGTCGATCACCCTCGGCCGGATCGCCGCCGCCGAAGGCGACCTCGGCACGGCCTCCGGGCACTACGCGCGGGGGTTCGCGGCGGCGGTGCGCAACCCCAGCTTCCCCATCGCCGCCGACGCGGTGGAGGGGATGGCGGGCGTGGCCCTGCTGGAGGACGACCCCGGGCGCGGCGCGCTGCTGCTCGGCATCGCGCGGGCGATGCGCGGATCGGCCATGGCCCCCGGCGCCGACGTTTCCCGTGACACGGAGGGCATCCGGCGGCTGCTCGGCGACGCGGACCACGCCGCCGCCGTCGAGCGGGGCGCGGCGATGACCCGCGCCGAGGCCCTCCGGCTGCTCGACGGCCTGTTCCCGGAGACCCCGGCCGCCACGGGGGTCTGAGGGGGCGCGCGGGTCAGATCCGGCCGGCCAGCCGGGTCACCGCGCCGACCACCTGGGGGCCGTCGAACATCACCGGGTCGTTGTGCCCGGCGCCGGAGATCTCGACGGCCGCGACCAGCGCGGGGGAGGCGGCGGCGGTCTCGCGGCTCAGCGCGGCGGGGACGATCGTGTCGCGCGTGCCGTACAGGACGATGGTCGGGGCGCGTACGCCCCGCAGGGTCGCGGCCAGCGGGAAGCGGTCCCGCAGCAGTGTGCGGACCGGCAGGAACGGGTAGGCGGCCCGGCCCGCCGAGGCCAGGTCGGTGAACGGCGAGCGCAGCACCAGCCCGGCGGGCGGGTGCTCGGCGGCCAGCCGGGTGACCACCGCCGCGCCCAGGCTCTCGCCGAAGTAGATCAGCGACCTGCCCGGCCGGGCGAGATGGTCCCGCGCGGCCTTCGCGTCGAGCGCCAGTCCCTCCTCGGTCGGCTCGCCGGGGTTTCCGCCGTAGCCCCGGTAGTCCATCAGCAGGACTGACATCCCGTCGGCGGTCAGGGCGCGCGCCAGCGGCGCCCGCCCGGCCCTGTTACCGCCGTTCCCGCCCGCGACCAGCACCGCGACGCCGCGTGAGGGCCCGGCGGGCGGGAACTCCCACGCGTGCAGGCGCAGCCCGTCGGCGGTGGTGAACGTGACGTCGCGCCCGCCGGGCAGCACCGTCGCGGCGGACGGCACGGCCGAGCGGTCCGGCAGGTAGATCAGCCGCCGCTGGAACACCCAGGCCAGCACGACCACCAGCACCGCGACCAGCACCACGGCGAGCAGCCACACCAACATGCCGCCGACGATACGCCGCCCGGCGGATCGGCGGCGGACGCGAAAGACCGGTGCCGCGGCGAGGGGGCGTCGCGGCACCGGCGGATGTGCGATCCGGTCGTAGCGCTAGAGCGGACTGCTGAGGCGGACGGCCGGCACGGGCCCGCTAGTGCGGGTTCTTCGCGGTGATGTCGCGCGGCGCGACGTGGAAGCCCTGCCAGTGGGTCGGCATCGGGTCCTGGTCCTCGTCACGTGCCACGTGGTGGAAGTCGACGCTCACCCACACCACCGGGTCGGTGATGGTCTGCCCGTTGACGTACTGGTTGACCGCGCCCTTGCACGGCGGCTCTGCGTTCTCCGACGCCAGCCGCTCGCACTTGCGGTACTGCGTGACGTAGACGTCGGCCTGGGAGAACTTCTCACTGGCGGGCCCGCGGTACTCCGCGCTGTCGCTGTTGTTGATCTCCCACGACGCCGGGTGGTCGTCGGCGTTCTTCACGGTCTTGTCCACGACCCGCCACCAGCGGGTGCGGTCGTTCTTGGCGCTCGCCTCCTTGGCGAGGGCCGTGGTCTTCATGACCCGCTTGGCCGTGCCGGACCCGGTGAAGTCGAACTGTTCCACCGCGTCGTCCTTGGGGCCCTGGATGTCGAAGTCGAGCCGCCAGAAGATGTTGTGGCTGTGGCTCTCCTCGAAGTCGCTCGACCCGACGCCGATCGGCCAGCCGTGCTTGGGGCTGACCACGATGCCGTCGCTGCCGCGCAGCGAGCCGGTGGCGCCCACGCGCGGGGTGATGGAGCCGTCGTCGGCGAAGCGCCACTCGACCAGGTAGGTGTACCAGCCGATCTCGAAGGCGGAGAACACCACGAGCTCCTTCCCCTGCACGGAGGCCCGCAGAGACTCCTCACCGAGCGAGGGACGCAGGTAGGCGAGGCCGCGCGCCTGGTCGGGCAGTACGCAGAACATCGGGATGTCGTCCTGGACGCGGCGTTCGCCCTCGGGGCAGTCCTGGGTCTGCAGCGGCACCACGGAGGAGCCGAGGCCGCCCGCCATGTCCTGGAAGCGGGGCTCGCCGCTGTCGTAGGGCACGTGGATCTGCGCCAGGTGGCCGCTGCGCAGCACGCTCACCGGCTTGTGCCCGCGCGGCGTGTAGACGACCTTGGTGAGGGTCAGGCCTTCGATCTCGCGCATCTCCCAGCAGAGGGACCAGCGCGCGCCGTTCTTGAACTCGCGCTCGACCAGGTAGGGCTTGCTGCACGGGGCGGCGGCCTCGGGCGCGGCCTCGGAGGAGAGGGCGGACGCGGCCGGGGCGACCGCCGGGAGCAGGGCCAACAGCAGGCACGCGGCCATGGCGGCCGCTCGAATCGACCGCACGGTCACCACTCCAGCGTGTAGATCTTGTCGGCCGACAGGTCCATGATGATGCGGCTGGTGTCGAGCCACTTGCCCTTGGGCAGCCGCACGAACATCCGCAGGCAGCGGTGCTCGGCGCAGGCCGCCACGGACTTGGCGACGGCGTCGTCGTGCACGTTGCGCGGAGCGAAGGCCATGCCCCGCAGGTGCAGGTCGTCGGGGGAGCCCAGCGGGCGCCCGGCCAGCTTCTCGAACTCCTCACGCAGGCCCTTGCTCAGCTTGGGATCGGCCAGCAGTAACTCGGCCGCCCGGCGCTCCTCCTTGTCGGAGGGCGGCGGCTGCAGGCCCGTGCCGGTGCTCGTCTCGACGACCTTGGAGGTGGCCAGATCGATCGTCTTGATGGTGAGCTGATCGGCGCGGTAGTCGTAGATATAGGCGTCGGCCCTGCGGCCGGTGGCGTCCTTGTCGTCGTCGCGCTGCACGTAGAGCAGCTCCACGCGGCCCGCGCGCAGGTTCGTGGTGTCGCCGGCGACCTCGGCCGCCCGCTGACGCTCTTGCTCGCTCAGCGGGTCGTTCTGGGCCGGTTCGAGCCGGGTGTTCGCCTGCGCCGCGCCGCGGTCGGCGGCGACCGCCGGCCGGGTGCCCGCTGGATCACCGGTGTTCACCGCGAGCCCGATGGCGACGGCGGTACCCGCGCCCACCAGAACGGCCAGCGATGCCAGGCCGGTTTTCTTGCGCCTTGACATCTCGTGTTCCCCCTTTCACCCCGTAAGGCCCCCGAGCGAACCGATCATCCGTCATGGGGCGGGACTTTTTCAAGTCTTTTCTAAACCTCCATGACTATGCGCTCCTTAATGAAAGTCGTCCTGACCCATATAAACCACTTTTCAACTATTACCGATGGGTCGTCAGCGCATCGTGCGCCTTCCGTCAGTGGCTCCGCCAGACTGTGAGCATGGACGCCACCGACACCACGCAGACCACGCCGCGCGAGCCCGTAGGGAACGCGCGCAAGTGGGGAACCCTCGCCATCACCTGCCTGGCCACGGTGCTGCTCGGCATCGACCTGACCGTGTTGCACCTGGCCATCCCGTCGCTCGTCGCCGAACTGGCGCCGTCGGCCACGCAGATCCTCTGGATCGCCGACATTTACGGATTCGCCCTTGGTGGGCTGCTGGTGACCATGGGCAACCTCGGCGACCGCGTCGGGCGCAAGCGGCTGCTGCTCATCGGCGTGTCCATGTTCGGCCTGGCCTCGGCGGCGACCGCCTACGCCCCCACGCCTGAGCTGCTGATCGCCTCCCGGGCGCTGCTCGGAATCGCGGGCGCGACGATCATGCCGTCCACGCTGTCGATCGTCCGCAACGTGTTCACCGACCCCAAGGAGCGCACGGCCGCGATCGGCCTGTCCACCGCGATGGCCTCGGCGGGCATCGCGCTCGGCCCGATCATCGGCGGCGGGCTGCTGACCCACTTCTGGTGGGGTTCGGTGTTCCTGATCAACCTTCCGGTGATGGCGCTGATCTTCGTGGCCGGGATGTTCGTGCTGCCCGAGTCCAGCGACCCCCGCCCCGGACGGCTGGACCTGCCGAGCGTCGCACTGTCCACCTTCGGCCTGGTCACGGTCATCTACGCGATCAAGGAGGCGGCGCACGGCGGCGTCGCGAACCCCGAGGTGTGGATCGCGGCGGCGGCCGGGCTGACCGCGCTGGTGGCCTTCGCGCGCCGCCAGACCCGCATCGACCGGCCGCTGATCGACGTCCATCTGTTCCGCAGGCCCGCGTTCACCGGATCGGTCGGCGCGGCCCTCGTGGCCACCTTCGCCATCTCGGTGGTCTCACTGATCTTCTCCCAGCTCCTCCAGCTCGTGTGGGGATGGGCCGCCTGGAACACCGGCCTGGCCATGCTGCCCAGCGTCGCGGGGATCCTGGTCGGCGCGGTGCTGGCCGCCCCGCTGGTGTCCAGGCTGGGCCGGGCGGCCGTGGTGGCGCTCGGCCTCGGCTTCGCGGGCCTCGGCCTGCTCGGCCTGGTCCTCGCCGACGCCGACGGCGGCTACCCGCCGATCGCGATCGCGCAGGTCGTGCTCGGCCTGGGCGCGGCGGCCACGTTCACCATCACCTCCGACACGGTGCTGGCCACCGTGCCCAAGGAGCGGGCGGGCGCCGCCGCCGCCATCTCCGAGACCGCCTACGAGCTGGGCGGGGCCGTCGGCATCGCACTGCTGGGCAGCGTGCTGAGCAGCGGCTACCGGGCCCGCCTGGAACTGCCGGAGGGCGCGCTGCCGCCGGACACCGCGGCGGCCGTCGGCGACTCGGTCGGCGCGGCCATGGCCGCCGCTGCGGAGCTGCCCGCCCATCTGGCCGCGACTGTCACCGAACTGGCCGGTGAGGCGTACGCCGAGGCGGTGCGCGGGACCGCGGTGACGGGAGCGGCGATGCTGGCGGTCACGGCCGTCCTCGCGCTCATCGCCCTGCGCGGCCTGCCCAAGGTGATCGAGGACGGCGATCACTAGGACGGGTCGTCAGGACGGCCGCGCCTCGGCGCGGAGGGCGATCGCGTACAGGCGGGTGAAGGCCGCGATGACGAGCGGCAGCAGGGGCGCGCCGAGCCGGGTGTACCAGCGGGCCGGGCGGGCGAAGGCGGTGACGGTGAGCCAGACGGTCCCGTCGCCGTCGCGTTCCAGCACGAAGGACTCCTCGCCGGACTCGGGGTGGCCGGGCAGCGTGCCGTACGCGTACCCGGCGCGGTCGTCCTCCCGCACGGCCCACACCACGCGGCAGGGCACCCGCACCACGCCGAGCAGGCAGATCACCACGACCCCCGGGGCGGCGGCCGGTGCCGAGGCGATCGGGCGGAGCAGCAGCCTGCGGTGGACGCGCCAGCCGAACAGGGCGTCGGCGGCGTCCTCCAGGCTGGTGCCGGGGGCGAGCGGAGCCCGGTAGCGGACGTGGGCGTAGCCGTCCGGAAGGGGGCCCTCCCTGGTCGCCCCGACCTCTGGATAGGTGAACTCGGACATCACAGTCCTTTCTGTATGGGTCACAGTGGTCGTGCGCGCAGCCGCCACCAGGCGGCGATCCCGCACAGGGCGAACCCGGCCGCGTTGGCCAGGCCATGGGTGGCGATCATCCAGGGGATCGGCGGATGCGGCAGGCCGGTGGCCTCGCCGAACGCCCAGGAGAGCGCGAGCAGCATGGTCGCCGCGAGCACGGCGGCCGAGACGAACAGCAGGGCGCGGGTGGCACGGTCGGCACGGGCCTCCCGGCGCAGCCACGTGAGGGTGAGCCAGGCCACCAGCCACATCCCCGCCGTCAGGACCACCGTGCCCGCGAGCTCCGCCCACTCCCCGGCGAAGTAGCCGCCGAGCACCAGGAGCGTCCCGGCGGGCACGGCCAGCGCGGCGGCGCGGCCGAGGGGAGAGTCGGCGGAGGCCCGGCAGAGCAGCCCGGCCACGAGCGCGGCGGCGAACCCCGCGTAGTGGAAGTGCGCGGTGGTCAGGGCGAGGATGCCCAGGTCGAAGCCCCACAGCGGATGGCCGGCCCGCTCGGCCGACAGCGCGATCCCGGCGACCACCGGTGCGCCCAGCGCCGTCGCCACCGCGACCTCCCGCGCGGCGTCGCCCCAGGTCGCGAGGGTCCTGCCGCGCAGCCGCGACGGGATCTGGGCGGCGAGGAAGAGCGCGGCCACCAGGTAGGCCGCGGCCAGGGCCGCCGCGACCGCGCCGCGCCCGATCCACAGCGACGCCGCGCCCGGCACGGCCCCGGCCCACCACACGCGCGCCGCCGTGCGGGAGACCTCTACGAGGCGTAGTCCCAGCGGCACGACGAGCAGCATTCCGGCCATCACGATCGCGTTCAGTAACGGGGTCACGACATTCTCCCGATCGCCGTTGAACAGGTTCAAAACACTAGCAGGCCGCCGAAATTCGATGGCCATCGGGATGGGTGTAGGAAAAAATAGGAATTATGTCGCTGCGTTATCACGAAATCGCCGAATCGGGCCATCGCATTCTCAACCCGTTCACCGACTACAAGCTCGACCTGCTGGGCGAGGCGGTGCGGCTGGGTCCGGGCACGCGCCGGCTCGACCTGGCGTGCGGCAAGGGGGAGATGCTCTGCCGCTGTGCCGCGCGCCACGGGATCACCGGGGTCGGGGTCGATCTCAGCGAGGTGTTCCTCGCGGCGGCCGGACGGCGGGCCGACGAGCTGGGCGTCACCGGCGAGGTGCGCTTCGAGCACGGTGACGGCACCGCCTTCGCGCGCGGGCAGGCGGGAGCGGGCTACGACGTGGTGTCGTGCGTCGGCGCCACCTGGATCGGCGGCGGGCTGACCGGCACGATCGAGCTGATGCTCCCCGCCCTGGCCGGCGGGGGCGTGCTCCTGGTGGGCGAGCCGTACTGGATATCCGAGCCGCCGCCCGAGGCGCTCGCGGCACTCGGCTTCGGGCGCGAGGACTGCGGCACCCTGGGGGAGACGCTCACCCGGTTCGAGGCGGCCGGAACCGAGCTGGTGGAGATGGTCATGGCCGACGAGGAGAGCTGGGACCGCTACATGTCCTCGCAGTGGTGGCCGATGAGCGGCTGGCTCACCGTGAATCCGGGCGATCCGGACGCGGCCGAGTTCCGGGAGACACTCGGCCGCGCCCGTAGATCGCACCTGACCCACGGCAGGCGGTACCTGGGCTGGGGCGTGTTCGTGCTCCGCCCCTGACCCGCCCGCTCACATCGCGGGCGTCACTTCTTCTTCGGGTCGGCGACCTGGCCCATGAACAGCGGGGCGCCGGTCTTCTTGTGGACCACGGTGAAGGCGAACGGGTGGTCGGCGCGGATTTGGGTCTGCGGCTCGTCCATCGCCGAGACCGGGAACGCCAGCCCGGTGACGGCCGCCGCCTCGGTGCCCCTCTCGTCCACGGTGATGTTGGCCCGGTGGATCGCCTGCTCCAGGCGTGCGCCGTCGGCGATGCCGGAGAAGTCGCCGCTCGACAGCCCGAGACCGGCCATCGGCTTCATCAGGTCGAGGTCGGTGCCGAAGTCCCAGCGCGGCATGGTCACGCTGACGGGCGTGTCGGTGAGGCCGGAGGAGACCTGCTGGAGCACCGCCGGGCGCAGCAGGTCGCCGGGCGCGCCGCCCGCCGCGGGCACCAGCACCCACATGGCCAGGTCACTGTTGGCGTAGGGCAGTTCGACGGCCTGCCAGCCGGAACCCTCGGCGTAGCGCAGGCTGGCCGTCTGCTGCATCAGCTCGACGGTCTTCTTGCTGCCGTCCATCAGGGTGAACGGCGCGTTCTGCGTGGGCTTCGCGGTGAACGGGTACTGCCAGTCGGCCTTGAGGTAGACGGCGTTGGCCAGCACCAGCTTGGTGGCCGGGTCGAGCTGGTCGAAGAGCTTGTTGATCCGGCCCGCGGTCTGGTCGCGCACCCACTTGTCGATGGTCTTGGTGGCGTCGCCGGCGAAGTCGACGGTCTGCACGCCGGCGCCGTACTGTGACTTGGCGGTGGTCAGGAAGTCCGGCTTGATCGGCAGGCCCTTCTGCGCGAACAGCCCGTTGGCGATGCCCACGATCGGGTCGGCGGGCTCGTCGGACCCTTGCTCGGACTCGTCCTCCGACTTCTTGGACGGCTTGGGCGGCGCGCCGTCCACCGTCACGATCTCGCGGGTCAGCGCGTTGAAGGAGGAGTGCGGGCCCTGGGAGGGGAACCCGAACACGCGGTCCAGTTCGCTCCCGGTGGGCCCGGCCGCCCCGGCGCGTGCCAGCCCGTAGGCGTAGGCGATGCTCAGCGGTGAGATCACCGAGTTGTCGCCGGGCTTGGCGGTCGCGGCGTGCAGGGCGTGGCCGAAGGCCGTCACCCCCTGGACCGTCTGCGCGATCGGGGCGTCTCCCTTGGGGGCTTCGCGGCCGACCCCCTCAGCGGTCAGCATGTCGGAATCACCGGCCTTGACGGACGCGCCGGACGTTGGTGTCCCGGACGCTGCTCGGTTGCCTGACGACGACGGACTCTGCTCTGAGCCGCAGCCGGCGACGGCGGCGGCGAGAGCGACGGCTGTGATCGTAGTAGTAATAAAGGGACGCACACGACCTATGACGTATCCCGCGCGCACACGGTTCACGACATTCCGTAGATGTGGTCATCGCGTCGTCGGATTCAGGTCAGCACGGCCGCCGCCCCCGCCCCGATCAGCGCCACCGCCCAGGCGAGATCCACGTTGAACCACGCCTTGCGCAGCACCGCCACGCCGAGCCGGTCGTAGACCAGCAGCGCCAACGCCGTGGTGACGGTGAGCATGGCGAGCGTGTGCACCGCGGCCGAGGCCAGCGCCTGGACGCTCAGCGCCGCCACGGCCGTGTCGTGGCCGCGCAGGGTGATCGGCAGGAGCATCAGCCCGGCCCCGTGCGCCCCGGCCATCAGGAACGACCACCAGGCGAGCTGGAGGCGGGTGACCCGCATCCCCACCCAGCGGGGGTGGCGTCGCCGTACCAGCCGCCAGACGCCGAAGCAGCAGACCAGCCCGGCCACCGCGTACGACACGATCTTCGGCGGGGCGGCCGTCCTGGCCGCGGCGACCAGCGCCAGGGTCAGCAGCACCGAACCGGCGTGGCCCAGCACGATCGGCGGCAGCGCGCGCAGCACCGCGGCGCGCGAGCGTTCCTGAAGGCCGAGCGCGACGGCGAAGAGCCAGCCCATGGCCGGGTTCAGGCCGTGGAAGGCGCCGAGCCCGGCCAGGATCGTCCAGCTCACCAGATCCATCAGGCGATCTCGCCCGTCACGGGAAGCAGTAGGAGTCGGAGGAGGCGTCTCCGCCCTGCAACCGCACCTGGTGGGCTCGCCTGCCGTCGCCCGCGAAGTCCACCAGGAAGCCGGTGTCGAGCGACAGCGAGCCGTCGCCCGCGAGATCGGCCTTGGCCATCCAGCTCGTGATGCCGTCGGGGTAGAAGACGTCGTCCCAGGTCCGGTAGAGGGAGTTGGTGAAGTAGATCCGGCGGCCGTCGCGGCTGGCCTCGACCATCTGCGGCCCGCCGTTCAGCGGGCGGTCGGGCGCGCCGGGGTGGGCGGTGTGCTCCACGATGCCGCCGATCCGCACCGAGCCGGTCTTGCGCGGGCGCAGCGGGTCGGACACGTCGTAGGCGAGCAGTTCGCCGGTGCCCCAGGCCGAGATCAGCAGGATCCGGTCGTCGAGCGTCAGTGAGATGTCGCTGACCAGCGGCGGCACCGTGCCGAACCCCTTGAGCGCCTCGGGCAGCAGGTCGGGGTCGGCGGGCTCGGCCGGGATGGTGATGGTCTTCTCCGCCTTCCACACGCCGTCGTCCAGATACCAGGTGAAGATGTTGGCCGAGAGGTCATCGACGCTGACGACGGTGTTGACGAACCCGTACGTCTTGGTGGGGTCGTGCGCCGGGCGCAGCTCCAGTGCCATCTGGTGCTGGTCGCCGAGGTCGATCTCCTGCAGGTGCACCCGTTTGCGCAGGTCCCAGACGTGCAGGCGGTGGCCGTACTGGCGGTTCACCAACAGGTTGAGGTCGGGGCCCGCCTCGATCATGTTCGGCGTGCCCCACTCGCTGGTGATCATCGTGTCGTGGCCCAGGTGCCACCAGAAGTCGTAGTGCAGCCGCTGCGGACCGCGGTCTACCTCCCAGCGGCCGAGCGGCTCGAAGGTGTCGTGGTCGAGCATGAACACCCCGCCGGGCGCGTCTCCGGACACGTCGCCGAGCGCGCTGACGTAGATGGCGTCGGTGCCGCAGTGCACCGTGTGCGGACGGCTGTAGCCGGTGCGCTGGAGGACCGTGGCCGGTTCGATGGTCTTCACCAGGGTGGGGCACAGCGGGTCGGGCTTGGTGTCGAAGACGTAGATGCGGGACGACCTCAGCCCGGGGACGATCAGGTAGCGCCGCTCCACGTGCGGGTGCGGCGCGTAGGGGCAGAGCGCGGCGCTGCAGACGTTCCACCCGAAGTGATGGAGTTCGTCGCCCGCGACCGGCATGTCGGCGACGTTCACGATCGCGCCGTAGCCGGGGGAGGTGGGGTCGAGGTCCACCGTGGCGAGGGCGTCGGGCCGTCCCTCGCCCGCAGCGTCGAGCAGGGCGACGTATGCGTGGCGTTCGCGTGGGCCGCGCATCGCCTCGCGGGCCGATGGATAGAACGTGGGATCGGGCTGGACGAGCATTCGTGCTCCCTTGTGCGAGACCGATACCCAACCAATCTTGTAGGGATGCCGCCGATTGTCCAGCGCTATCGGCGAGTTACACACGGTCAGATTATTCCGCCGCCGGTCCGATCACGGGCCGGGAACGGTTCGCGCTCGCTTGAGTCAAGGCCTCGGCCCGCGCCGGACGAATGCCGTCGTACCGGGTGACGCTGACCCAGGAGGCGACCCGATGAAGGCACGACCCCAGTCACGGCTCCAGTCACGACCTCAGGCACGGCCGATCGCGCTCGTGTTCGCGCTGATCGTCTCGATGTTCGCGGCGGCCTGTTCCGGCAGCGGTGCCGACAACTCCTCCGAGGCGGCCCCGAAGGCGGGGAGCAAGGCGACCTCGCCGGTCCAGCCGCCCGCGCCCCGCGCCAGCGCGGCCGAGCGCAGCGCGCCCGCCGAGCCCGGCGAAGAAGGGGAGGACCAGAAGGCCGCCGAGTCCGCCGAGCGGGGTGAGCGGTACCTGTCCACGTTCGCGCTGGACGTGGACACCGCCTCGTACGGCTACGCCCGCCGCACCCTGCGGGAGGGCGCGCTCCCCGATCCCGCCCAGGTCCGGCCGGAGGAGTTCGTCAACGCGTTCCGGCAGGACTACACCGACCCTGCGGGCGACGGGTTCACCGTCAGGATGGACGGGGCCCGGACGCCGGAGAACGGCACGGCCGTGGTCCGCGTCGGGCTGCGGACCCGGGCGGTGGAGGCCGCGGCCCGCCGTCCGGCCAACCTGACCTTCGTCGTGGACGTGTCCGGCTCCATGGCCGAGCCGGGACGGCTCGACCTGGTCCGCGAGTCCCTGCACACGCTGATCGACCAGCTCGCGCCCGCCGACTCGGTCTCGATCGTGTCCTTCAGCGACGACGCCCGCCTGGTGATCGGCACGACCCCGGTGAGCGACCGGGCGGACCTGCACGCGGCCGTCGAGCGCCTGTCCACCGAGGGCGGCACCAACCTGGGCCAGGGGCTGGAGGTCGGCTACCGCGAGGCCGCCGCCGCGTTCCGGTCCATCGCCACGAACCGCGTCGTGCTGCTCTCCGACGGCCTGGCCAACTCCGGCGAGACCGACTGGCGGGCGATCCTGGACCGCGTCGGCGAGCACGCCGGACGGAAGATCACCCTGTTGTGCGTCGGGGTGGGCAGGGAGTACGGCGACGAGCTGATGGAACAGCTCGCCGACAACGGCGACGGCGCGGCCGTCTACGTGAGCACCGGCGAGGAGGCCCGCGAGGTCTTCGCCGAGCGGCTCACCACCACCCTGGAGGTCCGCGCCCGCGACGCCAAGGCGCAGGTCGCCTTCAACCCGTCCACCGTCGAGTCCTACCGGCTCATCGGCTACGAGAACCGGGCGCTGAGCGAGGAGGAGTTCCGCGACGACTCCCGCGACGGCGGCGAGATCGGCCCCGGCCACTCGGTGACCGCCCTCTACCGCGTGCGACTGCGCGCGGGCGGCGAGGGAAAGCTGGCCACGGCCACCGTGCGCTGGCAGGATCCCGACACCCGCGACCCGGCCGAGGCGGGGGAGAGCCTGGAGGTGGGGGCGCTGGCCGCCGGCCTCGCGGAGTCCTCGCCCCGGCTGCGCGTTGACACGGTCGCCGCCGACTTCGCCGAGCACCTGCGCGGCCGGTGGCGGGCGCACGCGGCCACCGCCGAGGGCTCCGGCCTCGCGGCGCTCGGGGCGGAGGCCCGCCGCCTGGCCGAGAGCACGGAGGACCCCGCCGTCGCCGAACTGGCCGACCTGATCGACCGGGCGCGATCACTGGAGTGATGCGGAGGGGCGGCCCGCCCCAGTGGACGGGCCGCCCCGGGGGCGCCGCAAACGATTACGACCGGACCCGGATGTCCTATAGACTTACGGCGTGCCGCCTCGCAGAGAGGTCCGAGGGCGGGCACACCAAGGGGCTATGGCGCAGTTGGTAGCGCGCCTCCATGGCATGGAGGAGGTCTGGGGTTCGAATCCCCATAGCTCCACCACCGGTGCCGATCCACCCGCCAGGGTGGGTCGGCGCTATGTGCGTTGGCCCGGCTATGTGCGTCGGCCCCGGCGCCACTCCTGGAAGCCGGCGGAAGCGGCGAAGTCCGCGAAGTCCCGGAAGCCCGGATCACGGGTCAGCACCTGATCGACGATGAGGTACGCCTGCTCGGTGCGGCCCATCTCGACCAGGACGCGCACCTGAGTGTCGCGGATGTGGTCGTACTCGGGCTTCGCGGCCACCGACACGGCCCGTTCGACGGTCGCCAGCGCGCGCTCCAGGTCTCCCGCCCGCATCAGGTGCCAGGCGAGGGCGTTGCCCGCCAGGCGCACCACCTCCTCCTGGAACTCCCCTTCGTCCGTGTAGTGCCAGATCACTTCGGGCACCAGGGAGAGGGCCAGCTCGGCGTAACCGGTGAGCTTCTCGACCATGGCGGGCCGGTCGTCACCCGCGGAGCCGACCAGGTGCCCCAGCGCCTCGATGAGCCCGTACAGGGCATAGAGACGGTCGTACTCGGAGAAGGCGGCGCCGGGGACGCAATGGTCCAGCGCCTCCTCGAAGACGCGCACCGCCTTCTTGCGCTTGTCGGCCTCCAGGGCCGCCGAGCCGGTCCTGACCAGGGCGTGCACGGCCCGCCAGGTGGGGTCCTTGCTCTTGGTCGTCGTCTTCACGTCGCGCAGGTCGAGCCGCACTCGCGGGAACGCGGTGGTCAGGCGGCCGAGCGTCGCCTTGCTCAGCTTGGTGAAGCGCAGGTCGACGCTCTCCAGCCGGTCCAGGGCGTAGAACGACTCCGGGAGCTCGGTGAGTTCGTTGAAGGAGAGGTCCAGCCGCCGCAGCCCGGGCATGCGCGCGAACGCGTCGTCCGGCAGCGAGGTGAACGCGGTGCGTACCGTGCGGCCCTCATAGGTCTCCTCGCCCCACCTGTCGATCTCCAACCGCTCCAGCGTGGCGATGGCCCACACCCCGGCGAGCAGGTCCCGGCTCGGCTCCGGCTGGAAGGCCCACGGGGTGTTGCCGCTGAGCCGCAGGACCCGCAGGCGAGGCAGTTTCGCCAGGTCCGGCAGCCGCTCGACGCCGCTGGACAGGGAGCCGCTCAGCGCCAGTTCCGAAAGCTCCGTGAGCCTGAGCAGATCGTCGGGGATGGACGACAGCCACACGTGCGACAGGTCGAGCGACTTCAGGCCGGGTAGCCGGATGACGGGCGACGGGAAGTCCACCCGTTCGTTGTACTCACCCGGCTGCAGGCCGTGCAGGTCGAGTTCCCGTAGCCGGTGCAACCGGTCCAGCGCGTCGGGAACCGGGCACGACAGGCGCCGCGCGCGCAGGACTTCCAGCCGGGACAGGTTGCCGATCGCGTCGGGGAGGCGCTCGAACTGATTGCCCGAGATGTCGAGGACACGTAACTCGCTCAGCTTGCCGATCGTCTCCGGCAGCTCGCGCAGCCCCATGCCCGACAGGTCGAGTTCCCGCAGCGACGCCAGGTCTCCGATGCGCTCGTCGAGTTCGCCGATGTCGTCGTTGCCGGCGAGGGACAGCACGCGCAGCTCGCGGAACGCGAACAACCGCTCGGGCAGCCCGCGCAGCTTGCGCTTGGAAAGGTCGAGCGTGGTCACCTCCGCGGCGCGCTCCGACAGCGCCTCCAGTTCCTCGGCCGCCGCCACGTGACTCGGCCGCACGCCTGCCCGCAGGATCGGCCGCCCGGCGCACAGCGCCTTCCCGGTCTTCCGCGTGTCCACGTAGTCGCCGTCGAGGAACTCCGGCAGTACCACGTCTGCCAGCTCGTCGTCCGTGAAGTCGACCGGGCAGCTCGTGGAGGACGGGTTCGCGGCGAGCACCGCCTCCGGCTGCGAACCGAAGGACATGTTGAAGTAGAGCGTGTTGATGATGATCTGTGCCTGAGTCCGGCCGCGCACCGTTAGCGCGCCGCCGTCGTCGCCGTAGCTGCCCTGGACTCCGCCGCTCACCACCAGGTCGCCTCGCACGACGACGTCGGGGCATCCGGCGAGGATCACGTTGCGCGCCCGCACGTCGCCGGTGACGAGGAGGAAGTTGCCGCTGGCCCCGTCCCACCACGAGAGGTCTCCGGCCACGGTCAGGTCGCCGTCCACGATCACGTTGTACGGCACCCAGTCGTCGTCGGTCACGGACTCCAGATCCCCCGCCACCCGCAGGCCGCCCTCGTAGAGGCGGATCTCCTGCTCATCGGCGAAGTCTTCGTAGGGGTGGGCCACGTCGTCCGAGACGGAGAAGAGTTCTTCCGCCTCCTCGGCGGTGATAACGCGGTACCCCGGAGGTGAGGTGATCTCGGTCATGCGGGCGATGCTAGATCCACTGGCCGACATATGTCGCCGGTTGTGCGCGCGGTTGAACACCTCGTGCCGCGACCGCGACGCCGACCGCCCGCGCGACCGGCTGACGGGGAGGTGACACCCGTCAGCCGGCCGGTTCGCGGTGCGCGAATTCCGCGCCCGCCCCGGCGTCCTCGGCGAGCGCCCGGGGTGCCGGTGCTCACCGCTCCCTCCGCCGGGGCGGCGCCGTCCTGATAGGTCAGCGTGGTGGCAGGCGGTGGATTGTGGCCTGCCCCTCCATGAGGATGGAGGATGGGGCGCGTCCAAGTAAGGGATTTCGGCTGGCCAATTGTCGACATGTCGTGAAGATGACAGCAGCGGATCAGGGATACTCCGCCAGCGCGTCGCCGACCGGAGTGCGCCGGTACAGCACCGTCCGGCCGCTGCGCGACCGCGACACCAGCCCCGATCCGCGCAGCACCGCCAGGTGCCCGCCGACGCCGCCGAGCGACATCCGGAGCTGGGCGGCGAGCTGGCTGGTGGTCGCCGGGGCGTCCAGGGCGGCGAGCACCCTGGCGCGTCCGGTGCCGAGGAGCGCCGCCAGGCCGCCCGGCACGGGGGCCGGGGTCTCCCACAGCCCCGCCGTGCCCTGCGCGGGGTAGACGAGCCCGTAAGCGCGCGGCGGGTCCAGGTAGACCCGGCGCCCGCCGAACGCGCTGGGGATCAGCACCAGGCCGACGCCGCCCAGCCGGTGCGACTGGCCGCGCCGTCCCAGCTCGATCCTGCCGTGCTCGCCCAGACGCATGTCCACGTCCAGGCCCTCGAAGGTGCGCTCCCAGCCGTACACGGCCAGGCGGCCCGCGCGCCCGACGATGTCGCGCTCCAGCACTGTGCGGACCCTCGCCCAGTCGGGGGCGATCAGAGCCGACCACAGCGAGGCCAGCGCGTCCGCCACCTCGCGTGCCACGTCCGGCACGTCCAGCACCGGGTCCATCGGCCGGCCCCGGTGGCTCAGCAGCAGGTCGGCCCTGGCCATCGCGTACGGCGTGCGGGCCACCCCCGCCACCTCGCCCGCGAAGCCGGTGCTCACCTGGGCGGGCGGCGGCACGCAGAAGAAGTCGGGCAGCCAGTCGGTGTGCCCGCACAGCACGCCGATCGCGTCCAGCACCGGATCGCGCGCCGCCAGTGCCCGGTACGCGCCCGCCCGCTCGTTCCGCCACTTCGCCACCCCCGCCGGCACCGGCCGGCCGTTGAACGCGCACAGCGCGGCGACCACCTGGGCGAGCGGGGACAGCGCGAAACGGGTCCTGGCCAGATCCTCGGGAGTGACTTCGAGATAGGCCATCGGCGCCCCTAGGAGGTTTCGTTCACGACCGAAACATTAGCCGGGGCGGCGGCGGGCGCGTGAAGATCAACAGGTGAACACTTATCGCGAAGTCTTCGCCATCGGCGAGTTCCGCGCCCTGTTCGGCGGCCAGACCGCGAGCATCGCCGGCAAGACCACCCAGATGCTGGCCTTATCCACCCTCGTCTACGCCAGCACCGGCTCCCCGCTGCTGGCCGCCCTGGCGTACTTCGCCGGGTTCCTGCCCCAGGCGATCGGGGCCCTCACCCTGCTGTCGCTGGCCGACCGGATCCCGCCGCGCCGACTGCTGGTCACCTGGGACCTGATCATGACCGGTGTCGTCGCGCTGCTCGCGCTCGGCGTCCTTCCGGTCTGGGCCATGATCGCCCTGGTGATGGCGTGCGGCGTGTTCGACGCGGTGGCGGGCGCCGGACGGGTCGCCCTGCTGGCCGACCTGCTCCCCGGGAACGGCTACGTGCTCGGCCGGTCGATCTTCAACATCGCGTCGGGCGGCATGCAGATCGCCGGGTTCGCGGGCGGCGGGCTGCTGCTCGGCACCATCGGCCCGCACGGCGCCCTCTGGGTCACCGCCGGGCTCTACGCGGTCACCGCGCTGATCAACCGGCTGGGCCTCACGGCCAGGGAACCCAGATCGTCGGAGCGGGCCACGCCCGGGGCCACCTGGCGCGCCAACCGGGTGCTGTTCGGCGACCGGGCGATCCGCGGTCTGCTGTTCGTGCAGTGGCTACCGAACGGGCTGATCGTCGGGGCCGAGGCGTTGTTCGTGCCGTACGCGCCACACGCGGCGGGGCTGCTGTTCGGCTCGGCGGCGGCGGGCATGCTGCTGGGCGACGTCATCATCGGCCGGTGGACCACGCCCCGGCAGCGGCTGCGCCTCGCGGTGCCGCTGTACGTGCTGCTGGCCGTGCCGTACCTGGCCTTCGTCGCCACGCCCCCGGTGCCGGTGGCGGCGGCGCTCATCTTCGTGGCCTCGTTCGGCTACGCCGGGCACCTGAGCACCCAGGAGCGCTACCTCATGGTGGTGCCCGAGCGCACGCGCGGGCAGGCCCTCGGCCTGGCCGGCACCGGCATGCTCACCATGCAGGCGGTGGGAGCGTCCACGGCGGGGTCGGTGGCGGAGTTCACCGCGACTCCCGTCGCGATGGCGATCATGGCGGGGGCGTCGCTGGTGGTGACCGTCTGCCTGCTGCCGTCCGTGCGCTACTGGCCCCCGACGGCCGCCGACTCCGAGTCCGAGACGGACGCCCCGTCCGGGACGGCCCCCACCGACGCGCGGAAGGTGTGACGGTATGCGAGCGGTGCGACGCCGACCGCGGCGTGCAGGTGCTGGCGGAGAGAGACCGCCGTGGCGAAACCAGACAACCTGGATACCTCGTCCACCGGCAGGTCGGTCGTCTCCAGCAGGTGCCGGGCGCGCTCCACCCGCTGCGCGGCCAGCCACCTGGCCGGACTGACCCCCGTCTCCTCGCGGAACCTGCGGGTGAAGGTCCGCACGCTCATCCGGGCGTGCGCGGCCAGCGCCGCCAGGTCGAGCGGTTCGTGCAGCCGCTCCAGCATCCAGGCGCGGGTGGGGCCGGTGCCGGTGTCGCCGAAGGCGGGCAGGTGGCGCTCGATGAACTGGGCCTGGCCGCCCTCCCGCCAGGGGGCCACGACGCAGCGGCGCGCCAGCGCGTTGGCCGCCTCGCTGCCGTGGTCCTTGCGCACCACGTGCAGGCACAGGTCGATGCCCGCGCCCACCCCGGCCGAGGTGAGGATGTCGCCCTCGTCCACGAACAGCACGTCGGAGTCGAGCCGGACGGCGGGGAACATCTCGCGGAAGCGGCCGGCCTCCTGCCAGTGGGTGGCCGCGCGCCTGCCGTCCAGGAGGCCGGCCGCGGCCAGCACGAACGCGCCGGTGCAGATGGAGACCAGCCGGGCGCGCCCGGCGGCCTCGCGCAGCGCGCCGCGCACCGGCTCGGGCAGGACGCCCTCGTGCAGCGGCGGGCCGCCGTGGATGCCGGGAATGAGCACGGTGCCCGCCCGGCTCAGCGCCTCAAGGCCGTGCTCGGGAAGCACCTGGTAACCGGTGGAGACCTGTACGGCCGCGCCGTCGGCCGAGCAGACCTCGACCTTGTAGAGCCGGCGCCCGCCGCGCTTGGCCTGGTGGAACAGGTGCGTCGAGATGCCGAGGTCGAACGGCACGACGTGGTCGAGCAGCAGCACGGCGACGCGATGCCGCTCGTCATGCCCGTACGGCTCGTCGTGTGATTCGTCCGACTCTTCTGGATGCATGGCCTGATTCTTTCATATATTGGCTAACCGGCCACTCCCGATGATTGCCCCCTGTACTGAAACATGAGGACGTGACTCTCACCGCTGACGACAAACGCGCCCGGCGGCGCCCGCACCGGGCCTGGTACGTCGCGCTGATCGCGCTCGTGGCCATCATCGGCGCCGCCGGGTTCCGCGCCACCCCCGGCGTCCTGATCGGCCCGCTGGAGCAGGAGTTCGGCTGGACCCGGGGCACGATCTCCATGGCCGTGTCGATCAACCTGGTCCTCTACGGCGTGACCGCCCCCTTCGCCGCCGCGCTGATGGACCGCTTCGGCATCCGCCGGGTGGTCTCCCTGGCGCTGCTCCTGGTCGCGGTGGGCAGCGGCCTCACCGTTCTGATGAACGCGAGCTGGCAGCTCGTGCTCTGCTGGGGCGTGCTGGTCGGGTTCGGCACCGGGGCGATGGCCCTCGCCTTCGCCGCCACCGTCGCCGACCGCTGGTTCGTACGGCACCGCGGCCTGGTCGTCGGCGTCCTCACCGCGGGCGGGGCCACTGGGCAGCTCATCTTCCTGCCCCTGCTCGCCTACCTGGCAGGAAACGAGGGCTGGCGCGTCGCCTCGCTGACCGTGTCCGCCGCCGCCCTCGCCGTGGTCCCGCTGGTGTGGCTGCTGCTGCGCGACCACCCGCAGGACGTCGGCACCACCGCGCTCGGCGCGCCAGCCGACGCGCCCCGCGCGGACCCGCCGTCCGGGGGCGCCGCCCGGCGAGCCCTGCGGGTGCTCGGCGAGGCCGCCCGCACCAGGTCGTTCTGGATGCTCGCCGGCGGGTTCGCGATCTGCGGCGCCAGCACAAACGGGCTGATCCAGACCCACTTCATCCCCGCCGCCCACGACCACGGGATGCCCGAGCAGACCGCGGCCGGGCTGCTCGCGCTGGTCGGGATCTTCGACATCGCCGGCACCGTCCTGTCCGGCTGGCTCAGCGACCGGGTGGACCCGAGGATCCTGCTCATCGCCTACTACCTGCTGCGCGGCGGATCGCTGCTGATCCTGCCCAGCCTGTTCGACTCCACCGTGGTGCCCAGCATGCTGATCTTCATCGTCTTCTACGGACTGGACTGGGTGGCGACCGTCCCGCCCACGGTGGCGCTCTGCCGGGCCGTCTACGGGCCGGACGGCTCGGTGGTCTTCGGCTGGGTCTTCGCCTCCCACCAGGTCGGCGCGGGCCTGGCCGCCGTCGGCGCCGGGCTCACCCGGGACATCTTCGGCGAGTACACCTTCGCCTGGTACGGCGCGGGCCTGCTGTGCGCGATCGCGGCCGTGATGTCGGCGCGCATCCCGAAGAGGGCATCCTTGAGTGGTGAACCGGTCGCAGGATGACAATCAGGGTGCAGAGCGCGGTGGCCAGCGTAGTGAGGAGCTTCGTGACAAGCGGGTCCTTCCCATGGTCGTGCGCATCGAGCGGGCCTCGCCGCCCGAGCGCACCGACGCGCTCGAAGCCGCCGCCCGCGCGGTGCTGACCCTGCTGAACGACCCCAGGTCGGCCGACCCGGAGGAGTGGCGGCCCGCGGTGCGCGAATGGGAGACGCTGGGCATCAGGAAGGTCGTACGGCGGGCGCGGGGCGCGGAGTGGACGCGCGTGCTGGCCCTGCCCGGCATCACCGTCACCGTGCGGACCGCCGAGGTCAGGGTCCACCCACCGGTGCCGCTGGACGACTGGCCCAAGGACCTGTCGAGACTCCAGGTGCGCGGCACCGAACTGGAGGACACGGCCCCGCCACCGGCCGCCGATTTCGAGGGTGCCGTGCTGTGGGTCAACCCGGCACTGGAGATGTCGGCGGGCAAGGCCATGGCCCAGGCCGGGCACGCGGCGCAGCTCGCCTGGTGGGGGAGCGGCCCGGCGGACCGCCTGGCCTGGCGGGAGGCCGGGCTCGCGGTCGCGGTGCGGACGGCCGGGAAGGACGACTGGGAGCGACTGGTCGCTGCCGGTCTGCCCGTCGTCCGCGACGCCGGGTTCACCGAGATCGAGCCGGGCTCCTGCACGGTCGTCGCGGACGCCCCGTGGCTGCGCGGCGGAGGCTACCGCCCGCCCGGCGAGGGCCCGCTGCGCGACGGCGCCTGACGGCGGGTTCTAGCGGTATTCCAGGATGTCGGCGTAGACGCCCCCGGCCGGGCTGAAGCGCTCCGGCGCCGGGCTGTCGTAGACCACCATCAGCGAGCCGTCGGCCAGCACCGCGAGGCCCTCCGGGTGGTCGTCGCCGACGCCGTAGGCCGGTTCGGCGACCTCCTCCAGGTCGGCCGCCGTGATCAGCCCCGAGGCCGCGGGGCCGCGCTCGCTCATCGCCCCCGGCCAGCGCACGATCCGCACCGGGCCGTCCAGGTCCATGCTCGGCCCGGCCAGGATGAGCAGGTCATCGCCGTGCGGGCACAGGTCCCGCACGCCGAGGCCGCGCAGGTTCACGAAGTGCTTGCGGTACTTCCGCTCGTGGCCCTCGCCGTCGTCGAGGTCGGCCAGCCGCAACCGGTCGTGCCGGTGCTCCTTCGGCCGGATCTCCAGCAGCACGGCCCAGCCGCGCAGCACGGGCCCGCGCAGCCCGATGTAGAACCGTCCCTTCCGTACGGCGATGCCCTCGATGTCCAGGCCGTTGTCCTTGCCGGGGATGGCGAGGAAGGGCGCGAGGTGGGGGTCGTCCTGCAGGATGGCGGCCAGGTTGTCGTCGCGTCCGGCGAGGATGGCGGCGGTGCGCTCGCCGTCCTCGCGGACCGGCCGGACGTGCGGGGTCCCCTCGCCGATCAGCGGCAGCCGGACCAGGGTGAACCGGTTCTCCTCGCGGATCACCGTGGACAGCCGCCGGTGCGCCTTGGCGGTTTCGGATCCCTTGACCCTGCGGCGTTTGAGGCTGTGCGACCCGACCGCCCACAGCCAGCCGTCGTCGCGGGCGATGCCCTCGATGTCGGCCTCCTCCTCGCGCCCCGCCGGGAGGTCCACGAAGTCGGCGAGGGCGAAGCCGCGCTGGTCGTCGTAGCGGCCGTCGCGCAGCACCAGGTGCTCGATGGTGGCGGTCTCGTCACCGGCCACCCACAGGCCGGGGCCGTCGGTGCGGACGGCGGACAGGTTGGTGTGGGTCTCGGCGGTCTGCGAGTCGGTGGTGAAGCGGAGTTCCACCCGATGCTGCGGCATGGGGACATCATGACAGTGCGATCAACGATTGCCGAGAAGGCACGCGATATACCGAGCTGACCTGAACTTTCATGAATTCCAGTGGAGAGGGCGGAGTTTGCCGTACGCTGCCGAACGTGCCTGATGGGGCGGATGGGAATCCCGGGACTCCAGGGACCGCCCGCCTCTGTCACGTGCACCACCAATCCCGTTCCGGCGGAGCGCAGGCGCGGGTTTTCATAGAAGCGCGGCCCGACCGCCGCGACCAGGCCCATGGCCGGTCGTCGCGTTCCCGTCGCGTGGACCGGGCGAGGTGACGCCTGGGCCGATCGCCGCGCCATCGACCCATCCGCCCCTCGCCCGGTCCACTCCTTCTCGCGCGGCCGTGCCCCCTGGTCAACTGGTTCAACGACCCCCTCGCGGGGGAGGAACGCGGTGTTCGTCGCGGTCCATGATGATCCGGGGGTAACTCATGGCCGAACTGATCGCCGTCACCTATGACGACGTCGACACCGCCGTCCAGGTCCGAGAGACGCTGCTGGGGCTGCAGCGGGAGAACCTGATCCAGCTCGCCGACCTGGTGGTGGCCGAGCGCAGGCCCGACGGCGCCATCGAACTGCGTCAGTCGCAGAGCACGACCGGCACCGGTGCCGCGGGCGGCGCGCTGTGGGGCGGCCTGATCGGGCTGATCTTCTTCATGCCGCTGCTCGGCATGGCGGTCGGCGCGGCCAGCGGATCCACGGCGCGTGCCGTCACCGACATCGGCGTGGACGACGACTTCATGCGCGACCTCGCCGAGGCGCTGCGCCCCGGCGCCGCCGCCGTCTTCATGATCCTTGTCTCGGCCTCCCGCGACAAGATCGCCGAACAGCTCGCGCCGTACGGCGGGAGCCTCGTCGCCACCCGGCTCAGCCGCGAAGCCGAACGCCAGCTCAAGGAGGCGCTCGCCGTCGCCAGGTCCGCGCACCGGTGACCTGGCACCGACCCGCCGACCGGTGACGCGACAGGAGAGACTGGAAGGAGGCGGACGGACGGAGGTGGGCTCGTGAAGCGGACGGACACCACGCGTGGAGGCGGCGGCGGTGGCTCCGAGCATCCCGAACGCCCCCGCGACGACCGCGCCCCCGAACGCTCCAGAGGCGGCGGCGCCCCCGAGCACTCCAGGGAAGACGGCGACGATCGCCGTGGCCGGGGCATCAAACCCTGGCGGGCCGAAGGGCTCCCCGGCGGAGCCTCCGACCGCCCGAAACGCCCGAAGATCAACTGGTGGCGGTTCGCGCTCACCCTGCTCGCCGCCTACACGCTGTTCTTCGTCATCTCCATGTTCTTCGACGAGGGCGCCGCCGAGACCATCTCCTACACCCAGTTCACCAAGCAGGTGCAGGCCGGCAACGTCAAGGACGTCTACGCCCAGGGCTTCTCCATCGAGGGCGACCTCAGGAAGCCCGCCACCGACCCCGACAACGACAACGTCACCTACACCAAGTTCCGGACCGAACGCCCCGCCTTCGCCGACGACGACATCTACCGGCAACTGGTGAACAAGGGCGCGGTCGTCAGCGCCGAGCCCATCGCCCAGCAGCGCGGCTTCGCGCTCAACCTGCTGCTCGCGCTGCTGCCCGTGCTGATCCTCGCCGGGCTCTGGTTCTGGCTGCTGCGCCGTTCGGCGAGCATGATGGGCGGTGGTGGCGGGTTCGGCGGCCTGGGCGGGCTCGGACGATCCAAGGCCGCCAAACCGGTGGAGAGCGCCAGGATCCGCGTCAACTTCGACGACGTGGCCGGAATCGACGAGGTCGAGAACGAACTCGTCGAGATCGTCGACTACCTCAAGGACCCCGACAAATACCGCAGGCTCGGAGCGAAGCTGCCCAAGGGCGTGCTGCTCGCCGGGCCGCCCGGCACCGGCAAGACCCTGCTGGCCAGGGCGGTCGCCGGCGAGGCCGACGTGCCGTTCTTCTCCGCCGGCGCGTCCGAGTTCATCGAGATGATCGTCGGCGTGGGCGCCTCACGGGTCAGGGAACTGTTCGAGGAGGCCCGCAAGGTCGCCCCCAGCATCATCTTCATCGACGAGATCGACGCCATCGGCCGTACCAGGGGCGGGGCCACCGTCGGCGGGCACGACGAACGGGAACAGACCCTCAACCAGATCCTCACCGAGATGGACGGCTTCACCGGTTCGGAAGGCGTCATCGTCATCGCCGCCACCAACCGTCCCGAGGTGCTCGACCCCGCGCTGCTGCGTCCCGGCCGCTTCGACCGCACCGTCATGGTCGCGCCACCCGACGCGGCGGGACGCGCCGCGATCCTCAAGGTCCACACCCGCAGCGTGCCGCTCGCCTCCGACGTCGACCTCACGCGGCTCGCCAAGACCAGCCCCGGCATGACCGGCGCCGACCTGGCCAACCTGGTCAACGAGGCCGCCCTGCTCGCCGCCAAACGCGGGCAGAACGCGGTGCGCAGCGCCGACTTCGCCGACGCCCTGGAAAAACTCCAGCTCGGCACGGCCCGCGCAATCGTCATGCCCGAGGAGGAACGCCGCCGCACCGCCTACCACGAGGCCGGGCACGCCCTGCTCGGCATGCTCCAGCCCGGCGCCGACCCGGTCCGGAAGATCTCCATCATCCCGCGCGGCCGGGCCCTGGGCGTGACCCTGTCCACGCCCGACACCGACCGCTACGCATACGACGAGATCTACCTGCGTGGCCGCATCATCGGCGCACTCGGCGGCATCGCCGCCGAGGAACTCGTCTACGACGTCGTCACCACCGGCTCGGAAAGCGACCTCGAACAGGTCACCTCCATCGCCAGGGGCATGGTGGGCCGCTGGGGCATGTCCGCCAGAATCGGGCCGCTCACCATCCTCCCCGGCCCGAACCAGGACGGCCCGCCCGCGGCGTCCCCCGCCACCCTCGCGACCGTCGACGAGGAGACCCGCCGCATCGTCGAGGAATGCCACAACGAGGCCCGCCGCGTCCTCGCGGACAACCGCGACCGCCTCGACGCCATTGTCATCGCCCTCCTGGAAGAAGAAACCCTCGACGAATCCCAGGCCTACACCGCCGCCGGCCTCCCCCCACCCCCCAAACACACCACCGCCCCCCTCCTCCCCCCACCCCCCGACTAACCCGATCCACGCCCCCACCCAGTCCGCCCCTCACCCAGGACGGGCTAACCCGATCCACGCCCCCAGTCGGCCCCCTCACCCACGGGACGGGCTTACGCGCTGCCCACTCACCGGTGCCCTTCGCTTGCGAGGCGGGTCTGCGCGCTGTCGCGCACCCAATCGCCCTCGCTGCGCTCGGGCCGTTCTTTCATGTCGGGGGCGTCCCACCAGGCCGATCGCGACGTCGAGGCGGCGGCGCTGCCCGCCGGAGTGGGTTCTGACCCTATCGTCCGCGTGCTCGGTGAGCCCGATCGCGGCGATGAGCGGGTCGGCGTCCCACGGGCGTTCGATCGAGGGCGTGGAGAAGGGGGCGTAGTAGCGACCGAGATGCTGGAGCAGTTCGCGGACGCGCCATTCGCCGTGGTCTCGCCACGACTGCAGGACGATGCCCGCTCTGGCCCGCCAGCCCTCGTCGCCGTGCGCCGGGTCGACGCCGAGGACCTCGACCCGGCCCGCCGACCGGCTCCGGAAGCCATCCATGATCTCGATGCTGGTCGTCTTCCCGGCGCCGTTCGGCCGAGCAGGCACAGGACCTCGCCGCGATGCGCCTGGAAGGTCACATCGTGCAGGACGTCGGTCGTGCCGTAGTGGTGCGGCTGGAGCCGTTGTCCGCGCAGCACGCGGAGGGGTTGTGGGAGGCCGGGGGTGATCCGTCCTGTGGACGTGAGTCGGGCAGGTACGTCCCGCAGGCCTTGACGGCATGCGCTCCCTGGTCGCCCGGGCCCTGGAGCAGTACGGCGAGCGGCGGCGCGTGCCCTGGGTGCAGGTCGAGGTGGCCACCAGCCGGATCGCGGGCACGACCTCCTACCACGACGTGTCGCCCGGTGATCGCGGCCTGTGCATCGGCCATACCTAGGTCGGCACACCGTGGCAGCGCACCGGCCTGAACTCCGAGGCGAAGCTGCGCGGAGCCGCCGTCCATACGACCAGGCCCCCGGTGGGGATTAGGGTGAGTGGCCGTGACGACGATCGTGTTGGCTTCCGCTTCTCCGGCCAGGCTGGCGCTGCTGCGCAGTGCCGGGCTGGACCCCAAGGTGATCATCAGTGGTGTGGACGAGGAGGCCGTGAGCGCGGAGACGCCCGCGGCGCTGGCGCTCACGCTCGCCCGGGCCAAGGCGGCGGCGGTGGCCGAGCAGGTGGGGGACGGGCTGATCATCGGGTGTGACTCCGTTCTGGAGTTCGACGGTGTCGCGTACGGCAAGCCGGAAACGCCGGAGACGGCCAAGGCACGCTGGGCGCGGATGCGCGGCAGGAGCGGGCGGTTGCTGACCGGCCACTGTGTCGTCGACGCGGCGAGCGGCCGTGAGGCCGCCGAGGTCGGATCGACGGTCGTGCGGTTCGGCACGCCCACGGACGGCGAGATCGCCGCCTATGTGGCGACCGGTGAGCCGTTGCGGGTGGCCGGGGCCTTCACACTGGACGGGTTCGGCGGCTGGTTCGTCGACGGGATCGACGGCGATCACGGGAACGTGCTCGGCATCTCGCTGCCGCTGGTGCGCCGCCTGTTCGGGGAGCTGGGCGTCGAGGTCGCCACTCTCTGGCGGGCCTGACACAGGGGGGTCCGCGCCCTTTGGCGCTGATCGGACGGCGGAGATCGCCGAGGTTGCGGGCCAGGAGGCGAAAGGACGCGTTAGCCTGCCGGGCATGGGTGTAATGCGTGCGTTTTTCGGCGGCATCGGGTTCTTCTTCGAAGGGTTGCGCTGGTGCGCGCGACACCCGCGATGGTGGCTCTTCGGACTGTTGCCGGCGCTCGTCGCGCTGGTGATCTATGTGGCGGCGCTGATCTTCCTGGGGAACCGGGCGGGTGAGTTGGCGGAGTTCGCCACGCCCTTCGCGGACACCTGGAACACGGTGCTCCGGGACACCATGCGGGTGCTCCTCGGAATCGTGATCTTCGGTGCGGGCCTGGCGATCGCCGTGCTGACCTTCACCGCGCTGACGCTGATCATCGGGGAGCCGTTCTACGAGAAGCTGTCGGAGAAGGTCGAGGAGTCGTACGGCGAGGTGCCGCAGGGGCACGACGAGCCGTTGTGGCGATCGATTCCGCGCTCGATCCGCGACAGCCTGGTCACGTTGGGATATGTCCTGCTCTTCACGATTCCGTTGTTCGCGCTGGGATTCGTACCGGTGATCGGGCAGACGGTGGTGCCCGTGCTCGGCGCGGCCGTGTCGGGCTTCTTCCTGACGGTGGAACTGACCGCGCTCGCGCTGGAACGCCGGGGCATGCGGCGTAAGGCCAGGTTCGGGGTGCTTCGCGGGAACAAGGCGAGCGCCCTCGGTTTCGGGGTCATGGTGTTCGTCATCTTCCTGATTCCGGTCGGGGCCGTGGTGGCGATGCCCGTCGCGGTGTCCGGGGCGGCGATCATGGTGCGTCAACGTCTGGCTCCCGCTCCCGTGAACGGCCCGCTGGGGCCGGAGGGTCACGATCCGAGGACGCCGTGGCCTCCGCTGGGGCGGCAGCCCTGACCGTGGTCCCGGCGGGCCCGGCGGTGGGCATGGAAGGAGCGTCGCCGCCCTGGTCGTCGACCAGGGCCAGCAGGGGGAGCAGCCAGGACATGTGCGGCCTGCCCATCGCCTGATCGAGGTCGGCCGGTCGCGGTATCCGGTCGTCGAGCCGGTCGGGCGGCAGCATGTGGTTCAGCGCCTGCGACAGCAGGACGGCCATGGAATAGCCGGGATCGGCGGCCAGGGCGCGCCGCAGGGCCAGGTCGGCCAGCGCGCAGTCGCCGCTCCGCCAGGCTGCGAGGGCGAGCAGGGACGCGACCGGAGGCAGGAAACGGGGCTCGGCCCTGCGGACCAGGTCGTGCCACAGCGCGAGATGCGCGCGCAGGCCGTCGGCGCCCATCGAGGTCCAGGCCTCGTCGCGGACCCTGATCACGGCCAGCGCGAGGCCGAGGCGCGCGGCGTCGTCGTCGCTCAGCCGTCCGCCCGATCGGTAGGCCTCGACGGCGGCGTGAACGCGGGCGATGCCGTCGGTGACGACCTCCGAGGCGAGCCCGTCGGCGTCGCGGCAGCTCTGGAAACGGCCGATCATGTTGGTCATCGCGCGCCGGGTGGCCTTGCGCATGGCCTTCCTGACCGCGCCGCCGAGCGGCGTGACGGACTCCTCGAGCGCGGCGCGGTCGGGGAGGGCGACCATGCCGTGCAGCGTGGCCATGGCCGGGATCTGGCTGGTGGCCACGTCGTAGGGGGTGCCGTCGGCGGGGCAGCACGTCGTGGCCTGGCAGATGTAGGACCAGTAGCGCCCGCCCTCGGTACGCAGCGCCTCGGCCACGAAGATGTCGGCCCCGTGGGACAGGGAGCGGATCCGGTCGACGGCGGGCGTGACCAGCGGGCCGGGGCCGTAGCCGATGGCGATGACGTGGGTGATGCGCTCGTTGAACAGGATCGGTACGTAGCCGTCGAGCGCGTCGGGGGAGAGCGGGAGATCCCAGCGCAGGGTGAGCCGGGCCTGCCCGTGGGGATGCGGATGGGCGCCGGACAGGCCGAGCACGACGAGACTGCGGGTGGGGTGGAAGCCGATCAGATAGGGGACGGCGGCGAGCACGTCGACGGGGCCGGACAGGGTGAGGCTGGGCGGGGTCGATGCCATGCGCGAGAGCCTGCCGCCATCGCGGCCCCCGATTTTCTACCGAACCGCGTTCTGTGGATGACCGGCCATGAGGTCGTCGGCGGGGCTGTGGATAAGACTCCCGCTCGCGTCACCGCATTGCGGGCTCGATGAACCCGGCCACGGGCGGCGTGGCCGGGCGAACGCCGGAAGGATCAGCCTTCTGCCTGCTTGCGACGCTCGTTGTAGGCGCGCATCCGCGCCGGGTAGCCGGTGAGCTGGACATCGTAGACGGGCAGCGCGAGATTGCGCGCCACCTTGATGATGACCTTGGGGGAGCCCACCCTGCGCCTGGTCCACTCGCCGTCATCGGCGACCGCGACCGCTGTCGTGTCGGTGGCGAAGGTCTCCGGCTCGACGTAGAACTCCACGCCTCGCCGGCTTTTCGCGAACTCGATCAGCGCCTCGATGTCGGCATCCGTCGCCTCGCGGTCGAACTTGGCCAGGCGTTGGCCGCGCTGCTTGCGCAGCCCGTATCGGTCACGCCATCTCATGTTCCTTGTATACCTCCCCGGACGTATTCCCGTTGAGCCTCGGGGAATCCTAGGACATTTCGCCGCATCGGTATACCGATCCGGGTGGCGTGCGCCGGATCGGCACCTGTGAGTAAAACAACGTTCACCGGGCCGGCGAAGTTCCATGCGTTATCGGTTCATTGCCCGTGCCGGAGGGTGACCGCGTCCGTGATCACCATGCCGCCGCTCCCGCCCGGGGCGCGGCCGATCGCCGTCCGCTCGCCCCGGAAAGGACTCGCCGCGAAAGGGGCCGATCCAAAGCTGAGAAATGTGGAAGTGTCCGGTGGAATGCGCGGGGGAATGTCTGGAAAGGGAGAGCGTGTTCGCCGGATGGCGTCCCAGGTGGCCGATGAACGCGGGCGAGGCGCGGCGGGGCATGATCGCCCCGCCCACCCTGATGGAGGTATGCCGGTTTCGGGGGACACGTAGGGGTTTCCACTGATGTGTGGATGAGGAACTCTGCGGAAGATGGACTGACAAGCAGAGGCCGACGTTGTCCCACGGAAGGGCGTCCTCATCATGGCAGGGCCAGCGACATCATCCTCGACGCCGTACTGGCAGGGTCCGCCCCCGCAGCACGCGCACCTCAGAGTCGGCAACGAGGATCGCGAGCAGGTGGTGGAGCACATCAAGGCCGCCTACGCCGACGGGCGGTTCGAGAAGGCCGAGTTCGACGAGCGGGTGGACCGCGCGATGACCGCGCAGGTGCACGCCGACCTCATGCCGATCATGAACGAGCTGTACGGCACGCCGTCCGCTCCCGCCGTCCCCCCGCCCTACCCCTATCCGCACCCGCAGCCGCCGTCGTACCCCCGGCAGCCGGCGCCTCCCTCCGTGTCGTCCGAGCGGTCGGGCGCCGCCGCCGCGCACATCCTGGGGATCCTGGGCCTGTCCTTCGTCGGCCCGCTGATCATGCTGCTGACCATGGGCAAGACGTCACCGTACGTCCGGATGCACGCGGTCGAGGCGCTGAACTTCCACCTCACCCTGCTGGGCGCGACCGTGCTGCTGTCGATCACCGTCGTCGGGCTCGTCGCGGTGCCGTTCGTGTGGATCGGCGCGTTCGTCGCCGGGATCGTCGGCGGCGTCGCGGCGCTCGGCCACGGATCCTTCCAGTACCCGCTCACGCTCCGCCTGGTGAAGTGACCCAGATGGTGACCCGGGTGAAGTGACCCGAACTAGAGCATCAGCGACCGCACGGTCTCCACGGTGTCGGCCTCCTCGGCGCGCTTGTCCTCCCGGTAACGCAGCACCCGGGCGAACCGCAGGGCCATCCCGCCCGGGTAGCGCGGCGAGGTCTGCACGCCGTCGAAGGCGACCTCGACGACCTGCTCGGGCCGTACCCTGACCGTCCAGCCGTCGGTCGGGCCGTCGGCCAGTTCCAGGAAGCGCCTGGTCTGCCAGGCGAGCAACTGGTCGGTGAGGCCCTTGAAGGTCTTGCCGAGCATCACGAAGCCGCCGGTCTCGGGGTCGCGCGCGCCGAGGTGCAGGTTGGACAGCTTGCCCTCGCGCCTGCCGTGCCCCCACTCCACCGCCAGGACCACCAGGTCGAGCGTGTGCCGGGGCTTGACCTTGATCCACCCGGCGCCGCGCCGCCCGGCCGCGTACGGCGTGCGCGGCGATTTGACGACCAGGCCCTCGTGACCTTTCCGCACCACCTCGGCGAAGAACGCCTCGGCCTCCGGTACGTCGGAGGTCACCAGCCGGGGCGTGATCAGGCCGTCCGGGACGGCGGACGCCAGCGCGTCGTGCCGCTCGGCGTCGGTCAGGTCGAGCAGGTCGCGGCCCGCCACCCGCAGCGCGTCGAAGAAGAACACGCTGAGCGGGGTCCTCTCACGAACCTTGGCCACGTCGGTACGGCTGGCCACCCGCGCCGCCGTCACCTGGAACGGCTCCGGCCGGCCGTCCGGGCGCAGCGCGATCACCTCGCCGTCCAGGATGAGATCGTCGCAGGGCAGCGCGCGCACCGCCTCCACCAGCTCGGGCACCTGCCCGGTGATGTCGTCGAGCGTGCGCGTGAACACCGCGACCGTCTCGCCCGCGCGGTGCGCCTGGACGCGCACGCCGTCCAGCTTCCACTCCAGCGCGGCCGGTCCGTCCACCTTGGCGAGCGCGGCGGCAACGGTGGGCGCGCTCTGCGCCAGCATGGGGGAGACCGGGCGGCCCACCTCGATGTGGAACCCGCGCAGCGCCTCCACCCCGCCGGAGAGCGCCGCCGCGCCCACGGCTGGCAGCCAGCCGCGCAGCGTCAGCGCCCGGCGGACCTCCGCCGACGGGACGCCCGAGGCCTTGGCGATCGCCTCGATCATCACGCCGTCGAGCGCGCCCTGCCGCAGTTCGCCGCTGAGCAGCTTGATCAGGAACGCCTGCTCCTGCTGGGTCACGCCGCCGAACAGCTCGCCGACCAGCGCCCTGCGGGCCGCCTGGGAGCCCGCCCCGCCCTGCCGTTTGATCTCGTCCAGCAGGGCGTGGACCCTGGTCAGCGTGATGGTGGCGACCTGGCGTGGCGAGGGGAGGTCGCGCAGGGAGCGCCAGCCCACGCCGATCTGCCGCTGCGGCAGCTCGCCGGACAGGTAGGCGATCGCGATCTCCGCCTCGGCGCTTCCCACCCTGCCGAGCAACTCGGCCAGATGGCCGACCTTGCCCAGTCGGGAGGAGGTCCGGCTCACCTCTTCCGACACCCGCGCCACGTCGATCAGCAACACACCGTCAATGGTGCCCTACGGACTAGCTCTGATGGCGGTGGGGATGCGGCTCGTTTTCGATCTCCGTCGTCGCGTCGGGGCCGGTGCCAGGCTCACGGAAGCCGGGAGACCCGGCCTGCGGACCCGCGGGCGGCTTCTGCGGCCGGTCCTCCTCCGGGGCGGGTCCGCCGGGACGGCCGGGCACGTCGCCGGTCTCGGGCCTGGGGTAGGGGACCGGGGTGCCGTCCTTGCCGTAGGTGCCCGCAGTGGGAGGGGTCTCCATGCGGACGGTGTCGCCCTGCCCGGTGCCGTCTGGCCCGCCGGGGTGGCCCTGTCCCGTCAGGACGGCCCGCGCGCGTTCGAGGTGGGCGGCGGCGACCATCACGTCGTACCGCCCGGCGACGAGCGCGTTGCGCGAGGCGAAGTCGCGCTGCCCGCGCTGGAAGGCGTGGTTGATGAAGCCGAACGCCGCGCCCAGGACCGAGCCCCACAGCGCCGCCCACAGCACCAGCACGATGAAGGAGGCGGTCGTGCTGGTGAACAGGCCGAGGAACAGCCCCACGATCGCCCCGAACAGCACGCCGCTGCCGGCCCCGGTGAGCGCGGCCCTGGCGTTCGTCACGCGGCCGGTGACGGTCTCCTCCAGCCGCAGGTCCGAGCCGACGATGGACACGTGCTCCACCGGGAAGCCCGTGTCCGACAGCTTGTCGACGGTCCGCTGGGCGGACGCGTAGTTGTCATAGCTGACCAGGAGCCTCCGGTCGACGACGACGGGAGTGTCCAGGCCGACGGATGGTGCGGTCATGGTAGGACTGCCTTTCGAGGAGTCGACGTGCCCACTCACCGGCCACTACCCCGCACCAGGCGGATATGCCTGGAATCGGCGCCCTACCAGCTCTGATGGAGGGGCATGCCCTCGGTGTAGCCGGAGGACCCCTGGACCCCGATCACCGCCCGCTCGTGGAACTCCTCAAGATCGCCCGCGCCCGCGTAGGTGCAGGCCGAGCGCAGCCCGGCGACGATCGCGTCGATCTGGTCCTCGACGCTCGGCCGCACCGGGTCCAGGTACATCCGCGAGGTGGAGATGCCCTCCTCGAAGAGGGCCTTGCGGGCCCGGTCGAACGGCGTGTCCTCGGTGGTGCGCAGCCGTACGGCACGCGCCGACGCCATCCCGTAGTTCTCCTTGTATCGGCGGCCGTCGGCGTCGGTGCGGACGTCGCCTGGAGACTCGTAGGTGCCCGCGAACCAGGAGCCGATCATCACGTTGGCGGCTCCGGCGGCCAGCGCGAGCGCGACGTCGCGCGGGTGGCGCACGCCCCCGTCCGCCCACACGTGCCTGCCCAGCGCGCGGGCCTGGACAGCGCACTCCAGCACGGCGGAGAACTGCGGGCGGCCCACGCCCGTCATCATCCGGGTGGTGCACATGGCGCCCGGGCCCACGCCCACCTTGACGATGTCGGCCCCGGCCTCCACGAGGTCGCGGACCCCCTCGGCGGTGACCACGTTGCCCGCCGCCACCGGCACCTGCGGCCCGAGCCCTCGTACGGCCCGCAGCGCCGTCAGCATCTTCTCCTGGTGCCCGTGGGCGGTGTCCACCACCAGGCAGTCGACGCCCGCCTCAAGCAGCTCCTTGGACCGGGCGGCGACGTCGCCGTTGACCCCGACCGCCGCGCCGACGCGCAGCCGTCCGGAGTCGTCCACGGCGGGCCGGTAGAGGGTGGCGCGCAGTGCACCCGTGCGGGTCAGGATGCCCACCAGGCGGCCCTCGCCGTCCACGATGGGGGCGAGCCGGTGGCGTCCCTCGTGCAGCATCTCGAAGGACCGGCGCGGGTCGAGCCCGGCGGGCAGCGTGAGCGGTGAGGCGGACATCACCTGGGCGAGCTGGGTGTACATGTCCACGGCCTGGAGGTCCTGCTCGGTGATCACTCCGACCGGGCGGCCCTCCCAGTCCACGACGATGACCGCGCCGTGGGCCCGCTTGGGCAGCAGGGTGAGCGCCTCGCCGACGGTGTCGTGCGGGGTCAGGGTGATCGGCGTGTCGTGGACCAGGTGCCGCTTCTTGACCCAGTCGACCACGTCGGCCACGACGTCGATCGGGATGTCCTGCGGGATGATCGTGAGGCCGCCGCGCCTGGCCACGGTCTCGGCCATCCGCCGCCCGGCGACGGCCGTCATGTTGGCCACGACGACGGGGATGGTGCTCCCGGTGCCGTCGTGGGTGGACAGGTCCACTTCGAGCCTGGACCCGACCGAGGACCGCGACGGCGTCATGAAGACGTCGCTGTAGGTCAGGTCGAAGGCCGGCTGCAAGTCGTTCAGGAACTTCACGTATATCCATTCTACGTGGGACATCTCCACCTATGGGTCTTCCCGGGGTCGGCTGCGGACCGGGCGACGGAGACGGATCGTTACCACTTAGGATCCGATTTGCGCCTGGAGGGGCTACATTGACGGCGCGGATCCAATGTGCATGTCGTTGACGCCAGAGGGAGGCGCAGTGAACATCGTTGACCGGCCAGAGGTCCTGGTCATCGGCTTCGCCGTGAGAACGGCCAACGCCGATGAGATGGACCCTTCCCGGGCGCGGCTTCCCGCCCTGTGGGGCAGGGCCGGCGCCCCGGGAGCGTTCGCGCACGTCCCCGGGAAGATCGACGAGAATCTCTACGCGGTGATGACCGACTACCAGAGCGATCACAACGGCGCGTACACGCAGGTCGTGGGGGTCGCGGTGCGCAGCGCTGCGGCCCTGCCCGAGGGCATGGTGGCGGTGCGGGTGCCCCGGGCCACCGCGATGAAGGTGGAGGCCAGGGGCCAGATGCCCGGCGCGCTCGTGGAGTCCTGGCAGCACTTGTGGAAGCACACCGAATCGGGCGCGTCCCCGGCGCGGGCGTTCACCACCGACCTGGAGGTTCACCATCCGGGCGGGGTCGATCTCTACATAGCGGTGCTGCCGCCCCGGCAGGGGTGAGCGAAGCCGTCCGGAGACGCTGTGGCTATGCCAGGACGCCCTTCTCCCGGAGTCCGGCCGCCCTGGCGGCGGGCAGGCCCCACGCGGACAGGTCGTCCAGCCGGGTCGCGGGGGAGAGCCCAGGCGCGGGCGAGCCGGGCAGACGCGGGGCGGGGGACGGCTGAAGCATGCCGTGCGCGCGGCTGAACGTGCCCCGCGCGCGGTTGTGCGGATGCTCGGCGGCCTCGCCGAGCGACAGCACCGGCGTCACACAGGCGTCGGACCCGTCGAAGACCTCCTCCCACTCGGCCCGCGTGCGTTCCCGGAACGCCCCGGCGAGGATCTCGCGCAGCGCCGGCCAGTTCGCCGGGTCGTCCCTGTCGGGCAGATCGGGACGGCCCGGCCCGGCCAGCTCCAGCCCGGACACCAGCTCCTCCCAGAACCTCGGCTCCAGCGCGCCCACGGCGACGTACCGGCCGTCGGCGGTCTCGTAGGTGTCGTACATCGGCGCGCCGGTGTCGAGGAGGTTGGTGCCGCGCGGGCCCCACGATCCGTTCTCGACGAAGTGGTAGAACATCGCGAACAGCGCGGCGGCGCCGTCCACCATGGCCGCGTCCACGACCCGGCCCGCGCCGGTGCGCTCCCGCTCGAAGAGCGCCAGGAGCACGCCGTAGGCCAGCATCAGGCCGCCCCCGGCGAAGTCGCCGAGCAGGTTGATCGGCGGCGTCGGCCGCTCGCCCGCCCTGCCGAGCCCGGAGAGCACCCCCGAAAGGGCGAGGTAGTCGATGTCGTGCCCGGCGGTGCCGGCGAGCGGGCCGTCCTGCCCCCAGCCGGTCATCCGGCCGTAGACGAGCCGGGGGTTGACGGCCGCCAGGTCGGCGGGGCCGATGCCGAGGCGTTCGGCGACGCCGGGGCGGAAGACCTCGATCACCACGTCGGCCTGCGCGGCCAGCTCCTTGAAGGCGGCCACGCCCTCCGGCGACTTCAGGTCGAGCCCGGCGGTGCGCTTGCCGCGGTCCATCACGCCGGGGCGGGGACGGTCGCCGTCGCGCCGCACGGCCTCGACCCGGTCGATCCGCAGGACCTCCGCGCCGTGATCGGCGAGCATCATCCCGGCGAAGGGGCCGGGGGCCAGGCCCGCGAGTTCGAGCACCCTGATCCCGGACAGCGGCGCGGCGCCGTCGCGCCGGACTCCGTCACTTTCCGTCATTCTTCCTCCCGGGCTGTTCAAAGATTCGGTCATCGCGGGCAAGACGCGCGCATGCCCACGCGAGCACGTCCGGATGTGGAAAACTTGCCGCCTAGCCAAAAGGGATCAAAGGGCGGAATCTGACATGGCGTCACCGGACGGCGAACGACTGATCGCTCGACGTTACCGGCTTTCCAGCAAACTGGGTCAGGGCGGCATGGGGGTGGTCTGGCTCGGCTACGACACGCTCCTGAACCGCCGCGTCGCGATCAAGGAAGTGCTGGTGCCCCCGGGGCTGCCCCCGATGGAGCACGAGCGCCAGTTGCTGCGCACGGCCCGTGAGGCGCGGACGGCGGCCAGGCTCAACCATCCGGGCATCGTGCAGATCTACGACGTCGCCGAGCAGGACGGCAGGCCGTGGATCATCATGGAGCTGATCGACGCCCAGCCGCTGGACGAGATCGTCCGCGCGACCGGGCCGATCCCCGTCCGGCAGCTCGCCGACATCGGCAGGCAGATCCTGTCGGCGCTGACCACCGCGCACGAGGCCGGGATCCTGCACCGCGACGTGAAGCCGAGCAACATCCTGCTGACCGACGAGGGCCGGGCGGTCCTCACCGACTTCGGCATCGCCACGGCCGAGGGGGACAGCTCGCTGACCCAGACCGGCATGGTGGCCGGTTCGCCGAGCTTCCTCGCGCCCGAGCGCGCCCGGGGCCAGGCCGGCGGCCCCGCCTCGGACCTGTGGTCCTTCGGCGCGACCCTGTACGCGGGCCTGATGGGCCGCTCGCCGTTCGAGCGGGGCGACACCATGGCCACGCTCACCGCGCTGCTCACCGAGGAGGCGGTCTACGGCAGGATCCCGAAGGTCTTCCACGGCGTGCTGCGCGGCCTGCTGGAGCGCGACCCCGCCAAGCGGCTCGACGCCGCGGCGGCGGACCGCATGCTCGCCGCCATCCAGGACGAGCAGCGCGCCAAGGGCGGCGTGCCCGCGCGCTCCGCCGCCGAGGAGGGGCAGCGCAGGGGACGACGGGGGATCCTGCTGGGCGCCGTCGCGGCCGCGGTGGTGGTCGGCGCGGCCGTCGCGTGGGTCGCGCTGCCGCGCGGTCAGGGCGTGCCCGCCGACGCGGCCATCTCCGCGCCTCCGAGCGCCGTGGCGGCCACGACGCCGCTGCCCGCCACGCCGTCGGCGACCCCCACGGCCGAGGCCGACCCCACCCGGAGCGCGACGCCCCAGGCGAGTCCCACGCTCGCCCGCAGGCCGCCGCCGGTGTGGCGGTCGCGGGACGGATGGTCGATCGCCTTCCCGCGCGGCTGGCGGGGATCGCGCTCCGACGTGTACACCGAATGGCTGCGGCGCGACGGCAACGGCCATCTGGGCGTGCACCGGGTATCCGCGGAGCAGGTGACGGACGCGGGCTCCGACCCCGTGGAGATCCTGCGGGCGGCGGAGGAGATCTTCACGCCCTACACCGTGGAGCTGACCACCCTGCGTTCCGGCGGGGTGAACAGCCCGGTCGGAGTGGCGGCCGAGTGGGAGTTCACGTGGGTGGGCGGCGACACCACCCGGGCCGAGTGGGTGGTGCAGGGCCAGACGTACCGCGAGCTACGGCGGGCCGTGGTCGTGGACGGCGCCGCGTACGTCGTCGAGTGGACCATGGTGGCCGACGAATGGGACAAGCGGCGCAAGGTCCGGGAGCACGTGCTCCGCTCCTTCACCACAGGGGACGCCGAGGTCGGAACGCCGGGCTAGCGGCCGGGGGGAGCCGCCGACGGAGGTGAACGAACGTGCGATCCGCCGGGGGGTCGTGCACGGCGAACGGATCCATCAGGAGTAGAGTTTCGCTCGTTTCGACAGGTGTTCGAGAAGCAGGTGTTCGAGAAGACGGGGCAGGGGCCGGCCGGTGACGGTGAGTTTTCCGGTGCTTAACACACCGAGGCTGGTCTGCCGACTTTTCTGGATATAGCGTGCCAGGGGGCGATCTCCGTCTCCGGAAATCTGGGGGTGCTGTCATGCCAGGACGTTCCATGGGCGATACAGGGCAGATGGCGGCACACCGGCGGGCCGTCGAGCAGATCAAGGAGTCCTACGCCTCCATCCCCGGCGACTCCGCCCCCCGGCTCTCCAAGGCCACGACCAACCTGTTCAGGTTCCGCGACCCGAGCGGCTCTGGCAAGGCGGCCAAGCTCTCCGCCCGCGACCTCGACCAGGTGATCTCGGTCGACCCGGAGACCCGCACCGCCGAGGTGCAGGGCATGACCACCTACGAAGACCTGGTCGACGCCACGCTCCCGCACGGCCTGATGCCCTACGTCGTGCCGCAGCTCAAGACGATCACGCTGGGCGGCGCGGTGACCGGGCTCGGCATCGAGTCCACCAGCTTCCGCGACGGCCTGCCGCACGAGTCGGTGGAGGAACTGGAGATCCTCACCGGCGACGGCCGGATCATCGTGGCCCGCGAGGACAACGAGCACGGCGACCTCTTCCGCTCCTTCCCCAACTCCTACGGCACCCTCGGTTACGCGCTGCGCATCCGCATCAAGCTCAAACCGGTCTCGCCGTACGTCCGGCTCACCCACCTGCCGTTCACCGACGCCGCCAAGTGCCTGCTGGCCATGCAGGAGATCTGCGACAGCGGCGAGCACGACGGCGAGCCGGTCGACTTCGTCGACGGCGTGTTCTTCGGGCCGGGCGAGCTGTACATCACGCTGGGGCAGTTCGCCGACCGCGCGCCGTACGTCTCCGACTACACCGGCATGCGCATCTACTACCGCTCGCTGCAGAGCCGCACCCGCGACTGGCTCACCGTCCGCGACTACCTGTGGCGCTGGGACACCGACTGGTTCTGGTGCTCGCGCGCGTTCGGCGTGCAGGAGCCGCTGGTGCGCTCGATCATGCCGCGCCGCTGGATGCGCTCTGACGTCTACCGCAGGCTGGTCGGCTTCGACCGCAAGCACGGCTTGATGGCCCGCTACGACCGCTGGAGGGGCAATCCGGCGCAGGAGTCGGTCATCCAGGACGTCGAGGTGCCCATCGAGCGCGGGGCCGAGTTCCTCGACTTCTTCCACTCCGAGGTAGGCATGACCCCGGTGTGGATGTGCCCGCTCAAGGCGGCGGCGGACTGGCCGCTGTACCCGCTGGAGCCGGGGCGTCTGTATCTGAACTTCGGGTTCTGGGGCACGGTGCCGCTGCCCAGGGGCCAGTTCGACGGCTATCACAACCGGCTCATCGAGCAGGCCGTCCACGACCTCGACGGGCACAAGTCCCTTTACTCGACCTCGTTCTACCCCCGGGAAGAGTTCTGGCGCCTCTACAACGGAGACGCCTATTGGCCGGTCAAACGGGCATATGACCCGGGTGGCCGGTTGCTCGACCTCTACGACAAATGTGTACGGGGGCGTTAAGGAGGTTGCTTCTGTGTCACTCGCACAGATCTTTGAGAAGGTAGTAGGAGCGGAGGCGGGCGTCGCCTTCAGCGCCTACGACGGAAGCAAGGCCGGTCCCGACGGCGCCGACCTCAAGGTCGAGGTCAAGACGCCGATCGCGGTGGCCTACCTGGCCCAGGCGCCCGGCGAGCTGGGCCTGGCCAGGGCCTATGTGTCCGGCCACATCGACCTGCATGGCGACATGTACACCCTGCTGGACCGCATGTGGTCGCTCACTCTCAACGACATGCCGACAAAGGAGAAATTCGCGGCGATCCGGTCGCTGGGCATGAAGCCGCTGCTGATGCGGGTGCCGCCGCCCAAGCAGGAGATGCGCAACAGTGTGCTCGCCAAGCTGGGCAGCAGGCACGCGAAGAAGCGTGACGCCGAGGCCATCCACCATCACTACGACGTGTCCAACCGGTTCTACGAGTGGGTGCTCGGCCCGTCCATGGCCTACACCTGCGCGGTGTTCCCCGAGGACGACTCCTCCCTTGAGGAGGCGCAGTTCACCAAGTTCGACCTGGTCGCCAAGAAGCTCGACCTGCGTGCCGGCATGCGACTGCTCGACGTCGGCTGCGGCTGGGGCGGCATGGTCATGCACGCCGCCAAGCACTACGGCGTCAAGGCGCTCGGGGTGACCCTGTCGCGCCAGCAGGCCGAGTGGGCGCAGAAGGCGATCGCCGACGCGGGGCTGGGCGAGCTCGCGGAGGTCCGGCACATGGACTACCGCGACGTCGCCGAGACCGGCTTCGACCGGGTCAGCTCGATCGGGCTGACCGAGCACATCGGCAAGGACAACCTGCCGTTCTACTTCAAGTTCCTCTACGACCGGCTCAAGCCGGGCGGTCGGCTGCTCAACCACTGCATCACCCGTCCGACCGGCGTAGAGAAGACCATCAACAAGGGCGGTTTCATCAACCGCTACGTGTTCCCCGACGGCGAGCTGGAGTCCGTCGGCCATCTGGTCCGCCAGATGGAGGACATCGGCTACGAGATCCGCCACGAGGAGAACCTCCGCGAGCACTACGCGAAGACGCTCCAGAAGTGGTGTGCCAACCTCGACGAGCACTGGGACGAGGCCGTCGCCGAGGTCGGCGGGGGCACGGCCCGCGTGTGGCGGCTCTACATGGCCGGCTGTGTGGTCGGCTTCGAGCGCAACAAGGTGCAGCTCCACCAGATCCTGGCCACCAAGCTGGAGGAGAGCGGCGAGGCGCGGGTACCTCTGCGCCCGGCGGTCGGCTGGCCCTAATGGATCGGCGCTAATGGATCGGCCCCGATAGAGCGGCGCTGATAGAGCGGCGCTGATCGATTGGGCTGATCGATCGGCGCCGATCGACCGACGCGCGACGGCCCGGCCCCCGGTGCGGGGGGCCGGGCCGTCCCGTGTCTACCTGAGTTCGCGCTTGAGGATCTTGCCGGTGGCGGTCATCGGCAGCGCGTCGCGGAACTCCACGATCCGCGGGTACTTGTAGGCCGCCATCCGCTCCCTGGCCCAGGCGATCAGCTCCTGCTCGCCGACCTCCACGCCCGGCCGGGCGATGATGAACGCCTTGACCTCCTCGCCGTGGGAGTCGTGCGGCACGCCCACCACGGCGGCCAGCGACACGCCCTCGTGGCCCATCAGGGCCTCCTCGACCTCCCGGGGATAGACGTTGAACCCACCTCGGATGATCATGTCCTTGGCGCGGTCCACGATGAAGTAGTAGCCGTCGGCGTCGCGGGTGGCGATGTCGCCGGTGCGGAACCAGCCGTCGCGCATCACCTCGGCCGTGTCGTCCGGCCGGTTGTAGTACCCCTTCATCACGTTGTGGCCGCGGATCGCGATCTCGCCGGGGCCCTCGCCCTCGACCGTGTTCCAGGCGGGATCGACGAGCTTCAGCTCCACTCCCCAGATCGGGGTGCCGATCGAGCCCGGCTTGTTGGGCTTGCCGCGCTGGTTGAAGCTGGCCACCGGCGAGGTCTCCGACAGGCCGTAGCCCTCCAGGATCCCCACCCCGAACGTGGCCTGGAAGTCCTTCAGCACCTCGATCGGGGCGGCCGAGCCGCCGGACACCGCCGTGTGCAGTTTCGTGGGGATCTCGTCGCCTTCGGAGTGGATCTTGGCGAGCATCGCCCAGAACATCGTGGGCACGCCCGCGAACAGCGTGACGCCCTCCTTGCGCATCAGCGTGAGGGCGGGGCCGGGCTCGAAGCGGGGCAGCAGCACCAGGGCGGCCCGGCGGCGGAATCCGGCGTTCATCAGCACGGTCTGGCCGAAGGAGTGGAACAGCGGGAGGGCCGTCAGGTAGACGTCGCCGTCGTCGGAGCGCTGGTGCATCTCGTCGGAGACGATCGCGTTCATGAGCATGTTCTGGTGGCTCAGCTCGGCGCCCTTGGGGCGGCCTGTGGTGCCGCTGGTGTAGAGGATGACGGCGGTCTCGTCGGCGGAGGTCTGCACCGTCTCGAACGTGGGCGGCATGCCGGAGAGGGCGGCCCAGAGCGACTCGCCGTGCGCGCACTCGGTGGCCAGCGGGGTGGCGGGCAGCACCACGAACAGCTCGGCCGTCGACGACGCCTCGAAACCGGCCTTGCCGCGCTCACCGAGCGGCAGTTCGGGAGTGCCCTCGAAGCAGAAGAGCGCCTTGGCCTCGGAGTCGTCGAGGTGGTAGGCGATCTCGGAGGGCTGCAGCAGCACGTTGAGCGGCACCACGGTCGCGCCGGCCTTGAGGATGCCGAAGTAGACGAACGGGAAGTACGGAACGTTGGGGCAGGCGAGCGCCACCTTGTCGCCCCGGCCGATGCCCCGGGCGACGAGGAGGTTGGCGACCTGGTTGGCGACGGTGTCCACCATCGAGTACGGCAGGCGCAGGTCGCCGAAGATCACGGCGGTGTTGTCGGGAACGTCCCGCGCGCTGTCCTCCAGCACGATCGCCAGGTTGAGCATGGGGGTCATCCTCCTCCGTCCGGAGTGGTGCGAACGACGCCATACTTTCAAAGCGACATACCAACTGGTAGGTAACCAACGTTACAAATCAGCGGCCCTCCCATTGTGGTGATCTCCCGTTTCCGTGGACGCGGACGGCCGGTCCAGAGTAAGCAGGTGTCAGGTCGCCCCTCCGGCGGTGCTGTTTCCACGTGACCACAACGGAAGAGGCGTGGCGATGTCCACCGAATACGACTACGTGATCGTCGGTGCCGGTTCGGCGGGGTGCGTACTGGCCAACCGCCTGTCCGCCGATCCCGAGGTGTCCGTGGCGCTCGTCGAGGCGGGCGGGCCGGACGACAAACTGGAGATCCGGATCCCCGCGGGTTTCAAGAAACTGTTCAAAACCCCATATGACTGGGATTTCACCACCGAGAAGCAGCCCGAACTGAACGGCCGGCGGCTCTACTGGCCGCGCGGCCGCATGCTCGGCGGCTCCTCAGGTCTCAACGCCCAGATCTGGGCGCGCGGAGTCCGCGCCGACTACGACGGCTGGGAGGTGCCCGGCTGGGCCTACGACGACGTCCTGCCGTACTTCCAGCGGGCCGAGCACCGCATCGGCTCCAACGCCGGCGGCGTGTACGGCACGTCCGGCCCCCTGCACATCTCCGAGCTGCGCAGCCCCAACCCGCTGACCGGCCTCTTCCTGCGCGCCTGCGAGGAGATCGGGCTGGCCCGGCTGCCCGAGCTGAACGGCCCCGAGCAGGACGGCTGCTCCCAGACCCCGGTGACGCAGTACCGGGGCAGGCGGTGGAGCGCCGCCGACGCCTACCTGCGCCCCGCCAGGCGCAGGGCCAACCTCACGGTGCTGACCGGCGTCCAGGCCGGGCGGGTGCTCATCGCCGACGGCAGGGCGATCGGCGTGGAGTGCTTGGACGGCGACGTGCTCGCCGCGCGCCGCGAGGTAATCCTCTCGGCGGGCGCGATCGGGTCGCCCCACCTGCTGATGCTGTCCGGCGTGGGCGACGCGGCCGACCTGCGCGCCAACGGGATCGAGCCGGTGACCGACCTGCCGGAGGTCGGCCGCAACCTGCAGGACCACCTGTCCTCGGGCGTCATCGTGGGCTGCACCAGGGAGATCACCCTGGCGAGCGCGGAGTCGCTGGCCAACCTGGCCCGCTTCCTGTTCCGCCGTACCGGCATGCTCACCTCCAACGTCGGCGAGGCCGTGGCGTTCGTCCGCACCTCGGCCGACGAGCCCGCCCCGGACATCGAGCTGGTCTTCGCGCCCGCGCCGTTCGCCGACCACGGGCTGACCGACCCGCCCGGCCACGGCATGACCGTGGGCGTGATCCTGCTGCGGCCGGAGAGCCGGGGCCGGATCTCCCTCAGCGGACGCGACGTGCTGATCGACCCGTGCTACCTGACGGCCGAGGCCGACCTGCGGCGGCTGGTGGCCGGGCTGGGCCGCGCCCTCGAAGTGGTGGACAGCTCGGCGCTGCGGCCCTACGTCGGCCCGCCCATGACCCCGTACTGGGGCGCGCGGACACCGGCGGAGCTGGCCCGGTGGGTGCGGGAGCGGGCGGAGACCCTGTACCACCCGGTCGGCACCTGCCGGATGGGCGCCGACGACGCCTCCGTCGTGGACCCCGAGCTGCGGGTGCGCGGGGTGGCCGGGCTGCGCGTGGCCGACGTGTCGATCATGCCGTTGATCAACCGGGGGCACACCCACGCGCCGGCCGTGATGATCGGCGAGCGCGCGGCGGATCTCATCACCGGCGCGGGGGAGTGGCAGGATTGAAGCCGACCGCCGATCATGGAGGGCCAGTGTCTGTGCCGTCAGCGTTACCTGTCCGGGCCGAGGACATCGACCTCTCCGACGTGGCCTTCTGGGCGCGTCCGATGGCGGAGCGCGAGGCGGCTTTCGCCGCGCTGCGCGCCGAGCCGGGGCCGATGCGGTTCGCCGAGCCGGTGGTGAGCTTCGCCCCCGAGGGGCCGGGCTTCTACGCCCTGGTACGGCACGCCCAGGTCGTCGAGGCGAGCCGCAACCCGGAGATCTTCAGCTCCGCCCAGGGCACGACCAGCATCCACGAGATGCCCGTGACGTTTCTTGAGTACTTCGGCTCGATGATCAACATGGACGATCCGCGGCACGCCCGGCTGCGGCGCATCGTGTCGCGGTCGTTCACGCCGAAGATGATCAAGCAGTTCGAGGCCGACGTCGAGGCCGCGGCCACATCGATCGTGGACGACCTGCTCGCGGCGGGTCCCGGCGGCGACTTCGTGGCGCAGGTGGCGGCCCGTCTACCCCTGAAGATCATCTGTGACCTGATGGGCATTCCGGAAGAGCACCACCAGACGGTGTTCGAGGCGTCCAACATCCTGCTCTCCGGGGGCGACCCGGAGTTCATCACCGACCCCGAGCAGGCGGGCGCGCTGCTGCTCGGCACCGCCAAGCGGCTCCAAGATCTCGTCGCCACGCTCGCCGACTCCTCGCCCCAGGGGCTGATCCAGTCGTTGACCAGCGCGAACATCGACGGCGAGGCGCTCACCCCGCAGGAGCTCGGCTCCTTCTTCATCCTGCTGGTGGCGGCGGGCAGCGAGACCACCCGCAACGCGATCTCGCACGCGCTTGACCTGTTCACCCGGCACCCCGACCAGCGGGAGCTGGTGCTGGCCGACCTCGCGGGCCGCCTGCCCGGCGCGGTCGAGGAGATCGTGCGGGTGGCCTCGCCGGTGGGCTGGATGCGCCGTACCCTCACCCGCGACCACGAGATGGACGGCACGCGGCTGCGCGAGGGCGACAAGGTCCTGCTCTTCTACTGGTCGGCGAACCGCGACGAGGCGGTGTTCGCCGAGCCGTACCGGTTCGACGTCACCCGCGACCCAAACCCGCACGTCGGCTTCGGCGGCCCGGGACCGCACTTCTGCCTGGGCGCGCACCTGGCCCGCCGCGAGATCACCGTGATGTTGCACGAGCTGCTCACCCGGGTGCCCGGGATCAGGTCGGTCGGCGAGCCCGACCGGCTGCGGTCAAGCTTCATCAACGGCATCAAGCGCATGCGATACGACTTCCAGTAGCAATGCGCGCACCACACGCCGTGTCCGTTGACGCGCGGCGGCGGCCGTGCGCAGCATGGGCCTATGAGCGCGATCCCTTCCGCCGAGCCTGCGCCGATCTTGACCGCCGCCGACTTCGACCTGTCGGACACCGCCTTCTGGGGCCGGCCGATGGCCGAGCGCGAGCACGCCTTCCGGCTGCTGCGCGGCCTGCCGGAGCCCGTCTTCTACCAGGAGCCGGATTTCGCCATGGCGCCCAAGGGGCCGGGCTACCACGCGCTGGTGCGCCACGCCGACGTGCTCGCGGCCAGCCGTGACCCCGAGGTGTTCAGCTCCGCCGACGGCGGCGCGACGAACATCCCCGACATGCCCAGCGAGTTCACCGAGTACTTCGGCTCAATGATCAACATGGACGATCCACGCCATGCCCGGCTGCGGCGCATCGTGTCGCGGTCGTTCACGCCGAAGATGATCAAGCAGTTCGAGGCCGACGTCGAGGCCGCGGCCACCTCGATCGTGGACGACCTGCTCGCGGCGGGTCCCGGCGGCGACTTCGTGGCGCAGGTCGCGGCCCGTCTGCCCCTGAAGATCATCTGCGACATGATGGGCATCCCCGAGAGCGAGTACGCCTTCGTCTTCGAGCACTCCAACGTGATCCTCGGCGGCTTCGACCCCGAGTTCGGCGACATCGACGGCATGGCCGAGCGGCTGCTCACGTCGGGAATGGAACTGCAGCGGCTGGTCCAGGACCTCGCCGCCCACCGTGCCAGGAACCCGGGCGGCGATCTGACCTCGTCGCTCGTCAACGCCAACATCGACGGCGAGGCGCTGACCCTCCAGGAGCTCGGCTCGTTCTTCATCCTGCTGGTCGTCGCCGGGAACGAGACCACCCGCAACGCCGTCTCCCGGGGCATGCGCCTGCTCACCGAGAACCCGGGCGAGCGCGCCCGCTGGCTCGCCGACATCGAGGGCCGCGCCCCCGCCGCCGTGGAGGAGATCGTGCGCCTGGCCTCGCCGGTCATCTTCATGCGCCGCAAGGTCACCCGCGACCACGAGATGAACGGCACCCTCTACCGCGCCGGTGAGAAGGTGGTGATGTACTACTGGTCGGCGAACCGCGACGAGGCCGTGTTCGACGACCCCGGCCGGTTCGACATCGCCCGCGACCCCAACCCGCACGTCGGCTTCGGCGGCCCGGGACCGCACTTCTGCCTGGGCGCGCACCTGGCCCGCCGCGAGATCGGCGTGATGTTCCGCGAACTGCTGCGCAGGGTGCCCCACCTGGAGGCGGGTGAGCCGGAGCCGCTGCTGTCCAGCTTCATCAACGGCATCAAGCGCATGGAGGCGCGGTTCTAGCCCGAAGCCGTCCGGCGCCGGGCGGGTATTACGAGGCGTTGATCAGGCGGACGTTGCCGAAGACCGTGTTGATGTCGGGCATCAGCCGCTTCTTGCTCTCCGGGACCATCATGAAGACCACGGTCGGCAGGTCGCCGCCGGTGCTCACCGCCGCGACCACCATGGTCGTCTTGGTCTGCGCCGAGGTGATCTCGTAGGCGATCAGCTCGGCGGGCATGCCGCCGATCGACTTCGACTGGTGAACGGTCTTGGCGATCGTGTTGCCCTCGGCGAAGTACTTGCTCCGCGCCTGGAAGGCCACCGCGCTGACCACGGGGGTGAGGTTCTCCGGCGAGCTGTACTTGCCCGCCAGCCGCTTGGGCAGCGGCCCGGACAGCACCTGGGCGAACAGCGCCCGGCCCGTGGCGTCGCGGCCCGCGGGCACGAACTGCCTGGTGGCGTAGCCGAACTCGGCGAGCACCCCGGGGCGGGCGTCCAGCCGCCACGGACGGCCGAGCCTGGGCAGCGTGATCGCGCCGGCCTGGTCGGTGACGGTGCCGGCGGGCTGCGAGGCGGCACCCTTGTACCTGGGCAGGCGGGGCAGCGTCTTCTTGGGCGCGGTCGGCCGCTTGGGGGCCACCGACGCCTGGGAGTTCGGCGTGCCCTGGGGGGTCTCGGCGGCCAGCGGTCCGGCCAGGAACGCCCACAGCAGCAGCGCGACCAGGGCCACGACGACCGTGCCGACCAGCGCGAAGATCCACACCGGCCGCCCGGAACGCTCGTTGTCCTCGTCGTCCTCCCCCATCGCCTGGTAATTGTCGCCGAAGACGGTGTTCCAAAGCTCCTGCTGCCGCTCGGGCGGAGGGGTCTTCGGACCGCTGATCTGCCCTGCGGTGACGAAGGGGCGGTTGGGGTCGGCCGGGTCGCGGCTCAGCGAACCCCCGGGCGTGTCGCCACGGGGACGCGGCGGCGGGCCACCGGGGCCGGGCGGCGGGCCCGGCGGCACCGGAGGTCCTTGATGCCCGGGCGGTCCCTGCGGCCCCGGCTCCGCGCGGGGGCGCATCGGCACCGCCATGGTCCGCTCGTAGTTCACGTCGGTGGTCGCGGGCGGCGGTACGGCGGGCGCCGTGTGCGGCGGCCCCAGCGGGTCTTCGTCCCACGCCTGGGAAGGCGGGGAGGCCGCGTGGCGGCGGCCCCGGCGGCCGTGCTCCTGCGCGCCCGGACCGGGCTCGCCCTGAGACGACGGCTCCGGCCAGGCCGGCGGCAGATGGGATGGGCTGGACTGATCCGGGGCCATGGGTGCCGTACCTCTCGCGATCGTGCCCGGACTTGCGGTGCTGGGCATGATCTCATGCGAATCAGGGGGTACCGCAGGAAAATGGGAGAATCCCTTCGGATCGGTAGGGGGATCCTGAAGGGGCAGGCCGATCGTGGTGGGGTCCGGCGGCCCATGTTCGCCTGAGTTCGCCACGCGGACAAGCGTAAACTAATGGGACAGAAGAGGTCACAACGGATCTATCACCATCAGGTCTCACATGTCGCTTCTGTTATGCCGGGTCCCGCGACCCCGCAGCGGGTGCCTGTACTCTGCGCTACCCTTGGCGTATGTGTTACGCGGCCCTGCTCCTTCGCGGGCCGCGCCGGTCGGGCTGACCGCCAGCCCCCACCGGTGCGGCCGTCCCCTTGCGTTCGCGAGGGGTTTCTTTATGTGGCCTCCCAAAGGCCCGGCGCGACGCCAGGAGTCGCCTCAGCAGCTTCACGACCGAGGGACCGAACCGTGACCGAGCATTATGATCCGAAGGCGCTGCAGGCCAAGTGGCAGCGGCGGTGGGAGGAGCTTGACCCCTTCCGGGCGAGCGAGGACCCCGCCGACACCCGCGAGCGGCGCTACATGCTCGACATGTTCCCCTACCCCTCCGGCGACCTCCACATGGGCCACGGCGAGGTCTTCGCCCTCGGCGACGTCATCGCCAGGTACTGGTTCCAGCGCGGCTACAACGTGCTGCACCCTATCGGCTGGGACTCCTTCGGCCTGCCCGCCGAGAACGCCGCGATCCGCCGCAACGCGCACCCGGCGGAGTGGACCTACGCCAACATCGAGACCCAGGCCAACTCCTTCCGCCGCTACGGCATCAGCTTCGACTGGTCGCGCCGTCTGCACACCAGCGACCCGGCCTACTACCGGTGGAACCAGTGGCTGTTCAACCGGTTCTTCGAGCGCGGCCTGGCCTACCGCAAGGGCGGCCTGGTCAACTGGTGCCCGCAGGACCAGACCGTGCTGGCCAACGAGCAGGTCGTGGACGGCCGCTGTGAGCGCTGCGGCGCCGAGGTCGTGCGCCGCGAGCTGACCCAGTGGTACTTCAAGATCACTGACTACGCCGACCGGCTGCTGGACGACATGGCCACGCTGGAGGGCAAGTGGTCCGACCGCCTGCTGACCATGCAGCGCAACTGGATCGGCCGCTCCGAGGGCGCCGACGTGCTCTTCCGCGTCGAGGGGCGCGAGGAGCCGGTCACCGTCTACACCACCCGCCCCGACACCCTGTACGGCGCGACCTTCTTCGTGGTGGCCCCCGACGCGGCGCTGGCCGACGAGATCGTCGCCCCCGACCGGCGGGAGGCGTTCGAGGCGTACCGCGCCGAGGTCGCCAAGCTGAGCGACATCGACCGGCTGTCCACCGAGAAGGAGAAGACCGGCGTCTTCCTGGGCGTCCACGCGATCAACCCGGTCAACGGCGAGCGCATCCCGGTCTGGACGGCCGACTACGTGCTCTCCGACTACGGCCACGGCGCGGTCATGGCCGTGCCCGCCCACGACCAGCGCGACCTCGACTTCGCGCTGAAGTTCGGCCTGCCGGTCCAGGTGGTCGTCCACACCGGCCTGGCCGACCCGGGCGAGACCGGCGAGGCCACCGCGGGCGAGGGCACCCTGGTCAACTCCGGGCCGCTGGACGGCCTGGCCAAGACCGAGGCCATCCGGAAGATCATCGAGGTCCTGGCCGGTCAGGGCATGGGCAGGGCGGCGGTCAACTTCCGGCTGCGCGACTGGCTGCTGTCCAGGCAGCGGTTCTGGGGCACCCCGATCCCGATCATCCACTGCGCCGACTGCGGCGAGGTGCCCGTCCCCGACGACCAGCTCCCCGTCACGCTGCCCGACCTGCGCGGCGAGGCGCTGGCCCCCAAGGGGGTCTCCCCGCTGGCCGGCGCCACCGACTGGGTCAACGTCGAGTGCCCCAAGTGCGGCGGCGCCGCCAAGCGCGACACCGACACCATGGACACCTTCGTCGACTCCTCCTGGTACTTCCTGCGCTACTGCTCGCCGGACTACGAGGACGGGCCGTTCGACGTCGAGCGGGTGCGCCGGTGGGGGCCGATCGACCAGTACGTCGGCGGCATCGAGCACGCCGTGCTGCACCTGCTGTACTCCCGGTTCTTCGTCAAGGTGCTGCACGACATGGGCATGCTCGACTTCGCCGAGCCGTTCGAGCGGATGCTCAACCAGGGCCAGGTCATCAACCGCGGCAAGTCGATGTCCAAGTCGCTGGGCAACGGAGTCGATCTCGGCGCCCAGATCGACGACTTCGGCGTCGACGCGGTGCGGCTGACCATGGTGTTCGCCGGGCCGCCCGAGGAGGACATCGACTGGGCCGACGTCTCGCCCGCCGCCTCGCAGAAGTTCCTGGCCCGCGCGCTGCGGGTGATGAGCGAGGTGCGCAGCGAGCCCGGCGTGTCCTACGCCGGCGGCGACCTCGACCTGCGCAAGGTCACCCACCGCACCATCGACGAGGTCACCAAGCTCGTCGACTCCTACCGGTTCAACGTCGCGGTGGCCCGGATGATGGAGCTGACCACGGCCATCCGGCGGGCCATCGACGCGGGGCCCGGCGCGGCCGATCCGGCCGTGCGCGAGGGCGCGGAGGCGCTGGCCGTCATGCTGTCCCTGGTCGCGCCCTACGTCGCAGAGGAGGGCTGGGAGCGGCTGGGCCGCAGCGCCTCGGTGGTCAGGGCCGGGTGGCCGCATGCCGAGCCCGAGCTGCTGGTGCTGGACTCGGTGACCTGCGTAGTGCAGGTGGCGGGCAAGGTCCGCGACCGGCTGGAGGTCTCGCCGGAGATCTCCGACGCCGAGCTGGAGGCGCTTGCCCTGGCCTCGGAGAAGGTCACCGCGCACCTGTCCGGCCCGCCGCGCCGGGTGATCGTGCGCGCGCCCAAGCTGGTCAACATCGTTCCCTGACGCGCGCCGCTCACAGCCGTGAGAGGAGTTCCACCTTCTTGGCCTGGAACTCCTCCTCGGTGAGCAGCCCGGCGTCGCGCAGGTCGCCCAGCTTGCGGATGAGCCCGGGAATGTCGCCGCCCTCCGGCGCGGCGACGGCGGCCTTGTGCTCATCCGGCTCACGCGCATCCGGCTCGCGCTCATCCGGCTCTGGTTCGAGGACGGGAGCCGGGGCTTCCCGTAGCGCGTGGACCACCGCCGCGGCCAGCGGCAGCGACTCCGCGGTCGCGCCGTAGCCGAGCCGGAACACCACCGACGCCGGGTCCTGCTCCGGATCGCGCGGAGCCTCGCGCCCCCGCACCCGGAACCGCAGGCAACCGGCGGAGACGTCGGGTGAGCGCCACTCCACGCCCTCGATCTCCGAGAGGGTGAGACGCTGGTCGCCGGCCTGCTGCTTGGCCTTCGCGGCGCTCGACCAGAACCACTGCAGCCGCACGGCCTCGCCGTCGAAGGCGGCCTGGCCGTCCCAGCCTTTGAACGCCCGGGGCACGGACGGCGCGGCCACCAGGCAGCGGGCCACCGGCCCCCGGCCGTCCATCGAGGAGCGCATCAGGTCGGCGTACTCCTCGGCCTCCTTCTCCCGTTCGACCGGCAGCACCAGCCGATACGGGTCGAGGGCCTCCTTGAGCTGCCCGGCGGCGGCGATCAGCAGCGCGTCGGCGCCCTGCCTGGGCACCGCCCGCATCACCAGTGTGCCCCGTTTGCCGGGGGTCAGCGAGACGTCGGCGAGCGCCTCGTAAGGGACGCGCCGCTCACCCAGCGCGTGCAGGAGCTTGGGGACCTGCAGCCCACGGTGGAACCTGACGCGCACCGCGCCCGCCTCGAAGATCCACGAGCAGCCGTGCCCGGCCAGTACCTCCGCCATGAGGCCAGCCTAGAGCCGGGCCAGCGCGGAGGACACGCGCGACAGCGCCTCGGCCATGATGGGGCCGGAGGTGGCGAAGTTGAGCCTGGCGAATCCGTCGCCGCCGGGGCCGAACGACGGTCCCGAGCTGAGCAGCACCCGCGCCTCCCGGCGCAGGAACTCCGCCGGATCCTCCGGTAGCGAGAGGCCGCGGAAGTCCAGCCAGCCCAGGTAGGTGGCGTCCGGCACGCGGTAGCCGACGGTGTCAGGGAGGCGTTCGGCGACCATCCGCCGGTTGCGGTCCAGGATGGCCAGCACCCGCGAGAGCCAGGGGTCGCCGTGCCGCCAGGCGGCCAGCGTCGCCTCCACGCCGAGCAGGTTCGGCGAGCCGTACAGGTGGGCGGGCTGCGCCGCGAGCGTCGCGCGGACGGCGGGCGGGCCGACGTGCGCGACCGCGCAGCGCACCCCGCCCAGGTTGAACGCCTTGGTCGCGGAGGTGAACGTGACCGTCCTATCCGGCAGGAGCGTCGCGAACGGGATGTGCCGGGCGGGCGCGTACGTCAGGTCCGCGTGGATCTCGTCGGCCAGCACCAGCAGGTCATGCCGTTCGGCGAGCTCCGCGAGCGCGGTCAGCTCGGCCTCCGTGAACGCGCGTCCGGTGGGATTGTGCGGGTTGACCAGCAGGAGCGTCCGGCAGTGCGGGGCGGCGGAGAGATCGGCGGCGAGCCGCCGCACGTCGAACGCCCACGACTCGCCGTCCGGCACCATCGGGACGGCGAGCAGCGGCCGGTCCATCGACGTGAACGTCGAGATGAACGGGCTGTAGGCCGGGACATGCGCGGCGACGGCCTCGCCGGGCCGGGTGGTCAGGTGTAGCAGCACCTGCAGCGCCTGGTTGACGTCGGTGAACGCGTGCACGTGGGCGGGATCGGCCCGCCAGCCGTACCGCGTGGCCATCCGCTCGGCGAAGACCTCCGCCAGCGGCCCGGCCGCCGGATCGGTCAGCCAGCGGGGGTAACCGAGATCCCCGGCGCGAGCGATGATCGCCTCGGCGATCGCGGGGGCGGTGGGGAAGTCCATGTCCGCGACCCACGCGGGAATCACGCCATCGCCGGCCTCGGTCCACTTGAGCCCTAGGCGGGGGCCAACCGTGTCCAGTGTCAGATCATCGAGTCCGAAGTCCTCTGTCACCGACACATCGTATTCATCCGGATAAAAGTGATCGGTGACCGGATGGGCGGCGACGCAGTCGGTGATCGCTTTCATGGTGGGTGATCGGCGAGTGTATGCAGGTGTATTAATGCTTTTGCCGGGCTGAGCCGGGCTCCGGTAGTGTTGTCGTCTCCGGAGACGTGCCGAGGAGGTGAGACCCATTACCGCTGGATCAGGCCGGGTGCTCACCTCGCGCGGCCGTTCGGCCCGCCGGTCCTAGGCGGCCGGAAGAGCGCCCGTTGATGTGACGAAAGGCGCTCTTGTGATGACTTCCCCCGCTACGTGCCCTCGATCGGCGATCGTCGCCAAGCTCCGGGCCGCGGGTTGTGTGTTCGCCGAGGACGAGGCGCGGCTGCTGGTCTCCGCCGCGCGGACCGAGGCCGAGCTGTGCGCGATGGTGGACCGCCGGGTCGCCGGGCTGCCGCTTGAGCAGGTCGTCGGCTGGGCCGAGTTCTGCGGGCTGCGGATCGCGGTGGACCCCGGCGTCTTCGTGCCGCGGCGGCGTACCGAGTTCCTGGTGGGCCGGGCCGTCTCGCTGGCCCGGCGCGGGCCCGTCGTGGTGGACCTGTGCTGCGGCACCGGCGCGATGGGAGTGGCGGTGGCCCAGGCCCTCGGCGGAGCCGAGCTGCACGCCGCGGACCTCGACCCCGCCGCCGTCGCCTGCGCCAGGCGCAACTGCGCGGCGGTGCGCGGGCGGGTCTACCAGGGTGATCTGTACGATCCACTGCCGGGACGGCTGCGCGGCACGGTGCAGGTGCTGCTCGCCAACGTGCCGTACGTGCCGACGGAGGAGGTCGAGCTGCTGCCGCCGGAGGCCCGGGTCCACGAGCCGAGAATCGCACTCGACGGCGGCCTCGACGGGCTCGACGTCATGCGGAGGGTGGCTGGGGAGGCGCCCGCGTGGCTGGCCCCCGGAGGGCATCTGCTGATCGAGACAGGGGAGCGGCAGGCGGAGGCGGCGCTGGAGGCGATGAACGCCGCCGGGCTGCACGCGTGGGCGGCGCGCTCGGAGGAGCTGAGCGCCACCGTGGTGATCGGGAACCGCCGTTGACCGCCACGGCCGGAGGGGCGTGGCGGTCGGTTCAGCGGGGGGTCAGAGCTTGCGGAGAACCGCGACGACCTTGCCGAGGACACTGGCCTCGTCGCCGGGGATGGGCTCGTAGTTCGGGTTGTGCGGGACCAGCCACACGTGGCCGTCCTTGCGCTTGAAGGTCTTGACCGTGGCCTCGCCCTCGATCATGGCCGCGACGATGTCGCCGTTGTCGGCCACCGGCTGCTGGCGCACGACCACCCAGTCGCCGTCGGCGATGGCGGCCTCGATCATCGAGTCGCCGGTCACCTGGAGGAGGAAGAGGGTGCCCTCGCCGACGAGCTGCTTGGGGAGGGCGAAGACGTCTTCGACGCTCTCCTCGGCCAGGATCGGCCCACCGGCGGCGATGCGGCCCACCAGCGGCACGTAGGCGGCGGTGGGACGGCTGACGGAGGTCTCCTCGGTGGCGGCGTCGGGATCGACCCACAGGACCGGCTCGCCCGGCAGGCGCACCTCCAGAGCGCGCGGCCGGTGCGGGTCGCGGCGGAGGTAACCCTTGCGCTGGAGGGCGGTGAGCTGGTGGGACACGCTCGACGTGCTCGTGAGCTGCACCGCTTCGCCGATCTCGCGCATGGAGGGCGGATAACCCCGCTGCTGCACCGAATCTCTGATCACTTCCAGGATCTTGCGCTGTCTGGGGGTGAGGCCCAGCGAGTCGCGCCTGCGCACCGCGAGGTCGCTCACCGCCTCCTCGTCACGCCCACTCATGAATTGCCTCCTCGCCTGGTGGCCCGGCCTGCCGAGCTCACGTGGCTTCCTTCCGGAACGTGGTCTTCATGTCGCACACAGCAACCGTATCTTCATCGAAGATCATCATCAAACAATTGTTCGACTTGCTCCTCGAAATTGTCGGTCCTGTGGTGTACAACATCGTACGGGAGTTCGATCGACACCGTGTTCGATTTGGCGATCTTAATCCGGCCGTTTTCGCGGCCGGCCCGTGGGGCGGGAGGTCATCATGCGGGCGACGACCACAACGACGAGCACCACCGGGCGGGCCGAGGTTCCCCTTTCGGCCGCGGCACGGCGAGAGGCGCTGCGCAAAGCGGCGGAACGACGAGACGCGCTGCGTAAAGCGGCGGCCCGCCGTTCCGCCGCCCGGCGCCGCGCGGAGGCCCCCCGGCCCCCCGCGCGCCGCCGTCCCCCACCCTCCTCGGCCATCCGCGTGGAACCCCGAACCCTGGCCCCATCTGCCGCCCGGGCCACCTCGCGGAGCCGGGTCCGCACCGCCTTCGGCGGCCGTGCGGGGGCTACGGGCTCGTCTGTTGATGGCAGGGTCGAGCCGCGGGACTCGCCGGGTGCACCTTCCGGGCCTCGTGTTGCCGCTCGGCGGTCGAGGCGTGGCCGCCTTCGTGGTGGCGCCATGCCGTCGGCCTCCGGTCGGTCGCCGCGGGCTTCCTCTGGCCTCGCTTCGCGGGGGCGGCGTGGGGGTGGTTCGGAGGACGGCGGGGCGGTGCGGTTGACGCGGCGGGGGAGGGCCGTGCTGGTGGTGGTCGTGGCGGTGGTGGCGCTGGGGGTGTTCTGGCTCGGGACTCGTGCCGCCGGGGCCGTCTCGGCGTGGCGGGTGCCCGGTGCGGCCGGGGTGCCGTACATCACGGTGGGTGAGGGCGACACGCTGGAGGAGATCGCCGACGCGCTGAGCCCGCAGCCCGACACCGGGCCCATGGTCCGGAAGATCATGAACCTGAACGGCCTGCCCGACACGCGGATCCGGCCCGGTGCCCGGCTCTACCTGCCCGGCTTACATACCGCGCGCTGAGCGGCGGCGGCCCGGTGGGACCGCTCCCGCGACCGCCCTGGCGGGGAAGGAGCGACACGCCCGGAGCGTTGTGACTACAGGGTGCTGAGCAGCGATTTCGGGAGTGACCGGGGGTTCGACTTGCGTTCATCGTCGCGCACTTCTAGGTTGGGACCACAACATCTAGTAGTTACACCGATGTAGTTCACCATAGGTTGTGTTCCTGTTACCGCACCATGGCAGGCCGTGGGGCGTGCGCGAGCGTCCCTTGACGAGGGGGCCGTAACGTGCGGTGACGGCGCGACGCCGGGTGGGCTTCGAGTGGGCGGTCGAGGAGGCGCGCGTGCACTGTCCGTTCTGCAGACACCCTGACACGCGGGTGATCGACAGCCGCTCGACCGAGGACGGCGCGGCCATCAGACGACGCCGCACCTGCTCGGAGTGCGGCAAGCGGTTCACCACGCAGGAGACGGTGCTGCTCATGGTGAGCAAGCGCAGCGGCGTGACCGAGCCGTTCTCACGCGACAAGGTGATCGCCGGAGTGCGGCGGGCGTGCCAGGGCAGATCGGTGAGCGAGGACTCGCTGGCCCAGCTCGGGCAGCGCGTCGAGGAGAGCATCAGGGCCACGGGCGTGGCCGAGATGCCGTCCAACGAGGTCGGCCTGGCGATCCTCGGGCCGCTGCGCGACCTCGACGAGGTGGCGTATCTCCGGTTCGCCTCGGTCTACCGGGGGTTCGAGACCCTCGCCGACTTCGAGGCGGAGATCGGCCGGTTGCGCGCCGAGCGCGCGCCGGGTGACGAGGCCGTTCCGGCCGCGCGGGCCGACTCCGGCTGAGTCGGCCGGTCGAGACCCGTAGACGCGCCGGCCGTGACGCGTCACCCGTGACGAGCTACGCGGGCGGATTGAACCCCGGCGCCGGGGACGGCAGGTTGCGGCGCGACCAAGTGGATCGGTACGAGGGCTCCGGGTGAGTCCAGAAGGGGGAAGTCATGACGGAGACGGTGAGCGGCGCGGCGGCGCGCGGGGGCAGGCGGAGCCGCAGGGGGTTGAAGGTCAAGCGCGTCCACACCACCCCGGGGGTGCACCCGTACGACGAGGTGACCTGGGAGCTCCGCGACGTCGTCATGACCAACTGGCGCGACGGTTCGGTCAACTTCGAGCAGCGGGGCGTCGAGTTCCCCGACTCCTGGTCGGTCAACGCCGCCAACATCGTCACCACCAAGTACTTCCGCGGCGCGGTGGGCACCCCGCAGCGCGAGTGGAGCCTGAAGCAACTCGTCGACCGGGTCGCGGGCGTCTACACCCGCACGGGCCTGGAGCACGGCTACTTCGCCTCCGAGGAAGACGCCGAGATCTTCGACCACGAGCTGAAGTACGCCCTGATCCACCAGCTCTTCGCGTTCAACTCCCCGGTCTGGTTCAACGTGGGCACGGCCAGCCCGCAGCAGGTGTCGGCGTGTTTCATCCTGGCGGTCGACGACCAGATGGAGTCGATCCTGGAGTGGTACAAGGAAGAGGGTGTGATCTTCAAGGGCGGCTCCGGCTCCGGGGTCAACCTGTCCCGCATCCGCTCCAGCAAGGAGCTGCTGTCCAGCGGCGGCACGGCCAGCGGCCCGGTGTCGTTCATGCGCGGCGCCGACGCCTCGGCGGGCACCATCAAGTCGGGCGGGGCGACCCGCCGGGCGGCGAAGATGGTCGTCCTCGACGTGGACCACCCCGACATCGAGGAGTTCATCGAGACCAAGGCGCGCGAGGAGGACAAGATCCGCGCGCTCCGCGACGCCGGGTTCGACATGGACCTCGGCGGCCAGGACATCGTCTCGGTGCAGTACCAGAACGCCAACAACTCCGTCCGGGTCTCCGACGAGTTCATGCGCACGGTCGAGGGCGGCGGCCGGTTCGGCCTGCGCGCCCGGCTGTCCGGCGAGGTCATCGAGAAGGTGGACGCCCGCGAGTTGTTCCGCAAGATGGCCCGCGCCGCCTGGGAGTGCGCCGACCCCGGCGTGCAGTACGACGACACGATCAACGCCTGGCACACCACCCCGGAGACTGGGCGGATCACCGCGAGCAACCCCTGCTCGGAGTACGTCCACCTGGACAACTCCTCCTGCAACCTGGCGAGCATCAACCTGCTGAAGTTCCTCGGCGACGACGGAACCTTCGACGTGCAGCGGTTCGTCAAGCTGACCGAGCTGATCATCACCGCGATGGACATCTCCATCACCTTCGCCGACTTCCCGACAGAGAAGATCGCCGAGACCACGCGGGCCTACCGCCAGCTCGGCATCGGCTACGCCAACCTGGGCGCGCTGCTGATGGCGACCGGCCACGCCTACGACTCCGAGGGCGGGCGAGCCATCGCCGGGGCGATCACCAGCCTGATGACGGGCGTCTCCTACCGCCGCAGCGCCGAGCTGGCCGGGGTGGTCGGGCCGTACGACGGCTACGCGCGCAACGCCGAGCCGCACAAGCAGGTCATGCGCAAGCACGCCGCCGCCAACGACGAGCTGTCCACGCTGGGCGGCATGGACGAGCGGATCCACCGCGAGGCCACCCGCCAGTGGGCGGAGTGCCTGCGGGTCGGTGAGAAGAACGGCTACCGCAACGCCCAGGCGTCGCTGCTCGCCCCCACGGGGACGATCGGCCTGATGATGGACTGCGACACCACCGGCATCGAGCCCGACCTCGCCCTGGTCAAGCTGAAGAAGCTGGTCGGCGGCGGGTCGATGCGGATCGTCAACCAGACCGTCCCGCGCGCCCTGGCACGCCTCGGCTACCAGGGGGAGCAGATCGAGGCGATCGTCGAGTACATCTCCGAGCACGGGCACGTGGTCGACGCCCCCGGCCTGCGGCACGAGCACTACGAGGTCTTCGACTGCGCGATGGGCGAGCGCGCGATCGCGCCGATGGGCCACGTGCGGATGATGGCGGCCACCCAGCCGTACCTGAGCGGGGCGATCTCCAAGACGGTCAACCTGCCGGAGTCCGCCACCGTCGAGGACATCGAGCAGGTGTACCTGGAGGGGTGGAGGCTGGGGCTGAAGGCGCTGGCCGTCTACCGCGACAACTGCAAGGTCGGCCAGCCGCTGTCGGTGGCCAAGAAGGGCGGCGAGGAGAAGCCGGCCGAGAAGGCGGCAGAGGCGCCGGCCGTCCAGGTGGTCGAGGTCACCCGGCCGACTCGGCGGCGGATGCCGAGCCAGCGGCCGAGCACCACCACCCGGTTCTCCGTCGGTGGGGCCAAGGGCTACATGACCGCCTCCTCCTACCCGGACGACGGGCTGGGCGAGGTCTTCCTGAAGATGTCCAAGCAGGGCTCGACCCTGGCGGGCGTCATGGACGCCTTCTCGGTGGCGATCTCCATAGGCCTCCAGTACGGCGTGCCGCTGGAGACCTACGTCAGCAAGTTCGTCAATATGCGCTTCGACCCGGCGGGCATGACGGACGACCCCGACGTTCGCATGGCTGCCTCGGTGATGGACTACATCTTCCGCAGGCTGGCCCTCGACCACCTGCCCTACGAGGAGCGGGCCGCGCTGGGCATCTTCTCGGCGTCCGAGCGCGCGGCGCAGCAGCGCGGCGAAGACCCCGCGGCGGTGCACGAGGAGGTCATGGACGCCGAGGCGCTGGCCCAGTCGGCGCCGATAGAGCCCGCGCCGCGTCAGGAGGAGGCGCCCAAGCCGTCCTCGCAGGGCCTCGCCCTGGAGAGCCACCAGGGCCGCACCGCCGACGCTCCGCTGTGCATGACCTGCGGCATCAAGATGCGTCCCGCCGGTAGCTGCTACGTCTGCGAGGGCTGCGGCTCCACCAGCGGCTGCAGCTGACCGCGGCTCGGCGGCGGGATCCGGGCGTTTCTCCGGATCCCCCGCCGCGTCCTGGGGTCAGCCGGGCTCCCGGGCCGCCGGGAGCACCGGGAACGCGGTCAGGTGGGTACGGGCGGCGGGCACCCGCAGGAAATCGCGTTTGACGGTGACGAGCTGCACGTTCGCCGTCCAGGTCCGGACGCCGGGGATCTCAGCCAGGGCGTGGCCGGTGAAGCGGTGCAGGTCCGAGGTGTCCCGCATGATCACCTCGACGGCCAGCGACGCCTGGCCGAGCACGGCCGAGATACGGCGTACCTCCGGGTGCGCGGCCAGCGCCTTGGCCACGGCATCCAGCCTGCCCGGTTCGGCCGCCATCCAGAACAGCACCTCGGTCCCGTAGCCGAGCGCCGCCGCGGGCACGTAGGTGACGATCGCCGCGCAGCCGCGTTCCGTCATCACCTCGAAGCGCCGCCGGACCGTGCTCTCGCTGACCCCGAGGTGCTTTGCGACGGACTGGAAGCTGGCCCGGCCGTCGGCGCGCATCACGGTGAGGATCTCGTGGTCCACCTCGTCGAGGTGCTGCGGGCCGCAACCGTGCTCGACCGGTCGCGGGGCGAGCGCCCCGAGGGCGAGGTCGATCCCGCGCAGGCTCCACTCCTGGGAGACCTGGTAGGTGTGCAGCACGAGGTCCGCCTGGCTGCTGAGCGCGCCGGGGATGCGCTGCACTTCGTCCACGAGGAGCGAGAACAGGTCGCGGTTCCTGGGCGCGACCAGCTCGAAGACGATGTCGTGCCCTCCGGTCACCACCGTGACGGACCTGATCTCCGGGAGTCGCGCGAGGCGGTCGGCCACCCGTAATTGGGTGCCGGGGGAGCAGGCGAGCCGTACCAGGTACGCGTCCACCGGGCCGCGGTGCTCGACGTGCGGGATCGCCGAGACGACGACCACGCCGTCCTGGATGAGCTGCTGGGCGCGCCGCGCGACGGTCGTGGTGGAGGTGCCGATGGCCTGTGCTATGTCAGTCCAGCTCGCCCTGCCGTTCAGGTGCAGGGCGACCAGGATCTTCCTGTCAAGCGTATCGAGATCATTCATCGGGTGCATCTTGGCGCTTTTAATACGCCTTAGTGCCCCTTTTATGAAATCACCTGACTTTTCACCAATTCGCCGACAGTTGTCCTGAACAGGGAAAGGCGTCAGGCGGCAGGGGCGGGTCCCTTCGGGCACGGGAAGCGAATGACGTTGCGTCCCGCCCACGCCCTGAGGTCCACGACCGTGGAATCGGTGGCGGCGCCACCCGGACGGCTGCGCGCCGAGCGGATGTCGCGAACCTTGTGTCGTGCGACACGTGGCGGCACCGCCACGAGCTTCCTCATCGAGCCCCCGATCGTGATGTTTCCGTTACCTGTGTTACCAGAAGATAACTACAGATCACCCCGTAAGGCGGCGGTAAAGCCGGGATCCGCGCGTCAGTAGGGGAGCCTGCGGCCGGACGGCGAGCGCAGGTCAAGCCCGTTCGTGGTAGCGGGGCGCCGCCGAGCGCGCGGTCGAGAGATCCTGATTCGTCGCATGATCTGCCTCCTTTCCATTCGTCCTCAGCGTCCTGATCCGACCATCTCCCGGCGGAGTTGACGGATGGTTGGCGTGCGGTTGCAACGGTGCGTGGACGCCCCCGCGCCGAGGTAAGTGCCCGCCGACATAGGACGCGGGCCGGGCCGGGGCGGATTACCCGCGACTCGCGTGCCCGACGCGGCCGGCCGCGCCAAACTTTGTCGTGGGCCGCTGCGTCCAACCATGCGTCGTCGGCGTCCCCGCCAAGGGAGCCCCCTTGAAGGGAGCCCCGCGAAAGGAGCATCGTGCGGTCACTGCTCGAAGGCGATCCCGAACGCGTCGGCGGCTACTGGGTGGCGGGCCGCCTGGGGGCGGGCGGTCAGGGAGTCGTCTACGACGCCTACGACGAGGGCGGGCGCAGGGTCGCGCTCAAGGTGCTCCACGCGTCGGGCGACGTGGCCGTGCGCGACCGGTTCGCAAGGGAGGCGCGGGCCGCGCAGCGGGTGGCCTCGTTCTGCACGGCGCGGGTGCTCGCGGTGGACCTCGAAGGGCGCAAGCCGTACATCGTGTCGGAGTACGTGCCGGGGCCGAGCCTGCGGCAGGCCGTGCGCGACGGCCGGCGCTTCACCGGTGACGACCTGCACCGCCTGGCCGCCGCCATCGCCACCGCGCTGACCGCGATCCACGACTCCGGGGTCGTGCACCGCGACCTCAAGCCGGACAACGTGCTGCTCGGCCCGGACGGGCCGCGCGTCATCGACTTCGGCATCGCCAGGATCGAGGGCATGTCGCTCAGCGGCACCGGACAGGTCGCGGGCACCCCCACCTACATGGCCCCCGAGGTGTTCACCGGCCAGCGCGCGGGCACCGCCGCCGACGTGTTCGCCTGGGGCGCGATCATGGTCTATGCGGCCACCGGGAAGGACCCGTTCACCGCCGACAACCTCGGCGGGGTCATGCACCGGGTGCTCTCCCACCAGCCCGACCTCGGCGTGCTGCCGGAACGGCTGCGCGCCCTGGTGGAGTCCGCGCTGGCCAAGGACCCCGCCACGCGGCCGTCGGCCAGAGACCTGCTGCTCGCCCTGGTCGCCGCCCACGTCACCGACACCCCGCGCCTGCTGGCCGAGGGCAGCCAGGCCGGGCGCGAGGTGCGGGTGAGCGCCACCGCCGACCCCGCGCTCGGCACGCTCGCCGAGGACGCCTACGGCGCGCTGCCGCTGGAGGAGCGCGAGCTGGCCGCCGAGGTCTTCCTGCGGCTGGTCGCCGTCGGCGAGGACGGCGCCGAGACGGTGCGGTGGGCCCGGAAGGACGAACTGCTGGAGGGCAGGCCCGAGGCCGAGGCGCAGGCGGTCCGGCACATTCTCGACGTCTTCGCCTACCTGCTGACGGTCAAGCAGGACCGGGTGGGGATGTCCCGCCCGGCGCTGCTACGGGCGTGGCCGCGGCTGCGGTCCTGGGTGGAGGAGGAGCGCGACGGCCTGGCCGTGCTGGGCGCCCTCACGACGGCGGCCCGGCGCTGGGAGGAGGGCGGACGCAGGGACGGCGACCTGCTCCAGGACGCCCGGCTGGAGCACGCGCTGCGCTGGGCGGCGACCGGCAGGCGGCACCTGACGCTGAGCAGGCTGGAACGCGACTTCCTCGACGCGGGCAGCCGGATGACCAGGACCCGCACCCGGCGGAGGCGGGTCGTGACGGCCGCGCTGGCCCTGCTGCTCGTGCTGTCCCTGGCCGGCGGCGGCCTGACGTACTACCAGAGCGGCCAACTGGCCGAGCAGCTCGCCCTCTCCAGCGGACGGCGGGCCGCCGCCACCGCCGAGGAACTGCGGACCACCGACCCGGTCACCGCGATGCTGCTCAGCGTGGCGGCCTGGCGCCTGGCCCCCGGGCTGGAGGCCAGATCCGCGCTGATGTCCTCGCTCTACGGGCCGGAGGAGGGGGTCTACCGTCCGCCGCCGGTGGGCGGGATCGGCCAGCGCGTCGTGGCCCGTGACGGCCGGACGATGGTCAGCGTCGAGGAGAAGGGCGTCCGCGTGTTCGACGTGGTCTCCGGCCGGCAGCGCGCGGCGTGGCAGTGGCCGGACGGCGCGACCGTGGTCGGCGACACGCTCGACGTCAACCGGAACGGCTCCGCCGTCGCCGTGCTCAGCGACGACCGCCTGACCGTCTGGGACACGATGACCGGCAGGAGGCTCGGCGAGCGCCGGGTGGAGCGGGCGGACAGCCGGATGGTCCGGTTCGGCGACCACGAGACCACGCTCGCGGTGGGCTACGTGGGCGAGGTGATCCTGCTCTGGGACTACGCCGGGAAAAGGATCCACCCCGTCGCCTGGGACAGGATCAACGGCTTCGCCGTCGCCCGCCGCGGCGACCTGGCCGCGTCCCTCCCGGATGGCAGGCTCGACGTCCGGCGGCTCCCCGGAGGCGCCCGCGACACCCGTTTCCCCCGCTCCTGCGGGCCGGAGGCGAAGCTGGTCGCGTTCAGCGCGGACGGCCGCCTGCTGGCCTGCGCGGGCACCGAGATCAGGCTGTTCGACACCGCGACCGGGCGGCGGCTGCCGGCGCCGCCCGGCAAGGTCACCTGGCCGTGGGCCGGAGACGACGAGTCCCCGAACGTCGTGTTCTCGGCGGGCGGGCTCAGGTTCAGCCCGGACGGCAGGCTGCTGGTCGGCTTCACCGGCACCACGGTCCGCGTGTGGGACGTGGCCACCTGGGCGAGCCTGCTGGTGCACACCGCCGACGGCGTGGTGAGCGACGCCTGGGCCGACGCCGGCGGGCACACCGTGCGCTACCTGCTCGACGACACCGTCGTCACGGTCGAGGTCGCCCGCCGGGTCCAGGCGGTCCGCGCCCCCGGCGTCCGCAAGGGCCTGCTCAGCCCGGACGGGCGCTGGATGACCAACGAGAACTACGACAAGGGGCTGCACCTGTGGGACGTCCGGCAGGCGCGCCCGGCGGGGGTCTTCCCCGGCAGCGCCTCGGCGGGGGTGCCGGCGGTCTTCGGGCCCGACGGCACCACCCTGGCCGGCTGGCTCGGCGGCGGCGAGACACTGCAGGTGTGGGACGTGCCCACGCGCCGGGAACTGTGGAGATATCGGGCGCCCAAGCCGTACTTCGTGGAGGACGTCGCGTTCGACCCGACCGGCAGGTGGCTCACCGCGTCGGTCATCCAGCCCTTCCCTCCCGAGGGTTACCGGCTGATCACGTGGGAGGCCCGCACCGGAAGGCAGGTCCGCGAGACGCGTCCCGACCAGCAGCCGGGTTCCCTGCACTACAGTGCCGACGGCCGCGTCCTAGTGCTGGGCAACGGCCGCTTCGTGGACGCGGCCACCGGCCGCGCGGCCGGCAGCGGCTACGTGCAGGGCGGCGTCGTGGCCACCGCGCCGAGGGGCACGGCCATGGCGGTGGCCGGGACCGCGGGCCGGATCGCGCTGTGGGACTCCGCCCGGCGCGTACCGATGCCGCCCGTCCTGCACGGCATCACCACGGGCGTCGACGGGCTGGTCTTCGCCCCCGGCGGCGACCTGCTGGCGAGTGTCCACTCGGGCACCGTGCAGTTCTGGGACCCGGACGCCAAGCGGCGGCTCGGGCGGCCGATCACGCTGACCCACGACTTCCTGTCCAGTCAGGCGTTCAGCACCGACGGCGGCACCTTCTACGCCACCGACCAGGACGGCGGGCTGTACGGCGTCACCGTGGCCCCGGACCGGGTCGCCACCGCGGTCTGTGCCAGGGCCGGGCGCACTTTCACCGGGAAGGATTGGGAGGTCTACTTCGCCGGAGTGCCCTACCAAGATATTTGCCCGCGATGACCGAGAACTTTGTCGCCCCTGGAGGCGTCCAACACGCCAGCTACGGATGCAGGGGGCAGACATGGCGCAGGCGCTGGGCGACGGGGATCCGCACCGGCTGGGCGAGTACTGGTTGTCCGCGCGGCTGGGCGCCGGAGGTCAGGGCGTGGTCTACGAGGCGTACGCGCCCGACGGCCGGAGAGTCGCGATCAAGGTGCTGCGCGGCGACCCGGACGGACGGCAGGGCCTGCGTGAACGCCTGGCAGGGGAGGCCGCCTCGGCCCAGCGGGTCGCCTCGTTCTGCACCGCCCGCGTGCTCGACGCCGACCTCACGGGCGCGCGGCCGTACATCGTCTCGGAGTACGTGGAAGGCCCGAACCTGCGTCAGGCGATCGTCGGCGGGCGTGCCTTCTCGGGGGACGAGCTGCACCGGCTGGCCACCGCGATCGCCACCGCGCTGACCGCCATCCACGAGGCGGGGGTGATCCACCGCGACCTCAAACCGGACAACGTGCTGCTCGGCCCGGACGGGCCGAGGGTCATCGACTTCGGCATCGCCAGGGTCATGGAGCTGTCGCTCACCTCGACGAGCCTGGTCGCGGGCACTCCCACCTACATGGCCCCGGAGATCTTCACGGGCCAGCGCGCGGGCACGGCCGCCGACGTGTTCGCCTGGGGCGGCATCATGGTGTTCGCCGCCACGGGCGCGGACCCGTTCAAGGGGGCGAGCCTGGGCGCGGTGATGCACCGGGTGCTGTCCACCGACCCCGACCTCACCGCGCTGCCGGTCGAGCTGCGCGACCTGGTCGAGGCGGCGCTCGGGAAGGACCCTTCGGGACGGCCGGAGGCCAGGACCCTGCTGGACGCGCTGATCAGCGGGGAGGGCCGGGCCGACATCGAGCGCCTGCTGGCCCAGGGCAGTTCGGAGGCGCGCGCGGTGCGCACCGCGCCCGACGATCCCGCGCTCGGCGCCCCGGCGCTGGGCACGCTGGCCGAGCACGCCTACAAGACGCTGGACCCGGGGGAGCGCGTGGCCGTCCCCGAGGTGTTCCTGCGCCTGGTCACGGTCACCGCCGATGGCGGGCTCGGGCTGCGCGCGGCCCCGCTCGCCGAGCTGCGGGACGGCCGGCCGGAGGTGGCACGCGTCCTTGAGGTGTTCTCCTACCTGGTCACCGTGTCCGAGGAGAAGGCCACGCTGACCCGTCCGGCGCTGGTCCACGCCTGGCCGAGGCTGCGCGCCTGGGTGGCGGCCGAGCGGGACGGCTTCGCCGCGCAGAAGGTCATCGCGGCGGGGGCCAGGCGGTGGCACGAGCGCGGGCGCGCCGACGCCTACCTGCCCATCGGCCGTGACCTGGAGGAGGCCATGCGCTGGGCGGCCACGCTGCGCCGCAACGTCACGCTGGGCCCCGCCGAGCGCGACTACCTGGACGCCGCCTCCGCGCTCAGCCGCCGCAGGGTGCGCAGGGGCCGCCTGCTGGTCGCGGCGATGTCGGTGCTACTGGTCCTGGCGCTGGCGGCGGGAGCGATCGTGCTGACGAAGAGCGTCATGGTCGGCGCGCAGCGGATCGAGGCCGAGGCCCGCAGGCTGGCCGGGGTGGCGAGCGACCTGCGCGCCACCGATCCGGCGCGGGCGATGCTGCTCAGCGTGGCCGCCTGGCGGCTGGCCCAGGTGCCGGAGACACGCGAGGCGCTGACCGCCTCGCTGGTCCAGCCGGAGACGGCGGCCTTCCGCGATCCGGCGGCGAGCGCGGCCCGCGCGCTCAGCGCGGACGGCCGCATCCTGGTCAGCGTGAGCGGCGGCGAGGTGTACATCTGGGACGTGCGGACGGGCAGGCGCACCGGCCGTTTCGAGCTTCGCGGTTCGCCGGGTGAGCAGGCCAGGGCGGCGGCGCTCAGCCCCAACGGCCGTGATCTGGCCGTCGTCGTGGGCGATGAGATCCGGGTCTGGGACATCGGCACGGGGGAGCGGCGTTCCCCCGCGTTCCGGCTGAAGCCGGGCGGCGCTGCCCCGGCGGTGTACTACGACGCAGCCGACGATCTGCTGGTGGTGCCGGGGAAACGGGAGGTGACCGTGTGGAACACCCGCAGCGGCCGGAGCACGCCGGTCGTCGGCTGCTGTGGCCCGTCGGTGCCGCCGGGCGGCGACGCCGTCCTCACCCCCGGCCCGGACGGCGGGATCGGCCGGGTCTCACTGCCGGGGCGCGAGCGCCGGGAGCTGCTGCCCGGCTGCCGGGACTGCGGCCGCGTCCTGGCCTCGCGCGAGGACGGCCAGGTGTTCGCCGCCGGGTTCGGCGACCGCGTGGGCCTCTACGACGCGAAGAGCGGCGAACCCCGGGGCGCGGGCGACCTGCCGGGCTGGAACGGCGGGCGGCTCCGCTTCAACGGCGACGGCGCCCTGCTCGCCTCGGTGACGACCAGGAACGTGCAGGTCTACCGGTTGCGCGACCGCACGATGGTGCTGGACCACGACATCGTGCCGAGCGGCGTGGCCTCCCGGACCGGCCCGGCCCCGCGCGCCGCCTTCGACCCCGACGGCACCGCGCTGCGATACCTGGACGGCGACACGGTGATGACCCTCGACCTCGGGCCCGTGACGCCCGGGCCGCAGCGGTACGGCGCGCTCAGCCCCGACGGCCGGTTCGCCGCCGGGCGCGACGATGACGCCGGGGAGATCCGGTTGAGCGATCCCTCCCGCCCAGGGGACCGGGGCCGCCTGGTGGTGAAGGTCCGGCGCAAGGACGGCGACGACCCGTTCCGCGCCGCCTTCGGCGCGGACGGCCGCCTGCTCGCGGTGACGGGGCACGGCGAGGAGGGCGAGGCCGTGGTGTGGGACATCGCGAAGGGCGGCGTCGTGACGTCCCTGGACGAGCCGGGCCTGCGCCACCTGGAATCGCTGGCGTTCAGCCCCGACGGGCGGTCGCTGGCGACCCTCGGCCCGCGCGCGGGGGCGGGCGAACCGGCCTCACGCGTCACCCTGTGGGACCTCTGGACCGGCACCGTCCGCTGGCGCGGCGACGTCGGCGTGGCGGGGAAGGTGGCCTTCACCCCCGACGGCGGGTCCGTGGTCACGATCGGCGACGACGCCACGGGCTACCTCTCGGCCGCGACGGGCCGTCCCGCCGCCGCGCCGGCCATCGGTGCCGGCACGCCGCCCGCCTTCGCCGCCGACGGCACCGCCTTCGCCGCGGCAGACCCGCTGATCGTGTGGCGGCCCGGCACGCCGGAACCGGTCAGGCTCCCGCTGCGCGGCGGCGGGCGCGGCGTCACGGACCTGGCGTTCTCGGCCTCGGGCCTGCTCGCCACGGCCGACGCGGCGGGCGACGTCACCTTGTGGGACGGGGGCACCGGCCAGGTGCTGGGACGCCCGATCACCGCGCGCGCCACCGGCCAGGCGACGGGGATCAGGACGCTGGCCCTGTCACCGGACGGCGGACGGCTGTCCGTCCTGGACGCCGACGGCGGGTTGCGCGTCCTCCGGGTCGATCCGGACTGGCTGGTGAGCGCGGCGTGCCGCCGTGCCGGGCGGACGCTGTCGGAGGGCGAGTGGCGGTCGGTCGCGCCCGGCCTGCCGTACCAGGAGGCGTGCCCGGCCTGACCGCCGCTCTGAGACCTGTGCCGCTAGGCGACCGGGGCCGTCGGCCGGTCGGCCGGGGGCGTGAAGTCCGGCGCCACGCCCAGTTCGGCCAGCCAGCTCCGCAGGCCGGGGACCGACGACGGGTCGCTCGCCACCTTGGCGGCGTAGTGGGTCAGCGAGACCTCCTCGCCGTCGGTGTAGAACAGCCTGGCCGGGCCCGACCACGACAGCCGCCAGCGGGCCTCGCCGTGCCTGATCAGCACCGCTTCGAGCGCCTGCCCGAGCACCCCGCCGACCAGCGTCGGCGACGGCTTCCAGCCGAGCTGCAGCAGTTCCCGCTCCAGGGCCGTGACCTGCCCCCTGGCCAGCGCCTCGAAGGCGGCGTCCAGGTACGGCAGCGGCGTGCCCATCACCCGCTGCCCCGCCACGGAGAGGTCGTGCAGCGCCTCCGCGTTGCGCAGCTCGTACATCCCGGAGGCGACCATGTCGTCCCACGACACCGGCCGCAGCCCGGTCAGCGCCTGCGGCGACCAGATCGTGTTCTCCACCGCCCCGGCGGCCACGGCGGGGTCGGCCAGCAGCGCGGTGGCCGGACGCCGGTCGGGGGCGTGCGGGGGATCCGGCAGCGCGGCGATGGCCGCCCGCCGCTCGGCCAGGCTCGGGTGCGAGTCGTAGGGCGAGGTCTCCGCCGGTTCCCGCGCGGCCGTGGCCAGCTCGGCCCGCCTGGCCGGTTCGGCCATCATCGCCTGGAAGCCGGACATGACCTGCCCGGGACGGTTGCCGCCAGCGCCGGACATGCTCATGTAGGAGTCCATGTACATCCGCCAGCCCAGCGCGGTGAACTCGATCTTGTCCAGCGCCTGGCCCATCGCCGCGCGCCCGGCGATGGCCACCGCCATCTGGTCGGCCTCCAGTTCCTGGCGGCGTGAGACGGCGAGCGACACCCGCAGGTACACCTTGGCGTAGGCGACGAAGACGCGCCGCAGGATCGGATGCCGTCCGAGGTGCTCCACCGTCGTGAGCAGCGCGACCCGGCCCCGGTAGACGGGCGCGCCCAGGCGGGTGTGCGCGCCTGAGTAGTGGCCGAGCTCGTGGCCCAGCACCGCCCGCAGCTCGTCGACGGTGAGCACGGACAGCAGCGGCAGCCCGATGTACATCCGGCGGCGGGTGGCGCGCAGGCCGAGCAGCCGGGTGTCCTCGGCGACCGCCGCGTTCACCTCTGCGACCAGGCGGATCTCGTCCGGCGGGGCGGTGCGCACGCGCTGGGCCAGCTCCTCGACCGTCCGCCACAGCACCGGCTCGCGCGACCGGTCCACGACGACGCCCGGCTCCTCGCCCCCCATCTTCTTGCTGACCATCCACAGCGCCCTGACCAGCGCCGCCGCGGCGAGTGTGAACAGGGCGGCGAGCTGGACGCCGCGCCCGTGCAGATCGACGAACAGGTAGACGTCGAAGAAGACGGCGGCGGCCAAGACGAGCCCGACCAGCACGTAGAAGCCTGCCAGCAGGGCGAAGGCCAGAGCGGCGCGCAGGGCGATGGTCATCGGGGGAGGACTCCACAGGAGAGGGGGCGTTCCACAGCAAACTAGTGGAGGCCGGCGAGCACTACGAAGTCGCGACTCGCCGGTCAGCGTTCTGCAAGCGGACTGCCAGCGCCGTGCGCCATTCTGTGGATGTGAGCACGAGCGCGACCGCCTGACCGCACACTGGAGCGCCACCTGAGAGGTGCCATCATGTGCCAGCACCAGCCGACCTGCCCCAGCGCCTACTCCCCTGACCGGGAAGCGTCCCACGTGATCGCATCGCACCCCGACCAGGGGTGGAGCCTGCTCTGCAACGGCATCCTGCTGTTCGAGGACACCGGGCTGCTACTGCCGGACGGCTCAGTGGTGGCTCCACACCGGGCGCCCGTCGCCGCCTGAGCGACGGCCTCGCACGACCTCCCCGGAATCGCGGTGATCCCGCACGCGGTGCCCGGCGACCTGCCTTTCGCGGAGGCAGGCAGGACGCCTCGCCCGCCCCGGAGCCGGTACGGCTCCTCATCGCCGATGCGGCTCCCTGCCGCGTGCCCGGGGCAGGGAGCCGCGTGGCATGCCCCGGCGCTCGCGCGGGTAAGCCTCACGCCGGGGGGCGCTTTCGACTGGGGGACACCGTGGCACGCTGTGAGACCTGCGGAAACGACTACGACATGGCCTTCGAGATCCGCGCGCAGGGGGCGACGCACGTCTTCGACTCCTTCGAGTGCGCGATCCAGCGGATGGCGCCGGTGTGCGAGCACTGCGGCTGCCGGGTGATCGGGCACGGCGTGCAGGCCGGGAACCGCTGGTTCTGCTGCGCGCACTGCGCCCGCGAGGAGGGCACCGACGCCATCGTTGACCGCGTCGCCGCGCCCGCCTGAGGCGTCACTTCGCGGTGAACCACAGGACGACGTCGTCCAGCTCGGCCGGCGGCGCCTCGGCGAGCGTCCGCACGGCCCTGCCGCGCAGGTCCAGCATCACCACCCGGCTCCTGCGCTCGCCGGGGACGGTGGCGAGCAGGTGCCGGTCGTCCAGCCAGCCGTGGACGCGGGCCCGCTCCGGAATGTCGATCTTGGCTCGCCGGGTCCCGGTGGCCGCGTCCCACAGGCAGACGTTCTCCCCCGACACGTCCGGGCAGGTCGTGGCGAACACCGTCCCGGCCGTGGTCGTCGTGGCGTTCGACTGGATCAGCGCGCCGACGCCGGGGAAGGTCCGCAGCACCTTGCCGCCGAGGTCGAGGACGGCGACCGCGTCGCCCGCCGCCTGGTGCAGCACCGTCTCGCCGTCCGGGCCCCACAGGTACGCCGAGTCGTGGCCCTGCGGGAGCGGCACCGCCCTGGCGGTCCTGGCGGCCGGATCGACGACGATGAAGCCCTCGGTCCGTTTCGCCCGGGCGTCCGGGTAGATCGTCAGCAGCAGCGCGCGGCCGTCGCCCCGCCACCGGACATGCCCGGCGCTCTTCGGCTTGGTCACGGTCCTGATCTGCACGTCCTGGCCGGTCAGGCGGTCGGTGAGGCGGATCGTCTCGAAGTCGGAGCGGGTGAGCCTGGCCCCGGAGAGCGCGGCCACGTAGGCCCCTCCCGGAGAGGCCACCGGATCCTGGAACCCGCCGTAGTAGGCGAACCGGCGCGAGCGGGGATCGCGCAGGTACGACGGCCAGCCGAGGGTCTGGTCGCGCCGGTCGACGTAGGTCGAGACCCAGACCGGGTCGGCGGCGTTCTCGTGCAGGGTGAGGGCGGTGTCTGGCAGGGTCAGCTCGGACGTGGAGGTCTCCGGCATCCTCCCGCCCCTGGGTAACGGGGGCGGCGGCGCGGACGTGCGCGCGGCCACCGGCACGGGCGGGTCCGGCGGGCGCAGCAGGAAGAACCCGGCCGCGACGGCGAGCGCCAGCACGGCGGTCACGGCGGCCACGACGACCGGCGTCCGGCGGCGGCGCGGGGGAGGGGCGGCCGACTCACGTCCTTCGGCCAGCAGCCGCACTTCGGGCACCGGATGGCCGAGCAGGGCCAGCAGCGCCCGCGTGGCCGTGGGGCGCTCGGCGGGGTCCTTGGCCAGGCAGCGCAGCACCAGGTCGCGCAGTTCGCCGTCCAGGTCGCCCAGCTCGGGGCGGCCGTTCAGGATGTTGCCGATCACCACGGGCAGCGCGCCGCCGCCGAACGGCGGCCGGCCGGTCGCCGCGCACACGATCGTCGAGGCCCAGGCGAACAGGTCGGCGGGCGGCCCCGCCCGCTGACCGGCGAACTGCTCGGGGGCCATGAACGGCGGCGTGCCGACCAGGCCCTCGGCGGCCGGTTCGGTGGCGTCCAGCGCCCGCGAGATGCCGAAGTCGATCACGCGCGGACCCTCGCGGCTGAGCAGCACGTTGCCCGGCTTGAAGTCCTGGTGCACCACCCCGGCCTGGTGGATCGCGGCGAGCGCGGTGAGCGTCCCGATCGCCACCCGGCGCAGCTCCGCCCCGCGCACCGGGCCGTGCTCCTTGATCACCCGCGCCAGGCTCGGCCCGTCCACGAACTCGCTCACGATGTACGGCACGCCGCCCGACTCGCCGGTGTCGAGCACCTGGGCGGTGCAGAACGCCTTCACCCGGCGGGCGAGACCGATCTCCTTGGCCAGCGCGCCGGCGGTGTCGCCTCCTTCCAGGTCGGCCCGGATCACCTTGACGGCGACTCGCCTGCCGCCGTCGCCCTCGCCGAGGTAGACCACGCCCTGTCCGCCGCTGCCCAGCCTGCCGGTGATGCGGTAGCCGCCGACCAGCGCCGGATCTCCCGGCTGGAGCGGCGCGGGGAACGGCGGGGCGGCGTTCATCGGCGGGCCGCGGGGCCGAACTGCATCGCGGCCTTGAGCGGCACCACGTCGGCCAGCACCCGTTTGGTGACGCCGAGGAAGTCGATCACCTTGACCTGCTGGGCCTTCTTCGCCTTTCCCTTCACCGGGTCCTGCACGAGCAGGTGGTTCTCGTTGAACCAGCCGAGGAGCTGGCTCTCCTCGCCGGCGTCGACGGTGGCCCTGCGGTCACCGGTCTTGGTGTCCCAGACGCAGTAGTGCTCCTCGTCGGGGCACACGGTGACGAACTGGGCGCCGGAGGGGGAGAACCAGTCGCGGGAGCGCGGCTTGCCGACCCAGTGCAGGGTCCGGATCACCTGGCCGGAGAGGTTGTAGTACTCCAGACCGTTGCGCTTGCCGTCCCAGTAGCCCCTGGCGACCGTGCCGTCCGGGGTGAAGGTGAAGGCCAGCGCCGCGTCGTTGGTGTACTCCGTCTCCACGTAGGTGGCCTTCCTGGTCCGCACGTCCACGACCACGAAACCCACGTTGGCCTCGGGCTCCTTGCCGTTGAGCACGGAAAGCAGGAGCCGGCCGCCGTCCCTGGACCACACCGGGTACACGGTGGTCATCGGCTTCTTGACGGTGGAGACGGTGAACTGCTCGCCCGTCTCCGGCCTGACGAACTTCACCAGGTCGGTGTCGGAGTTCTGGAACTTCAGCCACGGGTTCAGCGCCACCCACGCGCCGTCCGGCGAGAGGACCGGCTCCTCCCCGCTGGCGACCTGCTTGAAGGCGCCGGTCCGGTCGCGGGCGTAGGCGCCGAACTTGCCGGTCGTCTCCAGGTACGCTTGCAGCCGCACCGGATCGCGGGGGTGCTCGTGCAGGGTGACCTTCGCCCCGGTCAGCTCGACGTCGTTCGCCGCCTTCTTCTCCACGGCGGCCCACGGCGCGACCGTGGTGCTCGGGGTGATGTCGGGCGCGGCCGTGACGACGGCGGGGTCGGGGGTGGGGCGTCCCTGGGTTCCCGTCGCGGCGACGTTCCCCGCGGCCCGATCGGGGACCAGGAAGTAGACGCCCGCGCCCGCCACGAGCGCCCCGGCCACGAAGGCGGCGGTGGCCGTCAGCAGGCCACGGCTCCGCCTGGCGGGCGCGGTCTCCCGGCTCGCCGGGGCCGGGGTGACGCCCACCTGGGAGGTGAGCACGTTCGGGTCGCCCACCAGCCGGAGCAGCGCGTCGCTGGCGGACGGCCGGCCCTCCGGGTCCTTCGCCAGGCAGGCGGCGATCAGCCGGTGCAGCTCCCCGAGGTCGGGCAGCTCGGGTTCGGCGTTGACGACCCGGTTGACCGTCCCCGCCATCGACCCGCCGTCGAACGGCGAGCGCCCGGCCGCCGCGAACGCCATGGTCGCGGCCCAGGAGAAGACGTCGGCGGCGGGGGAGGGCGCGGCCCCGTCGAGGCGTTCGGGGGCCGTGTAGGCGGGCGGCTCGACCTTGCGGGTGATCCCGGAGGCCGAGGCCGCCATCGCCCTGGCCACCCCGAAGTTGATCACTCGCGGCCCGTCCGGCCCGAGCACCACGTTGCCCGGCCGCAGGTCGCCGTGGACCATCCCGGCCTGGTGGATGGCCACCAGCGCGGTCATCGTCCCCACCGCCAGCCGGTGCAGCCCGACCCCGACGATCCCGCCCCCGGTGTGCGCGAGCGTCTGCCCGTCGATGTACTCGCTCACCACGTAGAGCCGGTCCTCGTGGACCCCGGTCGCCAGGACCCGCGCGGTGTAGAACGCGGAGAATCCCTGCAGCGGCTGGATGACCTCCCGGAACCGCTCCCGGTCCACGTCGGGGTGCAGCAGCTTGATCACCACCGCTTCCCCGGAACGCGTCCGCGCGGCGTAGGCGTTGTCGCCGAGCCGCCCGGTGAGCCGGTAACCCCCCATCTCGGCGGGGTCGCCCGGCCGTAGTGCGTCGATCTCCGGCATTGGAAGTCCTCCAATTCCACCGTAGATCACCAATTATGAGGGGGGACCGCCGTGCCTTGTGGCGTTCCGGCCTCAGAAGGACGCCCCTATACCCCCGGGAAGGCGGCACCCGTTCCGCCCCAGCCGCCGGGCGACCCCTCCCACCGTCAGCCCCGTCACCAACGCGCCACGCGCCAGGTGCGACGGCGCCACCTCCTGTTCAGGATCGATCCACGGGGCCCGGCCGTCGAGTCCCCGGCTGAGCAGGACGACGTCGTCATGGTCCGGCTCCCCGGGCACGACAGGCGCGGCGAGCATGGCGAGCACCGTGAAGCCGTAGGCGCGCAGCCGCCCGGCGACCTCGCCGACGGCTCGGCCGGTCGCGGCGGACGCGCAGAACAGGACGCCCGGTCCGACCGGTGCGCCCGGATCCCGCCACGGCGGCAGGCCGTCGAGGTGCGCGCTCAGCAGGACGTGGTCGTCCTGTTCCGGCCGGGCGGGCAGCGGCGCGGTGTCCGGGACGAGGTGCCCGAACGACGCGAGCCGTCCGGCGACCTCCGCGAGCCCCCGCCTGGCGAGCGCCGCCGCCCGGCGGGCGATCTCACCGGGCGACAGGCCGGTGACGAGACCGGTCGCGGCCAGATGTCCCGGCGGGACCGGCGCGGTGGGGTCGAGCCACGGCCGCAGACCGTCGCACGTGTGGCTGAGCAGCCGCAGGTCCTCCGCCGGGGGCCGCTCGGGGATCTCCGCGACGGGCGCATCTCGAAGCCGAGCGAGGCCAGTCGGTCCACGACCTCTGCGACGCGCCGGCCGGTCGCGCGCGCCGCCGTCAGGACGTGTCCCCAGGGGACGGGACGCCCGGCGTCGAGCCACGCCTGCGGCCCAGGGCCGTAGAGCCTGCCGCGCGTCACCGCGTCGCCGTCCTGGAGGAGGACCTGGTCGGACGGCCGCGCGAGCGGGCCGGGTGGCGTGCCGGTCGTGTCGAGGCCGCCGAACCCGGCGACGTCCCGCCAGGCGAGGAGCCGCCAGAGCTGCACCTGACGCGGCATCCACCACACCTCGCGGCCGGGGTGGTGCGTACCGTGCGAGACCGCGCGGAACAGGGCCTCGTCGGCGGGGAAGCACCCTACGCGCCCGAGGTCGATCTGGTGTCCGGCCATCGTCCACGGCCGGTCCGGCTCGCTCGCGGCCCGCGCCGCGATGGCGTCCGCCAGCCCCGGATCGCGCGGGGTCAGGGCGGACAGCCACCGGTGATCCAGCACGTCCGCGCCCTCGGCCAGCAGCGACGGGATCTGGGCGTGCAGCAGCCGCTCCACCTCCGCCTCGTCGCCGCCACCTGCGGTGCCCGTGAGGTTCACGACGGCGCCGAACAGCCTCTCGCCCGTCCACAGGCCGTCGGTGAGCACGCCGCCCTCGCCGTCGCACCACCAGACCCGGGGCGACGCCGTCGGGATCACGAGGGCGGCGACGCGCGCGGCGTCAGGGGCGAAGGGGTCCCCGGCCCCGATCGGCGCACCGGCGGACAGGCGGCCGGCGGCCCACGTCTCGGTGCCGCTCGCGCCGGTGGCCGTGACCTCGTAGTCGGCCACCCACAGGATCGCGCGGAGCAGGTCGACACCCGCCGGGATCGGGGCGCTCGGGCGCAGCCGCACGACGGTGAAGGAGTCTCCGCCGGGTTCGCCGGTCTCGACGCGGGGCGGCACACCCGACTCGGAGACGCGGGCCCGGAGCACGGGGCCGTCCGGACGGCGGGTCGTCACGCTGAGGTCGCCGACGAGGGCGCAGTGACCGAGCGCCCCGGTCCCTGTGGGGGAAAGGGCCTCGGTCAGCTCGCGGATCCCCATGCCGAGCCCGTTGTCCGCGCACTCCAGGTAGGCGCCCCGATCGTCGGCGCCCTCGGTGAGGGTGATCCTGCCCCGCCAGGGCCGGGCCGCCGACGCGTCGCGGCGGCGGCACGCGCGCACGGCGTTGCGGTACAGCTCCCGCAGGACCGCCGCCGGATCGCGGCGGCCCGCAGAAGTTCGGTCAGCGTTCTTCGCGGCCGAGTTCCACGACGTTCTCGGGACGTTCGCCGCGCTTGTCCTCCTTGGGCTTCTTGGGGGCGCAGGCCGACCCACAGCCGCCGAAGCGGGCGGAGTTGATCGGCTTGAAGGAGGTCTTGGGCACGTTCTTGAGGGCGGCGATCATGGTGTCCTTCCAGATCGGCCCAGGGATGGTGGCGCCGAAGACCGAACCGTAGTACCGGCCGCCGATGGTCACGTTGTTGAGCTTGTGGTTCACCGCGCCGCGCGGGTCGCCGATGCTCACGGCGCCCGCCAGGTCGGGGGTGGTGCCGGCGAACCAGGCGGTGGACTGGCTGTCGGTGGTGCCGGTCTTACCGGCGGCGTCGCGGCCGATGCCGCCGACCCCGCGCATGGTGCCCTTGGTGAACACGCCCTCCAGGACGTGCGCGGCGGCGTCGGCGACCTCGGGGTCGATCGCCTGGCGGCACTTCGGCTTGTACTTGGTGACCTTGCCGTTCCGGTCGGTGATCTGGCTGATCGCCATCGGCTCGCAGTACTTGCCGCGCGCGCCCAGCACCGCGTAGGCGCTGGCCACGGTGATCGGGTCCATCTCGTTGACGCCGAGGGTGAACACCGGGACCTCGACCAGCGGGAGGCCGTCGGCCCGCTTGATCCCCATGGACTTCGCGGTCTTGATCACGTCACACAGGCCGACCCGCTGTTCCAGGGCCATGAAGAAGGTGTTGATCGAGCCCCAGGTGCCGGTCTGCAGGGTGCGGAAGCCGGGGGAGCCCTCGTCGTTGGTCACCGTGTGGGAGGGGTCGCCGACGTTCTGGCCCTTGCAGTTCTTGAAGCCGGAGTAGCCGGTGCTGAACCCGGCTCCGGCGGCCAGGCCGTCGTTGACCTTCATGCCCTGCTTCAGGGCGGTGACCAGCGTGAACATCTTGAACGTGGACCCGGCCTGGAAGCCGGTGCCGCCGCCGTGCTTGGCGTCGCTGACCACGTTGTAGGACATCTGCTTCTTGCGCTTGACACCGCCGAAGTCACGGCTGGCGGCCATCGCCTTGATCTCCCCGGTGCCCGGCTCGACCAGCGCCTCCGACGCCATCGCGTAGTCGGTGGGCGAGACGCGCTTGCGGATCGCCTTGTCCGCCGCTTCCTGCATCTTGGTGTCGATCGTGGTCTTGATGGTCACGCCGCCCCGGTTGAGGAACTGCAGCCGGGCCTTGGCGGTCTTGCCGAAGTCGGGGTTGCTCAGGATCTCGTGCCGCACGTACATGCAGAAGTAGGGGTACGGGCTGACCTCGCAGCCGCCGGGCAGCGGGGTGCCCTTGTAGCCGAGCTTCTCCTTCTTGGCCGCGTCCGCCTCTTCCCTGGTGATCTTCTTCAGCTCGGCCATCCGGTCGAGCACCACGTTGCGCCGGTGCAGCAGCCGGTCTCGATGCTTCTTGCCGAGCTTGGGGTCGGTGGCGTTGGGCTCCTGGACCGCTCCGGCCAGCGTGGCGGCCTGCGCCAGGCTCAGCTCCGACGCCTTGACCCCGAAGAACCGCTTGGCCGCCGCCTCGACGCCGTTGGCGCTGGCCCCGAAGTAGGCGATGTTCAAGTACTTCGCCAGGATCTCGTCCTTGCTGTACTTCTTCTCGATGGCCATCGCGTAGCGCAGTTCGTTCAGCTTGCGCGCGTAGCTGGTCTCGGTGGCCTTCTGGCGTTCCTTCTTGCTGTCGGCCTGGTTCACCAGCACCTGCTTGACGTACTGCTGGGTGATGCTCGACCCGCCCTGGCTGACCCCGCCGGAGTGCAGGTTCGTGGCCAGCGCGCGCAGGGTGCCCTCGATGTCGATGGGGCCGTGCTCGTAGAAGCGGAAGTCCTCGATCGCGACGATCGCCTTCTTCATCTCCTCGGAGATGCCCGACAGCGGCACGACCTCGCGGTAGACCTCGTAGAACTGCGCAATCTGCTTGCCGTTGGAATCGACCACGGTGGTCCGCTCGGCCAGCGGCGGTTCCTTGAGATCCTCGGGATTGAGGTTCAGCTCGTCCTTGGCCGACACCACGCCGAGTCCCACTCCGCCCACGGCTGGTAGCGCGATACCCGCGACCAGCACCCCCGCGACGACGCCCGCGCCCACGAGTAGCGCGATCTTGGAACCAGATTCGGCTGGGCTCATCCCCCGTTTCGACATGTGACTAGATTATGGGGTATTCGTGGCATGCCGGGGGCCAAGTCAAGAGGTTCGCCGAGATGCGTGCGACGCGGATCGCCTCCGTCCGGCGTCGCCTGGACCGTACGCCAGTTCGAGTACTCGTGCGCAGCGGCATGATCGGCGCCCCGAAGAGTCGATCATCGACGCCTCTATCCGGTCGCATTGGAAATCTCCAATCATTTACCGGGAATTTCCGCCCTATAACGTCGCCATAGCGGCATTGATTAGGGCCTGCCGAGTGCGGCAATAATGGCCCCCCGAGCAGCCAGGGCTTACTGTAATCAATCGGCGACCGAGAGTGATAATCAATGGGAAACGTTCCACCGAAGGAAGGGACTCGCTCATGCGTACCTCGTCCAGGATCGTCGCCCTCGGTTTCGCGGCCGCGCTGGCCACCCTCGCCCTCGCCGGTCCGGCCGCCGCCACCGTCGCGCCGGCCGGCTGCAGCAACGCCAACGTGATCGGCAACGTCATCAACGCCAAGGTGCCGATCCTGTCCAACCCGTCGCAGGCCGGTTGCAACGTCGGCTGATCCCGCCGCGCGGCAGATCGGGGAGGCCCCGCCGGGGGCCTCCGCGATCGCGTCACGTCCAGGCGAGACCGGGCGGCAGGACGGCCACGCGGCCCCGGGTGCGCACGGTGAGCCCGCCGTCCGGGGCGACGGCGATCTCGGGGGCGTCGTCGCCCGGCACGATCAGCGTCAGCGACCGCCGGGCGGCGGGGGAGACCACGACCGTCGCCTCGGCGCGCTTGAGGTGGCCGGTGCACACCTGGCCGCGCTCGGCGAGCGGGTCCGGCGGCGGCCGATCTCCTGGCGGGGCGAGCCGCACCAGGGTGACCCGGCGCTCGCCGTCGGCCAGCACGACCCGGCCCTCGCCGGTCGCGACCGGGCGGAGCGCGGGGGCGAAGTGCCAGCGGGCGCTCAGCCCGGCGGGCGCCTCGTCCAGCACCGCCAGCAGATCGGGATCGTGGACGACCAGCACCGTGCGGGTGCGGCGCACGCCGTACGCGTCGTCATGGAGCCGGTAGACCTGCCTGCCGGGCTCGACGGCCGCGCTCTCCAGCACGGTCGCCGTCCCCGGCCGGAACGCCGCGCCCGCCACGACGGGCACGTTGTGCGCCTCCGGCGAGATCGTCCAGTCCCGGAAGGCGGTCTTCTCGTAGGAGTCGAACCCGCCCTCCACCAGCACGTCGTGCCCGCCGGCCTGGTAGGTGACGCCGAGGTGGTCCTCGTGGCCGTGCAACCGACGTCCCGGGCCGAAACGGATGGAGTAGTACGCGGAGCGCGGATCGCCCCACGCCGTGCGGCCGAAGACGTAACCCGCCTCGAAGATCGCCACGGTCGGCCGGTCGCCGGTGAGGCGCGGCGCCCTGGCGTCGGCGGGACTGTCGCCGAGCGCCACGATCCGGCCGTCCGGCTGGGTCGCGTGCGCGATGTACGACTCCAGCACGGCGCGCCGCGCGGTGAGCGGGGCGGGGACCGGCAGCCCGCAGCCGCGGATGATCCGGATGGCCGTCCCCATGCGCCGATGGACGTACACGCCGTAGCGCGGGGCCTGTTCGTGCAGCGCGCCCTGCTCGTCCACGGCCAGTTCGGCCGACGCGGTCATCCGGCGCACGGCGAGGCCCATCCGCTCGTCGTCGCCCAGCCTGCGGGCGATCAGCAGCAGGGCGATGTCCTGGTCGAGGCCGTGGTTGTGTCCCTCGCGGTAGAGGGCGGGGTCGGCCAGCACGGCGGCGTGCTCGGCGAGGGACGCCGCCAGCCATGAGGCCCGCACGTGCGCGCTGAGGCAGACCAGCGCGGGGCCGCGCAGGGCCACGGCGTGCTCGGCCCAGGCCCACTCGCTGACGCCGTGGCCGCCGCGCGGGTTCGCGCGCACCCAGTCCTCGGCGATCGCCGTGGCGCGGTCGAGGTACTCCTCGCCTCCCGCGCGCTCGTACTCCACGACCAGCCGCCCCATCCAGCGCAGCGCGTGCAGGTTGAGCGACCAGGAGCGGTTGCCGTGCGGGTCGAACAGCCAGTCGACGCCGCCGTGGGGACCGGCCCGCAGCTCGACCGCCGGGCGTCCGGCCAGGGTGACCCGGCCGCGCAGCGCCTCGGCCGCGTCGACGGCGGGGAACAGCCCGGCCAGGGAGTCGGCGGTGATGTCGGGGGTGGCCGGGGGGAGTACGGGTTTTCTGCGGGCACGCCAAAACAAGCGCTTGCTCCATTTCGGGCGCAGGGCCGCCCGGCGTACGGGCGGTGAAGGTGACTGACAGGTGTCCGGACGCGCGTCCGGTACGGCGGCCGGGCGCTCCTAGAAGGCGTCCGGTACGGGATCCGGTACGGCTGGCGGGTCACTGGTCCAGCCCGCCCTGACGACCAGCTCGGCTCGGTCGTCGCCGCCCTTGTCGGCCGACGAGAGCACCTGGGAGGTGTCCGGATCGATGATCAGGGTCCGGCGCACGGTCGCCTCCGGGCCGTTCACGGTGAAGGCGAACCCGGCCCCAGTGCGGTTCCGCTCGTCGGTGATCTCACCCAGGTACCGGACGCCTGACAGTTCGGCGAGCGCCCGGTAGGCGGCGGCGCGCACGGCCGGGGGCGACGGCTTGCTCCACAGCAGCCCGCTCAGCGCGTCGGCCAGCAGGCCGTCCACCGCCTCCGGGCCGCTCTCGCGCAGGGACGCGACGACCTGGTCCCGCAGCGCGGCGGGATCGGTCGGCAGCCGCTGGATCGCCGCCATCGTCAGGTCGCGCCCGGCCATGCTGAACGGCGCGTGGGGCACGACCCGCGTCAGCCGCCCGGCGCCGGGTGAAACCCGCAGCCCGGTCCCCGGCCACGAGGACGGCGAGCCGTCACGCGCCCAGGCCGCCTTGTCCGCCGGTGTCTTCGGGCGTGTCCCCAGATCGCGCTCGCCCGTCCAGGTCCGGCCGTCGGCGGTCGTCCACAGCTCGACCACCCGCGACGTGACCACCGTGTAGCGGTTCTCGCCCCGGCCCAGGCGCTCCCGATGGGTCCGGGTGCGGATCCGCTCGACATGCCAGTACCGGCCGGTGGGCGCGCCGGGGCCGGACTCGGCGGCGGTGGCGGCGGCCAGCAGGATCGACCGGCCGCCGAGCACGGCCCGCGCCGTCGCCTGCCCCGGGGGAGGCTCCTGCGCCGGGAGGCGGAAGGGTGCCGTCACGGCCAGCACGGCGGCGGCGGTGGCCACGCCGACGGCGGCCATGCTCCACGTCAGGCGTATCCGGGCGCGGCGGCGGCGTTCGGCGGTCAGCCTGCCCCGGACGCGGGCGGCGACGGCGGGGGCGGGTGGCGGCGGCTCGCCGTACAGGTCGCGCAGCTCGCGCAGGTCGTCGATCGGGCCGGTGCGCGGGTCGTCGTCGTGGACGCGCCGGTCAGCCATGGTCGGCCGTCTCTCGCATCGGGTTGACGCCGCCCAGCGAGCCGCGCAGCTTGCGCCTGGCCCGGTTGAGGCGGGAGCCGACCGTGCCGTACGGGATGCCGAGGGCGGTGGCGATCTCGTCGTTGCTCAGCCCGGCCAGCGCGACCAGGAGCAGCACGTCGCGGTCGCGCCGGTCCAGCTCGGCCACGGCGGCGGCCAGGCTGGGGCGCAGGCTCTGCGCGCTCACCCGCACGGCGACGTGGTCCTCGTGGCCCGGGACGTCGGGATCGACGCCGTGCCTGGCGAGCGCGCGCAGCGTCCGTACCTCCAGGCGGCGCTGCTTGCCGATCAGGTTGGTGGCGATGCCGTACAGCCAGGCGCGAACCGTGGCCCTGGCCGGGTCGTAGGACGCGCGCTTGCGGAACGCGATCAGGAACGTCTCGGCGACGACGTCCTCCGCGCTGTCCGTGCCGAGCCGCTGGGAGGCGTAGCGATGGATCTCGGCGAAGTGGGCGTCGAAGATCCCCTCGAACGCCTCCGCCTGGTCGAGCGGGCGGGAGGGGACGTCGGCCTCCCCGGCCACCGGATGGGCGGCCCACGACATCGCGGTCACGATGAACTCCCCCGGGTGGGTCTCCCCGTCATGTCCAACCCTTCACGGCGGCGGGAACTCGTACACCCTTACTTTCCCGATGCCGCGATTCCGTTCACGATGATCCACAAGTACGCGATCACCTGGGGCAGAATGCCGGAAATGCCGGTGGCGTACGTGATGCGGCATGATGAGCCAAGCCTGGCCGACCGGGAACGAGGGTGACCGTGATCACATCAGCGACGGGCCCGCGGCCCGCGGACTTCACCGACGTCCGGGCCACCAACCTCGCAGTCGTGCTGAGGTTCGTGCGTGAGCACGCCCCCTGCTCACGGGCCGACATCGCCGCCTCCACCGGCCTGAACAAGGCCACCGTGTCCAGCCTCGTGGCGGACCTGATCGAGCGCGGCCTGATGCGTGAGACCGGGCTCACCGAGAACCGCGTCGGCCGCCCCGCCACGATGCTCGTGCTGGACGGCTCGCCGTACGCGGCGGTGGGCATCGAGATCAACGTGGACTACCTGACGGCCATCGCGGTGGACCTCTCCGGACGGCGGCTGCTCACCTGGCGCCGCACCTTCGCGGGCCCGGCCGTCACGTCCGGCCAGGCGGTGACGGCGGTCGCCGCGCTGGCCCGCCGCGTGCTCACCCGGATGACCAAGGAGGCGCGCCGGGTGCTCGGGCTGACCGTCGCGGTGCCCGGCCTGGTGGACCTCACCGGCGGGGTGCGCATCGCGCCCAACCTCGGCTGGACCGACGTGGACCTGGCGGGCGACCTGGGCAGGGCGTTACGCGGGCCGGACTTCCCGATCCTGGTGGACAACGACGCCAACCTCGGCGCGCTCGCCGAGCACCGGTTCGGGTCGTTCGGTGACACGGACAACCTGGTCTACGTCACCGGCGAGGCCGGCACGGGGGCCGGTGTGATCATGGACGGCCGGTTACGGCGCGGCGGCCAGGGCTTCAGCGGGGAGTTCGGGCACATCCAGATCGACCCCTGCGGCCCCACCTGCGGCTGCGGCAGGCCCGGCTGCCTGGAGGCCGTCGCCGGGATCGCCAGGGTCTCGACGGACAAGCCGGTCTTCCCCTTCTCACCCGCCGAGATCGAACCGCGCATCGACGAGATGGCCCGCCTGGCCGCGGCGGGGGATCGGCAGGCGCTCAACGCCCTCGTCGGCATCGGCACCGACCTCGGCCGGGGCCTGGCGATCCTGGTCAACCTGCTCAACCCCCAGGCCGTGGTGCTCGGTGGCCACTACGTGCCGCTCGCCTCCTGGCTGATCCCGGCGGCCGAGGCCGAGGTGCGCAGACTGGTGATAGCGCCCGACGCCGGAGGATGCCGGATAGTCGCCTCCGGCCTCGGGTACGGCGCGGCGGCGCTCGGCGGCGCGGCGCGCGTGCTCGACTCCGTGGACTCCGGGCGCCTGCCCGGTCGCGGCTGATCGGCGCCCGACCGGAACGCGCCCGGCGTGATCCCGTAGGCGCGGACGAACCAGCGGGTCAGGTGGCTCTGGTCGGCGAACCCGGTCAGCGGCGCGGCGTCGGCGATGGGAACGCCCGCGGCGATCATTTGACGGGCCGTCCTCAGGCGGAGCTGGCGCTGGTAGTCGCTGGGGGCCATGCCGTACTCGGAGTGGAAGGCGCGGTAGACGGCGAACCTGCTGGCGCCGGTGGCGGCGGCCAGGGCGGCGGCGTCGAGGTCGCCGGGATCGCCGTCACGCAGCATCTCCCGGACCCGGCGGGCCAGCGCGCGTAAGCCGGTGACCGCCCCTGTGACCGGCTCGGGCGCGGCCTTCGGCGGGCGGGTGGCGGCCCGGCCGACCATCGCCGGCACGACCCTGTCCAGCAGCTCGTCCAGGACCAGCGGGGGAGTGCCCGGCGTCAGCAGCGCGGAGTGCAGGCGGCGCAGCCCGCCGGCGAGCGCCGGATCGCGCACCACCGGGTCGGCGAACAGCGGCAGCGCGCCGCCGCGACCCCCCGCCGCCTCGGCCAGGGTGCTGCGTACCAGCTCGGCGCCGATGTGGACGATTCGATAGGTGAACCCCGCGGCGTCGGCGGGCTGGCCGTCGTGCGGGTCTTCCGGGTTGAACGCCATGATCATGCCGGTGCTGCTGGTGTGACCTGAGCCACGGCAGGTGAACGCCTGGGCGCCCGCGTCGGTGACCCCGAACGAATAGCCCTCGTGGCTGTGGCGGTGATAGACGTGCCGCTCGAAGTGGGCGTGCATGGCCTCCACCGGCCGGTCGGGCGCGCGCCGGTAGCGGGTCCACTCGTGGTTCGCCACCCTTTCATTCTGCCGGGCCGCACCAGCGTTCAAGACGGCCGCGCGGCGGGCCGGGCAGGGTGGGCGGATGCGTTTCGACACCAAGATCGGCATCGTGGTCCGCGAGGACCTGGCCGTGTGGCAGAAGCTGAACGTCACGGCCTTCCTGGCCGGTGGGGTCGCGGGCGGGTTCCCCGAGGTGGTCGGCGAGCCGTACGGCGACGCCTCGGGCAACGTCTACCTGCCGATGATCCGCCAGCCCGTGCTCGTCTACACGGGCGCCGCCGCCGCGCTCACCCTGGCGCACACCCGCGCGCTGTCCCGGGGGCTCGGCCTGGCCGTCTACACCGAGGACCTGTTCAAGACCGGCCACGACGAGGAGAACCGCGCCGCCGTACGCGCCGTGGCCGCCGCCGACCTGCGCCTGGCCGGAATCGCCGTCCACGGCCCCCGCAACGCCGTGGACAAGACCCTCAAGGGCCTCGTCCTGCACCCCTAGCCGAGCCCCGGTTCAGCCGGAGGTGTCGTCCTGTGGCTCGGGGCGGGAAGCCGGCTTGCGGGGGGTTCTGCGGGGCTTGGCGGCGGTGGAGTCGCGGGCGCCGGCCACCAGGGTGTCGCCGGGCTCGGCGATCGGCGCGTCGGTGGCCGTGGACGGCCGGGCGGCTGCCGGGGAGGAGCGGGTCCGCCCGCCCCGCGACGGCTTGGCGGTCTCGGCCGTGTCGTCGCCCGCCGGCTCGGCGGGGGCGGGCGAGGACAGATGGGTCTCGGACAGATGGGTCTCGGTCTCGCCGTCCTCGCGCGGCGCGTCCCCGCCCTTCTCGCGCTTCGGCCCGGCGGCCTCGCCCGGCGCGAGCTCCCTGCCGGGCGGCGTGGTGTCCGTCTCACGCCAGGACGCGAGCACGTCGTCCGCCTCGGTGTCGGCCGCGAAGTCGTCGGCCGCCGCCGCCTCGCGGCGCTTGATGACCACCATGTGATCGACCGACAGGCGCCCGGCGCCGCCCACCGACAGCAGGATGGAGGCCGCCCCGAGCGCGACGATCAGGTTCACGTCGCCGCCGGTCAGCGGTAGGCCCTGATCGCCGCTGGCGATCACGAACACCGCCAGCGCCTCGGCGAACAGCAGCAGCCCGCACGGGCCGACGGCGAGCCCGGCGACCAGCAGCGCGCCGCCGATCAGCTCGGTGAGCATGGTCACCGCGGCCCAGACCTGCGGCGCGGGGGCGTCGAGCGTGGCGAACTGCTGCCCGGTGGCGGTCAGCCCGGCCTCCAGCTTGTGCCAGCCGTTCGCGAAGAAGATCCCGCCCACGCCCATCCTGGCCGCGAGCGAGGCAAGGTCGTGGAGAGTTCGGCGTACGTCACCCATTTTTCCCCGCCCTGTCGCAGTTGCCCATAGCTGTCTGACCTCCTGGGGGCGTTCCAAACGTCACGAGGGGTCGTCATCCGGTGGCCTGCGAGGCACCAGGACGGCTGTGGCCACCGCGGTCAGGCCGAGCAGCGCGATGCTCACCAGCACGGTGGAGTGGAGCGCGCCCACGAACGCCTCGCGGGCGGTGCGCAGGAGCACGTGGCCCGCCATGCCGCCGATCTCCTCGGCGACGTGGGCCGCCGCGGCGAGCGACTGGCGGGCCTGCTCGGTGGCCGCGGACGGCACGCCGTCCACAGAGCGGACGCCGGGGGCGTAGACCACCGTGGTGACCGTGCCCAGCACCGCGATGCCGAGGCCCGCCCCCAGCTCGTAGGCGGTCTCCTCGATCGCCGCCGCGCCGCCCGCCCGCGACTCCGGGGCCGACGCCATGATCGTGTCGGAGGCGGCGAGCAGCGCCACCTCCACACCGAAGCCGATCCCGGCGAAGCACAGCGCCAGCAGCACCGGATGGTTCTCGGTGCCCCAGGCCAGCGTTGGCGCGAGCGACAGCGCGGTGAGCGCCAGGCCGCCGCCCATCGTCGCGCGCAGCCCAAGGCGGCGCAGCAGGTGCGCGGCGGCCAGCCCGCCCGCGATCGCGGCGATCATCAGCGGCAGCATCCGCACCGCCGCGCCGAGCGGGCTTTCGCCCAGCACGAGCTGGAGGTACTGCGCCAGCATCAGCTCCAGGCCGACCAGCGCGAACACGGCGAGCAGCACGGCGGCCACACCCGTGGAGAACCCCCGTCGCCGGAACAGCTCCACGTCGAGCAGTGGATAGGCCAGGCGCCGCTGCCTGCGCACGAACCAGACGAGCAGCCCGACCCCGCACAAGAAGATCGCCAGCCCAGGCAACGGGCCGAGCAGCTCGCCGGAACCCGTTTCCTTCAGGCCGAAGGCCAGCGCGAGGATGCCGAGCACCGACAGCGCGGCGCTCGGGGCGTCCCACCCGTGCCCTTGCTGCCCGCCGCCGCGCGACTCGGGCAGCAGACGGGCCGCGGCGGGCAGCAGCACCAGCAGGATCGGTACGTTGATCAGGAAGACCGCGCCCCACCAGGCGTGTTCCACCAGCAGCCCGCCGACCAGCGGGCCGACCGCCGCGCCACCGGCGGCCACCGCGCTCCACACGCCGAGCGCGAACGCGCGCTCCCTGCGGTCGGTGAAGACCTCACGGATGATGGACAGCGTGGCCGGCATGATCATCGCGCCGCCCACGCCGAGCGCGGCCCTGGCGGCGATCAGCAGGCCGGGCGTCCCGGCCGCGGCGGCGCACGCCGAGGCGACGCCGAATACCGCGTAGCCGGCCAGGACGAGACGCCGCCTGCCGTACCGGTCGCCGAGCGTGCCGAAGGTGATCAGCAGCGGGGCCACCACCAGCGAGTACACGTCGATGATCCACAGCAGCTCCACCGAGGTGGGCTCCAGGGCCGCGGTCAGCGCGGGCACCGCGATGTGCAGCACGGTGGCGTCCACGGCGATCAGCAGCAGGCTGAAGCAGAGCAGCACGAGCACCGACCACCGGTTGACCCGGCGGTTGCGCATGCCGCTCCCGGCCCGCTGGACACGGGAGTCGGCGACCACCCCGAACGTGATCATGGCCGCTCAGGGGGACCCGGCCCGCACGAACATGCGTGGCAGCTTAGGCCATCGGACCCGGGCGGGGGGCGGGCATCGGACGATGCGCAGGCCCGATCCGGAGATGACGAGCCCCGGGGCGGCCGGCCGTGCGCGCTCTGCGATCGCGCGGTGACCACCTCTCTAGAGAGATACAGCATAGTGTCCGGTATCTAGGCAAAACGTGATCTCGCACGGACCATGGCGGTCGTGGACAGGGACGGCCAGGACACCCTTCGGGCGCCTCGGTCGGCCTCAGCCGCTCCATACGCACCTCGCGACCCCGACAACCCCCGGGAGTGGTGCGTGTCGGCGATCTCGCGGCTCGGGGCGGGCCAGCCGGAGGCCGCGCTGGAGGCGGCCCGGAGTGCCATCGACCGCGATCCGCGCCTGGAGTGGGGGCACCGGATCGCGAGCCTGGCTCTCGAACGGCTGGGGCAGGACGAGGACGCGGTGGACCACGCCGAGCGGGCCGTACGGCTGGCCCCCGGCTCGTGGGCGGCACGGCTGCGCCTGGCCCGGGCGCTGTGTCGGCTGCCCGGCCGCTGGCGCGAGTCCTGGACGCAGGCCGCCAAGGCGCTCTGGTTCGCCCCCGAGGAACCCGACGTGCGGGTGCTCGTCGGAGATCTCGCGCTCGTACGGGGAGAGCACCGCCGGGCCGCCGTGGCGTACCGGGCGGCGCTGCGCGGCGACCCCGACCACCCGGGGGCGCGGATCAACCTCGGCCTGACCATGCTGCGCTGGGAGCGCGCGCACGGGCCGTACCACGAGCACCCCGGCCACCCCGGCCACCCCGACCACCCCGACCACGCTGTGGACCCCAAGGACGCGGCGCGGACGCGCCGTGCTTTCGAGATGTGGACCAGGCAGGTCCGCGTCCTGCTCGCGGTCGCGATCGCACTGGTGGCCGCCACGGCCTTCGGCGCGGAGCTGAGCGCGGAAGCCCGGGTGGGCGGCCTGCTGCTCCTGCTGCCGGTGATCGCGCTGACCGTGCGCCAGGCCCGGCGGGTGCCGCTGTGGCGTCACGCGAGCGCGCTCCTGGCCCGCGACGCCCGGCTCGGCCTGGCCGTCTGCGTCACCCCGGTCACCGTGCTGGCCTATACCGCCGCCGTGCTGACCCTCCCGGACAGCGGCGTGGATCGGGCGTGGACCTCGCTGGCCGGGTGGGTGCTGCTCAACGGTCCCATCATCGCCGTGGCGAAGGTGCTCGCGGACGCCTGGCGGGGGCGGCCCGTCCGCGCCCTCGCCGAGTTCGCGGCGGCGCTGCCCGAGCGCACGGCCAGGCGCGACGCGGGGGTGGGCGTGTGGATCGTGGTGGCCCGCGCCTGGTCGGTGCTGCTGACGCTGGCCGGTCTGGCGCTGCTGTCCGGCGAACCGCCGCTCGCGCTCGGCGCCGCCGTGGTGCCGCTCGCCCTGGCCCGTGCCTGGCGGGTCGCCGGGCTCGGCGGCCGGGTGGGCGCGATCCTGACCGGTGACCGGGTCCTGGCCGTCGTGCTGGTGCTGCTCGCGGTCGCCTGCCTGGCCCTGTCCCTGGCCGCGGCGCTGCCCGAGGCCGCGCTGTGGGCGTGGTGCGCCGGGGTCGGCGCGCTGACGGCGATGGCCGTGGCCTTCGGGGTGCGCGCCGCCCGCGCCTGGTGGCGGGGCTCGCCCGGCCCCTGGCGCGCGTCACTGGTCATGTGCGACGGCTGCGGCCGGCGGCTGCCGGGCGACGTGCGCCCGGCGGTGGGCCTGAGCGAGGAGGTGCGCCGGGCGTTCACCTCCTCCCGTGGCGTGGTGCTCGCCTATTCCGGTCCGAGTGGTCCCCGCGCCCTGGCCGTCGGCGCGGTCACCTCGGTCGGACCGGCGGGGGAGCTGCGCCTGATCGCGGGCGACGAGGCCTGGCAGGCCGCCGAGCGGGACCCCAGGGTGGCGGTCTTCGTGGCCGATCCGGCCGACCGGCGGTTCTGGGCGGAGGTACGCGGTATCGCGCTCGGTGACCCCGAGGCGGAGGTGCTGCGCGTGACGCCGAAGGAAGTGGTCGTGGGCGAGTACCCGGGGCGTCATCAGGGAAGGCACCAAGATGACCGGCCCGGCCGTACCTGACGGGGCGGTTTCGAGGAGGTAGCCCTGAACGCCTGCGCCCGGCGGCCCCGCGGATCTCCATGGCGCGCCACGCCGAAACGCCGGACGGCGCAGGCGCCCAAACGTCGCTCCCGTGCGGTATAACCGGGGGCGGACCGGGGAGGCGTGATGCGGGATTCCGGCAGGGCCCGGCCGACGGGGCGGGCTGCGGCCAGGGGACTGTTCGAACAGATCCGAGTGCGGTATTTCCAGATCTCACCGCCCGTCCGGCGGGTGGGCTACGTCGTCGTGGCGATCGGTTCCGTCGGCCTCGCCGCCGCCCTCGGCTGGCAGTTGTTCGACACCTTCGTCCTGACCGTCGCGCTGCTCGGCTTCCTCGCGCTGACCCTGCGCTTCCCCAGGGCCGCCGCCACCGTCGTGGTGCTGCTCGGCTGGACGCTGATGCTGCCGGTCTTCATGAGCATGTTCGGCACCCAGTCGTTCGCGCCCGCGCTGCTGATGCTGCTCGGCCTGATCGTCGCGGGCGTCGCGCACCTGATCCGCTGGGTCCCGCCCTGGGTCACCGCCCTGGCCGCGCTGGTCGTCGCGGGGCTGCTCACCGGCGCGGTGTTCCTCGTGTCGCCGCTCGGCGCGCTCTGGGCCGCGTACGCCGGGGCCGCCGCCGTCCTGGCCTTCCGCTTCGTCGCCGCCCGCCGGGTGCGGGCCGCGCTGGCCGCCGCCGAGCCCAGGGCCGTCCAGGTCAGGGCCCGCGACGGCGCGCCCCCGCAGGGCGCCGCGCCGTCCACGGCCACCGCTCCGCCGCCGATCACGGTGGAAGACGCCCTGGGCGAGCTGGAGCGCATGATCGGGCTGCTGCCGGTCAAGGAGCAGGTGCGATCGATCGCCGCCTCCATCGAGGCGTCCCGCCTGCGCGCGGAGGCGGGCTACGCCAACGACCGGCCCATGCGGCACTTCGTGTTCGTCGGCCCGCCCGGCACCGGCAAGACCAGCGTGGCCAGGACGGTCGCCAAGATCTTCTACGCGTTCGGCCTGCTGGAGACCCCCTACGTGGTCGAGGCGCAGCGCGCCGACCTGGTGGGCGAGTACCTGGGCGCGACCGCGATCAAGACCAACGAGCTGATCGACCGGGCCCTCGGCGGGGTGCTGTTCATCGACGAGGCGTACAGCCTGATGAACACCGGCGACGGCCAGGCCGACCGGTTCGGCGCGGAGGCCGTGCAGACCCTGCTCAAGCGGGCCGAGGACGACCGGGAACGCCTGATCATCATCCTGGCCGGATACGAGAAGGAGATGGGCGCCTTCCTGGCCTCCAACCCGGGGCTGTCCTCCAGGTTCGCCACCAGGGTCAAGTTCCCCAGTTACAGCTCCGCAGAGCTGCTGGGCATCACCGAGCAGCTGCAGCGCGCGCGCGGCGACCGGCTGGCCGCCGACGCGCGCCCGGTGCTGGCCGGGTTCCTCGACGACGCCGCGCGCCGCGGCCTGGTCGACGAGCTGGGCAACGCCAGGTTCGCGCGCAGCCTGGTCGAGGCCGCCGCGCAGGCCCGCGACGTGCGGGTGGTCGGCGCGGGCGGCTCGCCCACCGCCGACGACCTGATGGTCACCGCCGTCCCCGACGTCACCAAGGCGTTCGAGGAGCTGACCGCGCGGTTCCGCGGCTTCGCGGCGATCCCCACGCTGGAAGAGGCCCTCGCCGACCTCGACCGGATGGCCGGGCTGGAGCCCGTCAAGCGGCAGGTCCACGCGATCACCGCGCAGCTCCGGGTCGCCCGGATGCGCCAGGAGCAGGGCCTGCCCACCCCGCCGCAGATGCGGCACTTCGTCTTCACCGGCCCTCCGGGCACCGGCAAGACCACGGTGGCGCGCATCCTGGGCCGCATCTTCGCCGCCCTCGGCCTGCTCTCTCGCCCCGACGTCGTGGAGGCGCAGCGCGCCGACCTCGTGGGCCAGCACCTCGGCGCCACCGCGATCAAGACCAACGAGCTGGTCGACCGGGCGCTCGGCGGGGTGCTGTTCATCGACGAGGCGTACAGCCTGATCAACACCGGCTACGCGGGGGGCGACGCCTTCGGCTCCGAGGCCGTGCAGACCCTGCTCAAGCGGGCCGAGGACGACCGCGACCGGCTGGTGATCGTGATCGCCGGCTACGCCCGCGAGATGGACGCCTTCCTGTCCACCAACCCGGGCCTGGCCAGCCGCTTCAACCAGCGCGTGGGGTTCCCCTCCTACGCGCCCGGCGAACTGGCCCAGATCGCCGAGGTGCTCGCCGAGCAGGCGGGCGACCGGTTCGACGACGCCGCGCGGCGCGACCTCGCCGAGGTGTTCGGCTGGGTGTGCGGCGAGGGCCTGATCGACGGCCTGGGGAACGGCCGCTTCGCCCGCTCCCTGTTCGAGCGCGCCGCGATGCGCCGCGACGTGCGGCTCGCCGCCCACGGCGAGGAGCCCAGCGCCGCCGAACTCACCACCATCACCAGCGAAGACGTGCGCACCGCGGTCGACGAGCTGCCCGAGCGCTGACCGGGCCGGTCGATCGCCGCTCCCGGACCGGCACCCCTTCCATGATTACACTCGGTAGCGTGCTATCACACTGCGCACATAGGAGGGGATCGTGGGAGCTGTCCGGCACCGGAGTGCGAGGCGCGCCACCGTGCTCGCCGTCGTCGTCCTCGTCGGGGCCCCGGGCTGCGGGGCGACGAAGAACGAGACGGACCACGGCGGCGGCGTGGGGGTGGCCAGGGCCATCGACATCAACGCCGTGCCCCGTGAGAAGGTGCGCGAAGGCGGCACCCTCCGCTGGGGCATCGACGAGTATCCCGACCAGTGGAACCGCAACCACCTCGACGGCAACCGGGCCGAGGTGGAGCTGATCACCGACGCCCTGATGCCCACGCCGTTCCGCTCCGACGAGCGGGGCGGCCTGCGCGCCGACCCCGACTACGTCACCGAGGCCGCCGTCACCGACACCAGGCCGAGGCAGGTCGTCACGCTGACCCTCAACCCGCGGGCGCGCTGGTCCGACGGCACCGCCGTCACCTGGGCCGACTACGCCGCCCAGTGGCAGGCGCTGAGCGGCGTCGTCAAGGGGTACCGGGCCGCGTCCACGACCGGATACAAGGACATCAAGAGCGTCGCCAAGGGCGAGAACGAGTACCAGGTGGTCATCACCTTCGCCCGCCCGTTCGCGGACTGGCGGTCGCTGTTCACCCCGCTCTACCCGAAGAGCACCAACGGCGACCCGAAGGTGTTCGACCACTCCTGGCTGCGGGCGCTGCCGGTCTCGGCGGGGCCGTTCAGGTTCGGCACCCTCGACCCGGCGGCCAGAACCGTCACGATCGTCCGAGACCCCGCTTGGTGGGGCGAGCCGGCCAAGCTCGACCAGATCGTCTTCCAGGCGAAGGCGAAGCCCGCGCTCACCGCCGCCTTCGTCGGCGGTGAGCTGGACGTCTTCGACCTCGGCTCCTCGGCGGCCGACTTCGAGCGCGTCCGGGAGGCGCCGGGCGCGCGGGTGCGCCAGGCGTCCGGGCCCGACTTCCGCCACTTCACGTTCAACGGCGAGAGCCCGATCCTGTCCGACCCGCTGGTGCGCAGGGCCGTCGCGATGGGCCTGGACCGCCGCGCCATCGCCGCCTCCGACCTGGCGGGCCTGGGCTGGCCGGGCGAGCCGCTGAACAACCACTTCTTCATGCACAACCAGCACGGCTACCTGGCCAACGGGGGCAAGGTCGGCCGCTACGACGTGGCCGGGGCCCGCCGGCTGCTGGAGGAGGCCGGCTGGCGGGCGCCGAGCGCGGCCGGGGCGGGCGCCGCGAGCCCGGCGGCGGGCGTGATCAGGCAGAAGGACGGCAAGCAGCTCACCCTGCGCTTCCTGATCCCCGCCGGGCTGCAGATCGGCCGGTCGGAGGGCGAGCAGGCCCAGGCCATGCTCAAGGAGATCGGCGTCAACCTGGTGCTGCAGTCGGTGCCCGGCGACGACTTCTTCGCCCGGTACATCATCCCCGGCGACTACGACATCGCGCCGTTCTCCTACCTGGGCACGCCGTACCCGGTGTCCAGCTCCCAAGGGCTGTACGCCGACGCCGTGACCGGCGCGGGCGGGCGCCGGAGCTGGAACGCCAACCTGGCCCGCATCGGCAGCCCGGAGATCGACACCGCGATGCGGCGGGCGACCAGGGCGCTCGATCCAGGCCGGGCCCGCGCGCTCACCAACCGGGCCGACGCGCTGATCTGGCGGCAGGTGAACGTGCTGCCGCTCTACCAGCGCCCGCAGAACGTGGCCGTCCGGTCGAACCTGGCCAACGTCGGCGCGCGCGGGTTCTACGACCTGCGTTACGCCGACATCGGCTTCACCGGCTAGCCCCGGCCCGACGCCGACGCCGAGACGATGTCGAGCAGCTCGATGGGCCGCTCGGGGTCGTAGAACGGGCGCAGCGCCGCCGTGGCCGGGCGGTGGCCGGGGCTGCGCTCCCACGAGTCGAACGCCTCACGGCTGGCCCACTCGCTGGTCACCACGAAGGCTCCCGGGTCGTCGGGGTATCTCCACAGTTCGGTGCGCAGCAGGCCGGGCGTTCCCGCGAGCGAGTCGCCGATCGCGTGGTAGGCGCTGGTCACCGTGCCCGCCGACTCCGGGGGCACGCGGTACCACAGCAGGATGCGGACGCGGCCCGTCACGCGGCCACCTCCGGGGACGGCCCACCCCGGGCGGGGCCCACCGTCAGGTCCCCCCGTCCACGTCGATGGTCGCCCCGGTGATGTAGGAGGCGAGGTCGGAGGCGAGGAACGCCACCACGTTCGCGACCTCCTCCGGCCTGCCCAGCCGGCCCAGGCTGATGATCGACTTGTAGTGGTCGGCGCGGGCCGCCGGGATGTCGATGGTCTGGATCACCCCCGGCTGGACCACGTTGACCCGCACGCCCTTGGGGCCGAGCTCCTTGCACAGCGTGCGGGACAACCCGATCAGCCCCGCCTTGGCCGCGGTGTAGTGCGCGCGCATGGGCAGGCCCACGGTGGCCACCTTCGACCCGACCAGCACCACCGAGGCGCCCTCGGGCAGCAGCGGCAGCGACTCGCTGACCACGGAGAAGGCGCCGGTCAGGTTGGTGTCCAGGATCCGCCGCCACTCGTCGACGGACAGCTCGGCGAAGGGGACGTGCGAGATCGTGCCCGCGTTGCAGACGACGACGTCCAGGCCGCCGAGCCGGGCGCGGCACTCGCCCACCAGATGGGCGACCTGTGCCGGGTCGCTCACGTCCGCCTTGACCAGGTGGTGGTCGCGGCCGGTGAGCCGCAGGTCGTGGCGCAGGGCCTCGACCGCGTCGGACTCCTGCCGGTAGCACGCGACGACGTCGGCGCCGGCGCCCGCGAGGGCGAGCGCGACGGCGCGGCCGATGCCGCGGGTGCCGCCGGTGACCAGCGTCCGCTTGCCGTCCAGTTTCAGCTCCATGGGTCTCCTCCCGTGTCGCTCCCTGCCTATCAGCGCTGTCTACCTCCGCGCGGTCAGCGACTCCGCCGCACGGCGGAGCCCGCGACCGGTACGGCGGCGGGAAGACGGAGGCGCGCCACGCCGGAACCCTGGCAGTGGACGCCTTTCGACGACGCCCGGCCGGACGACCGGCTGTAGGAGGACGAATGATGGACACCGGACCCCACCCGGGGCCGCCGGTGCGGGCGGTGCTCGTCTTCACCGTGTGGCCGGCCGACACCGCGGAGTTCGAGCGGGCGTGGTCACGGGTCGCGGACTGGGCCCGGTCGTGGCCCGGCTGCGTTCGCCAGACGCTGTGCCGTACCGACGCGGCGGAGCCGACCTACGTGATCACCTCCGACTGGGTGGACCGCGCCGCGTTCCGCGCCTTCGAAAGGAGCGAGGAACAGGACGCGGTCACGGCGGGGCTGCGGCGGCTGCGGCGCACGGCCCGCATGGAACTGCACACCCTCATCGCCGAGCGCAGCTCGCCTGGGACGGCCGGCGGGGCCTGACCGTCGGCATCGCGGAACCCGGGAGGCGAGTGGACCTTATACGCTCTTTACTCTTCGCATACGCTCAGCAACAATGAGTAAGTGTACGTGTCGGTGACGTGCGCGACTCGGTGTTGAACGGGAGCCAGGTGCCGTGATGGGAAGAGTCTGTTTCGGCGCCGCCCTCGGGGTGATGCTCGTGGTCGCGGTCTCGCTGCGGCGGGCGCTGCGGCGTCAGGTCGCCAGGAGCGATCCGAAGGAAGCGCTCGACGACGGGGCGCGCCGCGCGTTCGCGCGCGGCCTGCCGCCGCTTCGCCGCGCCCTGGCGGGCCTGCGCGGCGACCTGCCGTACGACCCTGGGCGCGGCCTGCCGGGTGACGCGGTCGCCGAGGTGTACCGCGAGCGCCGCCGCATCGCGAGAGAGCTGCACGACACGGTCGGCCACGGCCTGCTGGTGATCGCCATGCACGCGCGGCGGCTGCCGTCGGTGGCTCCGGAGGCCGGGCCCGTCGCCGAGTCGATCGACGACATGGTGCGGGTCGTGCTCGCCGACATGCGCCGCATGGTGGGCGTGCTGCGCGGCGACCGCCGTCCGGCCGCGGCCGAGCGCGGCGAGCCATTGTCGGCCAGGGTGGCTTCGGTGGTCGGCCAGGTGCCGTCGGAGGACTCCGCGCGGCCGGTCGAGCTGACCATCTCTGGCGCCGAGCGCCGCCTGCCCGAGCCGGTCGAGACGATCGCGCTGCGGGTGGTCAGGGAAGGGCTCACCAACGCGCTCAAGTACGGCGACGGCACGACGGTCCGCGTGATGCTCGGCTTCGGCGGCGCCCGGTTGTCGGTCAGCGTGCGCAACGGCTGCGGCCAACCGGCCGGATACGTCCCGCGAGCGGCCGGCCACGGGCTGACCGGCCTGCGGGAAAGCGTGATCACCGAAGGCGGCGGCTTCGTGTGCGGCCCGCTCAGCGGCGGCGGCTTCCTGGTGCAGGCATGGCTGCCGGTCCAGGAGCACGTCCGGGCGAACGCGACGGGGCACGCCGGCGGATCCACAGAGACGGGGGAAGCTCATGAGATGTGTCCGTCTGCTCATCGTTGATGATCAGCCGCTGGTCCGCAGCGGCCTGCGCGCGACATTCGACGGGGCGGCCGACATCACCGTGGCGGGGGAGGCGGCGAACGGCGTGGAGGCCATCAGGCAGGTCCGCGCGCTGCGCCCCGACGTCGTGCTGATGGACATCAACATGCCGCGCATGGGCGGCCTGGAGGCCACCAGGGAGATCTTCAACGGGAACGGCGGCACGGGCCCGGTCACCCGGGTCCTCATCCTGACCATGTACGACCAGGACGAGAACGTCTACGAGGCGTTGCGCGCGGGGGCCAGCGGCTTCGTGCTGAAGGACACCCCGACCGAGCAGCTCGTCGGCGCGGTGCGCACGGTCGCGGCCGGTGAGGCGCTGCTGTCGCCGTCGGTGACCCGGCGGCTGGTCGAGGAGTTCGCCCGCCGTCCGGTGCTGTCCGCCTCGGCGGTGCCCGAGCTGATCGGGCTGACCGACCGCGAGATCGACGTCTTCCGGCTGCTCGTGCGCGGCTACCGCAACGAGGACATGGCCCGCATGCTGCTGCTGGGCGAGAGCACGGTGAAGTCGCACGTCCAGCACCTGTACCAGAAGCTCGGCGTCCGCGACCGGGTGCAGGTGGTGATCTACGCCTACGAGCGCGGTCTCATCCAGCCGGGCCAGGGCTGGGACTCCCTCGATCAGACGATCGTGTCCACCGGAAAGGGGAGACCCGAGTTCATGTCATCGGCGGGCGACAGGGCGGACGGCGCTGCCTAGCGTGGCCTGTGACCAGAGCGGTGTTCTGGCCGGTGTCCTGACCGGAGTCACCACTAGCCACGACTGGAGACAACCGTGACAGACCGGACCCTCATCGTCGATCGCCGGGAGCCCGATCCCGAGTCCGCCCCCTCGGCTCCGAACGGGGCGGACGTCTCCCGGCCGACCCCGGCGCAGGACCCCGCCGCCGTCCCCGAGCCGGGAGCCGAGCCGGGAGCCGGGCCCGGAGCGGGCGCGCACCCGCAGTGGACCTCCTGCGAGCGGTGCCGTTCCCTCGTCTACCTGCCGAGGCTCGACCGCGACCTGCACGTCTGCCCCGAATGCGGCCATCACCGCCGGATCGGCGCGAAGCGGCGGCTGCGCACGCTGCTCGACCCCGGCTCGTTCCGCCCGGCGACCGCCGTGCGCGGCGGCGACCCCCTCGGATTCTCCGACTCCCGCCCCTATCCGGCCCGCCTGGCCCAGGCCAGGCGGGCCACCTCGCTCGCCGACGCCGCCTGCCACGGCAGGGGCGCCATCGCCGGTCACGAGGTGGTCGTGCTCGCGATGGACTTCGGCTTCATGGGCGGCAGCATGGGCTCGGCCGTCGGCGAGACCGTGGCCAGGGCCGCCGACGACGCCCTGGCCACCCGCACCCCGCTCATCCTGGTCACCTGCTCGGGCGGGGCCCGCATGCAGGAGGGCGCGCTGTCGCTGATGCAGATGGCCACCACCGCGCAGGCGCTGCTGCGGCTGGAGCGGGCGGGAGTGCTGCGGGTGTGCGTGCTCGCCGACCCGACCTTCGGCGGCGTGACCGCCTCGTTCGCCACCCTCGGCGACGTGCTGGTGGCCGAGCGCGGCGGGCTCATCGGCTTCGCCGGGCCGCGCGTGATCGCGGCGGCGACGGGGCGGGCGCTGCCGGAGGGGTTCCAGACGGCCGAGTACCTGCTCGGCAAGGGCCTGCTCGACCGCGTCGAGACCCGGCATTCGCTGCGCCCGCTGCTGGCCAGGGTGCTCGACCTCGCGGCCCCGCGCGGCCCTTCGCCCGCCGACGGCCCAGGCCAGGTCACCGCGTCGCCGTCCGCCGGGCCGGTGGTCACCGATCCCGGCCTGCTGACCGGCGGGGCCGGGGCCTGGGAGATCGTCCGCATCGCCCGCGACATCCGCCGTCCCACCACCCTCGACTACATCCGCCACATGGCCGACGACTTCGTGGAACTGCACGGCGACCGCTGCCACGGAGACGACCCGGCCGTGGTGGGCGGGCTGTGCTCGATCGGCGGCGTGCGACTGGTACTGATCGGCCACCAGAAGGGTCACGACACCGCCGAATTGGTAGCCCGTAATTTCGGGATGCCCCACCCATGGGGATACCGAAAGGCGCTGCGCCTGATGCGGCTCGCCGACCGTCTCGGCCTCCCGCTGGTCACCCTGGTGGACACCCAGGGGGCGGCCCCGGGCGTGGAGGCGGAGGCGCGGGGCCAGGCGTGGGCGATCGCCGAGACCATCGCCGGGATGTCCGACCTTCGGGTGCCGGTCGTGACGGCGGTGACCGGCGAGGGCGGGAGCGGCGGGGCGATCGCGCTGGCCGTGGCCGACCGGGTGCTGATGATGGAGAACGCCTGCTACTCGGTGATCAGCCCGGAGAGCTGCTCCACGATCCTGTGCGGCGACCCGTCGCAGGGCCCGGCGATGGCCGAGGCGCTGCGGCTCACCGCGCCCGAGCTGCTGCGCCTCGGCGTGGCCGACGCGGTGATCCGCGAGCCGGACGGCGGAGCGCAGGCCGACCACGCGGCGGCCGCGGCCGCGCTGAAGGCCGCCCTGCTCGCCGCCATCGAACAGGAGACCGGGCTGGCGGCGTCCGGCCGTACTGAGCGCCGGCACGACAGGTTCCGGCGGCTGGGAGTGGTGGCGGATGGCTGACGACCTGTTGCCGGTCGGTTCCGAGCGCGGCGAGGAGCTCCGACTGCTGCGCGCCGAGGTGAGCAGCCTGGTCAAAACGATCCCCGGGGCGGTGGAGCGGGTCGCGCTGCGGGTCGGGGAGTGCTCCCTGGAGATCGCCTGGGCCCGTCCGGCCGTCACCGCCGCCTCCGTGGAGTCCGCCGCCGACGTCTCCTCCGGGGGGCTCGCCGAGGAGTCCCCCACCGACCCGGCGGTGAGGTCGGTCCTCGCCCCGCTGGTCGGCACGTTCTACACCGCCCCGCAGCCGGGCGCGGCCCCCTTCGTCCGCCAGGGCGACCGCCTGGAGCCCGGGCAGGCCGTCGGCATCGTCGAGGCCATGAAGCTGATGAACCAGGTCCCCTGCGAGTGGCCGGGCGAGGTGGTCGAGATCCTGGTCGCCGACGGCGAGCCGGTCGAGTACGGCCAGGAGCTGATGCGGGTCCGGGTGGAGGGCCCGGCATGAGGCCGTTCAAGAAGATCCTGATCGCCAACCGGGGCGAGATCGCGCTGCGCGTGGCGCGCACGTGCCGGGAGATGGGCATCGCCACGGTGGCGGTCCACTCCACGGCCGACGCCTCGGCCCCGTTCGTGGCGTTCGCCGACGAGGCCGTGTGCATCGGCCCGCCGCCCTCGCGGCGCAGCTACCTCTACATGCCGAGCCTGATCGAGGCGGCGCTGCGGCACGGCGCCGACGCCGTGCACCCCGGATACGGCTTCCTGTCGGAAGACGCCGACTTCGCCCGCGTGTGCGCGGAGCACCGGATCACCTTCATCGGCCCCACCCCCGAGGTGATGGAACGCGTCGCCGACAAGGCGAAGGTCCGCGCGCTCATGGCGGAGGCCGGGCTGCCGGTGCTGCCGGGCAGCCCGGGTCAGGTTGCGAGCGCCGCCGAGGCCGAGCGGATCGCGGGCGAGGTCACCGGCTACCCGGTGGTCGTCAAGGCGGTGGCGGGCGGCGGGGGGCGCGGCATCGCCGTCGCGGGCTCGCCCGCCGAGCTGCGCGACGCCTACCGCGAGACGGTCGCCCTGGCCAGATCCCTGTACGGCAACGGCGAGGTCTACCTGGAGCGCTACCTGCCGTCCGCGCGTCACGTGGAGGTGCAGGTCCTGTGCGACCGGATGGGCGGCGCCGTCCATCTCGGCGAGCGCGACTGCTCGCTGCAGCGCAGGAACCAGAAGCTGGTGGAGGAGGCCCCGGCGTTCGGGCTCAGCCACGCGCGGCGCGCCGAACTCGGCCGCCACGCCGTGCGCGGGGCGCTGAGCGTCGGCTACACGGGCGCGGGCACCTTCGAGTTCCTGCTGGCCCCCGACGGCACGGCCACCTTCATGGAGATCAACGCCCGGATCCAGGTCGAACACCCGGTCACCGAGATGATCACCGGCCTCGACCTCGTTCGCGAGCAGATCCGCGTCGCGGCGGGCGAGCCGCTCGGTTACGGCCAGGACGAGGTCCGCCTCGACGGCGCCGCCGTGGAGTGCCGGATCAACGCCGAAGACCCCGACGCCGGGTTCCGGCCCACCCCCGGGCCGCTGACCACGCTCGACCTGCCGGGCGGCCCCGGCGTCCGGATCGACTCGGGGTTCGTGGCGGGTGGCACGGTCCCGCCGTACTACGACCCGCTGATCGCCAAGCTGGTCGCCTGGGGCCGCACCCGCGAGCAGGCGATCGCGCGGGCCGAGCGGGCGCTCGCCGAGACCGTCGTGGCCGGGCCGGGCGTGCGCACCACGGTGCCACTGCTGCGCCGGCTGCTGGCCGACCCCACCTTCGCCGAGGGGTCGCACACCACCCGCTTCGTCACCGATCTGCTCAACGACGCCTTATAGCCGGCCATGGCCGACCGGCGGCTTCCGCCCGCCGGACGATTCCCCCTGGAGTGACCAATGTCGCAAACGTTCACCGATCACGACCTGCGTGCGTTGCTCATCGCGGTCGGGCTGGCACCCGACGTGACCGACGAGGCGTACGCCCTCACCTTCGAGGAACTCGACCTCGACTCGCTGGCCCGCATGGAGATCGCGACGCGGATCCAGGAGAAGTACGGCGTGGACATCGAGGACGAACTGGTCGCCGAACTTTCCCCCATCCAGGCCAAGCGCCTGGTCAACGAGCGCCTGGAGAGTGCCGCATGATCGGACACACCGACAACGTCGTGGACATCGACGCCCCCATCGGCTGGGTCTGGAACCACACCAACGACGTACGCCGCTGGACCGACCTGTTCAGCGAGTACGCCAAGGTCGAGATCCTCTCGGAGGAGCCCGCCGCGGTGACCTTCCGGCTGACCATGCACCCCGACGAGGAGGGCAGGCAGTGGTCGTGGGTCTCCCACCGCGAGTGGGACCGCGACACCTGGACGGTCCGGGCGCGCCGCGTCGAGACCGGGCCGTTCGAGTTCATGAACATCGCCTGGACCTACGAGGAGCTGGAGCCGGACAAGACCCGCATGCGCTGGGTGCAGGACTTCCAGATGAAGCCGAGCGCGCCCGTGGACACCGCCCAGATGACCGAGCACATCAACCGCAACAGCCGGGTCCAGATGGACCTCATCGCCGAGCGGCTGCACCGCCGCCGCCGCGCGCCGGTCGGCTTCGACGACGTGGCCTCCAACCGGCGGCGCGGCGGCGACCTGCGCACGCTGGTCGCGCCGAGCACGGTGGGGTCGGCGTACGGCTTCTGCGGCGCCGTCCGGCTCGGGGTGGGCGAGCGGATCGCCGAGCACTACCACCCCTACTCCGAGGAGTACCTGTTCGTGGCGCGCGGCGAGGTCCGCATCGACCTGGACGGCGAGCCCACCGCCGCCGGTCCCGACCACGCGATCCTGATCCCGCGAAACGTCCGCCACCGGGTGGTGAACACCGGCTCTGAGGAGGCCCAGGTCGTCTTCACCCTCGCGCCGCTGGCCCCCCGTCCCGAACTCGGCCACGTGGAGACCGAGCGGCACGAGGCGGCGGAGCCCGCATGACACGCCGCCGCAGCGTCGTCACCGGAATCGGGGTGACGGCCCCGGGCGGGGGCACCAGGGAGGAGTTCTGGACCAGGATCGTCGGCGGCAAGCCGGCGATCCGCCGGATCAGCGTCTTCGACCCCGCCCTCTTCCGCTCGCAGGTCGCCGCCGAGTGCGACTTCGACCCGATCGCCCATGGGCTGAACCCGAGAGAGGTCCGCCGTCTTGACCGTTTCGTCCTGATGGCGATGGCCTGCGCGGACGAGGCGTTCGCCGACGCGGGCCTTTCCCAGCCGGAGATCGACCACGACCGGATGGGCGTCTCCCTCGGCAGCGCCGTCGGGGCGACCATCCGCCTGGAGGAGGAATACGTCGTGGCCAGCGACGGCGGCCGGCACTGGGAGGTGGACGCCCGGCACGCCCTGCCGTTCCTCTACAGCGCGCTGGTGCCCTCCAGCGGGGCCGCCGAGCTGGCCGTGCGGTTCGGCGCGCACGGCCCGGCCACGGTGGTCTCCACGGGCTGCACCTCCGGGATCGACGCCATCGGCCACGCCCACACCCTCATCCAGGACGGCGAGGCCGACATCATGATCGCGGGCGCGTCCGACGCGCCGATCTCCCCGATCACGGTGGCCTGCTTCGACGCCATCCGGGCGACCACCCCCGAGAACGACGACCCCGAGCGCGCCTCGCGGCCCTTCGACGCCGACCGCAAGGGGTTCGTGCTCGGCGAGGGCGCGGCCGTCCTGATCGTGGAGGAGCTGGAGCACGCGCTGGCCCGCGACGCCCGGATCTACTGCGAGATCACCGGCTCCGCCGCCAGGGCCAACGGCTTCCACATGACCGGGCTGCGCCCGGACGGCTTCGAACTCGGCGAGGCGATCGCGGAGGCGCTGGACCAGGCGCGGCTCAACCCCGACGAGATCGGCTATGTCAGCGCCCACGGCTCGGGCACCAAGCAGAACGACCGCCACGAGACCGCCGCCTACAAGCGGGCCCTCGGCGAGGCCGCCCGGCGGGTGCCGATCAGCTCCATCAAGTCGGTGATCGGGCACTCCCTCGGCGCCATCGGCTCGATCGAGATGGCGGCCTGCGCCCTGGTGATCGAACGCGGCGTGCTGCCGCCCACCGCGAACCTCACCACCCCCGACCCGCAGTGCGACCTCGACTACATCCCGGTCGTGGCCAGGGAGGCGGCCGTCACGCACGCACTGTCGGCCGGCAGCGGGTTCGGCGGATTCCAGTCCGCGATGATCTTTTCCAGATTCGGAGGATGACACGTGCCGCAACGTGCGGTGATCAGCGGCATCGGGGTGATCGCCCCGACCGGCGTGGGCGCGGCCGACCACTGGTTCGCCGGGCTGGCCGGTCGCAGCGGCATCCGGGAACTGCCCGGCCGCACGGCCCCCGGCCTGAAGGTCAGGGTCGCCGGGCAGGTGGCCGGTTTCGACGAGACCGAGTTCGTGGCCAACCGCCTCCTCGTCCAGACCGACCGCTGGTCGTGGCTGGGTCTGGCGGCGACCGAGCTGGCGCTGTCCGACGCCGCCCTGGACACCAAGAAGGAGTTCCCCTTCCACCTCTCCGTGGTGACCGCGGCGGCCTCGGGCGGCAACGCCTTCGGGCAGCGGGAGATCCAGGCCCTCTACAAGGAGGGGCCGCGGTCGGTGAGCGCCTACCAGTCGATCGGCTGGTTCTACGCCGCCAGCAGCGGCCAGATCTCGATCAGGCACCAGCTCAAGGGGGCGTGCGGGGTGCTGGTCGCCGACGCGGCGGGCGGCATCGACGCGCTCGCCCAGTCCAGGCGGCTGATCTCCCGGGGCAGCGGCGTGGTGGTGACGGGCGGCACCGAGGCGCCGCTGTCGCCGTACGCGATGGCCTGCCAGGCGAGCCAGGAGACGCTGAGCCCCGACCCCGACCCTGCCACGGCGTACCGGCCGTTCGCGCCCGACGCCACCGGGCAGGTGCCGGGGGAGGGCGGGGCCATGCTCGTGGTCGAGGAGTGGCGGCGCGCGCACCTGCGCGGCGCGACGGTCTACGCGGAGGTGGCCGGGTCCGCCTCCACCCATGACGCGACCGACGCCACCGCCCCCGCGAGCGACCACGCCCAGTACGCCAGGGCCATGCGCGAGGCCATCGGCAGATCCGGGTGCGAGCCCGGCGACATCGACGCCGTCTTCGCCGACGGCGCGGGCGACCCGCTCGGCGACGAACTGGAGGCGAGGGCGCTGCGCGAGGTGTTCGGACCGCGCCGGGTGCCGGTAACCGTCCCCAAGACGATGACCGGACGCTTGTGCTCGGGCGGGGCCGCGCTCGACCTCGCCTGGGCGGCCCTTTCGGTGTCCCACGGCGTGCTGCCCCCAACGATCAACGTCGACACGCGTCAGGCCGCCGCCCGCCACGGGATCGACCTGGTCGCCGAGCCGCGCGAACTGCCCGGCACGGCCACCGTCCTGGTGGCCGCCAGGGGCGCGGGCGGGTTCAACTCGGCGGCCGTGCTCAGGACCCCCGCCTATGACGTGTAGACAGGACGGGTGACGACACTCGACACCACATGGCCCGCGGTGCTGGCGTGGCGGCTGGAGCGGCAGTTCGTGAGCACCCCGGGACCCGACCCGGTATCGGTCGCGCGGCGGCTCTGCGGGATCCAGGCGCAGGTGGCCTCCGCGGCCGAGCTGGCGATCGCGGTCCGCCTCGGCGCGGCCCCGCGCGGCGACGTCGGCCGCGCGCTGTGGCAGGACCGCACGCTGATCAAGACCTGGCTGATGCGCGGCACCCTGCATCTGATCCCCGCCGGCGAACTGCCGGCGTACTGCGGTGCGCTCGGCTCGCTGCGCTTCTGGGAGAAGGGGTCGTGGCTGCGCGGGCACGGCGTCACCGCCGCCGAGGTCGACGCGATCATCGACGCCGTCCCCCGGGCGCTGCGCGAGGGCCCGCTGACCCGCGAGGAACTGACCGAGGCGATCATCGAGCTCACCGGCGACGGCCATCTGCGGGAGGCGCTCACCTCCGGCTGGGGCGTGCTGCTCAAGCCGCTGAGCTTCCTCGGGCAACTCTGCTACGGCCCGCCGCGCGAAGGCAGGGTCACGTTCGCCTCCCCGGGCATCGTCCCCCTGCCGGTGCAGGAGGCGGGCGTCCGCCTGCTCCGGGCGTTCCTCGGCGCGCACGGTCCCGCGACGCCGGAGATGTTCGACGCCTGGCTGTTTCGCGGCATGGCCCGCAAGGCGGTGCTCCGCGGCTGGTTCGAGGCCCTGCGGCCGGAACTGGCCGAGGTCACCGTCGAGGGCCGCACGTTGTTCGCGCTCGCCGAGCACCTGGACGCCCTCGCCGCCGCCCGACCCGTGGAGACCGTGCACCTGCTGCCCGGCTTCGACCAGTACATCCTTGGCGCACCCCGCGATCTGGCGCCGCTGCTGCCCACCGAGGCGCGGGCCAAGGTCAGCCGCACCGCGGGCTGGATCTCCCCGGTCGTCGTCTACCGGGGGCGGGTCGCCGGGGTGTGGGAGGCCAAATCGGGCCGGCCGGTGTTCGACCTCTTCGAAGAGGTGCCGGAACCGCTGCTCACCCCGGCCGCCGACCGGATCAGCGCGCTGCTGGCCCAGTGAGGGAAGCACTGAGCGGGCGGAACCGCACGAGGTCTCCGGGGCGTAGCTGCGCGGCCAGGGCGACGGACCTCGCGGTGAGCACGGCGATCACCGGATAGCCCCCGGTGGGGGGATGGTCGGTGAGGAAGACGATGGGGTGGCCGTCCGGGGGCACCTGGACGGCGCCCGTCGCCATGCCCTCGCTGGGGATCTCGCCCTCGCGGGCGCGCCGCAGCACCGGCCCGCGCAGCCGCACGCCGACCCGGTTGCTCTGCTGGCTCACCTCGTACGGCTCGCCGTACAGCCGCCGCGCGGCCTCGGCGGTGAACCAGTCGTCGCGCGGCCCGGGGATCACATCGAGCACCGGGACGGCGGGCAGCGCCAAAGGCGGGGCGGCGTCCACCGTGATCGGGCCGAGCCCGGCGACCGGCCCCACCGGCAGCGGCTCGCCCGCACGCAGCGGCGGAGGCCCGAGCCCGGACAGCGAGTCGGCCGAGCGGCTGCCCAGCACCGGCTCGGTCGCGACGCCGCCGCGCACCGCGACGTAGCTCCGCAACCCTCTCGCCGGTCGCCCCAGGAGCAGCTCCGCCCCGGCCGGGGCCCACAGCGGCGCATACATGTCCGCGGCCCGTCCGGCCAGCCGCAGCGGGCAGGGCGCCCCGGTGACGGCCACCCAGGCGGCCGCCGTGAACCGCAGCCGCGCGCCGCCGTAGGTGACCTCGACGGCGGCGTGCGACTCCGGGTTGCCGAGCAGGCGGTTGGCCAGCCTGAGGGACGGTTCGTCGGCCGCGCCGGACCGGGGCACCCCGAGGTGCGCGTAACCCGGCCTGCCGAGGTCCTGCACGGTCGCGTAGGGCCCGGGGGAGAGGAGTTCGATCACCGGGCGACCTCGAAGCGCACCCGCGTGCCGGGCCGCAGCACCGACGGCGGGTCGGCGCGCTCGTCCCACACCCGCAGGGCGGTGTGGCCGAGCAGCCGCCAGCCACCGGGCGAGGCCGAGGGATAGACCGCCGAGTACGGACCGGCGACGGCGACCGCGCCCGCCGGGACGGAGGTTCGCGGCGTCTGCAGGCGCGGGACGTGGAGGCGGGGGTCGAGGCCGGTCAGGTAGGCGAAGCCCGGGGCGAAGCCGAGCCAGCCGGCCACCAGTTCGGCGCCGGCGTGCCGGGCGACGACCTCGCCGGGGGTCAGGCCGGTGAGCCTGGCGACCTCGGCAAGGTCTTCGCCGTCGTAGACGACCGGGATCGTGACCAGGTCGCCCGTGGTGTCGTGGTGGCCGGGGGCGGGCTCGTCACGGGCCGCAGCGGCCAAAGCCGACAGCCGGGCGCGCAGGCGCGCGAGGTCCGCCCCCGGCGCCAGGACCAGCACCGTGGCCGGGCCGGGCACGATCTCCGCCACACCCGGCGGGCGCTCGGCCCGCAGGAGGGCGTCGAGCCGGTGGGAGACGGCCAGCCCGCCCGTCTCGACGAGCAGGCCGTGCTCGCCCGCCCGGCGGATCGCCGGGGAATCGCCGCCGGTCACGCGAACGGCCGCAGGGACAGACCGGCGTCGTTGAGCGCGTCTCTGACGGCGCGGGCCAGTGCGACCGCGCCGGGGGTGTCGCCGTGCACGCACAGCGAGCGCGCCGTGACCTCGACCATCGTGCCGTCGGCGGCGGCGATCTCGGCCCCGGCGGCCATCCGCGCGGCGCGGGCGGCGACCACGGCCGGGTCGTGCAGCACGGCACCCGGCTCGCGCCGGGAGACCAGCCGTCCTTCTGGGGTGTAGGCGCGGTCGGCGAAGGCCTCGGTGACCGTGCGCACGCCGTACCGGGCGGCGGCCTCGTGCACCTCGGAGACCGGCAGGGTCAGCACCGGCAGGTCGGGGGAGTAGGCGGCGACCGCGCCGACCAGCGCCTCAGCCTGGCCGGCGTCGCGGACCACCCGGTTGTACAGCGCGCCGTGCGGCTTGACGTAGGAGACCCGGCCGCCCATCGCCCGCGCCACGCCGTCGAGGGCCGCCACCTGGTAGAGCACCTCGGCGGACAGCTCGTCCGGCTCGACGTCCATCTCACGCCGCCCGAACCCGGCCAGGTCGCGGTAGGAGACCTGCGCGCCGATGATCACGCCGCGATCGACCGCCGCCGCGCAGGTGCGGCGGATCGTGAGCGGATCGCCCGCGTGGAACCCGCAGGCGATGTTGGCGCTGGTGACGATGTCGAGCAGGGCGTCGTCGTCGCCGAGCCGCCAGATGCCGAATCCCTCACCGAGATCGGCGTTGAGGTCGATCTCCATCCCGCCTCCTAGCGTCACGCCCACCCTAGACGGCGGGACGCCGGGCCGATGTCACACCGGCGGCGAGTCGGGTATGTCGGCGATGTCGTCGAAAGCGGCGGCCAGCTCGGCGGGGTGGTCGCCGATCCGCTCGGCGATCTCGATCAGCACGTGCAGCACGTCGTGCCGGTCGTGCCCGAGGTCGAGCAGCCGCTGCGCGGCCTCCCAGAGCTCCGGCGGATCGCCGTTCCACAGCCGCCTGGCGATCTCCTCGTGCCAGGCCAGGTGCTCCTGGTAGTCGGGACGGTTGCGATCGCCCATGTGGTCGATCTCCAGCAGGATCCGCCGGTCGCCCTCGACCGCCGGGTTCAGCCGGTCCAGCAGTATGTCGCCGTGCGCGCCCTGCAGGTAGGGGAACGCGAACACCCGGCGGGCCAGCGCCGACAGGTCGCCGTCGGGCAGCAGCCGCTCCACCAGCTCACGGTCGAGGCCCAGCGAGGTGGGGTCGCGGTAGGCCTCGGCGAACCGGTTGGTGGCCTCCCAGATCGCGTCGAGCGTGGCCAGCAGCCCCGGCTCGGGCAGCCCCGTACGGCCCGCCGCGAACCGCGCCCACGCCGACAGCACGTACGGCACCGCGTCCTGCTCGGCCGGGCTCAGCATGATCTTGCGGGGCAGGTGGTCGAGCAGGAAGGTCTCGCACTTGGTGGGACTGACCCGCAGCGGGCGGCCGAAGTCGTGCTCGCAGCCGTAGTCGATGATGTGGTCGGCGCACCGCGAGGCGGCCGACGGGTCGGACAGCTGCTCGGCCGCGTCGGAGGCCAGGAACTCCGCCGCCAGCATGGCCCGCCGCTCGCGGTTGTAGGGGGCCTCGGTGTGCAGCGGCGCCGGGCGCTTGCGGCCGGGCGGCAGCGCCTTGATCCGTGAGCGGGCGAACGCGTGGTAGGTGGCGTAGCTGTCGCTGACCGGGGGCGGGCCGTTGCGGTCGAAGCCGTCGCGGGTGGCCTTCATCGCCGACTCCAGCAGCGCCCTGGCCTGCTGCGGCGCGAGCTCCTCGAACAGCAGCATGGGGTTGCCCTCGGCCTCGGCCCTCGCCTTTTCGAGCAGGGTGTCGACCTGCGAGGAGACCCAGGCGTCGCGGGCCATGCCGCGCATGTTGTAGTCGACGACGAGGACCAGCGCGTGGCGTTCCTCGGACGCCCTGCCGTCGCGGTCGCGGTAGGCGAACGTGCAGAGCACGGTGTCCTGGTCGCCGTAGGCGTCGCGTGAGACGAAGCACCCGGTGGGCTTGACCGCGCCGACCCGCTCGGCCCAGCGCGGCCGGGCCACCCCGGACTCCATCAGCGCCAGCGCCGCGCCCTCGGACTTGGCCGCCTGGCGCGCCGTGCCCAGATAGGCCATCGCGATCAGCAGGGTCAGGCCGGCGGGGGTGCCCGCCTTGGCCGCGTAGTCGACCAGTCCCTCGCCCAGGACCTGCTCGACGTCGCCGCCCGGCAGGCGGCGGCCCCACCACGCGCCGACCATGTCGGAGACCATCAGCTCCGCGTCGAGCGGGCTGCGCACGGCCAGCAGTTCGCGGGAGGCCAGCAGCATCTCCGCGAAGACGTCGTCGGGGGGCGGGGATTCCTGAGGGGCTCGACGGTGCTTACGGATCACGCAACCTCCTGGGGCGCCCACCCGAGCCGGATGCCGCCGCGGGCGATGGCTCGCTCGTTCACGCACCCTCCTGTGTCGGCCGGGCGAGCCCAAGGCTGCCGTACTGGGCGGAGACGCTCGCCGGCGGCCGTGTTCCCGGCCTCGCTAACGGCTCAACCCTCTCGCGTTCCCGGGCGGAACAGTGCGAAGAACGCGGCCCGGTAACCCCTATGTTACCGACGAATGCGGGGGCGCGGCGCGGAGTTCACAAGGGCGAGCAGGTGTTCCCGGGCCACTCGCTCCACGATGTCCGCCGTCGCGCCGATCCCGAGATGCCGGGCGCGCGCCCACGTGTCGGCGACACAGCGCTCCACGGATTCGGCGGGTACCTGGCGGAACTCGGCGGTGAGACGTGCGCTGACCGGGTCGGCGGAAGCGGGGCCGCGCTTGGGGCCGAAGGACGCTCGGGCGACGAGATCGTGCATCGGAATGGGTGATTCCTTGCTTCATAGGACCGGCGCTCCCATTCCATATGTTCTCTCGTCTGTGTCAACCCCCCGGCGGCCGACATGCGAAGCTGGTGCCATGCGCATACAGCTCGCCCAGCGGGCCGAGGCCGACGAGCTGCTCGGCCGCAACCCGTTCGCCCTCTTGACCGGAATGCTGCTCGATCAGCAAGTCGCCATGGAATGGGCGTTCACCGGGCCCTACACCATCGCCGAGCGGCTCGGCGGCGACCTCACCCCCGAGGAGATCGTCTCCCGAGACCCCGAGGAGTTCGCCGCGCTGCTCGCGGCCAAGCCCGCCGTGCACCGCTACCCCTCGTCGATGGCCAAGCGCGTGCAGCAGCTCGCCGCCTACCTGGTCGAGCACTACGACGGCGACGCCGAGGCGCTGTGGCGCGACGTCTCCGAGGGCAAGGAGGTGCTGCGCCGGCTGAACGCGCTGCCGGGGTTCGGCAAGCAGAAGGCGCAGATCTTCCTCGCCCTGCTCGGCAAGCAGCTCGGGGTGCGGCCCGAGGGGTGGCGCGAGGCGGCGGGGGCGTACGGCGAGGAGGGCTCGCTCCGCTCGGTGGCCGACGTCGTGGACGACGACACCCTGGGGAAGGTGCGCGCCGCCAAGCAGGCGGCCAAGCAGGCCGCCAAGTCGGGCTGAAGCCCGCTGAAGCCCGCTGAAGCCCGCTGAACAGCGTGCTGAACTGCGCACCGACCGGTCCTGGGCAGGCCGGACGCGGCGGGCCGATGAACCGGGGGCCGGGCCGAGTAGCTTGATCCTGCTGCGCGGCGCGCGGCGGATTTGGCAGGATGCGTTGACCGCATTGCGGCCGGGGCTTCCGTCCGCGCCTGCCCATCGCCGATGATGTACTGCAGTATCCGGTCCCCCGGAGCTGCGCAATACCGATTCTCGAGTTTGGAGATGTGCCTCGTGGGAGACCCTGGCACGCTACGGAGGTGCCGACCATGAGTGCCGAGACCTCCGTACCCCGTCCCCGGGAGTCGGATGTGGAAGTCGTGGATCCCTCGCTGCTGACCGGCCTGATGTTCCAGACTCCCTACGCGCTGGCCTTCTTCGATCCCGCAGGCCGCTTCCTGCGGGCCAACGACGTCTTCGGCGACGTGGTCGGGGTCTCCGTCGACGACCTGGCGGGCCGTCTCCCCGGCGAGACCCTCGCCGCCGACCTGACCGCGCTGATCGAGGGCGCCGTCCGCACCGTGGTGGAGGAGGAGCGCGGCATCCACGACGGCGATCACCGGGTGCGCGTCCGCTCGGCCGACGGCGAGACCCGCCACTGGGCGCTCTCCTTCTCGCCGATCCGTGACGACGAGGAGAAGCTGCGCACGGTCGCGCTGGTCGGGGTCGACGTCACCGAGAGCAGGCAGACCGAGGAGGACCTGCGCCGCAGCGAGGAGCGGTACCGCTCGCTGGTCGAGGCGCAGTCCCAGCTCGTCTGGATCACCTCGCCCTCCGGCGCGGTGGTGGAGGACGCGCCGCGCTGGCGCGCCATCACCGGCCAGGGGCTTGAGGAGTACCTCGCCCACGGCTGGCTGGAGGTCGTGCATCCCGACGACCGCCAGCACACCGAGGAGGCCTGGCGCGAGGCGCTGCGCGGCCGGACCATGTTCGAGTGGAACTACCGGGTCCGCACCAGGGCCAGCGGGTACCGCCACTTCGAGGTCAGGGCGGTGCCCATCATCAGGCACGGCCGGGTCGTGGAGTGGGTGGGCGCCAACACCGACGTCACGCCGCAGCGCGAGGCCGAGGAGATGCGCGGCAGGCTGACCGACCAGCTCGGCGCCGCCGCGCTGCGCACGGCCCGGCTGCAGGGCGCGACCGCGATGCTGGCCGAGGCGCTGACGGTCGAGCAGGTGGTGCAGGTCATCATCGACGTCGGCCGTACGGCGGTGGCCGCCGACAAGTCGGCCGTGGCGCTGCTCGACCCCGACCGCGCGGTGCTCAAGCTGATCAACAGCAGCGGGGTGCCCGACGTCCCCGGGTTCCCCGGCGACGAGATCCCGCTGGGCCAGTCCAGCGTCATGACCATGGCGGTGAACAGCCGCAGGCCGGTCTTCGCCGAGTCGTCCGACAGCCTGTCGGCCCAGCTCCGCGACGCCGGGGCCGACGAGGAGACGATCGCCAGGTTCACCGGCCACGACGAGGAGCGGGCCTGGGTGGGCCTGCCGCTGCTGGCCGCCGGGCGGGCGCTCGGCGCTCTGCGCTTCTCGTTCACCCGCCCCCAGAAGATCTCCCAGGAGGACGGCGTCTTCCTGGAGGCGCTCGCCGGGCAGTGCGCCCTCGCCGTCGAGCGGGCCACGCTCTTCGAGCGTGAGCACCGCACCGCCGAGACCTTGCAGCGCAGCCTGCTCCCCGACCGCCTGCCGGTGGTGCCCGGGCTGATGCTGGCCCAGCGTTTCCGCTCGGGCAGCCGTCACGTCCAGGTCGGCGGCGACTGGTACGACGCCTTCGTCCTCCAGGACAGCCGGGTCGCGGCCGTGGTCGGCGACGTGATGGGCAAGGGCGTTGTCGCCGCGGCGGGAATGGGCCGCATCCGCAACGCGATGCGCGCCCTGGCGCTGACCAACCCGCCGCCCGCCGCCGTGCTCACCGGTCTCGACCGGGTCTTCGAGGCCACGGAAGACGAGGAGCAGGTCACCACGCTCGCCTACATGGTGGTCGAGCCGGGCAGCGGGGAGGGCACCCTCGCGCTGGCCGGTCACCCGCCGCCCGTGCTGGTGTCGCCGCAGGGCGTGCCGCTGCTCTGCGACGCGGAGCCCGGCACTCCGCTGGGCTGGGCGGCCAGCCGCAAGCAGTTCCGGTTCTGTGTGCCGCCGGGCCACACGGCCGTGCTCTACTCCGACGGTTTGGTGGAGAATCGCAAGCGCGGTCTCGACGCCGGACTCGCGGAGCTTTGCTCGGTTGTGCAGGAGGCCCCGCCGGAAGTAGTGGGAAGCCCGCATTTGCTGCTTGACTTCCTGGTAGATCGTATGCTGGCGGGGTACGAGCAGGATGATGACGTTACTGTCCTGGCGATTCACGTGCCTGGTGCCACGAAGAGTGACTGAATGAAACAGTCATAACGGTTGCTTTCGGATATCAGTGCGCGGCTTCCGTACGCACTACTCTCTGGGTCGGCCTAGGGTGGAGGGCAACCGCCGGGAGGCGGCCGTATGGAGTGCGGTGTCGTGTCACAATGCTGGGCAGGTCCGTCGCGGTCCGTACGGCCAGCACAACATGAAGGCATCTGCCCCTAGCGGGCAACTTGGGTCCATTGTCGCCACGCGTTCGTTCGAGAGGTGTTCGTGTCGCCTGCAAGTTCGACTCGCTCAAAGCCATCGGAGCTGAACGAGCCCGTCATTCAGCGACTGCTCGAGCGTGGGCGCTCGCAGGGTTTCCTTGAGTCCGAGGATGTCCGCAAGGCCTTCGAGGAGGCCGACATCCCCATGTCGCACGCCGCCGGGTTCCTGCGGAGCCTCAGCAAGGAAGGCGTGACCGTGGTGGTGACGGCCGCCGACTCCGCGGCCGCGCCCAAGAGGTCTCGCGGTTCGGGCAAGCGACGCACGGCCGCTCCCGTCAAGAAGTCCAAGCCGGCCTCGGCCGCGGCCAAGGAGCCGCAGCCCGAGACCGTCACCGCGGTCGTCAGTGAGCCCGAGCCGGCCACCACGAGGAAACCGAAGCCCGAGGCCCCCGCGCAGAAGGTCGCCTCCGCAAACGAGGCCGCCAAGAGCGCGCCCGCCAAGAAGGCCGCCCCGGTCAAGCCCGCCCAGGCCAAGACCGCCGCGACCTCCGCCGCCAAGAAGGCGGCCCCGCAGGCTCCCGCGGCCCAGACACCAGCCGCCAAGTCCGCACCCGCAGACGCGAAGCCCAAGTCGGCCGACGTCGACGACGAGGGCGACGACGACCTCGACCTCGATGTCGACGTCGAGCTCGAAGACTTCGAGCTCGACGACGTGGAGGGCGAAGACGAGGTCGACGCCGGAGACGAGGTCGAAGAGCCGGAGGCCGACGCCGAGGCCGAGACCGACGGCGCGCCCGCCGACGCCGAGCCCGGCGATGAGCCGAAGGTCGCCGTCGTGGTGCAGGGCGAGGACGAGGTCCTCATCCTGTCCGACGACGACGATGACGCGCCCGTCGCCCAGGTCGCCGCCGCCGGAGCCACCGCCGACCCGGTCAAGGACTACCTCAAGCAGATCGGCAAGGTCCCGCTGCTCAACGCCGAGCAGGAGGTCGAGCTCGCCAAGCGGATCGAGGCCGGCCTGTTCGCCGAGGAGCAGCTCGGCACCGACGGCGACAACCTGCCGGTCGACGTCCGCGCCGAACTGGAGTGGATCGCCGAGGACGGCCGCCGCGCCAAGAACCACCTGCTGGAGGCCAACCTCCGGCTGGTCGTCTCACTGGCCAAGCGCTACACCGGTCGCGGGATGCTGTTCCTGGACCTCATCCAGGAAGGCAACCTCGGCCTGATCCGCGCGGTGGAGAAGTTCGACTACACCAAGGGCTACAAGTTCTCCACCTACGCCACCTGGTGGATCCGCCAGGCGATCACCAGGGCGATGGCCGACCAGGCCCGCACCATCCGCATTCCGGTGCACATGGTCGAGGTCATCAACAAGCTGGCCCGCGTGCAGCGCCAGATGCTCCAGGACCTCGGCCGTGAGCCCACCCCCGAGGAACTGGCCCGCGAGCTGGACATGACCCCTGAGAAGGTCATCGAGGTGCAGAAGTACGGCCGCGAGCCGATCTCCCTGCACACCCCGCTCGGCGAGGAGGGCGACAGCGAGTTCGGCGACCTGATCGAAGACTCCGAGGCGATCGTCCCGGCCGACGCGGTCAGCTTCACCCTCCTTCAGGAGCAGCTCCACTCCGTGCTCGACACCCTGTCTGAGCGCGAGGCGGGCGTGGTCTCCATGCGCTTCGGCCTGACCGACGGTCAGCCGAAGACGCTCGATGAGATCGGCAAGGTCTACGGGGTGACGCGCGAGCGCATCCGCCAGATCGAGAGCAAGACCATGTCCAAGCTCCGCCACCCATCAAGGTCCCAGGTCCTCCGCGACTACCTGGACTAGCCTGCTCCACCACGATCACCGGGTGTCCAGCCGACACCCGGTGATCGCCATGCCCAGCCAAAGCCCTCGGCCCCCGGGTGCCGGTGCCCCCGCCGTACGCCGGCCCCTCCCCGCCCGCACCCGGCCGCCACCTCCCATCCCAAAGCCATCCCCGGCCAAGCCAAGCAACGAGCCACCGCGCCCCCAACCGCCCTCACCCGCTCGGTCCACCCACGGGCCGCACCGCCGCGCAGCCGTCCTCGCTCCGCTCGGGTGCGGAGAGCCGCTTCGCGCGCAATCGTCCTCGCTCCGCTCGGTCGTCTGCTCCCAGTCGGGCTGCGCCCGACGCTCGTGCCGCTCCTCGGTCGCCTGTGTATCGAAACTGAGAAACGCTTGGACGAACCCGACAGGCCGCGTCGCGTCCGACGGCGCCACCAGAGGGCTTCTCCCGCCCGCTCACCGGAGCGAAACCGTCGAACTGCGTTAGAACGCGTCTCTCACACCGCCTGGTGACCCCCTGAAGACCGAACCCCGCTCCGCAGGACGCCGCATTCCTCACGTCGGTCGCTTCCCGCAACGCAAAGTGGTGGAAATCGGCCCGACGGATGCCGCCGACCCGCACTTACGCCGCTGCCATCGGAAACGTTCACCGTCGAGGGCACAGCGGCGACAGGCAGCACGCTTGCACGGATCACGGCGCTCATCTCAGGGCGCCGCCCTCACTAGAGCCACCGTTCCCTCGACGTGTGGACGCAACCGCCGTGGAGCGGGCGCGGTTCATGCCGTTGAGCCCATGCGACCGCCGTTCGACTACAGGGCGGTTCTTGGTGAGGCGGTCGCCCTGGACGCGGCTCGCTCCGGCTGATGCGTGGACCTGCGGTGACACCGGTCCGTCGGTTGAAGGCGGGAGGGACGGAGGCACCCGCAGGTGCGAGGCCGCGCGCTGGATGTGGGCACGGCGGCTCGAAGGGGCGGTCACCATCCCTGCGGGGCGCAGGGTGCTCCTAGACGTGTTCGGCGGCTTCCCAGTCGGCGCAGGGTTGGAGGGAGTGGTGACGGTAGATGACCCCCAGGGGTTGGGGGAGGGTGCGGGCGCCGATGACGTCGCCGCCGGGGCCGCAGGCGCAGTCGGCGCTGCGCTCGTGGTCGATCACATCACCAAGGGGACGTATATGGATAACCTTCATAATCACCCTTAACGCTCAACATGTCTTGACAAATGTACCGTTGAGACTCCGATGGGTGAGCAGAGTGTCACGAGTGGTCGCCTGTTTCGTATGGTGTGTAAGGCGACGGGGCGGATCGCGGGCGGTGATGCGCGCGGGAGGCCGGGAGGGGTCGTAGACTCCCTCAATGATCTCACCCCCGGTTCATCGCCGGGGAACCCCGTTGTCGCCATGGCGTCTCCGTGGCGGGTAATCGATCCGGTGGTCGAGATCGGCGTTCAACCCCTCTGGAAGGGACGCTCATGGTCGACGCGAAACTGCCCCCGGCGCGGGCGCCGGGGTCCGGCGGGGTGTTCGACCTGCTCGTGGACCGGTTGGTGGATCGGGCGTGGCCCGCGCCGTACCGGGTGGAGGCCGAAGGCTGGGTGTATCGGCACGCGGGCGGGGTGAGCAAACGGGCCAATTCCGTGCTTCCGCTCGGAGAGGCCGGCGACCTGGGCGGCGCGGTGGATCGCGCCGAGCGGTTCTACGGGTCGCTGGGGCTGCCCTGCGCGTTCTGGATCGGCCCGGGTGTCACGCCTGGACTCGATCGCGAGCTGGACACGCGAGGATATCGGGTGGTCGATCCGATGCTCGCGATGGCGACCACGCTGGGCCCGTCGGCGAGCACGCCCGAGGGGGTGACGCTGGAGGAGAGCCTGACCGGCCGGTGGCTGGACGCCTGGTGGCGACTCTACGCTCCGGACGCCACGGACGGCGGTGGCCGTGACGCCATGGCGGCGCGCATCCTCAGTGGAGCCGAGGCCGTCTACGCGTCGGCCGCCGCCTCGAACGGTGAGACGGTCGCGGTAGGGCGCGGCGTCGTGCAGGGAGAGTGGCTGGGGATCTACTGCATGGCCGTGGAGCCGCGGGCGCGACGCGCCGGCCGTGCTCGCGGCATACTGAGCGCCCTGCTCTCACATGGAGGACAACAGGGCGCTGAAGGGGCATATTTGGTGGTCACGGAGTCCAACACCGCGGCCCGGGCGCTGTACGAGCGCGCCGGATTCGCGGAGTCGGCCCGGCGTCATTACCGGGTTCGATGACACTTATCTTTCGTTGTCGCGTGCGATCGAAGGGGTTTCGCTCAGCCGTGCGGACTCGTCCTGGATGTCGGCGCCCTTGTCGCGCAACGCAGCCACGTGCTGACGCCCATGGTGGGCGCAGAACAGCAGCTCCCCACCCACGGGCAGGGTCGCGCGAATGTAGGCCTGGGCGCCGCAGCGGTCACAGCGGTCGAGGGCCGTCAGCGGCTTGGTGGGGGCGAGAGCTCCAGTCACGTATCGCCTTTCGGGTCATCCCCGCCTGGACGAGGATCTGGCGTCAGTCACTTGGGACAACATCTAACCGGACCTGGACGTTCCCAATCACCCCCCGGCTACGCCGAGAGCGGAATGTGCCGGAAAGTGACGGGGATCACTCCACAGGTAACGTCAATCCTCTCCTAATGGCAAGCTTGTACGCGCACGATCGGGAAGAACGGTAAGCTACGCACACATGTTCGATGCAGAGTGGGAGTCGGTGTGACCGCCGTACGTCTGGAGACGGGCTACACGGCCCGTCATCTGTCGGTGCTGGAGGGGCTGGAGGCGGTCCGCAAGCGTCCAGGGATGTACATCGGGTCCACCGACACCCGGGGCCTGATGCACTGTCTCTGGGAGATCGTCGACAACTCGGTCGACGAGGCTCTTTCCGGCTACTGCAGCCGCATCGAGGTCGAGCTGTACCGCGACGGGTCGATCGAGGTTCGTGACAACGGCCGGGGCATCCCGGTCGACATCGAGCCCAAGAGCGGCCTGGCGGGCGTCGAGCTCGTCTACACCAAGCTGCACGCGGGCGGGAAGTTCGGCGGCGGCGCGTACGCCGCGTCGGGCGGCCTGCACGGCGTGGGCGCCTCGGTGGTCAACGCGCTGTCCTCCCGCCTCGACGTCGCGGTCGACCTCGACGGGCGGGTCCACGAGATCAGCTTCCGGCGCGGGGTGCCCGGCGTCTTCGACGGCGACGGCCCCGGCTCCAGGTTCAAGAAGAAGTCCGGCCTGCGCGACGGCGGCAAGCTCGGCCGCAAGGTCACCGGCACCCGGGTGCGCTGGTGGGCCGACAACCAGATCTTCCTGCCCGACGCCGAGATCTCGCTCGACGAGATCCACGTGCGGCTGCGCCAGACCGCCTTCCTGGTCCCCGGCCTCACCCTGGCCCTGCGCGACGACCGTGGCGAGGAGCCGGTCGAGGAGGAGTTCCACTTCGACGGCGGCATCTCGGAGTTCACCGAGTTCCTCGCGCGTGACGAGCCGGTCTGCGAGGTGCTGCGGCTGCAGGGCGAGGGCCACTTCCACGAGACGGTGCCCGTCCTCGACGACCAGGGCCACATGACCCCGACCGAGGTCGAGCGCGAGCTCACCGTCGATGTCGCGGTGCGTTGGGGCAAGGGCTACGAATCCACCGTCCGGTCGTTCGTCAACGTGATCGCCACCCCCAAGGGCGGCACCCACGTCAACGGCTTCGAGCGGGCGCTGGTCCGCACGGTGAACGAGCAGCTCCGTGAGACGCGCCTGCTGAAGAACGGCGACGACCCGGTCCTGAAGGAGGACATCCTCGAAGGGCTCACCGCGGTCGTCACCGTGCGGGTGCCCGAGCCGCAGTTCGAGGGGCAGACCAAGGAGGTGCTGGGCACCTCCGCCGCGTCCCGCATCGTCTCCCACGTGGTCTCGCGCGAGCTGAAAGAGCTCTTCGCCACTCCCAAGCGCGCCCAGAAGCAGCAGTTGCGGGCCGTCCTAGAGAAGATCGTCGCCGCCGCCAAGGCGCGCATCGCCGCCCGCGAGCACCGTGACAACCAGCGGCGCAAGAGCGTGCTGGAGAACTCCGCGCTCCCGGCCAAGCTGGTCGACTGCCGTAGCGACGACGTCGACCGCACCGAGCTGTTCATCGTCGAGGGCGACTCGGCGCTGGGCACCGCCCGCGCCGCCCGCGACTCGGAGTTCCAGGCGCTGCTGCCGATCCGGGGCAAGATCCTCAATGTGCAGAAGGCGTCCGTCGCCGACATGCTGAAGAACGCCGAGTGCGCGGCGATCATCCAGGTCATCGGCGCCGGGTCGGGCCGCTCGTTCGACCTGGACTCGGCCCGCTACGGCAAGGTCATCCTGATGGCCGACGCCGACGTGGACGGCGCGCACATCCGCTGCCTGCTGCTGACCCTGTTCCACCGCTACATGCGGCCCATGGTCGAGGCCGGCCGCGTGTTCGCCGCCGTCCCCCCGCTGCACCGCATCGAGATCAGCAACCCGGGCCGCAACCAGGAGAAGTACGTCTACTGCTACACCGACGCGGAGCTGCACAAGGTGCTGCGCGACCTGGAGCGGCGCAACAAGCGCTGGAAGGACCCGGTGCAGCGCTACAAGGGCCTCGGCGAGATGGACGCCGACCAGCTCGCCGAGACCACGATGGAGCCGCGCCACCGCACGCTGCGCCGCGTCCGGATCGAGGACATCGAGGCGGCGGAGAAGATCTTCAACCTGCTGATGGGCAGCGACGTGGCGCCCCGCCGCGAGTTCATCGTGGGCAGCGCCGCCGAGGTCGATCGCGACCACATCGACGCCTGAGCCCCGCGCCCCCGGGCGGGGGCGCGGGGGCCGTCACAGCTCGACGGGCATCAGCTTGCCGGTGTGCACGTCGTAGATCGCGCCGCCGATCGGCATGTCCGGCGGCAGGAACGGGCTGGTGCGCACCCGCACCAGGTCGTGCCGCAGCGCCTCGCTCTGGTCGGGCACCGTGTGGAACTCCAGGCTGCGGGTGTCCATGCCCTGGTCCGCGGCGATCCGGTGCACGTCGTCGTCGCTGACCTTGGTCATGCCGCAGTCGGTGTGCGGCATGACCAGCACCCGCTCGACTCCGAGCAGATAGACCGCGAGGACGAGGGTGCGCAGGACGTCGTCGGTCACCCGTGCACCCGCGTTACGGAGGATCTTGGCGTCTCCCGCCTTGAGCCCCAGCAGGCCGAGCGGGTCGATGCGCGAGTCCATGCAGGTCACCACTGCCAGGCCGCGTGCGGCCCGGCCGGTGAGGCGTGAATGCTTGAAATTGCGGGTGTACTTCCGGTTACCGGTAAGCACGTCATCGAACGCGGTCATAACGCCAATGATTCATCATCGTGTGATCCACGTGATTTCGGGTGGCTATTGCGCCGCCATTTGGTCCGATCCCCGGTATGTCTTCGGCAAACATGTCGCACACAGAGTGACACTGTCGTAACTTAGGGTCGGACTATCGTGGAGAGGGCATGAGTAAGAGCCAATCCGTGGCGGCGTATCTGCGGCAGCAGGCCCGGCGCCGCCTTGACCGGGTCGAGCGGCGCGACGAGGAGCGCAACGCCCGCTGCGCGCTGGCGCTCTTCGACGCCGCCGCCTACACCGCCGCGCTCGGCGACGACGACCCACTGGTCACCGGGCTGGTCGAGGCCGGTTGTTTTGACGGTGGCCAGGGCTTCCGGCCCGCCGACGAGATCGCGGCGCTGATCCGCTGCTGGGAAGGCGAGCCCTGGCAGCTCCTGCTGTCCATCAGGACGGCCCGCCGCACCCCTACCGCCTCCGCCCACCACGCCTCCGCCCACCACGCCCCCGCCTGAGCACGCCGGCCCGGGCCTGTGGGGGCCGGGCGGTCAGGAGGGCTCGTTGCCCGGCTTCCACTTGATTCCGCAGCCCAGGCTGGGCTGCTGGGCGCCCGATGGCCTGCCGCCCGCGAGGACGGCGTCGGCGGCCGCGCGCAGGGCCGCTCCGGTGACCGGTGCGTCGTTGCGCGGGCGGGCGTCGTCGAACTCGCCCCGGTACGCCAGGCGCAGCTCGCCGTCGTAGAGGAAGAAGTCGGGAGTGCAGGCGGCCCGGTAGGCGGCGGCGACCTCCTGCGTCTCGTCGAGCAGGTACGGGAAGCCGAACCCCGCCCGCTGGGCCTGCTCGGCCAGGTGGGGAGCGTCGTCGTCAGGGTAGTTGACCACGTCGTTGCTGCCGATGGCGACGACGGCCACCCGGTCGCGGTAGTCGGCCGCGAAGGCCCCGATGCCGTGCTCGATCCGCCGGACATAGGGGCAGTGGTTGGACAGGAAGATCACGAGCGTCGCAGGGCTGCCCTTGAGATCGTCGAGGGACACCCGCCCGCCCCCGACCGCCGGCAGTTCGAACGCGGGCGCCTGGGTGCCGAGCGGAACCATGAACGAGGTGACTGGCATGCGCTCATTGTCGCTCACGAGGGCGGCCCGGCACGCTGTTCGGGCGAAAGCGCCGTGTGGGCCACGTGGGGCCGCGTGTGACCCGACCTGGCCCCCGGGCGGCCCGGCCGTCTGTTCGGCCGGGCCACGGCGTCGTGAGGCCCGTTCAGCGGGTGATCAGAAGAGCTCCGACGAGTCGTCGGCGGGGGAGTCGTCTCCGGAGCCTGAGGCCTGCGGCTCCGGGTCGGGGTGGGCGCCGAGGGCGCCGCCGACCGCCACGACCGTGTTGGTGAGCCGCACGCCGGAGCCGTCGCGCCGCCCCAGCTCGTCGGGCAGCGGGACCGGCTTGCCGGTCGCGGACGTGCCCCTGGCCGGCGCGGGGCCCGCCCAGGCGAGCAACAGGGTGTCCTCGCCCTTCAGGAACCGCTGGGCGCGGACGCCGCCGGTCGCCCGGCCCTTGGCCGGGTACTCCGCGTAGTCGGAGACCTTTCCGCCGCCCGTCTGGGTGCCGGGCAGGGCGGTGGCGGACCCGGCGATGGTGACCACGTGGGCGGGCACGCCGGGATCGACCGCGCCGAAGAAGAGCACCGTGTGGCCCGCGTCGAGGCGCACGCCCGCCATGCCTCCGGCGGGCCTGCCCTGCGGGCGCACCGATCTGGCGGGAAAGCGTAGCAACTGGGCGTTGGTGGTGATGAACACCAGGTCGTGGTCTTCCGAGGTGAGTTCGACCGCGCCCACCACCCGGTCGTCGTCCTTCAGCCCGATCACCTCGAAGTCGTCGCGGTTGCCCGGGTAGTCGGGGGTGACGCGTTTGACCACGCCGGAGGCGGTGCCCAGGGCCAGGCCGGGGCCGTCGGGGTCGAGGGAGCCGAGCCCGACGACCGTCTCGCCGGGGGTGAGGGTGACGTACTCGCTCACCGGGTGCCCGCCGGACAGCGACGGCGGGTTGGCCGACGGCGGCAGCGCGGGCAGGTCGATCACGGCGACCCGGATCATCCGGCCGAGCGAGGTGACCACGCCGATCTCGCCGCGCACCGTGGAGTTCACGACGGACACCAGGACGTCGTGGTTGGACCGGTCGCCCTCGCCCGCGAGCGGCCCGGCGTCGCCGGTGCGCGCCAGCAGCCCGGTGGAGGACATCAGCACCCGGCACGGGTCGTCGGGGACCTCCAGCGGGACGGCGGTGGCCGTGGCCACCCCGGAGGACTCGAGCAGGACCGTGCGCCTGGGGGTGCCGAACTGCTTGGACACCTCGGCCAGCTCGGCCGAGACCACCTGGCGCAGCCGGTCCTCCGACGACAGGATCGCGGTGAGCTCCGCGATCTCGTCCTGGAGGGTCTGCTTCTCGCGTTCGAGCTCCAGCTTGTCGAACTTGGTCAGGCGCCGCAGTGGCGTGTCGAGGATGTAGGCGGCCTGGATCTCCGACAGCCCGAAGACCTGCATGAGCCGCGACCGCGCCTGCGCCGAGTCGTCGGAGGAGCGGATGACCTGGATGACCTCGTCGATGTTGAGCAGCGCGATGACCAGGCCGTCGACCAGGTGCAGACGCTCCTCACGCTTGCGCCGCCGATAGGAGGAGCGGCGGCGGACGACGTCGATGCGGTGACCGACGTAGACCTCCAGCAGCTCCTTCAGGCCCAGCGTGCGGGGCTGCCCGTCGACCAGGGCGACGTTGTTGATCCCGAAGGTCTCCTCCATCGGCGTGAGCCGGTAGAGCTCCTCCAGCACGGCCTCGGGGTTGAAGCCGTTCTTGATCTCGATGACCAGGCGCAGGCCCTTGTGCCGGTCGGTGAGGTCCTTGAGGTCGGAGATGCCCTGCAGCCGCTTGGAGGTGACCAGCTCCTTGATCTTCGTCACGACCCGCTCGGGGCCGACGTTGAACGGCAGCTCGGTGACCACGATGCCCTTGCGGCGCGGCGTGACCTGGTCGATCGCGCACTTGGCGCGCATCTTGAAGGTGCCCCGGCCGGTCTGGTAGGCGTCGCGGACACCGTCGAGGCCGATGATCGTGCCGCCGGTGGGCAGGTCGGGGCCGGGGACGAAGCGCATCAGCGCCTCAAGCGTGGCTCCCGGTTGCTTGATCAGGTGGCGGGCGGCGGAGATCACCTCGACGAGGTTGTGCGGCGCCATGTTGGTCGCCATGCCCACCGCGATGCCGGTGGCCCCGTTGACCAGCAGGTTGGGCAGCGCGGACGGCAGGACCGTGGGCTCGGTCTCCTGGCCGTCGTAGTTGGGCTTGAAGTCGACGGTCTCCTCGTCGATCGACTGCACCAGCATGGTGGCCGCCGTCGCCAGCCGCGCCTCGGTGTACCGCATGGCGGCCGGCGCGTCGTCGGGGGAGCCGAAGTTGCCGTGCCCGTCGATCACCGGCAGCCGCATGGAGAACGGCTGCGCCATCCGCACCAGCGCGTCGTAGATCGCCGCGTCGCCGTGCGGGTGGAGCTTGCCCATGACGTCGCCGACCACGCGGGAGGACTTGACGTGCCCCCGGTCGGGCCGCAGGCCCATCTCGCTCATCGAGTACAGGATGCGGCGCTGCACCGGCTTGAGGCCGTCGCGGGCGTCGGGGAGCGCGCGCTGGTAGATGACCGAGTAGGCGTATTCGAGGAAGCTGGTGCGCATCTCGGCGGAGACATCGATATCGATGATCCGCTCCTCGAAGTCCTCCGGCGGGGGTGTGGTCGTTCGTCGGGCCATGTCGAACATTGTGCCGAAGGTGGGGGGCGTTCCGCGACCTGGACTCGGCTCGCCATACGGCATGCGCCGGATGTCTCAAACGTCGCTCTCGTCGGATATTTCGCCTTGCCGGCTATTCCGCGCCGGGCCACGGGCCGGGGGTCGCCCCCGGCTCCTGCCGTTCGCTCACCACGGCCCGGAACACGGTGAACCCGCGTGCCCGGTAGTTGGCCAGCGCGTACGGCCCGTCCATGGAGCAGGTGTGCACCCACACCCGCCGGGTCGGTTCCCGCCCCGCCACGCGCTCGCCCATGTCCCACGCGCGGGCGGCGCCCTCCGACAGCAGCAGCCCGCCGACGCCCGCGCCGACGGCGTACGGCAGCAGCCCGAAGTAGAGGATCTCCACCACGCCGTCCGCCTGGCCCTCCAGCTCGACGTATCCGGCGGGCGTGCCGCGATGCCACGCCACCCAGGTCTCCACCTGCGGCCGGTCCAGATGCTCGGCCCACCGCTCGCGCGACCACCCCAGCCGGTCGGTCCAGTGGTAGCCGCCGCCGACCGACGTGTAGAGGAACCGGCTGAACTCCGGAGAGGGGATCTCGGCGCGGACGACCTCCACCGCGAGCCGCGCGGGCCCGGCCGGGACCAGCCGGGAGCGGTCCGTCTGCTCCAGATGCCAGGTGGTGAGCTCCATGAAGGGCCAGCGTAACGCCGGGTTTCCACGGCTTGGCGCCGGGCGGGCCAAAGCGGGTGGGAAACCTGGTAACAAGGAGCACATGACTGACGTCCTTCCCGAGGCTGCCGCGGTGCGAGAAGAGGCAGAGGAGCGCCTGCGCGCCCTCGCCGGAGACGGCGCGAGACTCCGCGAAGACCAGTGGACCGCGATCGAGGCCCTGGTGCTCAAGCGGAGCCGGGTGCTGGTGGTGCAGCGCACCGGCTGGGGCAAGTCGGCGGTCTACTTCGTGGCCACGGCCCTGCTGCGCGAGCTGGGCGAGGGCCCCACCGTCATCGTGTCGCCGCTGCTGGCGCTGATGCGCAACCAGATCGCCGCCGCCACGCGGGCGGGCATCCGCGCCGTCACCATCAACTCGGCGAACACCGACGCCTGGCAGGAGATCTACGCCCAGGTCGCCGAGGGTGAGGTCGACGTCCTGCTGGTCAGCCCCGAGCGGCTGAACAACCCGGAGTTCCGCGACAACGTGCTGCCCGAGCTGGCCGAGAGCGCCGGGCTGGTGGTCGTCGACGAGGCGCACTGCATCTCCGACTGGGGCCACGACTTCCGGCCCGACTACCGCAGGCTGCGCAACCTGTTCGACGACCTGCCGCCCGGGGTCCCGGTGCTGGCCACCACCGCCACCGCCAACGCCCGGGTCACCCGCGACGTCGCCGAGCAGATGGGCGAGGAGACCCTGGTGCTGCGCGGCCCGCTGGAGCGCGAGAGCCTGCACCTGAGCGTGGTCCGGCTGGCCACCGCCGAACAGCGCCTGGCCTGGCTCGCCGAGACCCTGCGCGAGCTGCCGGGGTCGGGCATCGTCTACACGCTCACCGTGTCCGCGGCCCACGAGATCGCCGCCTACCTGCGCGAGCAGGGCCACGAAGTCGCCGCCTACTCCGGCCAGACCGACCCCGACGAGCGGCTGGCCGCGGAAGAGGCCCTGCTGCACAACAAGATCAAGGCGCTGGTGGCGACCAGCGCCCTGGGCATGGGCTTCGACAAGCCCGACCTGGGGTTCGTCGTCCACGCGGGCGCGCCGCAGTCGCCGGTGGCCTACTACCAGCAGGTAGGCCGGGCCGGGCGTGGTGTCGAGCGCGCGGAGGTCATCCTGCTGCCCGGCCCCGAGGACCGCGCGATCTGGGCCTACTTCGCGTCACTGGCCTTTCCCGCGGAACAGGTCGTGCGCACCACCCTGGCGGCGCTCGATGGCGGGGTGCTGTCCACCCCGGCGCTGGAGACCAGGGTCGATCTCAGCCGCAGTCGCCTGGAGATGATGCTCAAGGTCCTCGACGTCGACGGCGCGGTCCGCCGGGTCAAGGGCGGCTGGGAGGCCACCGGCGAGCCGTGGGTCTACGACGGCGAGCGCTACTCCCGCATCGCCGGGGAGCGGCGGGCGGAGCAGGAGGCCATGCTCGGCTACCTCACCACCTCCGAATGCCGTGAGGAGTACCTCCGCCGCCACCTCGACGACCCGGCCGCGCGGCCGTGCGGGCGCTGCGACAACTGCACGGGCACGCACCGCTCCACCGAGATCGCGCAGGCGGCGGTGGAGGGTGCGCGGGAACGGCTCGGCCGTCCCGGGGTGGAGCTGGAGGCCCGCAGGCAGTGGCCGACCGGCATCGCCGACCTGAGCGGGCGGATCAAGCCGGAGTTCGGCGCGGAGCCCGGCCGCGCCCTGGGCAGGCTCACCGACATCGGCTGGGGCAACCGGCTGCGCGCGCTCCTCGCCGACGACGCCCCCGACGGGCCGGTGCCCGACGACGTGTTCGGCGCGGTGGTGAAGGTGCTGTCCTCGTGGGACTGGCGGCAGCGGCCGGTGGCGGTGGCGAACCTGCCCTCGGCCCGCCGTCCGATCCTGGTGCGCAGCCTGGCCGAGCGGCTGGCCTCGGTGGGCAGGCTCACCTACCTGGGCGAGCTGGGATACCGCTCGGGCACGCCCGGCCGCCAGTTCAACAGCGCCCAGCGGGTGCAGGCGATCAGGGCGACGCTGATGACGCCGCCTGGGCTGGCCGAGGCCGTGGCCGGAGCGGGCGGGCCGGTGCTGCTGGTGGACGACCGGGCCGACACCGGGTGGACCATGACGATGGGGGCGGCCCTGCTGCGCCACGCGGGGGCACCCGCGGTGCTGCCCCTGACGCTCGCCGTGACCTCCTGAACCCTGCCGTCGCATCCCGGGCCCCGGAAAGGGGCCCGGACAGGCCGGAGAGGCCCCTGGGGGCCGTGGGAGAGCCTTTCAGCGAAGGCACGAGCCCGAAAAGCCGAGCGCGGGGCCTCAGGACGGCAGGCCGGGCTTCAGAGTCGGGGACGCGCGCCGAGGTGGGAGATCGCCTTGGCGGCCAGCCGGCACCCGGACGCCAGGGCGTCGGTCGGCTGCTTGCCCTCCAGCCACACGGGCAGAAAGCCCGCGGCGAAGGCGTCGCCCGCGCCGGTGCCGTCGACGACCCGGTCGACAGGCTCGGCGGGTACCCGCACCGGCTCGCTGCGGCTGTTGGTGTACCAGAGCGCGCCCTCGGCGGTCATCTTGATGACCACCTGCGGGAACCACGCGGTCAGCACCTTGGCGGCGGCGGCCGGGTCGTCGCGCCCGGTGAGCACCTTGGCCTGGTCGATGTTGGCGAACAGCAGCTTGGCGCCGTGGGTCCACTCCAGGAACGGCTCGGCGCCGGTGCGCTCCAGCGGCGCGGCCGAGGCGGAGTCGACCGAGATGCTCATGTTGGCCCGCCTGGCCAGGTCGAGCGCGGTCATCCCGGCGTCGCGTGAGCCCTCGTTGACCAGGGTGTAGCCGGACAGGTGCAGGTGACCGCCCGCGGCGAACAGGTCACGCGGCAGGTCTTCGGGAGACAGGGCCGCGTTGGCGCCCGGGTCGGAGAGCATGGTGCGCTCGCCCTTGTGGGTGACCAGGACCACGCAGGTGCCCGTGGGCCGCTCGGGGTCCATCACGAGTCGCGCGTCCACGCCGTAGCCCATGAGCTCCATGTCGCGGTTGCGCCCCGTGATGTCGGCGCCCCTGCGGCCGATGAAGGCCACATCGGCCCCCTCGACCGCGAGCCAGGAAGCGACATTGGCTCCGGAACCGCCACCGTGCATGGTGACGATCGCTGGAGTGTCGCTGGCTCTGGCGAGCGGGAAGCGGGCGCGCGCGACCGCATCGGTCATGAGATCGCCCACCACCACAACCCGGGTCATGACGTCACCGCCTTGCTGCACTGCCCTCACGCCTCACGTCTGACGCCGAGAAACCTAACAGTTTCCGGCGGGCCTTTGGGCCAGAGACCCGAGAGTGGGCGGCAGTCGATGCACAAGCGTTGTTGAACGGGACCGCATGGTCATGTCACCTGAGATGTCGGTTTACCCTCGGGACTGAGGGTGTGACAGTGGAGGCGTCTCGTGGAGGCATATTATCCGGCGCACTGGGAGGCCGACGTCGTCCTCGCGGACGGCGGCACGGCCCACGTCCGGCCGATTCGTCCGGCCGACGCCGACCGCCTCCTGGCCTTCTACTCCCGGCTTTCCGAGGAGACGATCTACTTCCGCTTCTTCGGCCCCCGGCCGCGCCTGAGCGACCGCGAGGTCGAGCGGTTCACCAACGTCGACTACACCGACCGGGTGGCGCTCATCGCGACCATCGGTGACGAGATGGTCGCGGTCATCCGCTACGACAAGATCGAGGACGGCGAGGCGGAGGTCGCGTTCCTGGTCGAGGACGCCCACCAGGGCCGGGGCGTCGCCTCGGTGCTGCTGGAACACCTGGCGGCCACGGCCCGCGAGCGCGGCATCGTCCGGTTCGTCGCCGACGTGCTGCCCGCCAACCGCCGGATGACCGGCGTGCTGCGCCAGGCGGGCTACACCGCCGAGAGCCGGTTCGCCGACGGCGTCGTCAGGATGACGCTCGACCTGACTCCCACCGAGACCTCCCAGGAGGTCACCGCCGCTCGCGAGCACCGGGCGGAGTCGCGCTCCATCCAGCGGCTGCTCACGCCGGGCTCGGTGGCAGTCATCGGCGCCTCAAGGGAGCCCGGCGGCGTGGGCCACACGGTCCTGCGCAACCTGCTCGCCGGAGACTTCGCCGGTCCCGTCTACCCGGTGCACCGTGAGGCGCGGGCGCTGGCGGGGGTGCGCGCCTACCCGAGCGTCACGGCGATCGACGGCGAGGTCGATCTGGCGGTGCTGGCCGTCCCGGCGGAGGGCGTGCTCGACGTCGTCGTGGAGTGCGCGGAGAAGGGCGTGCGCGGGCTGATCGTGGTGTCGTCGGGCTTCGGCGAGACCGGCCCGCAGGGCCGCGCCCGGCAGGACGAGCTGGTCCGTATCGCCCGCGCGCACGGCCTGCGCGTGGTCGGCCCCAACTGCCTGGGCATCGCCAACACCGACCCCGCCGTGCGCCTGAACGCCACCCTGGCCGCGACCATCCCCGCGCGGGGGCGCGTCGGCTTCTTCAGCCAGTCCGGCGCGCTCGGCACCACGCTGCTGCAGCGCGTCGCCGAGCGCAACATGGGCATCTCCTCCTTCGTCTCGGCGGGCAACCGCGCCGACGTCTCCGGCAACGACCTCCTGCAGTTCTGGGAGGAGGACCCCGCGACCGAGGTGGTCCTGCTCTACCTGGAGTCCCTGGGCAACCCGCGCAAGTTCGCCAGGCTCACCCGGCGGATCTCGCGCCGCAAGCCGGTCGTGGTGGTCAAGAGCGGCGGCGTGCCCGCCGGTCACGCCGCGCCCGTGCTCGGGCTGCCCGACGCCGCGCTCAGCATGCTGTTCGCGCAGGCCGGCGTGATCAGGGTGGACGACCTCACCCAGCAGTTCGACGTGGCCCAGCTCCTGGCCTACCAGCCGCTGCCCGCCGGGCCGAGGGTCGGCGTGGTCAGCAACTCCGACGCCCTGGCGCTGCTGGCCGGCGACGCCTGCGTCACGGCCGGTCTCGAACCCCGCCCGCCGGTCAACATCGGCGCGCAGGCGGGCGCCGCCGAGTTCGGCGAGGCGCTCGCGGGGCGGCTCGCCGACCCCGAGGTCGACGCCGTCGTGGTCATCTACATGCCGCCGATCCCGCGCGACGCCGCCGGTGTGGCGGCCGAACTGCTGCGAGTCTCGGCCGAGCGGCCGGGCAAACCGGTGCTGGCCACGTTCGAGGGCCGGTTCGGCATGCTGCCGGAGCTGAGCCGCGAGGGTCCCGGGCGCGATCCGGGACGCGGGTCCGTGCCGTCCTACGCCGCTCCTGAGGAGGCGGTCCGCGCGCTGGCGCACGCCGTACGGCACGCGATGTGGCGCGAGCGCCCCATGGACCACCCGCCGAGCGGCGGCGGCGAGGGCACCGCCCAGGCCCGCGACCTGGTGCACCGGACGCTGGATGGCGGCGAGGGCCCGGTAGAGCTCGACGCTGCCCTGCTGCTCGGCTGTTACGGCGTGCGGGTCTGGCCGTCGCCCCTGGCGGCGGGCCCCGGCGAGGCCGTCGAGATCGCCGAACGCCTGGGCTGGCCGGTCGTGGTCAAGGCCGCCGACCCGGAGGCCGCGAGCCGCGCCGGCACCATCCGCCTGGGCCTGTCCGGCCCCGACGCCCTGCGCCAGGCGTACGCCGACCTGTCGGCCCAGCTCGGCCCCGACGCCCCGATCGCGGTGCAGCGGATGGCGCCGCAGCCCGCCGTGCCCGCCGTGATCAACGTGGTGGAGCATCCGGCGGCGGGCCCTGTGGTGTCGTTCGGCCTGGGCGAGGTAACCGCCAGGCTGCTCGGCGACCGGGCCTACCGCCTCGCCCCGCTCTCCTCTGGCGACGCCGCCGAGCTGATCAGGTCGATCAAGGCGGCCCCGCTGCTGTTCGGCGAGTACGGCTATCCGCCGGTCGCGGTGGCCGCCCTGCGGGAGCTGCTGGTGCTCGCCGGGCGGATGGCCGATGAGTTGCCCGAACTCAGCCGCCTCGACCTGGACCCCGTCCTGGTGGGGGAGAGCGGCGTGACCGTGCTCGGGGCCCGCGCGGTGCTGCGCAACCCCTCCGGCCCCCGCCTGGACGGCGGGCCGCGCCGCCTGGCATAGCGCGAGGCCGCCACGCCCGGGCCCGGCCACGCCGCGCCGGGTGAAAGCGGCACCCCGGACAGGGCAGGATGGACCCATGAGGGAAACCCGAGTCTCGGCCGCGGGCCTGCGCGAGGCGATCGACCGCAGCGGCTACTACCCCGACCTCGTGGCCGACGCGGTCGAGTCCGCGCTGGGCAAGGAGGGGGTCGACGCCTACGTGGTGCACCACGAGGCGACCTTCGACCCGGCCATGGAAGTCCGCAGGCACGTCACCGTGCTGGTGCTCACGCCGACGCGGCTTCTGGTCTGCCACACCGACGAACATCCGCCCGCAGAGGGCGTGGCCGTGGCCCACGCCTCGACCACCACCGAGGCGGTGCGCCTGAGCCGCATTCAGTCGGTCGCCGTCACCAGGGTGGTGCCCGATCCGGCGACCTACGCCCCGGGGGTGCCGCCCACCGAGGCGACGCTCAACATCGGCTGGGGCGGCATCTCCCACGTCGATCTCGAACCCGCCACCTGCGGCGACGAGAACTGCGAGGCCGACCACGGCTACACCGGCGCGATCACCGCCGACGACCTGTCGCTGCGGGTGAGCGACGCAGCCGACGGCGCCGAGGCGGTCGCGCACGTGCTCAGCTTCGCCAAGGCCCTGTCGGAGTCCACCGCCCGCTCCACGTCGTAGCGCCACGACCGGGCACGGCCCGGGAAGGATCTGATCACCATGCTGATCACACCTGCCGCGCTCACCGCGCTGACCGGGCTGAGCGGGTCCGGGCGCCCGCCCGCGGTGCTCGACGTCCGCTGGCGGCTGGCGGGCCCGCCGGGCATCGACTCCTACAGTGAGGGCCACGTGCCCGGAGCGGTGTTCTGCGATCTCGACGCCGACCTCGCCGAGCCTCCGGCGCCGCCCGGCCCCGGCGGGCGGCATCCGCTGCCCAGCGCCGCGCGCTTCCAGGCCGCCATGCGCCGCCTCGGCGTCTCGGCCGCGCGCCCGGTGGTCGTCTACGACGACGCCGACTCCACCGCCGCCGCCCGCGCCTGGTGGACCCTCCGCTACTTCGGCCACCCCGACGTGCGGGTGCTCGACGGCGGCTTGCGCGCCTGGGCGGCCATCGGCCTGCCGGTGGAGACCTCGGCGCCCGTCGTCGAGCCGGGCGACTTCACGGCGCGGCCCGGCGGCATGCCGGTGCTGTCGGCCGACGAGGCCGGCGCGCTCCCGGCGAACGGCGTGCTGCTCGACGCCCGCGCCGCCGAGCGCTACCGGGGAGAGGTCGAGCCGGTCGATCCCGTCGCGGGGCACATTCCGGGCGCGGTGAGCGCCCCCACCTCGGCCAACGTTGATGAATCAGGCCGTTTCCTGGCGGCGGGCAGGCTCCGGGAGCGCTTCGCCGCCCTCGGCGTCTCCTCCTCGGTCAAGACCGGCGCCTACTGCGGTTCTGGCGTGACGGCCGCGCACGAGGTCCTCGCCCTCGAACTCGCGGGCATCCCCGCCGCGCTGTATCCGGGCTCCTGGTCGGACTGGATCACCTCACCCGACCGCCCCATCGCCACCGGCTGACCCGCCGTCCCCTCGGGGGAGGGGACGGTGCCCCGCGCCGAGGCAGACGAACCCGCGCACGCCGGTGGCGGCCGAGGCGGCGGTCAGCGCCGCCGCCGGAGGCCGGCCGGCGGCCAGCAGGTCGTGCAGCGCCGCCATCAGCGCGAGCGCCTGGTCGTCGCGCACCGGCGTGGTCCCGGCGATCACGCAGGCCGTGCCCCGCTCCAGCAGCGCCCCGGCCAGGCCCAGCGGACGCCCGTCGGTCGGCGTGCGGGCCATGCCGCCGTCGCAGGCCGACAGCACCGCCAGCGTGGGCGGCCTGCCCAGGCCCAGCAGGTCGTAGGCCATCAGCGGCCCGTCGTCGAGCAGCAGACTGGACATCAGCGGGCTGTGCGCGTGGAAGGTGCCGTGCGCGGCCAGGTGGGCCACGGCCGCCCCATCGAGCGCGGCGAGCACCTCCGGCGCGCGGGCGGGCACCCGTCGTGCGCCGGAATGCCTGGCCACGACGGCGTCGGCCTCCACCCGCGCGTGCGCGAGCCCCGGCCCGGCCACGGCCACGACGCCCGAGGGGGCGGCCGACGCCGCCGCGCGGTCGTGCGCGAGCCAGGCGGCGGCGCTCTCGGCCACGCACACCGGCCGGTCGGCCAGGGAGGGCAGCACCGGCCAGGGCAGGGCGTGCAGCGGGCCGGGCGGCACCACGATGAGCGGGCCCGGCGGCAGGTGACCGGCCAGCGGGTGGAGCAGTTCCGCGTCGACGGCGGCGGCCTCGGCGAGCACCGGTTCGTCGTCGGAGATCGACTCCGGGCCGTCGCGGAGGGCGGCGCGGCGCAGGGCGTAACGCAGGCGGATCGCGGCCTCGACGGCGGCCCGGCCGTCGCCGAGCGGGTGGAGGGCGATCTCGTCGCCGGTCATCACCACGGCGGCCAGGCGGTCACCGTGGCCCAGATACTCGACCAGCACCCCCTCGCCCAGTGCGGTCTCGCCCAGGGCGGCCCGCAGCTCGGCGAGGTCGGGGGAGTCGGGGCGCCCGGTGCGGGCCACCGCCCGCCAGCGTTCCGCCCAGGTCAGCGCGGTACGGCCGCGCCCGGTTCCGATCGCGACCGACAGGCCGAAGGCCGCCAGCCGCTCGCCCGCCTTGACCGCGTGGGCGCGGGTCACCGGCTCGCCCACCAGCGCCGCCGACGCCCCCACGTGCGCCAGCCCCCTGGCCGCCGCCCGCAGCGCGCCCTCGTGGTCGCCGCGCAGCGCCCGCGCCATCGCGACGGCGTGCTGCCTCGTCGTGGCGCCCGAGGCCGCGCGGGAGAGCCGCCGCAGCAGGCGCTCGGCCGTCCGCGCTCGGCCCAGCTCGATCGCGACCTCCGCCGCGCACAGGCGCAGGTCGTCGGCGGCGCCGGGCCAGGGCACGACGGACAGCTCCCCGGCGCAGGCCACCATGGCGGAGAGCCGGGGCGCGTCCGGGCGCGAGGCGGCCAGGCCCGCCCGCAGCATCACGTCGTCGGCCAGCGGCAGGAAGCCCGCGCGCCCCTGGGCGGCCAGCTCGGCGCGGGCGCGTCCGGCCGTGACCGCCGCCTGGTGGGCCGCCCCGGTGCGCAGTTCGAGCTGGGCGAGCAGCAGCCGTGCCTCGGCGAGCGCCCCGAGCGCCCCTGCGGACTCCAGTTCCGGCACGGCCATGTCGAGCAGCGCCCGCGCCTCGCCCGGCAGGTGGGCCGCCACCAGCGCGTCGGCGAGGTCGCAGCGCATCGTGGCCAGCCGCTCGGGGTAGGCGGCGAGCGCCTTCTCGGCCGCGCGGTAACGCGCGAAGGCCCCGGAGATGTCGCCCCGCCGCGCGGCCACGAACGGCAGGTTCGCCCTGGCCAGCGCGGTCAGGTGGCCGAGCCCGCCGCCCTCGGCCAGGGCCAGGCAGTGGCGCAGGTCGGCCTCCGCCCGATCGTGGTCGCCCAGGTAGGCGGCGGCGATGCCCCGGTTGAGCAGCGCCCCGGCGAGGAACCTTACGTGGTCGAGGACGCTCAGCTCGTCGGCGCCTCCACCGGCCACCAGTGGCGTCAGCACCCGCACCGCGTGGTCGAAACGGGCCAGCGCCTCGCGGAGCCGGCCCAGGCGGCAGAGCGCCACCGCGCGCTGGGAGTCGAGCTTGGCGCGCTCGACCCGGCACAGGTACGGCTCGGCGGCGTCGGCCACCCGCAGCGCCTCCGCCGGACTGCCCAGCTCGGTGAGCACCGTGACCAGCGACATCCGCGCCTGCGCGGCGCGCTGCGGCGGGGCCGTGGTGCCCTCGGCGACGGCCCTGCGCAGCTCCTCACCGGCGAGCGGGAGATCGCCCAGCTCGCGGGCGGCGAGCGCGAGCGCCCGCCTGGCCACCACCCGCGCCTCCAGGTCTCCGGCGCGTTCGGCCTCGGCCAGCACGTCGCGAGCCCGCTGCCAGCCCCGGGCGGGATCGACCGCGCTGAACAGGACGGCGTGCCGCGCGGCGGCGAGCGCGCCGTCCGGCCGGGTTTTCGGCACGGGGGAGAGGATCGGCATGGGCGGAACTCCTGGGGCGGCTGGTCAGGGACGCAGGCGGGTCCAGCGGGTGGCGACGGGCGGGCCGTCCGGGCGGTGGCAGACGACGCTGTACCAGCCGGGCGGCAGCCCGGAGGCGGCGAACTGGCCGGTGGCGGGCAGCGGGCGCGGATGGGTGTCGTGGAAGGTCCGGATCTCGACCCGGCCGCCGGGCCCGGGATGCGGCGTGACCCGCCCGGCCAGTTCGATGAGCCCGCCGCAGGCGGCGACCTCCAGGTCGACCACGAGGCCGTCGGCCGCGAACCGGTAGCGCAGGGCCTGGCCGTCGGCCGGCGGCGCGGAGCGCGCCCCAGAGCCCGGGGGAACGGGGACCCGCCGCGCGGTGACGGCGCCCGCCACGCGCAGCCGGTAGACCTCGCGGGCCGAGCGTGACACGTGGCCGGGCACCGGATCGCGGGCGGCGGCCAGGTGCAGCGCGGCGAGGGTGGCCTCGTCGTCGGTCATCGGTCTCCCCCCTGGGCGGCGACCATGCGCCGCAGCCGCCGCAGGCACCGCCCCTTGGTGGGGCCGACGCTGCCCATGGGCATGCCCAGGCGCGCGGCGATCCGCGCCGTGCCCGCGTCGGGCGTCGTCGCCATCAGCCGCAGCAGGCTGCGGCACGGCTCGGACATGGACTCCACGGCCAGCCACAGCCGCCCCGCCTCGTCGGCGTCGAGGACGGCGGCGGCGACATCGGCGGCGACGCCCGCGGAGCCCCGCGCGACCGGGTCGCCGGGGGCGCCCGGGGGATCGTCCAGGCCGGGATCGGCGCTGGGACACTCGTGGCGCCGCCTGCGGGCCAGCCGGACGGCCTCCCTGCGGGTCGTGGTGACCAGCCACACGCCCACCGCACGGGGCTCGCGGATGGTGGTCATGCTCTCCAGCAGCCGCAGCCAGGCGGCCTGCACGGCGTCCTCCGCGTCGGCGGAGGCCAGGCCGCAGGCCCGCGCGGCGGACCACATGGCCGCCCCGAACCGGTCGACCAGGGCGTTCCACGCCCCCTGGTCGCCTTCGGCGGCGGCCGGCAGCAACGCCTCCAGGTCGAGGTCACGGACCCCGCCCCGGGAGTGCGCGCGGTCGTCTGTCATGCGCGTCGCCCGCCTCTCGCGATCAGAGGCCGGAGGGGACGGCGGCCCCGAGACCGGGGACCGGGTGGCCGCCCGGCGGGGCGAGGAAACCCACGGCGGCCTCGCCGGGAGTGGAGGCGAGGTCGCTCCCGAGCGTGCCGGCGATCGCCGCCGACACCAGCGCGCTGGCGAAGGAGGTGCCGCTCCAGCGCGCGTAGCCGCGAAACCCGGCCGTGTGCAGGAAGCTGCTGGTGAGCCACTCGCCGGGCGCGCAGGCATCGACCCACGGGCCGTGCGCGGAGAACGGCGCGGCGGACTGGCCGGCGGTGTCGAGCGCCCCGACGGCGATCACCTCGGGCAGCGCGGCGGGCCAGAACGGGCGAGCCGAGGGCGTGTTGCCCGCGCAGGCGACGACCGCCGTGCCGCCGCCGCCCCGTGTGGACAGCCGGGCCAGCGCCGCGGCCAGCAGCGGCGGCGGCGCGTCGTCGGGGGTGTAGCCGCCGAAGGAGAGGTTCAGCACTTCCGGGGGATCGTGGCGGAGACGGTCGAGGGCGCGCAGCACCCCCGCCTCGTCGCCGACGCCGTGGCCGTCGAGCACCCGCGAGACCCGCAGGCGCACGCCGGGCGCTCCGCGCACCAGGAGCCCGGCGATGAACGTGCCGTGGCCCGCCTGGGTGTCGAGACGGCCGTCGCCGTCGGAGTCGGGGGTCTCGCCGTCGGCGTGGCCGACCTCGGCGAACCACGGGCTGGGCCGCCACCACGGGTGCCCGGCGATCCCGGTGTCGAGGACGGCCACCGTCACGGCGCGGGGCCCGGCCGGTTCGGGGGACCAGGTGACGGGATCGGCGGGCACCGGCCGCGAGGCGGGGCCGCCGAACCACAGCGGCTGCCCGACGAACACGTGGTTGGCGGAGGCGAGATGGCCGCGCGCCCGCAGGTCGGCGGCGATCCGGAGGGGATCGAGACCGGGGTTCAGCCACACCGTGCGGACGCCGCCCGCCGAGGAGGCGGCGCGGATCCATCGCTCGGCCGCGCGGGCGCCGCGACGGTCGGTGATGAGCTGTCCTGGGCGGATCAGGGAGGGCGGCCCGTCCGGGCGTTCCACGATCGCGATGTCGGTGTGCACGGCGGCTCCGCGTGGGGTCATCGATGAGTAATCGATCGGTCACGGAGTGTATCCTGCTTGCGCCGGTGACGTGTCAAGTGCCCCCGGCGCAACACATAGGTATGACCCGCCCCTGGTGTCACGTCACGACCGACGGTAGTCTCTCCTACAGTCACTAGTGATCATCCCAGCACGAGGCCGTTGGGGAAGGCGCACCTCGTACCGAAACGGGAGGTCCGGTGTCTGCTCGTGGCGTGCTTTACGTCCACTCGGCTCAGCCTGCGCTGTGCCCGCACATCGAATGGGCGGTCGCGGGCGTTCTCGGCGTGCCCGTCGACCTGACGTGGACCCCGCAGCCGGCCGCGCCCGGCACCGTGCGCGCGCAGGCCGAGTGGGAGGGCCATGCCGGTACCGCCGCGGCGGTCACGTCCTCACTCATGGGCTGGCAACGCATCCGCTTCGAGATAACCGAGGACGCCTCGCCGGGCGCCGACGGCGCCCGGCACGCCTACACCCCCACGCTCGGGGCGTTCACCGCGGTCATCGGGGCCGCGGGCGACATCCTGGTGCCCGAAGACCGCCTGCGCGCCGCCATGCTCTCGGCGGGGCAGGGCAGGACCGTCCTGGAAGACGAGCTCGACAGGCTGCTCGGTCGCCCCTGGGATGAGGAACTGGAGCCCTTCCGCTACGCGGGCGACGGCGCGCCGGTGCGCTGGCTGCACGCCGCCGTGTGAGGCGGGAGGGGTCCACTGGCACGTCGCGCGTGTGCGCGGTCGGGGAAGCCGCACACCCGCCGGCGGGTACGGCGAAGCCCCCGCACCGATCGGTGCGGGGGCTTCGCCGTCTGGTAAGCCCTAGAGCGGGATGTTGCCGTGCGCGCCCCTGGCCGGAGTGGCCTGGGCGAGCACCTTGGCGATGGCGCCCCTGGTGGCGGCGGGCGAGATGACCTCGTCCACCACGCCGAGGTCGAGGGCCCGGTCGAGGCCGCCCGCCAGCTTCTCGTGCTCCTCGGCCAGCCGGTCTTCGAGGGCGGCGCGCTCCTCCTCGGGCACCGCGGCCAGCTCGCGGCGCTTGATCACGCGCACGGCGGCCCTGGCGCCCATCACCGCCACCTCGGCGGTCGGCCAGGCGAACACGCGGGTGGCGCCCAGCGAGCGGGAGTTCATCGCGATGTAGGCCCCGCCGTACGCCTTGCGGGTGACCAGGGTGACGCGCGGCACGGACGCCTCGGCGAAGGCGTGCAGCAGCTTGGCGCCCCTGCGCACCACGCCGTCGTGCTCCTGGCCGACGCCGGGCAGGTAGCCGGGCACGTCGACGAGGACGACCAGAGGCACCCCGAACGCATCGCACATCCGGACGAACCTGGCGGCCTTCTCCGCCGAGGTCGAGTCGAGGCACCCGCCGAGGCGCATCGGGTTGTTGGCGATCACGCCGACCGTGCGGCCGGCCAGCCGCCCGAGGGTGGTCACGATGTTGGGCGCCCACTTGGGGTGCAGTTCCACACCCGGCTCGTCGAGCAGGTCCTTCACGAGCGGCTTGACGTCGTAGGCGCGGCGCGGGGAGTCGGGCAGCAGGTCGCCGAAGTCGACCTCGGAGACCTCTGTGGCGCGGATCCGGCCCTGGTGGCCCAGCAGCACGGCCAGCCGCCTGGCCTGCACCAGTGCCTCGGCCTCGGTCTTGGCCACGACGTGGACCACGCCGCTGCGCTTGCTGTGCGGCTCGGGGCCGCCGAGCGCGGCCATGTCGATCTGCTCGCCGGTCACGCTGCGTACGACGTCGGGGCCGGTGACGAAGATGCGGCCCTGGTCGGCGAGCACCACGATGTCGGTGAGCGCGGGGCCGTAGGCGGCGCCTCCGGCGGCGGGGCCCACCACGACCGAGAGCTGCGGCACGACGCCGGACGCCTTGGTCATGGCGGCGAACACGCGGCCGACCGCGTGCAGCGACTCCACGCCCTCGGCGAGACGGGCGCCACCGGAGTGCCAGACGCCGATGATCGGCACCCGCTCCCGGACGGCGACGTCGTAGGCGTGCACGATGTGCTCGCAGCCCTCGCCGCCCATCGCGCCGCCCTGGATCCGCGCGTCGCTGCAGAAGGCGACCACCGGCACGCCCTCGACGCGCCCCATCGCGGCCAGGACGCCGCTCTTGTCCTCGGGAGTGATCAGGCGGAGCGACCCCTCGTCGAGCAGCGCGGTCAGGCGCACCCGGGGGTCACGGGGATCGGCGGCCTCCTCATCGGAGGCAGCGGTCACCACCCTGTTGTCAAGTACCGTCATGAGCGGCTCCTCAGTGAGTGGTGAAGGCGATCGCGACGTTGTGGCCGCCGAACCCGAACGAGTTGTTGATCGCGGCGAGGTCTCCGCCGGGGAGCTTGCGCGGCTCACCCGAGACGATCTCGACCTCGATACCGTCGGCCGGGTCGTCCAGGTTCGCGGTGGCGGGCACGATGCGCTCGTGCAGGGAGAGCACGGTGAAGACCGACTCGATCCCCCCGGCGCCGCCGAGCAGGTGACCCGTCATCGACTTGGTGGCGGTCACCAGCGGGTGAGCGCCGATCGCCTCCTTGATCGCATGGGTCTCGATCTCGTCCCCGACGGGAGTCGAGGTGGCGTGCGCGTTGACGTGGATGATGTCGCGCGGGGTGAGGCCTGCGTCGCGCAGCGCGAAGTGCATGGCCTGCTGTCCGCCGATGCCGGACGGCTCGGGGGCGGAGATGTGGTGCCCGTCGCTGGTGTAGCCCGCACCGGCCGCGACGGCGTAGATCCGCGCCCCCCTGGCCTTGGCGTGCTCCTCGGACTCCAGCACCAGGATTCCCGAGCCCTCGCCGAGCACGAAGCCGTCCCGGCCCTTGTCGAACGGGCGGGAGGCACGCTGCGGCTCGTCGTTGCGGGTGGACATGGCGCGCATCGCGGCGAAGGACGCCACGTTCAGCGGGTGGATGGCCGCCTCGGTGCCGCCGGCCACGACGATGTCGGCCCGACCGGCGCGGATCATGTCGATCGCGTATCCGATAGACTCGGCGCCGGTGGCGCAGGCGCTGACCGTGGCGTGGGCCCCGGCCTTCGCGCCGAGGTCGATGCTGATCCACCCGGCCGCGCCGTTGGGCATGAGCATGGGCACGGTGAACGGCGAGAGCCGGTTCCAGCCCTTCTCACGGTAGGTGTCGTAGGCGGCGAGAATGGTGCTGATCCCGCCGATTCCGCTGCCGACCACCACACCCAGGCGCTCCCCGTCGACCTCCGGAGCCCCGGCGTCCTGCCAGGCCTCGCGGGCGGCGATGAGCGCGAACTGCTCTGTGCGGTCGAGCCGGCGCATCTCGGGCCGCGGGAGCACCTCGGCCGGGTCAACGGCGGCGACCCCGGCGAACTTCACCGGAACCGTGTCGACCCAGTCCTGGGTGAGCGTGTCGATGCCCGACCGACCGGCAAGGAGCGCCGACCAGGTCGAACCCGCGTCCCCACCGAGGGGCGTCGTCGCGCCGAGCCCGGTGACGACAACACGTACCTGGTCCCTAGCCACTTTGTGTGCACTCCTCTTGGTCGGTTTGCCTTGGGCGACAGGCCGTCCGCGGCGGGGGTCGCGGCTCGCGCCGCGGCCCGCCGGCGGGGTCAGCCCTGGATGAAACTGATGACGTCCTTAACGGTCTTCAGGTTCTTGAGCTGGTCGTCGGGGATCTCGACGTCGAACTCGTCCTGGGCGGCGACGGCGATCTCGACCATGGACAGCGAGTCGATATCGAGGTCGTCCACGAAGTTCTTCTCCGGGGTCACCTCCGCTGCCGGGATGCCGGTGATCTCGTTGATGATCTTGCCGAGGCCGTCCAGGATCTCCTGCTCGGTCATGGCCATGTCGCGACTACTCCTTGATCGGTTTTCTTTGACTTGGGTCTTGCGGTCCGTACGGCACGCGGTGCGCACGCCGTACAGGTCTCAGGGAAGCTCGACCACCTGGGCGGCGTAGGTGAGCCCCGCCCCGAAGCCGAGCAGCAGGGCCAGGCCGCCCGAGGGGACCTCACCACGCTCGATCATCCGGGACAGCGCCATCGGGATCGACGCCGCCGACGTGTTGCCCGCGAGCACGATGTCACGGGCGATGACGGCGTTGTCGGCGCCGATCTTACGGGCGATGGACTCGATGATCCGCAGGTTGGCCTGGTGCGGCACGAAGGCGGCGAGTTCGGAAGGGTCGATCCCGGCGCGCTCACAGGCGCTCCTGGCCACCGGGTGCAGCGAGGTGGTGGCCCACCGGAAGACGGTCTGGCCTTCCTGATGGAGGAACGACCGGCGGTCCTTGACGATGATCGCGTCGGACTTGTCGCCCTCGCTGCCCCACACTACAGGGCCGACGCGCGGAACGTCGGAAGGGCCGACCACCACGGCGCCCGCGCCGTCCGCGAAGATCACCGCGGTGGACCGGTCGGTCCAGTCGAGCCAGTGCGAGAACTTCTCGGTGCCGACCACCAGCACGTTGCGCGCCGAGCCCGCTCGCACCGCGTCGGCGGCGGCGGACAGCGCGTAGCAGAACCCGGCGCAGGCGGCGTTCACGTCGAACGCGCCGGGCGCGGCGATGCCGAGGCGGGTGGCGACCCGGCCCGCGGCGTTGGGGATCTGCGACTCCATCGTGCAGGTGGCCACGATGACCAGGTCGATGTCGGCGGCCGGGAGGCCGCTCGCGGCGAGTGCCTTGCCGCCCGCGTGGACGGCGAGGTCGATCTCGGTCTCCTCCGGCGAGGCCAGCCGCCGCTCGGCGATGCCGACGCGGCTCTGAATCCACTCGTCGTTCGTGTCGATCGTCTTGGCGAGATCGTCATTGGTCACGACGTTGGCGGGCTGGTAGTGGCCGAAGGCCAGGATTCTGGCGCCGGGCGCCCCCTGCGCGATCTTCACTTGAGCAGCTCCCTGGCACTGTCGAGGTCTTCGGGCGTCTTCAGGGCGGCGGTCGCCACCCCGCGCATTCCACGCTTGGCCAGTCCGGTCAGCGTGCCACCGGGGAGCAGTTCTATCATCCGGGTGGCCCCCAGCTCGATCATGGTGGTCATGCACGAATCCCACCGGACCGGGCTGGCGACCTGAGCGACCAGACGCGACAGCAGATCCGCGCCCGTGGCCACCGGCCTGCCGTCGAAGTTGGACAGCAGGGTGACCTGAGGGTCGCCCGGGGTCACGTCGGCCGCGGCGGCGCGAAGCTGCTCGACCGCCGGGGCCATGTGCACGGTGTGGAAGGCGCCCGCCACGGACAGCGGGATGAGCCGGGCGCGGGCCGGGGCGTCCTCCTTGAACGCCGCGAGCTGCGCCAGGGTGCCTCCGGCCACGATCTGACCGGCGCCGTTGATGTTGGCGGGGGTCAGCCCGTGCCGCTCGATCGCGGCCAGCACGTCGTCCTCGACGCCGCCGAGGATCGCCGTCATGCCCGTCTCGGTGATCGCGGCGGCCTTCGCCATCGCCTGCGCGCGTTCCCGGACCAGCCCGAGGGCCTGCTCCGGGGTCAGCACGCCGGCCACGCACGCGGCGGCGAACTCGCCCACGCTGTGTCCCGCGACGAGGCCGGGATCGGCGCCCAGTTGCTCGGCGGCGGCCAGCGAGGCGGCGACCAGGAGCGGCTGCGCGACTGCGGTGTCGCGGATCTCGTCGGCGTTCGCGGTGGTGCCGTAGGCGATGAGATCCAGACCGACGATCTCCGACCACGCGGACATCCGGTCCGCGAAGCCGGGCAGGTCGAGCCACGGAGCGAGAAAGCCTGGGGTCTGGGCGCCTTGGCCCGGAGCGACGATGACGAGCACGAAATCCAGCCTGCCCTGTAGAAGTTCACCACCCGGATAGAGATCCGCACGAACTTTGTCCACGGTTTCTTGTAGGGATCCTACAGGGGAGATTTCGTATCGATTACGGGATAAGGGCTAGGTTACGGGTGTCTCGGTCAACCTTCCCAGGATCAGCCCGACCTGCAGCGTGAACGCCGAACGCCCCTCTGTCGGCTGGTAACCGGTCAGTTCGGTGATTTTCTTGAGCCGGTACCTGACGGTGTTGGGGTGCACGAACAGCAGCCGCGCCGTGGCCTCCAGCGATGTGCCCTGCTCCAGGTAGGTGGCCAGGGTGTCGAGCAGCGGGGTGCCCGCCAGCGGGATGTAGACGTTCTCGATGAGCTGGTCCCTGGCGTCGGTGTCGCCGTCGATGGCCCGCTCGGCGAGCAGTTCGTCGGCGTTGACCGGGCGCGGGGCGTCGGGCCACCCTCCGGCGGCCCGCAGCCCGGCCAGGGCGGCGCGGGCCGAGCGGGCGGCGGTGTGCAGGTCGGGCACCTCCGGGCCGATCACGATGGGGCCGGTGCCGAAGCGCGGGGCCATCTGCCTGGCCGCCGCGGCGGCGCTCTCCGCCCCGCCGACGATCACGATGAGCCGGTCGCCCTGGACACCCGCCAGCAGGTCGAGCCCGGACCTGCGGCCCTTGTCGCGCAGGCCGTCGATGATGGACTCCGGCTTGCCCGGCGGGGTGCAGCCCGCGAGCACCACGACCGGCGAGGAGGTCCAGCCCAGCGCCGCCGCCCAGGAGTGCAGGCCGTCGTCGACCTCGCCCCTGACCAGGGCGTCCACGATCAGCGCCTCCAGGCGGGCGTCCCAGGCCCCGCGTACCTCGGCCTCGCGGGCGTAGACCTGGGCGGCGGCGAACGCGACGTCGCGGGTGTAGCGCAGCATGGCCTGTTCGAGCAGGCCGCCGCCGCCGGGCGCGGCCAGGTCGTCGACCTGGGCCTCGACCACCTCGACCACGACGCGCACGATGTCGACCGTCTGCTGCAGGGAGATCGAGCGTTTCAGCTCGCGCGGCGCGGTGCCGAAGAACTCGATGCTGGGGGTCGGCCGCCTGCCCTCGCCCGCGTGCTGGAACCACTCCACGAAGGCGGCGATGCCCGCCTGCGCCACCAGCCCGACCCAGGAGCGGTCCTCGGCCGACAGGGCGCGGAACCACGGCAGCCGCTCGTCCATGCGGGCCATCGCCGCGGTGCCGAGGGTGCCCATCGCGCGTTCCAGCCGCCGCGTGGTGTCCGCGCGGGCCCGGTCGCCGTTCTCGGCGTCTTCCGCGGGCCTGCTGTCGTATGCGGGCCGTACGGACCGCCTTTCGGATGCCTCGGTCACGCTCCTAGACTGCCAGCTCATCCAGGGTGCTCACGCGCGGACCCGGATTCACGGCGTTCCAGAGGCGATTACCGCCCCCGGATCGTCGTCGCGACGGTCTCTGGGGATTGTCGGTGTGCGGGCGTAACTTCGGAGTGTGAACCGTACCGATCGGCTGTACGCGCTCGTCGAGGAGCTGCGGGCGATCTCCCCCCGGTGCCGGTCCGCCACCGATCTGGCGGCCAGGTTCGAGGTGAGCGTGCGCACGATCGAGCGCGACATCGCGGCCCTCCAGCAGTCCGGTGTCCCCATCTACCCCCAGCCGGGCAGGCGCGGCGGCTACGTCCTCGACAAGGCCATGTCGCTCCCGCCGCTCAACTTCACCCCCGCCGAGGCGGTCGCGATCGCCGTGGCGCTGGGCCGCGCCGGGCGCCCGCCGTTCGCGCGGCACGCGCGCAGCGCGCTGCGCAAGGTCGTGGCGGCCATGCCCGGCCGCGACGGCGAGCGCGCCAGGGAGCTCGCGGCGCGGGTCCGGCTCTTCGACCAGGCCGAGGACGACGACCGCGCGGCCTCCGCCGAGATCGCCCGCGTGATCGAGGACGCGCTGCAGCACCGGCGGGTCCTGCGCCTCGGCTACGAGGACGGCAAGGGCGCGCTGACCACGCGGGACGTCGAGCCTGGCGTCTTCCTGGGCGGCCGGGGCGGCTACTGGTACCTGGTCGGCTACTGCCGGTTACGCGAAGACGTGCGGGTCTTCCGGCTCGACCGGATCACCGCCGCCGAGCTCACCGGTGAGCCCTGCCCGGAGCGCGCGCCCGATGAGTTCCCCACCGACATCCCCGACGCCATCATCCGCAACCCGGTGTTCGATTGATCGCTCGAAAACACCGACATGACGCTGTCGTTTACGCAGGAGAGCATAAGTGTGTTCGAGTTCCTACGGAAGGGCGCACAAATGGCTGACGTGGTCAACGCCGACCCGGTCGACGCCGATCTGGTCAACAAGGTGGCCTGGTTCGAAGTCGCCACCGACGACCCCGACGCCGCGCAGCGGTTCTACGGCGAGCTGTTCGGCTGGTCGTTCACCGCCGACCCGGCTCCCGGGGCCGACGGCTCCGAGTACCGGCTGATCCACTACCAGGGTGAGCAGGTTCCCTCGGGCGGCCTGGCGGGCACCGCGGGCGCGACCCCCGGTCACGCCATCTTCACGGTTCAGGTCGCCGATGTCGCGGCCACCTGCGCCGAGGTCGAACGGCTGGGCGGCAAGGTGCGCGCCAAGGTCGTCGGGGCGGAGCAGGGCCCCGACTTCGCCTACCTGATCGACACCTCGGGCGTCGTCTTCGGGATCTTCACCCCCCGCTGACCCGATGGCTTCCCGGGTGCGCCGCCGACCGCCGAGCGGCGGCGCACCCGGGAGATGATCACAACTGCCCACCCTTACGTCTCGCTAACCTCCGCCGCCCTAGACATGGACGCACACCCGCGAGGCGAACGTCCGCGCGGGGCTTCGGAGGTGGCTCAGATGAGGGTCCGGCGCGCGATGCTGATCGCCGGGACGCTGCTCGGCCTGTCGGCGTGCGGCCAGGCGCCGACGTCCACGGGGGTGGCGTCGGTGAGCGGGGGCGGCACGGCGAGTCCGTCGGCCTCGCCGGCCGTGTCCAGCGATCCGGTCAAGTTCGCCCAGTGCATGCGGGAGAACGGGATCCAGATGGACGATCCGGGCGGCAAGGGGGAGATCAAGGTCCGGATCCCGTCCGGCGACAAGAGCAAACTGGACAAGGCGCACAAGGCATGCTCGAAGTACATGGAGGGCAAGTTCGGCGGCAAGCGGTTGGACGACCCCAGGATGCGCGACGCCATGCTCGCCTTCGCCAAGTGCATGCGCGAGCGAGGCGTCGACATGCCCGACCCCAAGCCGGACGAGGGATTCATGGTCAAGCTGAAGAGGTCGGACCCGAAGTGGGAGCAGGCAATGAAGGCGTGCGAGGAGAAGCTGCCCGGCAAGCGTGGCTGACCCTCACGCGGCCGGGAGCCGGACCTCGACGGACAGGCCGCCACCCGCGCGAGGGGTGGCGGTGACCGTCCCCCGGTGCGCGGCCGCGATGGCGCGGACGATCGACAGCCCGAGCCCGGAGCCCGACGACGAGCCGATCCGGTCGTGCAGCCGGCGGAACGGCTCGAACAGCTCCTCCACCTCGTAGGGCGGGATCGCGACCCCGTCGTTGTCCACGCCGAGCACCACCTCCTCGCCCTCCCGCGAGAGCGCCAGCCGCAGGTCGCCGCCCTTGCGGTTGTACTTGATCCCGTTCTCGACCAGGTTGAACACGCAGCGCTCCAGCAGCAGCGCGTCACCGGAGGCGCGCACCGGGACGGCGCTGAAGGTGACGCGGATCCGCCGCCGCTCGGCGGCGGGCCGTGTCTGGTCCAGCACGGCGCCGACGACCTCGCCCAGGTTCACGGGCCGCGGGGTGACCAGCTCGTGCTGGGAGCGGGCCAGCAGGAGCAGCCCCTCGATCAGGCGCTCGTGGCGGGCGTTGGTGCTGAGCAGGGACGCGCCGAGCGCCCGCAGGTCCGCCGACGCGCCCGGCTCGTCGAGGGCCACCTCGATCAGCGTGCGGTTGATTGCGATGGGCGTGCGCAGCTCGTGCGAGGCGTTGGAGACGAACCGCCGCTGGTAGTCGAAGGCGCGCTGCAGCCGGTCGAGCATCGCGTCGAAGGTGTCGGCCAGGCGCTTGACGTCGTCGCGCGGCCCGCACAGCGCGATGCGCTCGTGCAGGGTGCTCTCCGACAGGCGTTCGGCCGCCGAGGTGACCTGGCGCAGCGGGCGCAGCGCGCGGCCCGTCATGGCCCAGCCGAACAGCAGCCCGACCGCGGCGACGACCACCATCAGCAGGATCGAGTTGCGCAGCACGTCCGCGAGGATCGCCTGGCGGCTCACCTCCAGCTTCTTGACCAGGTCGCTCCTGAAGAAGGCGATCGGCTTGTCGGCCCCGATCCTGTCGAGGGCCTCCTCCTGTCCCTCTTGCTCGACCTGGGGGCCGATGACCTTGCTGACCGACATGAGCGGCTGCTGGGTGAAGAACCGGTCGCCGATCGCGCGCTCGGTGAACGCGTACGTCACCGACACCAGGACGGCGCCCGCGACCAGGAAGAGCAGGCCGTGCAGCAGCATGATCCGGGCGCGCAGGCCGAGCGAGTTCAGCGCCCGGGCGACCGGCCGCAGGCGGGTCACAGGAGGTATCCCGCGCCGGGCACGGTGCGGATGACCGGCGGATCACCGAGTTTCCTGCGCAGGGTGGCCATGGTGACCCGCAGCGCGCCGGTGCCCGACTCGTAGTGCTCGTCCCAGGCGCGGGCCAGCAGGTCGCGGGTGGACACCGGCTCGCCGTCCGCGAGCAGCAGTTCCTTCAGCAGGGCGAACTCCCTCCGGGTCAGGGCGACGGCCCGGTCGCCCCTGGTCACCGTCCGCCCGGCCGGGTCCAGGCACAGCCCGGCGCGAGCCAGGACGGCGGGCCTGGCCGGCGCCGTCCGGCGGGCGAGCGTCAGCACCCGCGCCACCAGCTCGGCGAACGCGAACGGCTTGGGCAGGTAGTCGTCCGCGCCCAGGGCCAGGCCGTCCACCCGGTCGGCCACCTCGTGCGCGGCGGTCAGCATCAGGATCCGGCTGGCCGTGCCCATCCGGACCAGCTCGCGGCACACGTCGTCCCCGTGCGTCTCCGGCAGGTCGCGGTCGAGCACCACGACGTCGTAGTCCACGTAGGAGAGCCGCTCAAGCGCGTCGGTCCCGTCGTAGACCACGTCCACCGCCATCGCCCGGCGGCGCAGCCCGCTCGCGACGGCGTCGGCCATCTCCGGCTCGTCTTCGACCACCAGAACGCGCATATGACGCACCTCCGGTGAACCAGCGTGAAGCACCCGATGTTAGGCGCTGATAAGCGAAAACCGGCTTACCCTCCGTTAACCCGCCCGCTCCTAGAAATCGGAAGGTGCCACGGGCGTGGGTCCCGTGGCCGGGAGGTGAGGAGATGGGACGTGAGCGGCATGCCGCCGCCCCGCGAACCGATCCGGGAGGCGGCGGATGAGGCGGAAGGGCTCCCTGCTCGCCGGAGTCGCCGCGGTGGCGGTGCTGGGCGGCGGAGGCGTGGCGGCGCTGAACGCCTACCGCGCGGAGGGGACCGGGGCCACGCCGACCGCCGCGCCCCTCCCGGCGACCGCCGAGATCACCAGGGAGGACCTGGTGGACTCCCAGTCGGTGGGAGGACGCCTGACCTACTCGGGCGAGCGTGAGGTGGCCTACAACGGCTCCGGGACGGTCACCGCCGTCCCCGCGGAGGGCAAGGTGATCAAACGCGGCGGGGCGCTGCTCAAGGTGGACCGCCGCCCGATGGTCCTGATGTACGGCAAGGTCCCGCTCTACCGCGAGCTGAACTCCGGCGTGACCGACGGTCCCGACGTCGAGCAGCTCGAACGGAACCTGCGCGCGCTCGGTTACGGCGACGACCTGACGGTGGACGAGGACTTCACCTACGCCACGCGGCTGGCCGTCCAGGAGTGGCAGGAGGACCGCGGGCTGCCCGAGACCGGCAGCGTGGACGCCTCCCAGGTCGTCTTCCTCGACGGCCCGGTACGCGTCGCGAGCGTCGCGGTGCAGGTCGGGCAGCGCACCGGCGGCGGCCGGGCGCTGAACGTCACCGGGACCAGCCGGATCGTCCAGGTCGAACTGGACACAAGCGACCAGGGGCTGGCCCGGAAGGGGGCCAAGGTGAGCATCGAGCTGCCCGGCGGCAAGACGGTCAAGGGCAAGATCGTCCGGGTCGGCACGGTCGCCCAGACCCGCAGCGAGCAGGAGGGCGGCGGCTCGACCATCGACGTGGAGATCTCCCTTGGCGGCAAGGGCACCGGCCGTCTCGACCAGGCCCCGGTCAGCGTGAGCATGGAGAGCGAACGGGCCGAGGACGTGCTCACCGTCCCCGTGGAGGCGCTGCTCGCGCTGCGCGAGGGCGGCTTCGGCGTCGAGCTCGTCGAGGGCGGCGCCACCCGCCTGGTCGGCGTGAAGACCGGCGCGTACGGCGGCGGCCGCGTCGAGATCTCCGGCGACGGCCTGGACGCCGGCATGAAGGTCGGGGTGCCCAGGACGTGAGCGTCACCAACGTCGTCGAACTGGCCGGGGTGACCAAGGTCTACGCCGGTGACGTGGCCGCGCTGCGCGGCGTGGACCTGCGGGTCGGCGCGGGCGAGCTGCTGGCGATCGTCGGCCCCTCCGGCTCCGGCAAGTCCACCATGCTGCACATGATCGGCACCCTGGACATGCCCACCACCGGCACGGTCACCATCGCCGGTCATGACGTGGGCTCATTGTCCGACCGGCGGCTCTCCGCGCTGCGGGCCCGATACCTGGGGTTCGTCTTCCAGCAGTTCCACCTGGCCGCAGGGGTGAGCGCGCTGGACAACGTGGCCGACGGCCTGCTCTACGGCGGGCCGGCGCTGCGGCAGCGCCGCGAGCGCGCCGCCGCCGCCCTGGAACGCGTCGGGCTCGGCCACCGGCTGGGGCACCGGCCGTACCAGCTCTCCGGCGGCGAGCAGCAGCGGGTGGCCGTGGCCAGGGCGGTGGTGGGCGACCCGTCCCTGCTGCTGGCCGACGAGCCGACCGGCAACCTGGACTCCGCGGCGGGGGCGGAGGTGCTGGCCGTGCTGCGCGAGCTGCACGCCTCGGGCACCACGGTCGCGATCATCACCCACGACGCGGAGATCGCCGCGTGGGCGCCCCGGCGGGTACGCCTGCGGGACGGCCTCATCGTCGCCGACGAGCGCGAGACGGCCGCCCTCGGGGCCGTGACGGCCGGAGACGGCCGATGAGCCCGCGCCGGACGCGGGACGCGGGGGAGCAGCGCCTGGTCGCGACGAGGTTGCGGGAGGAGCGCCTGGTCGCGACGAGGTTGCGCGGACGCGACGTGCTGCGGGTGGGGGCGGCCGGGCTGCGCGCCCGCCCCACGCGGGTCGTGCTGTCCGCCCTGGGCATCGCGATCGGCATCGCCACCATGGTGGGCGTGATCGGCATCTCCGCCTCCTCCGCCGAGGACCTGCTGCGCAGGCTCGACACCCTGGGCACCAACCTGCTCACCGTGGAGCCGGGCAGCACGCTGTTCGGGGAGGGCGCCAAGCTGCCGGAGGACGCCCTGGCCATGGTCCGCAGGATCGCCCCGGTCACCTCGGCGTCGGCCACCGGGTCGATCACGGCCACGGTCCGCCGTACCGACCGGATCTCCGACGCGATCACCGGCGGCATCAGCGTGCAGGCCGCCGACGGCGAGCTGCTGCGGACGCTGGAGGGCCGGGTGCGCTCGGGGGCCTGGCTCAACGCCGCGACCGGGCGGTTCCCCTCCGTCGTGCTCGGCTCGGTGGCCGCCGACCGGCTCGGGCTGACCAGGGCGGGCGGCCAGGTGTGGATCGGCGGGCGCTGGTTCGCCGTGCTCGGCGTGCTCGACCCGCTGCCGCTCGCCCCGGAGATCGACAGGTCGGCGCTGGTCGGGTTCGAGGCCGCCGAGCGCTACCTCGGCTTCGACGGGCATCCGACGATGATCTACGAACGGTCCGCCGACGAGGCGGTGGCCGACGTCCAGGCGGTGCTGCCGCGCACGGTCAACCCGGAGAAGCCCGAGGAGGTCTCCGTCAGCCGTCCCTCCGACGCGCTGGCCGCCAAGGCGGCGGCCGCGGGGGCGTTCACCGGCCTGCTGCTCGGCCTGGGCGCGGTGGCGCTGCTCGTGGGCGGCGTGGGCGTGGCCAACACCATGGTCATCTCGGTGCTCGAACGCCGCAGGGAGATCGGCCTGCGCCGGTCGCTGGGGGCCACCAGGGGCCAGGTGCGGGTGCAGTTCATGGCCGAGTCGCTGCTGCTGTCCGCCCTGGGCGGGGTGGCGGGCGCGCTGCTCGGCGCGCTGGCCACCGCCGGATACGCCTACTCGCGGGACTGGCCGTTCGTGGTGCCGCCCTGGGCGCTCGGCGGCGCCGTCGGCGCGACCCTCGTCATCGGGACGGTCGCCGGGCTCTACCCGGCCATGCGGGCGGCCCGGCTGTCTCCCACGGAGGCCCTGGCCACCACGTGACAAGGGCGCCCCGCCGGTCGTACGGCGGGGCGCCCCCTTTCACGCTTCGTTCGCTCAGACGCCCATCGACTGGGTGTCGTTGGACTCCGCGCCGCCCGCCTCGGTCACGCCGTTCTTGAGGTGGTAGCGCGAGATCGCCTCGCGGAGCTGCTCCGCCTTGATCTCGCCCTGGTGGCTGAGCTGGGTGAGCACCGCCAGGGTGATCGACGCGGCGTCCACGTGGAAGTGGCGGCGCAGCGCCGAACGGGTGTCGGACAGGCCGAACCCGTCGGTGCCCAGCGAGGCCCAGTCACCGGGGATCCAGCGGGCGATCTGGTCGGGCACCGCCCGCATGTAGTCGCTGACCCCGACGAACGTGCCCGGCACGCCCGACAGCGTCCGCGTGATGTGCGCCACCCGCGGCTCGGCGTCGGGATTGAGCAGGTTGTGCTCCTCACAGGCCAGCGCGTCCCTGCGCAGTTCGGTCCAGGAGGTGGCCGACCAGACGTCGGCCGCCACGCCCCACTCCTCGGCCAGCATCCGCTGGGCCTCCAGGGCCCACGGACCCGCCACGCCGGAGACCAGGATGTTGGCCCTCGGCCGCTCCCCGGGGCCCTCGGGGGCCTCGGACAGCTTGTAGAGCCCGCGCAGCACGCCTTCGACGTCGAGCCCCTCGGGCTCGGCCGGCTGCGGGTAGGGCTCGTTGTAGACGGTGAGGTAGTAGAAGACGTTCTCCGGGTCGTCGCCGTACATGCGGCGCAGGCCGTCACGCACGATGTGCGCGATCTCGAAGGCCCACGAGGGGTCGTAGGAGACCGCGGCCGGGTTCGTCGAGGCGATCAGCGGCGAGTGGCCGTCCTCGTGCTGCAGGCCCTCACCGTTCAGCGTGGTACGCCCGGCGGTGGCCCCGAGCAGGAAGCCCCGGCCCATCTGGTCGCCGAACTGCCACATCTGGTCGGCCGTGCGCTGCCACCCGAACATCGAGTAGAAGACGTAGATCGGGATCATGTGCTCGCCGTGCGTGGCGTAGGCCGTGCCCGCGGCGGTCACCGAGCCCATCGAGCCCGACTCGGTGATGCCCTCGTGCAGGATCTGCCCCTCGGTGGACTCCTTGTACGAGAGCAGCAGGTTGCGGTCCACCGCCTCGTAGGTCTGCCCGTGCGGGGAGTAGATCTTCGCGGTCGGGAACATGGCGTCCATGCCGAACGTGCGCGCCTCGTCCGGGATGATCGGCACGAACCTGGCGCCGATCTCCTTGTCGCGCATGAGGTCCTTCAGCAGGCGGACGAACGCCATGGTGGTCGCCACGGACTGTTTGCCCGAGCCGCGCCGCAGGTCGGCGTACACCGGGTCGCCGGGCAGCTTCAGCGGCTTGGCCCGGACGACGCGCCTGGGCAGGTAACCGCCGAGCGCCGCGCGGCGCTCCTTCATGTAGGCGATCTCGTCGTCGTCCTCGCCCGGGTGGAAGTACGGCGGCAGGTCGCCCTCCAAGGCCGAGTCCGGGATCGGCAGGTATAGCCGGTCGCGGAACTCCTTCAGCTCGGCCTTGGTGAGCTTCTTCATCTGGTGGGTGGCGTTGCGGGCCTCGAAGTCCTTGCCGAGGGTCCAGCCCTTGATGGTCTGCGCCAGGATCACCGTGGGCTGCCCGACGTGCTCACGGGCGGCCGCGAACGCGGCGTAGACCTTGTGGTAGTCGTGCCCGCCCCGCGACAGCCTGCGGATCTCGTCGTCGGACAGGTGGGAGACCATCTTGCGCAGCCGGGGGTCGTCGCCGAAGAAGTGCTCGCGGATGTACTCGCCGCTCTCCACCGAGTAGGTCTGGAACTGACCGTCGGGGGTGGTGTTCATCTTGTTGACGAGCACGCCGTCGACGTCGGCGGCCAGGAGCGGGTCCCAGTCGCGGCCCCACACGACCTTGATGACGTTCCAGCCGGCGCCGCGGAAGAAGGACTCCATCTCCTGGATGATCTTCCCGTTGCCCCGGACCGGGCCGTCGAGCCGCTGCAGGTTGCAGTTGATGATGAAGGTGAGGTTGTCCAGCTCCTCGCGGGCGGCCAGGCCGATCGCGCCGAGCGACTCCGGCTCGTCCATCTCGCCGTCGCCGAGGAAGCACCACACGTGGCTGCGGCTGGTGTCCTTGATCTTGCGGTTGAGCAGGTAGCGGTTGAACCGCGCCTGGTAGATCGCGCTGATCGGCCCCAGCCCCATGGAGACCGTGGGGAACTCCCAGAAGTCTGACATCAGGCGAGGGTGCGGATAGGACGGCAGGCCCTTGAAGCCGTGCGAGAGCTCCTGCCGGAACGCGTCGAGCTGTGCCTGGTTGAGCCGTCCTTCCAGGAAGGCGCGGGCGTAGATGCCCGGCGCCGCGTGACCCTGGATGAACACCTGGTCGCCGGACTCGCCGTGGTCCTTGCCGCGGAAGAAGTGGTTGAAGCCCACTTCGTACAGCGAGGCCGCGGAGGCGTAGGTGGCGATGTGACCGCCGACGTTGGTCCGTGCGTTGGCGCGGGACACCATGACCGCGGCGTTCCACCGGATGTAGGCGCGGATGCGCCGTTCGATGTGCTCGTCACCGGGGAACCACGGCTCCCGCTCCGGCGGGATGGTGTTGATGTAGTCGGTGCTGCGCAGGCCGGGCACCCCGACCGAGTGCTCACGAGCCCGCTCCAGCAGGCGCAGCATCAAGTACCTCGCTCTCGATCGCCCTTCCGTCTTCACGACGGTGTCGAGCGATTCGAGCCACTCCTGGGTCTCGCTGGGGTCGACATCAGGGAGCTGGCTGGGTAGGCCGTCACTGATGATCGAGAAACGCTGGCGTCCGGAAGCCACTGGGTCTTCGCCTTCCGAGAATGGACTTGTGAAGCCTCTTCGTATTGTGTCTAGGTCACTTCCATCCTTGCCGCTTACCCCGCGACGCGCATCTCTACTACCAAGTAACTCTGATGTCGCCGCTGGCAGGCGCTTGGATGTGGCCTAGTCCACCGATGGTAGGACGATTCTGGCATGTGACCAGGGTGACGGCAAAGGTCCGGGGGGCGCCTAGGGGGCGCGGGAGCCGTTCGGCGTGGTGGCGCCGGGGTTCCGGGGCGTGCCGTTCACGGCCAGCGTAACGATTCGGTCGAAGTTCTCCTCGCACTAGCGCCGGGTTGCCCGTGCCCTCTTCCCCGGGGGCTTCCGCCGTACCAATGTGGAAGACACCTGGACATGCAGGAAGGAGGGATGCACATGAACGCGGCGATAGGCGATCGGCTCCTGGTGCACGGCAACGTGGTGGGGGAGCGAGACCGCCGAGGGGAGATCATAGAGGTGCGCGGCCCCGGCGGCGGCCCGCCGTACGTCGTGCGCTTCGACGACGGGCACACCGGCCTGGTCTTTCCCGGTCCTGACGCTGTCGTCGTCCCAGCTCAGCGACGGCCGTAAGATCGACTGGTGAAGTCAACCGAGATCGAGGTCACGACCGGGTCGCGAGATCGTGTGCACGACATCACCCGGGAGTGCGAGGAGTTCGCTCGTGACTGCGGAGGAGACGGGCTGCTGCACGTCTTCGTCCCGCACGCCACGGCTGGCGTCGCGCTCGTCGAGCTCGGCGCCGGCAGCGACGACGATCTGCTCACGGCCCTGGGCGACCTGCTGCCGGCCGACGACCGGTGGCGACACGCCCACGGTTCGCCGGGGCACGGCCGGTCGCACGTGATGCCGGCCTTCATCGCTCCGTACGCGAGCGTCCCGGTGCTCGGCGGACGCCTGGCGCTGGGAACCTGGCAGTCGGTCGCGATCGTTGATCTCAATGTGGACAACCCGAACCGTCGAGTTCGTTTGTCCTTTTTGTCCGACTAATCCGGGCAGACCACCGCCTGGCGCAGTTCGTTGCCGTGGCGACCGTTGACGACGGTGGGTCGCAGCGTGTGGACTGTGCCGAAGCGAAGGCCCACTTAGGGCCGGACGTCCGCATCGGGCGGGGTCATCCAAGCAGGAGGGATAGACGTGAGCGCGACCGCGGGTCAGGCGCAGGGCGAGCGCGGCCTGGCCGAACGACTCGGCCTGAAGCCGGGTCAGGTGGTGCAGGAAATCGGTTGGGACGAGGACAGCGACGACGAACTGCGCGAGTCCATCGAAGACCTGACCGGCAGCGAACTGGTCGACGAGGACTACGACGACGTCGTGGACGTGGTGCTGCTCTGGTGGCGCGACGGAGACGGCGATCTGTTCGACGTCCTGACCGGCGCCCAGACCGGACTTGCCGACGGCGGCCAGATCTGGTTGCTGACGCCGAAGGCCGGCAGGGACGGCCACGTGGAGCCGAGCGACATAGGAGAAGACGCCACGACGGCGGGTCTTTCACAGACCAGCAGTATCAGCGCCGCCGCCGACTGGTCGGGGACCCGATTGGCGACCCCGAAGACGCGTCGATAACCGTCGTTCGTATCGGGGGGCCGTTACCTGCCGTACGGCCGGCGTGTCGCAGGCCGTACGGCAGGTCGTGAGCGTGGAATCGAACGGCGCGAGCGTGTGCGGCCAAACATGGGTGGGAGGACCTGGCATGTCCGTCGAGGTCGGCTCTGTAGCCCCGGACTTCGAGCTGCGTGACCAGCACGGCACTCCGGTCAGGCTCTCCGGGCTGCGGGGCACGAAGATCGTCCTGATCTTCTATCCGCTGGCCTTCAGCGGCGTGTGCACCAGCGAACTGCGGGCGATCCGTGACGAGTTCGTCCCGCTCGGCGATGACACGCGGGTGCTCACGGTGACCGTGGACTCGATCTACGCGCTGCGCGCCTGGGGAGACCGGGAAGGGTATACGTTTCCCCTGCTCTCGGACTTCTGGCCGCACGGTGAGGTGGCCCGGGGGTACGGTGTGTTCGATGAGGTGAAGGGCCTCGCGCGACGGGGGACCTTCGTCATCGACGGTGCGGGCGTGGTCCGCTGGAAGATCGAGAATCCGGTCCACGAGGCGCGCGACACGGCACAGTACGCGGCGGCCCTCGCCGGCATCTCTTAAAGCTCCACTAAATAACCCGGCAAATCCGGACAAAATATTTCTCTCCCGGGCTCCGTATGGGCCCGGGCGCCTTCGTTTCCCATCTGGCTTCTTCAATCCGACATCTTCGGAGGCGACCATGCCCTGCTACCGCTGCGGGGCCCGGCAGACGGACCCGGTCCGCGGCGCCAGCCCTTGGCGGCGCGGCGTCAGTGCCGAGACCCAGGTCCTCATCTGCCCGGACTGCCAGGGCGCACAGGACCTTCGGCTCGACACCTGTGAGACGTGTGGGTCGACCCACCTCATCTGCCGCCTGGGTGAGGTCGAGTGCCGGGCGTGCGGGGCCGTCCGCCCGGCGGCCCCGCCCGCCGCCGAGCCCGCGGCGGCCGATCCGCCGCCCGGCCTCTCCGCCGAGGTCGAGGCCGCCCTCAACCGCGTCCTGGGCCGCCGGTAGGGGAGTTCCCCGTCGCGGTCTCTCGCGTTCCCTCCCGCGCTCCCTCCCGCGTCCGAATTGGGCGATCGAATTGGGCGATCGAGGTGGGCGTGAGCGGGTCCTGGCGGGCGATATGGCCGGGCTGCGCTATCGTCAAGGCGCACCCAGCCCCACAACGGGCATACGGGGGCGAACGTAACCTTTCAGATCCGATCCCCCGGGATGGCGGCATGAGCGCGTTCGTAGTGGCTCTCGACGTGGGTGGCACCTCCATGAAGGGAGGCGTCGTCACCCCCGACGGAGTCGTGCTACACACCGAGCATCGCCCCACCCCCAGGGCCGAAGGGCCGGACGCCGTCGTGGCCGCCATCCGCGCGTTCATCGACCACCTCTCCTCCGCCGCCCCGGACACCGAGGGCGCGCCCGCCGGAGTGGGCCTGGCCGTACCGGGGCTGGTGACCCCCGACACCGCCGTGTACTCCGCCAACATCGGCTGGCGCCAGGTCCCGGCCTCCGCCTTCACCTCCGCGCCGGTCCCCGTCCAGCTCGGCCACGACGTCCGCACCGGCGGCCTCGCCGAGTCCGTCCTCGGAGCGGGACGCGGCGTCGCCGACTTCCTCTTCCTCCCGATCGGCACCGGCATCGCGGGCGCGTCCATCCTGAACGGCGAGCCGTACGCGGGGGCCGAGGGCTGGGGCGGCGAGATCGGCCACACCCCCGTCTACCCGGACGGCGAGGCGTGCGCCTGCGGCCAGCGGGGCTGCCTGGAGACCTACGCCTCCGCCGCCTCCGTCGCCCGCCGCTACGCGAGCCGTACGGGCCTCACGGTGGACACAGAGGAAGTCGCCGCCCGCGCCGCCACCGGCGACGACCCGGCCGCCACCGAGGTCTGGAACGACGCGATAGAGGCCCTCTCCCTCTCCCTCGCCACCTACTCCCTCCTCCTCGACCCCTCCCTGATCGTCATCGGCGGTGGCCTCGCCGAGGCCGGCCCCACCCTCCTGGCCCCCCTCGCCGACCGCCTCGCCGCCCACCTCACCTTCCGCCCGGCCCCACCCCTCCGCCCCGCCGCCCTAGGCCCCCAGGCCGGCATGCTCGGCGCCGCCCTCCTCGGCTGGCAAGCCGCCGGTCACCCCACCATCGGCACCACCTGGACTCCCAAGGTGCCCAACACCACCCCGGTACCGTAGGGTGTGACGACCACAACGGGGCGGTTAGCTCAGTGGTAGAGCACTCGCCTTACAAGCGAGGGGTCACTGGTTCGAACCCAGTACCGCCCACCAGCCAAAACGCCCCGTTTCCGTGATCGGAAACGGGGCGTGAGTGACTATCTGAGTGACTAAGCGTCCGACGCCGCAGGAAAGATGCGATCCATCGCCGTCGCTCCCTCCTGGATGACGGGCCTGATCTGATGTCGGTAGACCGTCTCAGTGACCACCGTGTTGGAGTGCCCGACCAACCGTGAGATGTCCTCGATCGGGATGTCATGATCCGAGAGCAGCGACACGAAGCTGTGCCGTAGCTCGCGGGGTGCCCATTCCGCGCCGGTGAGCCCCGCAGAGTCGAGCACCTTCCGAAAGTCGCGCCGCACGTTATGAGCCGTCATGGCGGTTCCCGTGCCGGTCGAGAAGACCAGCTCCTGGCCGCCGTCCTGAGCGTCCCAGAGCGCTCTCAGCGCGTCCACGCAGCGCTTGGGCAGGGCCAGGCTTCGCCGGGACTTCGGAGTCTTGGTGTCTCCCTTCCTGCGCACCGAGCGCCAGACGTAGACGGCGAAGCTCTCGTGATCCCATCCCACTTCGGGCACCGGGTGCCATCGGCCGCCGTCCTGGTCGTAGGCCACGACGTGACTCCACCGCATGGCCCTGACTTCCTCGGTCCGCATGCCGGAGAGCAGGGACACCACGATGTAGGCACGCATGCGCGGCCGGGCGGCCTCAGCGGCTTTCAGGACCGCTTCCGCCTGTCTCATGGTCAGTGCTTTGGACGGGCGGCCATCGCGCCCGTCAGGGACCTCACAGAGGTCCACCACGTTGCGCTTGACCTTGTCCCGGCGCATGGCGTTCTTCATCGAGCGGTTGAGGATGCCGTGGATCAGCTTGAGCGACCGCGTGCCGAGTTCCCCGCGCTTGCCCAGTAGCCATTGGTCGATGTCCTCCACGGACAGATCCCGGAGCTTGCGCGCGCCCAGACACGGGATGACGTGCTTGGCCGCGTAGGTCCGGTACATCTTCACGGTGGAGTCGTCGCGTTTCGGTAGCCCGTTGTCCAGCCAGTAGGCGACCGCGTCGGCCACGGTGTAGCCCGCCGGCGCGATGGCAAGCCCATCCTCGTAGTCGCGCAAGATCTGCTTGAGCTTGTCCTTGGCTTCGGTCTTGGTCTTGCCGCTGCCCCGCTTCACGATCCGCTTCCCGGCGGCCGTGTAGCCGACCGTCACGGACGCGATCCAGCGCTGGCGCTGGTCGTCCCAGTGCAGCCCGCCGTCTCCTCTGCTGCGTCGCTTGGTCATCAAGCCGCCTCCTGTGCTTCCTTCTCCAATAGGGCGATGTAGTTCCGGATGCCGTTGGCGGTGAACAGCCGGGCGCGGCCCTGCTTGACCGACCGCAGGCGACCGGCGCGGATCTGCTCGTAGATCTCCGAACGGCTCAGACCAAGCAGGCGTACGGCGTCAGGGATGCGGTAGAGCTGAACGTCGCTGAGCCGGGGAGCGTCCGGCGCGGGTGCGGTCATGAGCTGTTCTCCTCACCGGGGACACCGGGGACATCCGGCAAGGGCAGGTGTCCCCCGGAAACGGACGGGTTTTCGCAGGTGGGCGCAGGTTCGGGGACAGCGGGGACGCCGGGGACACTTCCGGGGGACCGTGTCCCCGCCGTGCCGGGCAGGCGGTAGCGCCCGGCGGCGTCGGCGCAGAGCTGCCCGTCACCGGCCATCCGCTGGCAGGTCTTCTTGACCGTGTCGCGGGCTATGCCGATGGCCTCGGAGATGGCCTTGGGCGGGCTGTTCGGGTGCTTGCGAACGTGCCGGATGATGGCCGCGCGAGTCTCGCCGAGTGTGTGATCCTCGGGCGGTCCGTCCAAGAGATGCCAGGTCCCGGCGGCAGGTTGGAAGGACATGGCGTACTCGGCTTCCTCCACATCCCGCCCGGTGACGTGCAGCACGCCATCGGCGGTGCCGCGTGCCCGCTTGAGCACCAGCGTGGCGTCTGCGGCACCGGCCAGGCCGTTGGTGCCCGACACCTGCTCTAGGAAGTCCTCCGAGCCCATCTTGCGGACGTGATGCACCAGCACCACGGCCACGCCGTACTCATCGGCCAGCCGTTTGGCGCGGCCGATGGCGGCGTAGTCGGCGTCATAGGCCGACAGGCCGGGCGCAGTAGTGCCGCGTACTTTGGCGAACACGTCGATGACCACCATCCGTGCGCCCGGGTTGCGGTCCAGCCAGCGCGCGATGGCCTCATCACCGCCTTGCGGAAGGGGCGGGCAGCTCGTGGCCAGGGTCAGCCCGCGCGGCGCGGCGGCACCGCCCAGAATCTTGCCCATCCGAGACTGGAGACGGCGCGGGGTGTCCTCAAGAGCCAGGTAGAGCACCGGGCCGCCTTCCACGGCGATGGAGCCCAGGGCCTTGCCCGCGGATGCGACGGCCACGGCAGTGGCCAGCGACAGCCAGGATTTGCCGACCTTGGGCGGTCCGGCGAGCAGGTTCAGTCCTTCGGCGATGACGCCCGGTACGGCCCATCGGACTTCGGGGAAGTTGGTGGCCATAAGGTCATCGGCGGTCCACGCGGTGCGGAACGGTGCCGCAGCCGGGCCGCTCACATCGGATGGCCGGGATGTGTCCCCGGCCACTACGCACAGGTGGCCGGGACGGTTCGGACTGGTCATGCGGCGACCGTTCGCGGACGGCGCGCACCGGCCCGCAGGCCGGATGCGATGGTCCGGGTTGCTTCGCCGTAGGGCTGGCCGACCTGCCGGGCGGCGTCGGTGAGCCAGGCGGTCACGTCGGCTTGGGCCAGTTCGCCACCGGCCACGAGCTGCCCGAGCGCGACCGACGCCCGATACAGGGCGGTGTTGTGCCCGTCCGGCGGTGAGCCGGTCACCCGTTCCAGCTCGGATGCGACGGCGGTCCGCAGGTAGGCGCCGCGCCGGTCGGCGGGCAGTTCGACCACGACCGGGCGTTGGGGCGGCCGCGGTGCCGGGCGAAGCTGTTCGGCCAGCCAGCCGGGCAGGGGCGCGGCTGGTACGGCGTGGATCACGTCGTAGCTGCCGGTACCGTCCGGCAGGTCTACACGGCTGCCAGGGCCGACGATGATGCCGCCGTTGGCGCGGGTGTCGATCAGCCAGCCGAGACCGCCGTTGCTGCCTTGGGTGTTGCCGAGCGGCGGCCCGTCGCTGGGGGCGGTGTAGTACAGGTGGGTGCCGCCCCGCCGGGTGCGGACGGTGAACGTCTCGAACGGCAACGGCTGCCCGGCGCGCTCGCACAGCAGGGCCAGCACGTCCGCGCCGTCGTGGATGCCCGGCAGGTCCCAAGGAGACGGCGGGCGAAGCCCGTCCTTCGGCTTGTCCAGGTCGATCACGACCAGACGGGAGGGGCCGGTGGCGATGCCGACGTTGAACGGGCCGCGTGTCCACCAAGCCCGGATGGTGCCAGGGTCGGTGGTCGCGCGTTCCTGCCATCTGGTGAACCCGCGCGGCGGCATCTTCCCGCCCGGCGTGAGCGGGAAGACGTGCCACCCTCGGGCGGCGGCGGCAAGGGCGTAGCGGAGCATCGGGCCGGGGTTCATGGCGTGTCCTTGCTCGGCGGTAGTGGGCAGGGCGTTGATCGTGTGGCACCTGCCGGGTGCCACAGGCGGGGGCTGGGGGAGGGATATACAGGTCACCGGGGGTGCCACAGCGCGTGGCACCCGGCGTGGCACCTTCTGTGGCAGGGCTGTGGCACCCCCGGTGCGGCAGGTGTGGCAGCTTGATCAATTCGCGTTCCACGCGCTCCCACGCGCAGCCGTGCGCGCGTACCGGGGTGAGGGCGGGCCGCCCCCGGCGTGGCATTGTCGGCGGTGAGTCGGTCAGACTTCGGGGCGGTGTGGCATCAGGTACCGCTGGGCCTCGTCGTCGTAGCCGCCCAGCACCCCGGCTTCGTTGAGTCGCTTGAGCTGCTTTTGTACCCACGCGCGGCTCATGTCGGTGCTCTCCCAAAGCGGCTTGAGGTCGCCGGATGAGAAGTCCCGCGCCCCGCCGTCGAACAGTTCGTGCAGGTGCTTCATCAGCGCCGCACCGCGTTCTTCGGCGGTCATCCGCTGGGTGGGCTGGGCGAAGGTGAGCGGGGGCTGGCCGTCGTTCAGGTCGGGGATCTCGTCATCGATGCCGCCGGTCACGTGCGGGTCGGGGTCTTCGGTGGTCAGGTACTCGCCGGTCACGCTGGTCACGTCCGCGTCGTCTTCGCCCGCATCACCTTCCGGCATGGCCTGCCGGGTCTGCCCGGCCGGGCCGGTTCCGGCGGCGGGGGCGCAGACGGTGGCCGTGATCGGATCCGGTACCCGCGCGGAGGCGGGCCAGGCGGCGGCGTGCGCGCGCATGGTGGCGTTGCGTTCGGCGTCGGTCGCGCCCCAGTCGAACCCGCGCAGCGGCATCGCGATCCGTTCGCGGGCGATGGTGGGCGCGCCCAGGTAGGCCATCCCGGGCTGGCGGTTCTCCCACAGCTCCGGCTGCGCTCCGGCCGCCTCCTGAGCGTCCGACAGTCCCCATCCGGCGTCGTGGGTGTTGGCCACGCCGAAGCACATGTTTCCCGCCTGGCCCTTGGTCAGGGTCGGGACCTGGGTGGAGTCGCCGCGCTGGAGGCTGTAGACGACCGTGCCGCCGCCGGAGCGCAGCGCTTTCATCAGGGTGTTGAACTTGTCCATGTCGATTTCCTCGAACACGTCGGCGGCTTCCTCGATCCACAGCACGAGGTAGGACAGCCCGCACCCGGGCGCCCACTTCAACAACCCCTTGGCTGACAGGTGATCAGTGCGCTGCTTGAGGATCTTCTCCAGATCGGCAATCAGCCGTTTCGCCCCGGCCTTGGTGGTCTCCAACCGGTGCAGGGCCGGGCGCAGCGGGCCGAGCGTCTGTTCACCCTTGGTGATGTCCATGGCCAGCACCACCACCGCGTCGGCGGACTGGCCCGTCTCGGCGGCGTGGGCGGTGCCATCCCGGGTGATGAGTTCGCCGAGCATCGGCCAGCACCCGCCGAACGACTTGCCCGAGCCGGTCATGCCCATGATCTGCAAGTGGTGCCCGGTCAGCACGTACCGCACCGGGTCAAGGTCCTGCCAGACCCCGATGCGCAGCGGCTCGGCAGCGTGGCCGTGCGGGCGGGAAGGGCCGGGCCAGTAGATCGGGCGTTCCATCACCCGGGGGTCGGAGACCACCACATCGGCCAGGGAGGCGTCATCACGGTTGGCGGTCACGGTGACCGAGCCGGGCGGCAGCCGCATCCCCGATTCGATGTTGCCCGCCTTGCGCTGGGCGTCCTCGGCGGTCTTCTCCCCGGGCGGCAGCTCAAGACGGGCCTTGATCTTCGCCTCACCCTGCTCGACGGTGCGGAGCTTGGCCCCGCCGAGCCCGGAACGTTCGGCGTTCTGATCGAACAGGAACCCCAGCCGGTCATGCACGATCCCCTGCTGGTCCCAGCCCTTCATCCGGATCACCGAGCGGATGTTCCACGACAAGGCGGCGGTGATGGCCCCGATGACGCCGAGCCGCCACATCACCGGATGGGCGGGGCCGGTGACCACCACGCCCACGGTCCACATCCCGGCGGCGAAGGTGGTGATGGTGGTGTGCGCGCGGCCCCAGGTCCCACGGGCGTGGGACTGGCCGTAGGTGATCCCGGTCAGCACCACCACGCAGATGGTGAGCACGCTGGTCCAGGCGGCCACGGCCGTCCCGGCCAGGATGAAGTACAGCGCGGTGGCCAGGCCGAAGCCGAGCACCGACACCAGCCACGGCGTTGCCAGGGTCATCAGCTTGGAGGCTTCGCGGGCCTTGACCTTCTCCCACGAGGATTCGGTGTCCAGCGACACCAGGTCTTTCGTGCGCGCCATGATCAGTCGTCCTTGTTCCAGTCGAAGGTCGAGGGCCGCTTGTCGGGTTTGGCGTGCGGGAGGATGTCCACGAACTCCTTACGGAACTGGGCGTGGAACTTCACCAGCTCCACCCCGGCGCCCTGCTGGAGTTCGGCGGCGCGCTTGAGCCGCTTGAC
>NZ_JARLTC010000020.1 GCF_029382225.1 Spongiactinospora sp. TRM90649
CCCGCCCCCCCCCCCCCCCCCCCCCCCCCCCCCGCCCCCCCCCGGCCGCCCCGGCCGCCCCCCCCCCCCCCCCCGGGGGCCCCCCCCCCCCCCCGGGGGGGGGGGGCCCCCCCCCCCCCCCCCCGCCAGGTCGTCGGCCGGGACGGCCGAGCCGAGCCGCCCGCGCAGCCAGGCCACGTGCGCCACCACGGGGGAGGCGTCGGCGCTGGACAGCCACGACTCGATGTGGTCGCGCAGGTCGCGCTCGATCTGGCGGATCCGCTCACGGGTGACCGAGAACCGCTGGGCCAGCTCGTCGAGGGTCGCCCGCTGCGGGGCGTAGAGCCGGTCTCTGGCGATGGCCCGCTGGCGGTCGTCGAGTTCGGCGAAGATCTCGCTGAGCAGCTCGGGGATCGGCATTTCGGGGCGCCCGGGGAGGGGCAGCACCGCCGTACGGGTCTCGGCCGGTTCCAGCAGGCGCTCCAGGACGGCCAGGCACAGCTTGTGCACCACCTCGCGCCCCAGGGTGTCCGGAGTCCGCGCGGAGTCAAGCGGATCGGTGAACCTGACCAGCGGCAGAATGTCGCCGAGCACCAGGTGGCCCCAGCACGCCATGGACAGGTCGGCCAGGCGCGAGGCCACCTGTGGCGTGCCGATGGTGGTGCAGGCGCGCTCTACGGGCAGCGCCTGCCACCACACCTCGGGGAGGCGCGGGTCGTCCGCGATCGGCGCGATCTGCCTTGGTGAGGTCCAGCGCAGGGGTGGCACGATGTCGCTCAGGCTGAGGTTCATTGAAATCCAACCGGCAAAGGATTCATATCCGCAGTTCAGACATTATGGGGGTCAAGATGGCAGGAAAGGGCTTGCCCTGCCCGAATGGGACACGTACAGCAGCTCGCCGGCCCGGGTGCAGGCCACATACAGAAGACCGCGCTCTCGTTGCAGATCATGGGCCCTTGCCGCCGGGTCCTCGGCGGCCGGGGTCAGCGCCTGGGGTGAGGGCACGATCCCATCCGTCACGCCTATCACGGCGACCCTCCGAAACTCCAGCCCTTTCATCCCATGCAACGTGCTCACTCGCACCCCCAGTCCAGCCTTCCTGATCGCCGCCCGCGCCTCGCGGACGAGATCGGCTCCCCGCGCCGCGACCGCGATCTCCGACACCGGGACGCGGTCGTCCAGCACCCACTCCCGCAGCCTGGTGACCAACCCGGTCAGCTCCGCCTCCGGGGAGTCGTAGCCCACCACGATCGGCCGTGCCCCGTGTCCGGCCGCCCCGAAGCCGAACAGTTCGTGCATCGTCTCCACGAGGCCGTCCACGGGCCCGCCGCCGCGCAGCCGCACGCTCCAGGACAGGAGCTCCCGCGGCAGCCGGTGGGAGACCTTGAGCCGCCGAGGCGTCGCCTCGATCCCCACCGAACTGAGCGGGACCCTGTTGTCGGAGATCCGCTGGTGCGGATCGCCGACGATGAACAGGTCGTCGCGCATGTGCGGCACCGCCGCGCGCAGCAGACGCCACTGCGCGGGGTGCAGGTCCTGTGCCTCGTCCACGACGATATGCCGGTACGGCTCCCGCCGGGGGCCCAAATCGTCCAACAGGTCGCCCGTCGTACGGCTGAGCAGCGTCGACGCCTCGGCCGCGAGCTGCAACAACGTCCGCCGTCCGGTGCTCCGCAGCCGGTCGGCCACCTCGCTGATGGCCCGCCAGATGGCCTCCCGCTCGGCCGCGGCGAGCAGCACGCTGCGCCCCGGACGCTCGGCCTTGACGTACTCCTCCAGCGTGGTGAGGTTCTGCGCCAGCACCACCTGCTCCCACTCGCGCAGCACGAAGGCAGGGGAGTGCGGGTCGCCCGAGGTCGCGTCGGTGAGCAGCCGCAGCAGCTCGCTCTCCCCGACCAGATTGGGCCTGCGCCCCTCGGCCTCGGTCACGATGCGATGGGCCAGGCGGTCCACGTTGCCCACCTCGACCCGTTTGCGCAGCAGATCGTCGGTGACGAGCAGGTCGAGCTTGGCGGCGAGCACGTCGCTCAGCCCCCGGGAGAACGTCACCAGCAGCACTGGACCGAAGCCCTGGGTGGCCAGATACGCCGCCCGGTGCAGCGCGATCAGGGTCTTGCCGCTGCCGACCCCGCCGGTGACCAGCACCGGCCGGTCGTAGTGCGGAGTACGGGAAAGCCGGTGCTGCGGCGGGTGCAGGAAGACGCACCAGTCGGGGGACCCGAGCACGCGGTCGAGCTCGTCGCGGTCACCGACGAACGCGGCCCGGTCCGGGCTGCGCATCAGCGCCGCCAGGAAGTCGGCGGTGTCGATGATCCCCTCGCGCTCCGGCCAGGAGGCGGCGGTGCGCCAGTCGTCGAGCACCCGCCAGGCCGCCGCCAGCGACCCGGTCCTGGCCAGCTCGGCCAGCGGGGCGTACTGCGTGGGCGGGAGCAACGGCTCCAGCGCCTCCATGATCGCCTCGGTGGTCACGTGCCGCACGAACGGCAGCAGCCGGGGGTCGATGCCCACGGACGCCAGATCCGTGTCACAGACGTCCTCGAACAGCCGCTGGTCCGTGTTCTCCGCCGAACGGCGCAGCGCGGGCTCGGCCCGCTCCAGCGCCTCGGCGTCCCACACCTCGATCACGCCCAGCTTGGGGTTCACGCCGAAGCCGAGGCCGCGAGCGTAGGACCACGCGTCGCCGTCCGGCAGGATCGTGAGCAGCCAGTAGACGTCGCGCTCGCGCAGCACGACGCCCCGGTGCCGGTCCGCGAGACGCAGGGTCGCGACTCGCGGATCCCTGGCGTTCCTGACCTGCTCCGGGTGCGGCGCGGCGGGCGCCTGGTTCATGAACCGCCGGATCGCGACAACGACATCCCGGCGCACCGGCTCGGCCAGTGCGCCTAGTTCCCTTGGGAACTCGGGGGAGATCGCGAGCCGTGGCAAGGGCGGTCTCCGGCTAGGACAGTAGGGAAAGCAGATCGCGGTCACCACGCTCGCGGAGTCGGACTAGGAGATCTGGCTGGCCCACCGGCCCCGCCATGCCGATTCTCGTGGCGATCACCCTTGACGCCTGGTCGGCTCTGTTCTCTGGCGCGGTATAGCCCACGAGCCGCAGGGCCTGGGTGATCGGCTCTACCTCGGGCCCGGCGGCGTCCAGGTGCCTGGCCCGCAGCGTGCCCTCGTCGGACAGGGTCAGGAACAGGTGGCCGCCCTCCTTGGCCTCGACTTCTTCGAGCAGCCGCAGGAGTGACTCCACCACCGGCCTGGCCTGCCAGGTCATGGTGAGCTCACCAGCGGTGCTGCTAACAGTACGGCTCTGGCCCGGGGTAAGTCCTAGATAAGCGGCGAATCCGCTCGGCAGCGGGCACTCCCCGCCGTTGATGTGATCTTTGGTCAGGTCGATGCGCAGCCACCAGAGGCCGTCGGGCTGGCGGAAGCAGCGGCGGGTGAACGACACGTCCTTGAAGGGCCGGAAGCCCTTGGAGGGGCGTTCCTGGCCGGGGGGTTCCTCTGCGGCGGCCTCGGGCTGGGCGGGGGCGTCCTCGACGGCGGCCTGCTCTGTTTCCACCGGCTGCACGGGCTGCACGGGCTGCACGAGCTGCATCGGTTCGCGGGGGGCGAGGGGGTCGGGGTCGTCGACCACTTCGGCCGCGTCGGCTTCGGCTTCGGGGACGGCGTTGGCCTCGGACGCGGGCTCCGGTAGGGGCTCGGGCATGGGCTCGGCGGCGGGAAGCGGCCCCAGCGGGTCCGCCGGATCGATCGCGGGCGGCTGCTCGGCCTGCACGTCCGGCCCGGTGTGCATCTCCTGCATCGGCATGGGCTGCGGGATGAGAGCGGCCTCCGGCTGCTCGCCGTCCGGCTGACCCATCTGGTCGGGCTGGTCGGGCTGATCGGGCTGGTCCGGCGTGGGCTGGTTGAGGATCCGCAGGCGGGGCACGCTCGCCAGCCAGTCGCGGGCCACCTCCGGATGGATCCCGAGCGAGACCACCAGCTCCATGGCGCGCTCCAGAGTAGGCGGCCGGTCGGCGTGGATGATCATGTTCCGGGTGCGCTCGTGCAGCTCGCCCAGATCGCCCTCCACGACCCACCCGCCGACCAGCCGGTGACCGGGCAGCGAGGCCAGCACGAACTGCCAGCCCGGCACCTCCAGCGCGCGGATCTCCTTGGCGTGCCAGTCACCCGCATCGATGAGCCGGTCTTTGGGCGCGGCCCTGCCCATCGTCTGCTGCAGTTGCGCCAGGTGGGCCCGGTACGGCCGGGCGTCATCGCTCACCAGCCACTTCTTCAGCCGCACCCGCAGGTCGGCCTCGACCTCCTCGATCTCGGCCGGGGGCACCGCGAACAGCTTGGCCAGCTCGTCCACCGCGCCGGGGGCGTCGGTGAACACCCGGTTCTGCGCCACCGCCCAGGTCTTGTCGTCCAGGCCGGAGAAGGAGGACTCGATCAGCGCGAAGAGGTCGGGCTCCTCGGGCTGCTCCAGCGGGACCAGCGGCTCGAACATCGAGCGTCCCGAACCGGTGCCGGGCGGCGGGCCGGGGGGCAGAGGCGGCAGGGCCCCCATGCCGAAGGGGACGAGAGGCTGCGGTTGCGCGCCGAACGGCGGGCCGAGCGGGGCGATGGGCGGTGGGGGAGGAGGGGGAGAGGGCGCGACGGCGGGCGGGCTGAGCGCCTCGGGCGCTTTGGAGCGTCGTAGTGCCTGGCCGTTGACTTGGGCGGGCTCGGCCGTACGGGGCTCGGGCACCGGCGGCACCATTGCCGCCACCGGTTCGGGTTCGGCGGCGCGTACCGGCTCCGGCTCCTGCTGCTGCTCTTGTTCCTGGGCCGGTTCGGCTTCGGGTCGCGGTTCGGGCTGGGGCTCGGCGGCCTGCTCCGGTTCCGGCTCCCGCGCGCGCTCATGCTTGGCCCGCCTGGTCTCCGCCGTGGTGTCCGGTTCCACCTCCGACGCGGGCCGGTCTTCCTCGAAGGGGAGTTCGGCGGCCTCCGCGGCCTCGGCGGGCTCGCTCCGGCGGGGGTCCTCGTCGGGCAGTAGCCGGGCGAAGGCGGCGGTGAACAGCGTGGTCAGCACCGGCCGGGCCTGGACGAACGGCTGGTCCACCAGCTCCCGCGAGGTGAGCGAGAGCAGCGCGGGCCAGGAACCGGCGCGGTCCAGCGCGATCGCCGTGTAGGGATCGTCGGCGTCGTCCGGATCGAGCACGTACAGCGCGGGCAGCACGTCGCCGATGGACGCCGCGGGCCAGTAGTGCAGGGCGATCTCCGCGAGCAGTTCGCCGAGCACCTCGGGCGAGGTCGCCAGTAACACCCGTGCCATCGGCAGACTCCGCCACCAGGCGTCCGGCAGGCCGGGTCGCCGGCGCAGGCCCGGAATGGTGGCCGCGTCGCTCCACCGCAGTGGAGGCACGAGGTCACTCAGGCAGAAGTTCATCCCGTTCCCTCTCCGGCATTCGCACCTTCACCAGCCCCCCAAGGCGCGCCGCGCGTGACCGACGAGAACCATGGAAGAGACATATTCTGGCAAATCACCCCGGTGTTTCGGGGGCGATTAGCGTCGAACGGCAGCGAACCTGAGTCGGACGTAATCCGCCATCCATCCCGTCTCCCTGCGCAGCGCCGGTGCCGCCAGTTCGTTCACCCGGCGGAGCAGCGGCTCCACGATGTCACCGGGCAGCCCTTCGAGCAGAGGAGCGCCGAAGACGCGCACCCAGTCGGCCGCGCCGTCCGGGCATTCGTCCATCGGAGTGGGCCGGTCGAAGTACTCCAGCAACCGCACCGCGAACCCGCCCTGCTCCAGCCGCGTGGAGTACTCGGCCGGGCTGGGGAAGAACCACGGCAGCTCCGGCTCGGGCAGGCCGTGCTCGCGCCAGGCGGTGGACATCGCCGCGATCATAGCGGCGCAATTGCCCGCCCCGCCGAGTTCCGCGACAAACCGCCCGCCGGGCCGCAATGCCGCATGCACGTTCGCGATCACCATGTCCGGTTCGCGGCTCATCCAGTGCAGCGCGGCATTGGAGAACACCGCGTCGAACGGCCTCGCCACGGTGAAGTCGTCACCTTCGCCGACGATGAAGTCGAGCCCCGGATACTGGGCCAGCGCCTTCTCGATCATCGCGGCCGATCCGTCGATGCCCAGCACCTCGGCCCCACGCGAATGGATCTCCGAAGTGAACACGCCGGTGCCGCACCCGAGATCGAGCACCCGCTCACCGTGCTGCGGATCGAGCAGTTCGACCAGGGGAGCACCCTGGGCCGAGACATAACCGAAGGAGCTGTCATACGCGCTGGACACCCCGCGTGCGGTCCACCGCGTCATGCTCGGCGCCTCGTACCGCAAGACCATCAGCTCACATTCCGCGACAACAGGGGAGAGATTACGGCAAGGACACTCTAGAGCCTTGCCCTCGTTAGCCGTGATTCATCCCATAAGCCTCATGCTCCACCTCTTCCACGTCGCAGCCCTTTCGTCCCGCCGCCACCACCCATGACCAGCCAACCCCCACCATTTCGGTCAGTCCTCACAACCCCCGGCCGCATCCCCCATCCCCGGGCCCAGGTCATCAACCCAACTCCTCGGCCGCTGCCATCGGGCGAGGGCCGTGCCGTCCGCGCGGGTGGGTCAGTACTCAAAGAACGACCGAGCGCAGCGAGGCCCTTTTAATACCGGCCTGGGGCGGGTGGCAGGGCCTTTGGGTGCTGGCCCTGGACGGGTGGCAGGGTGGGTTAGCCGATTTGTTTGGGCCAGGCGCGGCGGAGGTAGGTCTTGGCGGCGTCGGTTTGCGGAATGGTGAGTTGGGCCGGGCGGCCGGGTGGGGCCTGGGGGAGCTTGGCCTCGGCCTCGCGGTCTACGGTGCCGCGCATCTGAAGGGCCTCAAGGCGGGCGGGGCGGGCGAAGCCGGCGAGGAAGAGGTTCTGGCCCTCGTCGGAGAACAGGAACTCCTGCCACAGGCGGGCCGCCGCCGGGTGTGCCGCCCGCTTGTTGATGGCCTGGACGTAGTAGGAGGTCAGCGCCGCGTCGCGGGGAATGGTGACCTTCCAGCCCTCGCCCTCGCGGGAGGCGCGTTCGGCGTTGAGGTAGTCCCAGTCGACGACGGCGGTCGGCGGCTTGACCGGCTTGGCCGTCGTGATCAGGTTGCCCGCCTCCTTGAGGCTCGCGAAGAAGCGCACGCCGCGCTCGGCCTCGGCGGAGCCCTTGAGCAGGGAGGCGGCCATCACGCCGTTGAAGGCGGAGGCGGTCTGCAGCGGGCTGCCGGGCAGGGCGACGGTGTAGCCGGGCTTGAGCAGGTCGGCGAACGTGGCGGGGGCCGGGACCTTGCGCGGGTCGTAGCCGATCGACATGTAGCCGCCGTAACCGGCGTACCAGGCGGCCTGGTGGTCTTTCAGCTCGTCGGGGATGTCCTGCCAGGTGCGCACCCGGTAGGGGGCGAACATGGCGGCGTTGGCGACCGCGACGTCGAGGCTGAGGTCGAACACGTCGGGAGTGGTCGCGGCGTCGCGGGACTTGGCGGCCCGGACGGCGGCGTCGATCTCGCGCTGGCTGCCGGCGTCGGGTTCGAGTTCGGTGACCTTGATGCCGTACCTGTCGGTGAAGGCGGCGATGACGTGGCCGTAGTTCACCCAGTCGTGGGGGAGCCCGATGACGGTGAGCGAGCCCTCGTGCTTGGCGGTGTCGGCGAGGCGCTCCATCGTGGAGAACCCTTCGCGCAGCGAGGCGGCCTGGGGGTTGACCGGCGGGAGCGGCTTCTCGCCCGCCGGGGGCGCACTGCCGCCGCCGCATCCGGCGAGGGCGACGATGGCGGCGGTGGAGGCGAGCACGGCAGTGGTACGTACGGTCACAACATGAATACTCACCGCAATGGCGGCCGGAATCGAGGAGGCGCGACCGTGTGTCGGGCAATTCGCGGGGCCTCGTGGACCTCCGGTCAGCGATCGCGGCGAGGAGGCGGCGGGGGGACGACCTTGGCGGCCACCACGGTCTCCTCGGCGAACTCGACCAGTTCGCCGTCGCGCCTGCGGACCGCGAGAACGCCGTCGTGCCAGGAGGTCAGCTCGCCCACGACGTCACGGAAGCCGCCGGGGACGCGTCGTCGTACGCTCACACGGCGACCGACGTCGCCGGGGCTGATCGCGACCACGAAACGGCCGCCGAGCCGGGGCGTCACCGACTTTGCCCCCCTCCGTTTCAGAGATTCGCCGGGCACGGCAATACTAGGGCGTAGCAACCCGCGGTCGAAGACCCGCGCTCAGATGCGGAACGAAGAAGGAGCCCGAGGTGACCTACGTCATCGCGCAGCCTTGCGTGGATGTCCTGGACAAGGCGTGCATCGAGGAGTGCCCCGTCGATTGCATCTACGAGGGCCAGCGCATGCTCTACATCCACCCGGACGAGTGCGTGGACTGCGGCGCGTGTGAGCCCGTGTGCCCGGTCGAGGCGATCTTCTACGAGGACGACACGCCCGAGCAGTGGAAGGACTTCTACAAGGCCAACGTGGAGTTCTTCGACGACCTGGGCTCGCCCGGCGGCGCCTCCAAGGTGGGGAAGATCGACAAGGACCACCCGATCGTGGCCGCGCTGCCCCCGCAGGCGGCCGAGGACTGACGGCGGGGCCGGTTCACCAGCCGGTCCGTCGAGCCGGTCTATCAGCCGGTTCGTCGACCGGCTCATCAGCCGATCCGCCGGTCGATCACGAGTCGGTCCGCCAGTCGGTTCACCGGCCGGCCGGCCGGGCCGTCGGCTGGTCGATCGGCCGGTCACCGACACGTCCGTCCGTCTGGGCGGATCGCCGCCGCGCTTGGGAGAAGAGCTGTGAACGCGCTGCCGGATTTCCCGTGGGACCGCCTCGCGCCGTACAAGGAGCAGGCCGCCGCGCATCCGGGCGGCCTTGTGGACCTCTCGGTGGGCACGCCCGTCGATCCGGTTCCCGGGGTCGTCCGCGAGGCGCTCGCGGCGGCCTCCGACAGTCCGGGCTATCCGCTGACCTACGGGACGGCACGGCTCCGCGAGGCGGCGGCCGGCTGGTTGCGGCGCAACCACCAGGTCGTCGTCGATCCGGCGGCGGTGCTGCCGACGATCGGGTCGAAGGAACTGGTCGCCTGGCTGCCGACGCTGCTCGGCGTGCGGGCGGGGCAGCGCGTGGTCTTCCCCGAGCTGGCCTACCCGACCTACGACGTGGGCGCCCGGCTGGCGGGGGCCGAGCCGTTCGCCACGGACGGCCTGCTCGCCCTCGGCCCCGAGCCGGTGCCGCTGGTGTGGGTGAACTCCCCGTCCAACCCCACGGGGCGGGTGCTGCCCGCCGAGCACCTGCGCAAGGTGGTCTCGTGGGCGCGTGAGCGGGGGGCCGTGGTCGCCTCCGACGAGTGTTACATCGAGCTGGGCTGGGAGGATCGGCCCGTCTCGATCCTGCACCCGGATGTCTGCGGCGGTTCGCACGAGGGGCTGCTGGCGGTCCACTCGCTCTCCAAGCGGTCCAACCTGGCCGGGTACCGCGCCGCCTTCGTGGCGGGCGATCCGGCTCTGGTGAAGCGGCTGCTGGAGGTCCGCAAGCACGCGGGGATGATCGTGCCGCAGCCGGTGCAGGCGGCGATGACGGCGGCGCTCGACGACGACGCCCACGTGGCGGAGCAGCGCGAGCGGTACGCGGCGCGCCGGGCGGCGCTGCGTCCGGTCCTGGACGCGGCGGGGTGGGAGATCGAGCATTCGGAGGCGGGGCTTTACCTCTGGGCGGGCAACGGGGAGAACTGCTGGGACCAGGTGGGCGAACTAGCATCCAGGGGAATTCTGGTGGCACCTGGTGACTTTTACGGACCTACCGGTAGTCGTCACATCCGTGTTGCTATCACCGCTACTGATGAGCGTATCGATGCGGCGGTGAGCCGCCTCCAGTAAGATCCCGCGGCATGACCTCTGCGGTCGTACTCGGATTGAGCATCGCCATGCTCGTCCTTCTGCTTGTCGCGTATCTCGCCACCACGCGGCAGGAGAAGAGGGGCAAGACGGTGCACTCCGCCGGGACGCTTCCCCAGCCGCAGCCCGCTCCCGTCGAGGAGCCGGCGTCGCCGCTGGCCGTGCCCGGAGCCGGCCGTGCGGGCAGTGACTACCCCGATCCGCGCACCATCAGAGTGGGCGACTCCGTCGAGTACCAGGGGGTGCGCGCCCGTGTCCTGGGTGCCATCTACTTCTCCTGGCAGGGCAAGGAATGGACGCACTACCTCCTCGACGACGGCACCCACCGGCAGCAGTGGCTGTCGGTGGCCGAGCAGGGGGGCGTCGCGGGCGGCGACTCGTCGGTCCTTGAGGTCAAGCTGTGGACGACGGTGCCAACGCAGGGCATGGTCCCGGCCAAGAGCATGCTGATCATGGAAGGCGTGGAGTTCTTCCCGATCGAGCGGGGCACCGCTGCCTTCCGCTCAGAGGGCATGACCGGGCGTCCCGACCGCGGGCTGCTCGACTTCGCCGACTACCGGGCCGACGATGGCCGCCTGCTGTCGTTCGAGCGGGTGCAGGGGCAGCCGTGGACGGCCTCCTACGCCAGCCCGTTGCCACCCGGCTCCATCCAGATCGACCGCCGCAAGGGCTGACCAGAGCCCAGCCCAGCCGACCCGAGCCGGGCCGCCACGGTCAGGTCAGCTCGACGTGCCTGGCGGTCGCCCCGCTGTCGCCGCGCCAGCCGTCCTCGCCCCGTCCGGCCGACCAGGCCATGCCATCGAACCGGATCCTGCGCAGGCCGTACTCCTTGGCGTGCGCGATCGACCAGGAGGCGATCAGCCAGCCCCGGCGCGAGGTCGGCGCGCTGATCCTGGTGCCCTCGGCGTCGAGCGCGCCGGAGGCGGTGGAGGGGCCGAGCGCCCGCACCAGCTCCTTGCGCGCGGCGTCGGGCCTGGCCTGGGGCGCCGGGCCGTCGGTGGGCCGGGGGTACCAGCAGTGCAGGGCCCTCGGCACCCGCCCGGTGAAGGCCGCGGCGAGGATCTTGGCGTCCTCCTCGTGCTGGGCGTAGGCGGTGCCGTCGGCGGAGCGCTGCACCTCCTGGGCCGCCTCGTGCAGCGGCTTCTTGGCGTAGTCCCGCACCTTCACCAGCGCGGCGAAGAACTTGGCGGTGGCGTAGACCGGGTCCTGGAGCTGCTTGACCGTCCCCCAGCCCTGCGAGGGACGCTGCTGGAAGATGCCGACGGAGTCGCGGTCGCCGTACTCCAGGTTGAAGAGCTTGGACTCCTGCAGGCCGGTGGCGTAGGCGATCACCACCGCGCGCTCGGGCAGCTTGCGGCGCGCGGCCACGGCCGCGATGGTGGCGGCCATCCTGGCCTGCTCGATCTCCAGATCGAGCTCCCCACGCGGGGTCTTCACATGACAGCGCTCGGTGAGCACCAGCGGCTCGGTCCGGCTGAGCAGCCATAAAACGCCGCCGGTGATCGCGACGGCGAGCACGACGACGATCACGCCGATCGCGATTACCCCACGGGAAAAGCCCTTCCGCACGGTGAAGAACCTACCCGTCCGCAGGTGGACTACGTGCGCTCTCGGACGGTGCTCGGCCATGTTCGCAGAGCCAGCGGGCCGCCCACTAAGCTCGCCTTTCATGAGTCAGAGCTTTTCCAGTCCGCTGCCACGTGCCATCGACGAGCTGTGGGAGCGCAGCGCCGAGCTGAGCCCCGACGACGCGGAGGCCCGTGGCGTCATCGTCGGCGCCGTCGACCTGCTCGACACCGGCAAGGCCAGGGTCGCCTTCGTGGACGACGCGACCGGCGAGGTCGTGGTGGACGAGCGCGCCAAGCGCGCGATCCTGCTGAGCTTCCGGGTGCTGGGCATGACCCGCTCCCAGGTGGGTGATTTCCAGCACAACGACCGCATCCCGTTGAAGACCAGCCTCGACGGCGTCCGGGTGGTCCCGGGCGGAATCGTGCGGTGGGGCGCCTACCTGGCGCCGGGTGTGGTGATGATGCCGTCGTTCGTCAACATCGGCGCCTACGTGGACAGCGGCACCATGGTGGACACCTGGGCGACCGTGGGCTCCTGCGCCCAGATCGGCCGCAACGTGCACCTGTCCGGCGGTGTGGGCATCGGCGGCGTGCTCGAACCGCCGAACGCGGTTCCGGTGGTCGTCGAGGACGACGCGTTCATCGGCTCGCGCAGCATGATCGTGGACGGCGCGCGGGTCCGCCGGGGCGCCAAGCTGGGCGCGGGCACCGTGCTGACCGCCACCACGCGCGTCTACGACGTGGAGACCGGTGAGGAGCTGCCGCGCGGCGAGGCCCCGGCCTGGTCGGTGTGCGTCGAGGGGACGCGGCTCAAGAGCTTCCCCGGCGGCGAGTTCGGCACCCGCTGCGTGCTGGTGCTCAAGCGCCTGGCCGAGGGCGAGCAGCACGACAAGCTGAAGCTGAACGAGATCCTGCGCGAGCACGGCGCCAACGCCTGACATGGCGCTGGATCTCTCCCAGGACGCGGGGCGGATCGCGGCGCGGGTCGTGGACATCGAGTCGGTGAGCGGCGGTGAGCGGGCGCTCGCCGACGCGATCGAGCGGGCGCTCCGCCCGCTGCCGCACCTGACCGTGCTGCGCGACGGCAACGCCGTGGTCGCCCGCACCGACACCGGGCGCGCCGAGCGGATCGTCGTCGCCGGGCACATCGACACCGTCCCGGTGGCCGGCAACCTGCCCAGCAGGATCGAGGGCGACCGCCTGTACGGCTGCGGCACCTCCGACATGAAGAGCTCGGTGGCGATCGCGCTGCGGATGGCCGCCGGGCTCACCGCCCCGAACCGCGACATCACCTACGTCTTCTACGACTGCGAGGAGATCGAGGCCGAGCGCAACGGCCTGCGCCGCCTCAGCGTCGCCCACCCGGAGTGGCTGGCCGCCGACTTCGCGGTGCTGATGGAGCCCACCGACGGCCTCATCGAGGGCGGCTGCCAGGGCACCCTGCGGGCCGAGATCGTGGCCAGGGGCACCCGCGCGCACAGCGCCCGCTCCTGGCTCGGCGTCAACGCCATCCACGGCATCCTGCCGGTCCTGGCCATCCTGGACGCCTACGAGGCCCGGCGGCCCGTCGTGGACGGCCTGGAGTACCACGAGGGCCTGAACGCGGTGTGGGTGCGCGGCGGCGTGGCGGGCAACGTGATCCCGGACGAGTGCGTGGTCACCGTCAACTACCGCTTCGCCCCCGATCTCGACCTCGACCGGGCCAGGCAGCACGTCCGCGACGTGTTCGACGGGTTCGAGGTGCGGTTCACCGACGGGGCCCCGGCCGCGCGGCCCGGTCTCACCCACCCGGCGGCGGCGGCGTTCGCGACGGCCGTGGGCGGCGCTCCGCGCGCCAAACTGGGCTGGACCGACGTGGCGCTGTTCTCCGCGCTGGGGGTTCCGGCGGTCAACTACGGGCCGGGTGATCCGAACCTGGCGCACCAGCGCGAGGAATTCGTGTCGCTTCCGAAGATCGAGCGGTGCGAGCGGGCGATGCTGGACTGGCTGTCGGCCTGAGGCCCTGATGGCCCGGCGCGCCGGCCGAAGACTTCCGGAAATATGAAAGTGGCTTTCCTCGCCGGCCATTTGACGGGGAAAGCCACTTTCAGTCCCGAGCAGCACCCTCGTCTGTTAGACGCGCCCTCATCGAAATCCGGTTCCGCCGTCCCGCAGAGTTTTTTCAAGATTCTTTTCGACCGTCCGCTGCGCGGATCGGGGCGGGGGCTAGCGTGACCGGCATGAGACAGAACCGTCCGGAACGCCGCCACGGCGCCTCGCTGGTGCGCGGCGACCTCGTCCCCGACTCCACGCACGACCAGCGGCTCCTCGACCGCAAGGGGACGACGGACTGGCTGCACCAGGACCCTTGGCGGGTGCTGCGCATCCAGGCGGAGTTCGTGGAGGGGTTCGGGCAGCTCGCCGAGCTGCCGCCCGCCGTCACGGTCTTCGGATCGGCGCGCACCCCGCCGGGCTCCGAGGAGTACCAGATGGGCGTGGACGTGGGCCGGGCGCTCGCGGAGGCCGGATACGCGGTGATCACCGGTGGTGGTCCCGGCGTCATGGAGGCGGCCAACCGGGGCGCCAGGGAGGCCGGGGGCGTCTCGGTCGGGCTGGGCATCGAGCTGCCCTTCGAGCAGCGGATGAACGACTACGTCGATCTCGGCATCGAGTTCCGCTACTTCTTCGTGCGCAAGACCATGTTCGTGAAGTACGCCAACGGCTTCGTCGCGCTGCCGGGCGGCTTCGGCACGCTCGACGAGTTGTTCGAGGCGCTGACCCTGGTACAGACGGGCAAGGTCACCTCCTTCCCCGTGGTGCTGATGGGGCGCCGATTCTGGGGCGGCCTGATCGACTGGGTCCGCAGCACCCTGGAGGCCACCGGCAAGATCTCGCCGAAGGACCTCGACCTGATCCACCTCACCGACGACGTCGACGAGGCGGTCGCGGCCATCGCCGAGGCCGAGGACCAGCGGGCGCGCTGGCCACGTGAGGCGCCGCCCCCGGCGGTGGAGAACGAGGTCGCGGACGGCGAGTGACCTTGGCTAGGGTCGGGGAGTGTTCATCTGCGTCTACTGCTCGTCCAGTCTGCGGATCGACCAACGCTATCTCGACCTCGCCCGTGACCTCGGCGGCCACATCGCCGCGCGCGGCCACACCCTGGTCAGCGGCGGCGCGAAGATCTCCTGCATGGGAGCGGTGACGAGCGGCGCCAGGGCGGCGGGCGGCCGCACCGTCGGCGTGATCCCGCGCGCGCTGATGGACGTCGAGATCGCCGACGACGCCTCCGACGAGCTGATTGTCACCGCCGACATGCGCGAGCGCAAGGGCGTCATGGACGCCAGGTCCGACGCGTTCGTGGTGCTGCCCGGCGGCATTGGCACGCTGGAGGAGCTGTTCGAGATCTGGACCGCCAGGGTGATCGGCCTGCACGAGCGCCCGCTGGTGATCCTCGACCCGTGGGGTTTCTACGATCCGCTCCGCGACATGGTCACCTCGATGTACGACAAGGGGTTCACCCGGCCCGACGTCTTCGACGCGATCACCTGGGCTTCCACGCCAGAGGAGGCCGTCGATCGGGCCGAGGCCCGCACCCCGCGGATCACCACGAGCGCCGAGGAGCTGGCCGAGGCGGAATGATCGGTACGGCACGCCCGGCGGGGAATTGTGGCACGATTCGTATGTGCTGGTCGTACTCGCGCTCGCCGCGGTCGCCATCCTGGGCGGCGTGGTCTCGGTAGCCATGGGTCGCGGCGGTGAGATGGCGGAGTTCCCGCCAGACGTCCCGCCGCTCGATCTGCCCGCCGCGGGCCAGCTCGGCGCGGTCGATTTCGTCGCGCTGCAGCTCCCGGTAAGCCTGGTCGGCTACCACACCCAGAGCGTCGATGAGACGCTACACCGCGCGGCGGGGGCCATCAGCGCCAGAGACACCCGCATCGCGGTGCTTGAGCAGCGGGTGACCGAACTGCTCGCGCACCGGCTGCACGCCCGCCAGGAGGCCCAGGCGGGGCCGCCGCCGGGCGAGCCGTCGTCGCCGTTCGAGCACCGGCCCCAGGGGCCGGAGGTGCCGCCCTCGCTGCCCGAGCCCGTGGACGCGGCGCCGGAGAAGGCCCGAACACCTGAAACACCTGAAACACCTGAAACGCCGCACACACCTGACACACCCGATACGCCTGAAGCGTCGGAGAACTCTGAAACGCCGGAGCCCACCGGTGACCGGGCGGGTGAGCGCACCGGGGTGGAGGAGACCAAGTGACCGGCGCCACCGAGCCGGTCCGCTGCGGCTGGGCCACCTCCGCCCCCGACTACCTCGCCTACCACGACGACGAGTGGGGCCGCCCGGTCCGCGGCGACGACGGCGTCTTCGAGCGGATGACCCTGGAGGCCTTCCAGTCGGGCCTGTCCTGGCTGGTGATCCTGCGCAAGCGGGAGGCGTTCCGCGAGGTGTTCGCCGGGTTCTCCATCCCGAAGGTGGCCGCGTTCACCGAGGCCGACGTCGAGCGGCTGCTCGGCGACGCCCGGATCGTGCGTAACCGGTCCAAGATCGAGGCCGCGATCGCCAACGCGCGGGTCGCCGCCGAACTGCCCGGCGGGCTGTCCGACCTGGTGTGGCGCTACGCGGAGCCCGGTGCGCCGGTGCCGAAGACCCTGGCCGACGTGCCCGCCCAGACCCCCGGCTCCAAGGCGATGGCCAAGGAGCTGAGGTCATTGGGCTTCCGGTTCGTCGGGCCGACCACGGCGTACGCGCTGATGCAGGCGATCGGCCTGGTCAACGACCATCTGGCGGACTGCTGGGCGCGCGACCGCCACATTTAGCGGGCACGTCTGGCGGGTCCAGCCGTCCAGAGGGGTCAGCGCCCGTGGAAGACCGGGGTCTGCTTGGCGACGAAGGCCCTGGTGGCCGCCACGTGGTCCTCGGTGGCCGCGCAGGCGTCCTGCAGGTCGGCTTCGAGGTCGAGCGTCTGCGCCAGGGTGTGGGCCGCGCCGAAGGCCAGCGCGCGCTTGGTGGCGGCGTAGGCGCGGGTGGGCCCCTGCGCCAACCGTACGGCCAGCTCGCTCGCCGTCTTGGCCACCTCGCCCGCCGGCACCACGCGGGTGACGAGGCCCAGTTCCCTGGCCCGCTCGGCGCGCAGCGGCTCGCCGAGCAGCAGCAGCTCGGCGGCCAGCGACGGGCCCACGAGCCGCTGGAGGGTCCAGGACGCGCCGGAGTCGGGGGCCAGCCCGATGGCGGTGAAGGCCATCGCGAACTTCGCGTTCTCGGCGGCGATCCGCAGGTCGCAGGCGAACGCCAGGGACGCGCCCGCGCCCGCGGCCACGCCGTTGACGGCCGCGACCACCGGCTTGGCCATCTCGGTGATCGTCCGGACGATCGGGTTGTAGTACTCGCGCACGGTGCCGGCCAGGCCGTCGCCCGCTTCGAGGTTCGTGGCGTGCTCGCGGAGGTCCTGCCCGGCGCAGAAGGCCTTGCCCGCTCCGGTCAGGACGACCGCGCGGACGGCGTCGTCTTCGGCGGCCCGGGTCAGCGCCGCGAGCAGCGCCGCCTTCATCGAGGCCAGCAGGGCGTTCATCGCGTCGGGGCGGTCGAGCGTGATGGTGGCGACGCCGTCTGCGACGTCGTAGCGGATGCTCACGGGTTCTCCTGCTGATCGGCTAGGTTGCGGTCGACGAAGGCGGCCGCGGCCGGGAGAAGCCGGGCAGCCTCCTGCTCGAAGTATGTTCTGGCCTTCTCGCCCGGCCAGCCGGGGGGCAGCAGTTCGGGCGGAAGGCCGGGGTCGCGGAACAGGAAGTTGCGCCAGCCGTGCACGAGCAGGCTGCGCGCGGCGAAGATCTGGTCGTCGGGGTCGTCGTCGGCCAGCCCGCCGACCAGGGCGGCGGCCTGTGACAGCCACCGGTCGTAGGCGCCCGCGATGCTCGCGAGGTCCCACGCGCGGGCGACCAGGTCACGGGGGTCGCCGTCCAGGGCGGCGTCGAAGCGGTCGGCCCGCACCTGCTCGGCGCCGAGCAGGGTGGACAGCTCCGGCGAGGGCCGGGGGCCGATCCACGTGGTCTCGGACAGCGGGGCGTAACCGAGGAACGCGAGGTCGGCGCGCAGCCGTTCGCGCTTGGGCCGCTCGCGCACCTGTTCCACCACCACGACATGCCACTTTCCGGACCAGGGGATGGCCCCCGCCCGGTAAATTCTCAGCGCGGCTTCGTCCAGGCGACGCACGCATTTGGGGGTCACCGCGTAGCCGGGACCGGGGGGCAGCCGCAGCGGGGCGAGCCACCCCTGCCGAACCATCCGCGAGATGGCCGTGCGGACGGCCGGAGCGGCGATCTCAAGCGGTGCGAGCAGGCGGACCAGTGCGGCTACCGACGCGCGGCCGCCCCGGGAACGCAGGTGGTCACCGTACAGATCGAATAGCGCGGCACGGGCGTTCACGAAGACCAGTTTGGCTGTCAGGAGGGGGCCCGACAACGCATTCTGGGAGGAGATCGTTACCCGGCAGCCATCGAGAGGCGGGATAATAGGACATCCAGAAGACGTGAATGCGCCGGCTGCCCCCACCAGGGGAGGGCTGGAATCGCGACCGCGGAGTCCAAGGCAGGAAGGGATGCACGCATGGCGGCGATGAAGCCGCGGACCGGCGATGGTCCGCTGGAGGTCACCAAGGAAGGACGGGGCATTGTCATGCGGGTCCCCCTTGAGGGTGGCGGCCGCCTGGTCGTCGAGCTCTCCGCGACGGAGGCAGGCGCCCTCGGCGACGCGCTGAAAAAGGTCGTCGGCTGACGGCACCCAGACCTGTTCGACGGCCCCGGCCGCAGGATCATCCCCGCCGCTCGGGTGGTCAGCGCCGGGGCCGTTGACGTTGTGGCAGTTGACGTGAGTGTCGACGCTGCGGCCGCGCCCTTCCCGCCGGCCGCTCCGCAGTCACCCCGACAGGAGAAGACACCAAGGTGCCCATCCAGACCGCGATCACGACCGCCGCCCGCGCCGCCGACGGCGCCGCACTGCTGGCCGTCCCCTTCGCCGCCGACCTGACCGTCTCGCCCGTTCCCGGTGTGCCCGACCTGCCGCTGCCGCCGGAGGGCCTGTTCGCCCAGCACAAGGCCAAGGGCGAGGCGGGTGAGATCGTCGAGGTGCCGGTGGCCCGCGACGGCGAGGTGGCGCGGATCCTGCTGTACGGCGTCGGCGACGGCTCCGCCAAGGCGCTGCGCAAGGCGGGCGCGGCCGTCGTCCGCCGGGCGAAGGGCCGCGAGTCGGTGAGCGTGGCGCTGCCGCCCGAGGGGCCGGTGGCCGCCTTCGTGGAGGGCGCGCTGCTCGGCGCCTACACCTTCCGGATCGGCGAGAACCGATCCGAGCCGGTGGCCGCGGTCGAGTTCGTGGCCGCCGATCCCGCCGCCGTGGCGGACCAGATCCGGGACGGCGAGCTGATCGCCGGGTCCGTGGCACTGGCCCGTGACCTGGCGAACACCCCCGCATCGGTCAAGACGCCCGCCTGGCTCGCTGAGAAGGCCGTGGAGCACGCCGAGGCCCAAGGGGTGGCCGTCCGCGTCCGAGGCCCTGAGGAGCTGCGTGAGGGCGGTTTCGGGGGCATTCTGGCGGTAGGGCAGGGTTCGGCCAGCCCGCCTCGGCTCATCGAGCTGTCCTACGAGCCCGACGACCCCGACGGCCGCCACGTGGTTCTGGTCGGCAAGGGCATCACCTTCGACAGCGGCGGCCTCTCGCTGAAGCCGACCGACAACATGAAGGGGCAGAAGACCGACATGGCGGGCGGCGCGGTGGTCATCGCGGTGCTGTCCGCGCTGCGCCGCGCGGGGGTGCGGGCCCGCGTCACCGGCCTGGTCGCCGCCGCCGAGAACATGCCCTCCGGCACGGCCCAGCGCCCCGGCGACGTGATCACCCACTACGGCGGGCGCACCGTCGAGGTGCTCAACACCGACGCCGAGGGCCGCCTGGTGCTCGCTGACGCCCTGGCCTACGCCGACGCCGTCCTCGCGCCCGACGTCGTGGTCGACATCGCCACGCTCACCGGGGCGATCAGCGTGGCCCTCGGACGCGGCCACGCCGGGCTCTACGCCACCGACGACGACCTGGCGCGGGCCCTGCTGGACGCGGGCGCGAGCAGCGGAGACATCATGTGGCGGATGCCGCTCATCGACGACTACCGCCCCGCCCTCGACTCCGGGGTGGCCGACCTGGCCAACGTGGAGTCCGGCAGCACCTACGGCGCGGGCTCCGTCACCGCCGCGCTGTTCCTGCGCGAGTTCACCGGCGGGCGGCCCTGGGCGCACCTCGACATCGCGGGAACCGGGCGCAGCACGGTGGACGAGGGCCCGCTCAGCAAGGGCGCGACCGGCTTCGGGGTGCGGGCGCTGCTGCGCTGGCTGGCCCCGGACGCCGGCTGATCCCCCGCTACCTGCGTCGCCGCTAGTGGGCGATCTTGACGGCGGTCAGCAGGCCGTCGCCCAGCGGGATCAGCAGCGGGCGCAGCCGGTCGTCGCCGCGCACCAGCTTGCCCAGCTCGCGGATCACGACCGTGTCCGGATCGCGTTGTGTGGGATCCGCCACACGGTCGTGCCACAGCGCGTTGTCGAAGGCGACGATGCCGCCGACGCGCAGCAGCCGGACCGCCTCGGCGAGGTAGTCGGGGTACTCCTGCTTGGCGGCGTCGGCGAACACCAGGTCGTAGCCGCCGTCGGCGAGCCTGGGCAGCACGTCCAGGGCCCGGCCCGCGATCAGGCGGGTCCGGCCGCCCGCGTATCCGGCCTGGGAGAACGCCTCTCGGGCCAGCCGCTGGTGCTCGGGTTCCACGTCGACGCTCGTGAGCTGGCCGTCCTGGCGCATGCCGCGGAGCATCCACAACCCGGAGACCCCGCAGCCGGTGCCGATCTCCACGACCGCCTTGGCGTTGATCGCCGAGGCCAGGAAGCAGAGCGCGGCGCCCCCGCCCGGCAGGATCGGGACGGCCCCGACCTCCTCGCCGCGAAGGCGTGCGGCACGGAGGATGTCGTCCTCTGCATGGAACTCCTGGGCATAGGCCAGAGTGGCCTCCACCGGACTGTTCGGCGACGAGCCCATTGGCCTCTCCTCCCCGCTTTCGCCGTACGCACTCCATTTGGTCGCTGGTCGCAGCCTAGGGGAGGGAAGCCCGAACGGGAACTCATGTCACCCCCGGTGCGTTGCACGGTTTAAGCGGCCTTTGCCGGTCGGCAGGGCATTCAGTGCGCACGGAGGGACGAAACCAGGCACTATGGCGATAGCGGTGGTCCCGGAGAGAGGAGCGGTTCTGGTGGAAGACCACCAGGCGGAGACTCCCGTGTCGGGATGGACTCCACCCACCTGGGAGGAGGTCGTCCGGACGCACTCGGCACGGGTGTACCGGCTCGCCTATCGGCTGACCGGCAACGTGCACGACGCGGAAGATCTGACACAGGAGGTCTTCGTCAGGGTCTTCCGGTCCCTGTCGAGCTACACACCCGGCACGTTCGAGGGCTGGCTGCACCGGATCACGACCAACCTGTTCCTCGACATGGCGCGGCGCAGGCAGCGCATCCGGTTCGAGGGACTGGGCGACGACGCGGCCGAGCGGCTGAGCGGGCGCGAGCCGTCACCCGCGCAGGCCTACGACGACACGCACCTGGAGCCCGACATCCAGGCGGCGCTCGACTCGCTGGCCCCCGAGTTCCGCGCGGCCGTCGTGCTGTGCGACATCGAGGGGCTGTCCTACGAGGAGATCGCGGCCACGCTGGGGGTGAAGCTGGGCACGGTCCGGAGCAGGATCCACCGGGGCCGCTCACAGCTCCGTGAGGCACTGGAGCACCGCGCGCCGCGCGGCGCACAAGTCCCCCCGACCGCCACCTCAGGGGAGGATTTGGCATGAGTCACCTGGGAGAACGCGTTTCCGCTCTGGTCGATGGCGAACTCGGCCACACCGAGCGTGATCGCGTGCTGGCGCACCTCACCTTCTGCGCGGACTGCCGCGCCGAGGTCGAGGCGCTGCGCGCGCTGAAGTCGCGGCTGCGCTCACTCGACGGGCCGGCGATGCCCGCCGACCTGACGATGTCGCTGCTGCGCATGTCGGAGCCCGGAGGGCCGCTGCCACCGCGCATCCGGCCGTTCCCCGACGCGAACAACACGTTCGGCGGGGTGCCGATCCCCGGCATGCACACCATCGCGCCGCCGGACAACCGGCCGCGCGGCAGGGGCAGGGGCCGGGCCGACGCCTCACCAAGAGGCGGCAGGACCAGGCGCGCCGGATACGTCGCCGTCGGCATGGCCTCGGCCGCCGTGGCCTTCGGGACCATGTTCGTGGTCGGCGGGCTCAACACCGCGCCGCCGGTGGTCCCGCAGATGGAGCGGTTCGCCAACCAGCACAAGACCACCGCTCCCTACGTCCAGTCCGGTTCCAACGGACTGCCGTCACCGCACGCCACACCCTCGCCGAGCCGGACGACACGGCACGCCAAGTGAGGCGCCTGCCCGCCGTCGTGGTCGTGGCGGCTCTGGTGCTGCTGGTCCTGGCCGCGGGCAGTCCGACCGTCGTCCCAGCGGCCGCGCCCCAGGAGGCCGCGGAGGGCGACGACACCGGCATCCATCTACTGCGCGAGGCCGCCTACGCGGGTCGTACGGCGGGCTACACGGGCGTGCGGCTCGTCACCGACTGGAGCGGGGGCAGCCCCTCCTCGGCACTGGTCAACGTCCGGAACGTTCCAGGTTCCGGCCTGACGATCAGCCCCGAGATCGCCACCGCGCCCCGCGTGGGCCCGGTCGATCCCGGGTCTCCCGCCGCCGACATGGCCTCCCCGCCGGACGGCATGCTCGACGCGCTGGCCCGCAACTACCGCGTGGTGACCACCGGCACCGGGACCGCCTGCGGGCGCCGCGGCCCCGTCGTGTCGGTCCTGCGCGCCGACGGCACGCCCGCCGCCCGCTACCTGATCGACGCGGCCAGCGACGTGGTGCTGCGCCGGGAGATCTTCGACGGCCGCGGCCGGATCACGCAGAGCAGCGCGTTCATCGAGCTGAGCGTGCCCGACGCGCCAAGCGTGCTGTTGATGGCCGGCACCGGGCGCGCCGGCGGGCCGTCCGCCGAGCGGGTCGCCGCGCTGCGGGAACGCGGCTGGGACTTCCCCGTCACGCTGCCCGGCCGCCTCGAACTGTTCACCGCCGAGGAGTCGGCGGAGGGCTACCTGCATCTGGGCTACTCCGACGGCCTGTCGGTGGTGTCGGCGTTCGTGCAGCGGGGCAGTCTCGACCGCTCGACACTCGCCGGATGGCATGCGCGGCCCCGTGACGGGCATACGATCTGGATTCGTGGCTCGGCGGGATACGGGGCCGCGGCACAGCAGGTGGTCTGGACGAGTGGGGAGCATGTCTACACGGTCGTCGCGGACGCTCCGGCGGACATGGTGGACGCCGCCGTCGGGGCGCTGCCGCACCAGGAGGAGATCGGCGCGTGGGACCGGCTCTGCCGGGGCGCGGACCGTGTGCTCTCCTGGATCAGCCCTTTCGCGTGAGGCCCCCTTTTACATCTCTCGTATGCGACCGTGGGGAGAATTGCGCCACCGCCATGCCGGGCGGTGGGAGCCGACCCGAGGAGTAGTGAGGCATCGATGACCGACGAGCAGCGGACCGGAGCCGCCCGCGATGGCGAGGGTCGCACGCCGTCGGACCAGCCCCGATACGGGCTCGACCTCGGTGAGCCCGCCGACGCTCCGGAACGGCCGGCCGAGACCGGCGACACCGCGAGCCGTCCCACGCCCGTCGCTCCCGGCGGGCAGGGCTGGGGTCGTCCCGACTTCCTGCCCGCGGGCGACGCGCCCGATCCGGCGGTCGAGAGCCCGAAAGAGGGGAGCGGCGGCTGGGGCAACCCGTCCGGCGACACCTCCGTGTTCCCCGACGCGTTCCCCGACGTGTTCCCCGACATCGTCCCGATGACGGGCCCCACTCCTTACCCGGGCCGGTCCGCCGGCGCCCCGGACCCCGGCTACGGCCCCGACCAGGGATACGCCTCGGGCCGTTCCCTGCCTCCGCCGCCTGCCCAGGCCCACGGAATGGGGCCGGGCTGGGCGCCTCCGCCGCCCCCGCCGCCTTCGCACGGCCCGATGGGCGGGCCCGGCGGCGACGTCGCCCCGCCGAAGCGCTCGCCCGGCATGGGGGCGATGATCGCCCTCGCCGTGGTCATCGCCCTGGTCGCGGGCGCCGCGGGCAGCGCGGGCACGTACCTGGTCACCAGGGCGAACGACGACGGCACCAATCCCGGCTACACGCTGGGCGCGTCGTCCGGCGGGCGCACCGAGCGCCCGCCGGAGTCCGTCGCGGGCGTGGCCAGGCAGGTGCTGCCCAGCGTGGTGTCCATCGAGATCGGGGCGGGCACCGAGGGCGGCGCCAGCGGCTCCGGCTTCCTGATCAAGGGCGGTTACGTGGTCACCAACAACCACGTCGCGGCCCCGGCCGCGCAGGGCGCGACCATCTCCCTGCAATTCAGCAACCGCAAGAGCACCGGGGGCCGGGTCGTCGGCCGCGACCCCGGGTCCGACCTCGCCGTGATCAAGCCCGACGACACCTTCGGCATGGCCGAGGTCGCGCTCGGCGACTCCGACGACCTGGTCGTCGGCGACTCGGTGATCGCGATCGGCTCGCCGCTGGGCCTGTCCGGCACGGTCACGCTCGGCATCATCAGCTCGCTCAACCGGCCGGTGGTGGCCGGGGGCGAGAGCGGTGTCATGGACACCAGCTACATCAACGCCATCCAGACCGACGCCGCGATCAACCCGGGCAACTCCGGCGGCCCGCTGGTCAACGGCAGGGGCGAGGTGATCGGCGTCAACTCCGCCATCGCCACCCTCGGCCGCGCGCCGACCAGCGGCCAGGGCGGCAGCATCGGCCTGGGCTTCGCCATCCCGATGAACCACGCCCGCCGCGTCATCCAGGACCTCGTCACCACTGGCAGCGCCAAGACCTCCCGGATCGGGATCAGCATCGACACCAGCTACCAGGGGCAGGGCGTGCGGATCCAGGAGCAGCCGCAGAACGGCATGCTCCCGGTCGAGAAGGGCGGCCCCGCCGACAAGGCCGGGCTGCGCGCCGGCGACGTCATCACCGAACTGAACGGCAGCCCCGTGCAGAACGCCGAGGAACTGATGGTCCAGATCCGCAGCAAGGCCCCCGGCGACAAGATCTCCCTGAAGTTTCAGCGCGGCGGGAAGGAACAGGTCGCCACCGTCACAGTGGCCGCCGGGAATGTTCCCACGCCTCAGCCGTCCTGACGTTCCGGGCATCAGGTAGTGCCGTTACCCTGTAAACGGGGCCGGGCCGGACCCGGTCCCGTCCGTCGGCGGTAGGAGATCACGGTGTTCGGACTCGGCTGGTTTGAGGTCGTGGCCCTTGTAGTGATCGCGCTGCTCGTCTTCGGCCCGGAGAAGCTTCCCCAGGCCGCGGCGCAGGCCGGTCGCACCTTGCGCAACCTGCGCCAGATGGCCAACAACGCAAAGCAGGACATCCGCACGGGGCTGGGCCCCGACTTCGCCGACTTCGACCCGAGCGACCTGAATCCGCGGAACTTCGTCAGGAAGCACCTGCTCGACGACGATGACGACTGGGACCGCAAGCCCTCCGAGCCGGCGGTCTCCACGGTGCTCGAAACCGGCGCGTACACCGAGGGGCAACTCGGCTTCGGCGAGATCCCCCCTTACGACCGCGAGGCGACCTGACCGGCACGGTGGTGTAAGACTGGGAATGACGGAAGGGGGAACCGTCATGATCGAAGTAATGACCATCGAGAAGCCGGACGAACGCCGCGACTTTCCCATGGGGCACTTCGAAATCTGTCACCTGACCGGGCTGACCTTCGGGGTGGCGACCTTCGAGCCGGGCTGGCGGTGGACCGAGTCGTTGAAGCCCATCGTGGGCACCGATTCGTGCCAGGTCCACCACCACGGGTTCGTGGCCAAGGGCAGGTTGCGCGTCCGCATGGACGACGGCGCCGAGGCCGAGGTCGGTCCCGGCGACGTGTTCGTCGCCACGCCGGGCCATGACGCCTGGGTGGTGGGCGACGAGGAGGCCATCGTCTACGACTTCGCGGGCGGGGCCGACGAGTACGCCAAGGCCGGACCGAAAACGTCCAAGTCCGGCTGACAATGTAAAGAACTGATCGACCGGACGCACTTCGCCCGGCCGCGTGGTTCGCGCGGCCGGGCGAAGCCGTGTTCGCGGGAGGTCAGCCGCGCAGGCGCGTGACGCGGAGCGCGGGGTCGGCCATGATCTCGGCCTCGGTGAACCGGTTGGTCACCCACTTGCCCTGGGAGAACAGCACGGTCTGGTCGGTGTGGTGGGGGTTCGTCGGGTCGGCGGACAGGGAGTAGGTCAGGATCGTCCGGGCGCGGGGGCCGGCCGGGGTGAGTTCCACCGCCATCAGGAAGCTGGAACCGGTGTTGACGTCCGGATAGCGTCCGTCGTCGCCGAGCGGCCCGCCGGTGCGGACGCGGTCGAAGCAGCCCTCGCCCTCGGTGCATCCCGGCACCGGGACCGAGCCGTAGTGCTGGGCCTTTCCGGGCATGAGCGTGAGCGGCAATTCGCGCTTCCGGAAATACTGGACGGCGTCGGCCAGCGCGCGCGAGACGTTCGGGTGGTCGCGGTCCAGGCCGTGCGGCGTGGTGAGCGGCCGTTCCGGATCGAACGGCACCCGCCACCAGTCCTTCACCGGCGGCGGCTCGCTCTCGCCCGCGCGCGGCCGGGGCCTCGGGCCGTCGAGGCGCTGGAAGAACTCCCGCCACAGCACGGCCCCCTCGTCGCCGAGCCCCGCACGGGCCTTCCACCGGGCCAGCGTGCGGCACGCCTCCTTGACGTTCACCCGCTCGCCGTCGGACGCCGTGATCACCGGCCGGTCCCGGCACAGCGCGAGCAGGTCGGCGCGGGTGATCTCGGCGCCCAGGTTGCGCTTGCCGAGCGTGACGGCCTGCAGGCTCGCCAGCGTGAAGCCGGACGGCCCGAACCCGTCGCGTCCCGACAGTCGCTTGCCGATCATGTCCAGGCTGAGCCGGGTGCGCAGGTCACGCCTGGTCTCGGTATCGCCATATATGCGGGGATAGCCGGTCAGCGGCGCCTCGGGGTTGGTCAGCCACGGGCTCTCGTTGGAGTTGGCCACATAGTCGGCCCTGGTCATGGCGGGCGCGTTGCCCGGCCCGAACACGCCGGGCTCGACGGCGTCGGGGTCCTTGCCCCACAGGCAGTCCGACGTCGAGCCGTCCAGCACGTACGTGCCGGGGGCCATGCGCTCGCCCTCCGGGACGGCGCAGCGCTCCGCCTGCGCGTCGGTGACGTGCGGCACCACGGAGACGTCCGAGAAGTACGCCGTGCCCGCCGTGTCGGTGGCCAGGGTGTAGACGAACGGCATGCTCTGGTAGGCGCGCTGGGCGGTGCGCAGCCCGGCCACGTCGCGGGCGGCGGCCATGGCCAGCCACTCGTTGCCGCTGCGCAGGTTGGCGACGTTGGCGTCGGCCAGGGCGTAGGCGGCCTCGCCCGACCACGAGATCACCGGGCCGTAGCGGGAGGTGTAAAGGGTGGTGCCGGTCTCGGCCGTGCTGCCGTCGTCCCGTCGCGTGGGGACGGTCACCTCCTGACGTCCCATCGGCTCGGCCCGGCCGTCCACGAGGTAGGTCGTGGGGTCGCCGGGCACGAGCTTGAGCCGGTAGAGCGTGAACCGCTGGGCGTGCGAGACGGTGTGGGTCCAGGCGAGGCTCGCGTTGTGGCCGATCTGGACCAGCGGCGTGCCGTACAGGCTGCCGCCGGCGACGTTGAGCACGCCGGGGATGGTCAGTTGCACCTGGTAGAAGCGGCGGATGCCGTTCCACGGGAAGTGCGGGTCGGCCAGCAGCATGCCGTTCTTCGCGGTGGTGGCCGCGCGGCCCAGCGCCCAGCCGTTGCTGCCGGGGGCGGCCGGTTTCGGCTTGGGCGTGGCCTGGTCGGGGCCCTTGTCAGGGGCCTCGCCGGGGGCCGCGCCGCCGTCCGGCCGTGCGGCGGCGATGGCCTCCTTGAGCCCGGTACTGCCCGCCATCCGGTTGAGGTCGAGCAGGTTGATCCAGATGTCGTCGGCGGTGATGGGCGTGACCCACGCCTTGCCCCGGCAGGACGGGTCCGGCAGGCGGTCGACCCCGGTGTCGGCCAGGTAGCGGTTGTATCCGGCGGCGTAGCCGTCCACCAGGCGGCGCAGTTCCGGCGTGGGGCCGAGCGGTGCGGGCCGGGCGAGCAGCCGCCGGAGCAGCCCCGACTCGCGCAGGCTCCGGTGATATACGTCACTGGCCAGGTTGGGGATGGGGCGGACCGGGTCGTCGGAGAGCGCGCCGGGGCCGAAGTGGCGGGAACGCTCGCCGCGCAGGGTGACCATCCAGGAGGCCAGCACGCACAGGTTGTCCTGGGCGAACGCGTAGCCGTACCCGTAGCCGAGGCTGCCGTGGTCCTTGGCGGTGATGTGCGGGATGCCGTACTGGGTGCGCCGGATGTCGGCGGAGTACCGTCCGTCGCTCGCGGCCGACGGCGCGGGGTCCCGCACCGCCGTCACCAGTCCGGCGAACAGGGCCAGCGCCACGATGGCGCCCAGCCTTGCGGCAGTCTTGGTTCTCACATGCCCCCCTCTCGTAGGCGCGCTATTCGAAGCGCGCGTTGTCGGGCGTGGTGAAGCGGCGCAGCGGCGGCAGGGCGGTGAGGATCACCAGGAAGGTGACGGCCAGCCCACCGCCGAGCGTCAGGAGGTAGCCCGCCCCCGGCAGCGCCCAGGAGACGTTCCGCAGGCCGAGCTGTTCGACGACGGGCCCGGCCACGCCCAGCCCGGCCAGGACGGCCAGCGCGGCGGCCAGCACCAGCGGCAGCGCCGACTCGATCACCACCACCCGGTAGAGGGTCCTGGTGGGAGTGCCGCACAGCCGCAGCAGCGTGAACGGCCGCCGCCGCTCCACCAGGCCGCCCCCGACCGCCACGACCAGCCCGCAAGCCGCGACCAGGATCGTCAGCACCACGATCCCGGTGGCGACCCGCTGGGCCCGGTCGAGCATGATCTCCCGGACCAGGGCGACCTCGGTGAACGTCATGGGCGCCTCAAGCTCGCCGACCCCCGCCTGGCCGCCGTAGCCGGTGAGCAGGGTGCGGACCCGTTCGAGCACCGTGGAGTCGCCGGTGCGGACCAGCACGGCCGCCAGCGGCAGCCCGGTGGGCGCCGCCGCGGCCGGATTCTCCGTGCGCACCAGCGGCAGCCGCTTGTTGATCGACAACATGTTGTCGGCGGACAGCAGGTGCCGGAAGCTCGCCTCGACAGCGGGCAGGCCCGGGGCGCACCGGCCGAGCACCGCGAACCGGGTGAGGTCCGCGCAGGCGACGACCTGCGGGGGCGGCGGCGGAGGCGGGCCGGATGTCCGCTTCGGCGGGGGAGAGGACGCCTTGCCGTAGATGGGCAGCACGGTGACGCCGGGGTGCGCGGTGAGCCGGGCGATCAGGTCGGCCCCGGCCCGCGGGGGAAGCCCACCGGCCGTCGCCTGGCCGCAGCCTTCCTGGCAGGGCGGCCGGGCGAAGGAGGTTCGCAGCACGTCGCCGAGCGTCCCGCCGCCCACGGACCGCTGGGCGGAGATCACCGCCGGGACGATCCCGGCGATGGCCGTGCCCACGAAGACGGCGAGGACCAGCCCGGTCACCGACCGGAAGGCGGTCCTGGGGTCGGCGGTCAGCCGCCGCGCGGCCAGCAGGCCCGCCGCCCCCGGCACGAACCGGGCGCTGAGCCGCGCGGCCAGCAGGGTCAGCCACGGGCCCGCCACGACCAGTCCGATCATGATCAGCCCCAGGCCGAGGTCGATCAGCGGGCCGTTGGGCTCGTTCGCCCCGGAGGCGAACACCGGCCCGGCGAACAGGCCCAGGCCGATCAGCAGCGGGAGCAGCCGCCAGGCCCGGGGCGCCGGGGGCGCCGCCTTGCGCGCCACGCCGAGCGGGGAGATCCGCACTCGGCGCAGCGACCACAGCGCGGCGCACACGGCGGCGACGGGGATCCCGGCGAGCACGGCGGCGTACTGGAGGCCGGTGGGGGTGACGGTGGCGGGCAGGAAACGCGAGCCGGTGATCGCCACGTCGGCGAGGGCGGGCCGTACGAGCTGGAAGACGGCGGTACCGGCGACCGTCCCGAGCAGCGCGCCCACCGCCGCGTCCACCGACGCGATCACGTTGATCTGCCGGGCGGTCGCCCCGGCCAGGCGGATCGCCGCGAAGCGCGCCTCGCGGCGGGCGGAGGCCAGCCGCGTGGCCGCGCCGACGAGCACGAGCGGCGGCACGATCAGCGCGATCGCGGCGATGGCGAAGCCGTGCTGGTAGAGGGCGGTGCTGTCGTCGGCGGACGAGTGGGCGGCGATGGCGCCGACCTCCGTGGTGCCCGCCAGGGCGGCCAGTTCGGCGGGGGACCGTCCGATCATGATGACCAGGTCCTCGCGCCCGGACAGCGCGGCGTCGCCGACCAGCCCGGCCTTCGTGCCGGGGAAGCGGTCGCCGAGCAGGTCGCGGGGGACCGTGCCGAGCAGTCCGGCCAGGGCGGGGGAGGCGTAGAACTCGCCCGCGCGGGGCAGCCGGGGCAGGCCGGGCGGCACCGGCCCCCGGTCGCCCGGCATGGCCACGTCCAGGCGCTTGATGAGACGGCCCGCGTAGTAGTCCTCGCGGTAGTTCCACAGGACGGTGCCGGTGGTGGAGCCGAGCGCCCAGCCGCTGGGGGCCGAGCCGGTGGTGCACTCCCAGCACGGCCGGTCGGCGGCGGTGCGGAAGGCGTTGAACATGGCCAGCGTGGACAGCAACAGCAGCACACCGGCCGTAACGGCGGTGGCGATCAGCGCGAGCCGGACCGCCGACTCCCGGCCGCCGCGCAGCGCCAGCCGCAGGCCCAGCCGGATCGTCATCGGCGGTCCCCGCTGGAACTCGTGGCGAAGGGGTTGGTGACCCGGCCGTCGCGCACGATCACCTCACGGTCGGCGCAGGCGGCCACGCGGGCGTCGTGGGTGACCAGGACGACCGTCGTGCCCTCCTCACGGGCCAGGCTCACCAGCAGGTCCATCACCCGCTCACCGGCCAGCGAGTCGAGCGCGCCGGTGGGTTCGTCGGCGAACACCACCTTGGGGCCGGTGGCCAGCGCCCTGGCGATGGCCACCCGCTGCGCCTGGCCGCCGGACAGTTCGCCGCCGCGCCTGCCGGCCAGTTCGGCCAGGTCGAGCCGGTCGAGCCAGCCGGCCGCCCGCCGGTACGCCTGGGCGCGCTTGACCCGGCCGAGCAGCAGCGGCAGCGCGACGTTGTCGGCGGCCGTCAGCTCCGGCACGAGCTGGCCGAACTGGAAGACGAAGCCGAACCGGCCGCGCCGCAGCTCGGTGCGCCGGTCGTCGCCGAGGTCGTCCAGGCGGGCGCCGTCGAACCACACCTCGCCCTCGTCGGGGGTGAAGATGCCCGCGAGGCAGTGCAGCAGCGTCGACTTTCCTGAGCCGCTCGGCCCCATGATGGCGAGGATCTCGCCCTCGGTGACCGCGACGTCGGCCCGCACCAGGGCGGGGGTCCGGCCGAACGAGCGGCTGATCCCACGGGCCTCCAGCAGGGCGGGCCGGGGCGAGACGGGCACGGCGTCGATCGTCATCAGGCCCGCACCTCCTCGGCGAGGGCGCTGAGCCGGGCCGAGGTGACGTCGATCCAGCGCAGGTCGGCTTCCAGGTGGAACAGGCCGTGGTCGGCCAGCAGCGCGTCCACCAGCGGTCCGCTGCGCTTGATCTCGGTCAGCTCCCGCATGCGCCGCAGGTGGGTGGCGCGCTGCGCGTCGAGGTAGCCGGCGGCGTCGCGGCCGAGCATCAGGGCCAGCACGACCTTGGTGAACAGCACGGTCTGCAGGTACGGCTCGGCGGCGACCGGGTCGGCCAGCCACGCCTCCACCTCGTGCCTGCCGGTGGTGGTGATGGCGTAGCGCTTGCGGTCGGGCCCCTCGCCGGGCTCGCTCGCGCCCGCGCTGACCTTGCCGTCCCTGGCCAGCCGGGCGAGCGTGGCGTACACCTGGCCGAAGGGCAGCGGCTTGCCCCGCCCGAAGTAGGTGTCGTAGTCGCGCTTGAGGTCGTATCCGTGGCTCGGCGCGCGGTCGAGCAGGCCCAGCAGGGCGAGAGGGACGCTCATGCGGGCGACTATATACTGAGTGTATATACGAAGCGCATAAGCGGACCGCTCTGCGGGCCGCGTTGATAGGTCGCTGAATGCGACATACGGTTATCTGTAGGAGCATACGGGCAGGTAGCACCACATGATGACAAGCCGCCCACCTCTCGTGGACAGCACCCTGCTGCTTCTCCTCGAAGGCTACGCCTGGCTGCCGGAACGCCGCCGCCGCTCGCCGGACGGCATCGCGTCGGTCCGGGTGATGGGACGGCGGGCGCTGGGGCTGTGCGGCCCCGACGCCGTGCGCTTCTTCTACGACCCTGCGGCCGTCCGCCGCCACGGCGCGCTGCCGGAGCCGGTGGTGAGCACGCTGTTGGGCCGCGGCGCCGTCCACACCCTTGACGGCGAGACGCACCGCCGCCGCAAGCTGATGTTCATGGCCGCGATGACCCCGGAGAGCATCGCCACCCTCGTCGCCCTCACCGCCACGGCCTGGGACGACGCCGTGGAGTCCTGGGCCCGCGAGCCGGGGATCGTGCTGTTCGACGAGGCCGCCCGCGTGCTCACGCGGGCGGCCTGCGCGTGGGCGGGAGTGCCGCCAGAGGAGTCCGACGGCCTCGCCGCCGACCTGGTGGCCATGGCGGACGGCTTCGCCACCGCCGGGCCCCGGCAGCTCCGGGCCAGGATCGCCAGGCGCCGCCGCGAGAGGCGCTTCGCCGCCCTGGTGGAGCGGATCCGCTCGGGCGCGGCCGAGGTGCCCAAGGGGTCGGCGTCGGACCTGGTGGTGCACCACCGGGGTCTCGACGGGCGTCCTCTCGACTCCCGCACCGCCGCCGTGGAACTGCTGAACCTGGTCCGCCCGGTCGTCGCGGTGGCCTGGTACGTCGCGTTCGCCGCGCACGCCATGCACCGGTGGCCGGAGCAGCGGGCACTGCTGCGCGACGGCGATCCCGACCAGGCCGAGGCGTTCGCCCAGGAGATCAGGCGCTTCTACCCGTTCGTGCCGTTCCTGGCCGGTGAGGCGATCCGTGACCTGTCGTGGAAGGGCCGGCCGATCCCGAGCGGGTCGCTCATCCTGATCGACGTCTACGGCCAGCTCCACGACCCCGAACTGTGGCCGCGCCCCTACACGTTCGCTCCCGCGCGCTTCCTCGGCCGGGAGTTCGGCCAGTACGACCTGATCCCGCAGGGCGGCGGCGACCCGGCCACCGGGCACCGCTGCCCGGGTGAGGTGATCACGCTCACCCTGCTGGAGACGCTGGCCGTCCGCCTCGCGCGCCTGGAGTACGAGATGCCCCCGCAGAACCTGTCGATCTCGCTGCGGCGCGTGCCGGCCAAGCCCAGGAGCGGAGTGGTCCTGTCCGCCGTGCGTCCGTCCCGGTGGGCCGAGGCGATGACGGTCGAAGCGGTCACCGAGGTGGTGACGGAGATTCGGTCACGCGGGTGAGGGGCAGGGCGCGTTCCGGTCGAGCGCAGATCGTTCTTGTCGGTGAAGACCCGGAAGACGGCGCCTTCCCCGATGCCCGCCGCACGTGCCACCTGGCCGGTGGTCACGGCGGTGCCGTGCTCGGCGACCAGGGGCAGCGCGGCGGCGATGATCATCGCCCGGCGCCCTGCGGCTCAGCGGCCGGTGGGCGACAGGTTCAGGTGGCGGCCCTTCAGGCTGCCCGAGCGCCTGCCCAGGCCCTCGGCGATCCGGCGCAGCTCGGAGGCGGCGGGAGAGTCGGGGTCGGTCAGCACCAGCGGCTTGCCCTCGTCGCCCCCCTCACGTAGGCGCAGGTCGATCGGGATCTGCCCGAGCAGCGGCACCTTCGAGCCCAGCGTGCGGGTCAGGCCGTCGGCCACGGCCTGGCCGCCGCCCTCGCCGAACACCGCGATGCGTTCCTCGCAGTGCGGGCACGGCAGCCACGCCATGTTCTCGATCACACCGGCGATCTGCTGGTGGGTCTGCGCGGCGATCGACCCGGCCCGCTCGGCGACCTCGGCGGCGGCCTGCTGCGGGGTGGTCACCACCAGGATCTCCGCGGTGGGCAGGCGCTGCGCCACCGAGATGGCGATGTCGCCGGTGCCCGGCGGGAGGTCCATCAGCAGGACGTCGAGGTCGCCCCAGTAGACGTCGGAGAGGAACTGGTAGAGCGCGCGGTCGAGCATCGGCCCGCGCCACACGACCGGGGTGTTGCCCGGGGGCTTGAACATGCCCACCGAGATCACCTTGATGTCGTGGGCGACCGGCGGCATGATCATGTCTTCGACCTTGGTCGGCCGCTCGCTCACGCCGAGCATCCTGGGCACCGAGTGGCCGTAGATGTCGGCGTCCACGACGCCGACCTTGAGCCCGCTCCCCACCATCGCCGCGGCGAGGTTGACCGTCACCGAGGACTTGCCGACGCCGCCCTTGCCGCTCGCGACGGCGAACACCCGGGTCAGCGAACCGGCCTTGGCGAAGGGGATCTCCTTCTCCGGCCCGCGGTCGCCCCGGAGCTTGGTCTGCAGGGTCTTGCGCTGCTCGGCGCTCATCACGTCGAGTTCGACCGCGACCTGGCTGACGCCGTCGAGACGACTGACGGCGGCGGTGACGTCGCGGGTGATTGTGTCCTTCATCGGGCAGCCGGCGACCGTGAGGAAGACGCCGACGCGGACGACGCCGTCAGGCGTGATGTCGACGCTCTTGACCATGTCGAGCTCGGTGATCGGCCGGCGGATCTCCGGGTCGTTGACCGTGGCCAGCGCGGCTGTCACCTGCTCCGGGGTTGGTGCCATGAGTACATGTTATGAACCCCGCGCCGTGTTGCCGAACCCGCCTTCCCCTTGTGTCGGGAATTCGTCCGGATCCGTGTTGATGCGTGTGCAACGTCCTAGGATTGTCGGGTGACTGTGACGGCGGAAGGCGCGCAGCCCGGGGAGGACCCGGTCCCACCTGGTGACCTGGCGGTCTGGCGCATGCTCCAGCGGGTGCAGGCGAGCGTCACCCGGCTGCTCGAAATCGACCTCATGGCGGCCCACGATCTCCCGCTGGCCTCCTACGACGTGCTCGCCCGGCTCTCCGAGGCGGCCGGGCGGCGGCTCCGGATGAACGACCTGGCCGAACGGGTGCTGCTGTCCCGCAGCGGCCTGACCCGGCTGATCGACCGGCTGCAGCGCGAGGGACTGGTCGAGCGCGAGGCGTGCGCGAGCGACGCGCGCGGCCTGTTCGCGGTGCTGACCGACGCGGGGGAGGCCCGCCTCGCGGAGGCGACGCCCACGTACCTGCACGGCGTCCGCACCCGCTTCCTGGAGATGCTGACCCCGCAGGAGGTGCGGCAGTGCGCGTCCATGCTCGGCAAGCTGCTGCCCGCCGAGGCCTGCTGACCGGCCTCAGCGCGACCTGTCCTCCAGCTCCTCGGCGAGCCGTTGCAGCTCGGTCCTGATGTAGTCGCGGGTGGCGACCTCGGCCAGGGCCACCCGGAGCCCGGCCAGCTCGCGGGCCAGGTACTCGGTGTCGGCCTGGTTCCGCTCGGCCCCCATGCGGTCCTGCTCGTACTGCACCCGGTCGCGGTCGTCCTGGCGGTTCTGCGCGAGCAGGATCAGCGGCGCGGCATAGGACGCCTGGAGCGAGAGCATCAAGGTCAGGAAGATGAACGGGTAGGGGTCGAAGCGCAACGGCGCCGGGATCATGGTGTTCCAGGCCAGCCACACGAGGATGAACACCGTCATGTAGACCAGGAAGCGGGCCGTCCCGATGAACCGCGCGATCTTCTCGGCCATCCGGCCGAAGGTCTCCGGGTTGTAGTGCGGGCGCAGCGTCCGGCGCAGGGCGCGCGGTTGGTCCAGGCGGTCGGCCTGGGGCGTGCGGTCGTAGCGCTCGGCCGTCATGCCCGGGCCTCGCCGTTGTCGCGGCCGCTGTTGTCGTTGTGCTCGCGCCAGTCGTCGGGGAGCAGGTGGTCGAGCACGTCGTCCACGGTCACCGCGCCCACCAGACGGCCGAGCTCGTCCACCACCGGGGCGGCGACCAGGTTGTACGTCGCCAGGTAGGAGGTCACCTGCGGAATGCTCAGCTCCGGCTTGATCGGGTCGAGCGAGATGTCCAGCATCGCGCCCAGCAGGGTGGCGGGCGGGTCGCGGAGCATCCGCTGGAAGTGCGCGACCCCCAGATAGCGGCCGGTGGGCGTCTCGGTGGGCGGGCGCGTCACGTACACCTGGGCGGCGACGGCGGGCGTGAGGTCCACCTGTCGGATGTGGGACAGCGCCTCGGCGACGGTCGCGGTGGGCGGCAGGATGATCGGCTCGCTGGTCATCAGCCCGCCCGCGGTGTCCTCGGCGTAGGTCAGCAGCCTGCGTACCGGCTCGGCCTCGGTCGGCTCCATCATCGACAGCAGCACCTCGGCCTGCTCGGGCGGAAGGTCCTGGAGCAGGTCGGTGGCGTCGTCGGGGTTCATCGCCGCCAGCACGTCGGCGCCCCGCTCGGCGCCGAGGCCGCCGATCACGCTCACCTTGTCGGGCGTGGACAGCTCCTCAAGGACGTCGGCGAGGCGTTCGTCGTCCAGCGCCATGGCCACCTCCAGCCGCCGCTTGCCGGGCAGCTCCTGCAGCGCGTGGGCGAGGTCGGCGGCGCGCATCGACTCGAACGCGGCCAGCAGGTTGGCGGCGCCCTGGTCCCGCTGGACCGCGGCGAACCCCTCGATCTCCTCCCAGTCCACGACGGACGTCACCCCGCGCCTGCGCAGCCGCAGGCCCGCCGCGCTGCGCTGGCTGCCCGCGAGCACGGCGACCTTGGTGACCAGCCACTCCGAGGGCCTGGCGTCCTCCATGGCGACGTCCAGCACGGTGACCCGCTCGCCCTTGACGGTGACGGTGAGGTCGAGCAGCTCGCCGATCACCAGGGTCTCGGTGGCCCGCTGCTGGAAGCGGCGCATGTTGATGCGTCCGGTGCAGATCACCGAACCGGCCTCGATGCTCCGCACCCGGGTGATGGGCAGGAAGACCCGCCGCCGGGGCTGCATCTCGATCACCATGCCGTGGACGCGTGGAGGAGCGGTCGCGCGCAGCCCGGCGACGACGTCGCGCACGCGGCCGATCTGATCTCCGGCCGGGTCGAAGACCGGTGTCCCCGCCAGCTTGGCGATGAAGATCCGCACTCTTGCAGCCTAGAAGCCCCGGCCGGGCATCCCCCGGACTGCCGGGCCACTGCCGCGCTAAAGGATTCTTTGCCTGGTGGCGGTACGCTCGCGAAAGTGACGGACAGTACCGCGATCTTCGAAGAGCATCGGGGCATGCTCTTCGGCATCGCCTACCGCATGCTGGGAAGCGTCGCCGACGCTGAGGACATCCTCCAGGACGCGTGGTTGCGCTGGAACGACGTGGACGACCCGGTGGACAACCCCCGGGCGTACCTGGCCAGGACCGTGACGAACCTCTCCATCAACCGCCTGCGCTCGGCGGCGGTGCAGCGGGAGTCCTATGTCGGTCCGTGGTTGCCCGAGCCGCTGGTGTCCTCGCCCGACGCGGCCGACGGCCTGGAGTCGAGCGAGTCGGTCTCGATGGCCGTGCTGGTCGTGCTGGAGAGCCTGTCGCCGCTGGAGCGGGCGGTGTTCGTGCTGAAGGAGGCGTTCGGCTTCAGCTACTCCGAGATCGGGGAGGCGGTCGACCGTACCGAGGCGGCGGTGCGTCAGGTCGGGCACCGCGCTCGTACCCACGTGCAGGAGCGGCGTCCGAGATATCCGGCGTCCGACGAGGAGCGGCGGCGGGTCACCGAGCGGTTCGTCGCGGCGGCCACCGGCGGTGACATCAACGCCATGATGACGCTGCTGGCCCCCGAAGTGACCACCTGGACCGACGGCGGCGGCAAGGTCCGCGCGGCCCTGCGGCCCATCCACGGCGCGGACAAGATCGCCCGGTGGCTCGTGGCCGTGCTGTCCAAAGAGGAGGAGCTGAGCATGCGGTTCGCCCGGGTCAACGGGCAGCTCGGCGTGGTGCTGGGGCTCGGCGGGAGCGTGGACTCCGTGGTGGCGTTCGACCTGGAGGACGGCAAGATCAGCGCGATCTGGCTGGTGCGGAATCCGGAGAAGTTGCGGGGATTGCACTGGGCTGACCAGATATGACAGCATCAATCGACCGGTTTGCTCGTTACACGCCGGCCGATGGGCTCAGGGTGCGCGCAAAGGAGCGAACGTGAAGAAGGCGGGCCTCGCCATCGCGGTTCTGGCGTCTTGGTGCTTCGGCTTCTCGGGGGCGATGGCCAAGTTCCTCGGCGAGGCGGGACTGAGCTCGAACGAGGCCGTCTGGGTGCGGATGGCGGGCGCCGGAGTGCTGATGCTCGTCGTGCTGGCGCTGGTCCGGCCCCGCGCGCTGCGCATTCCCCGGCGGCGGCTGCCATTGATCGTCGCCTACGCCGTGGTCGCCGTCGCGGGCGTGCAGGTGCTGTTCTTCCAGGCGATCACGCGGCTGCCGGTGGGCGTGGCGCTGCTCTTCGAGTTCACCGCGCCGGTCCTGGTCGTGCTGTGGGTCCGGTTCGTACGGCGGGTCCGCGTACCGCGCTCGGCCTACATCGGTGCCGTGGTGGCCTTCGCCGGGCTGTGCGTCGTGGTCGAGGTGTGGCAGGGCATGGTCCTGGACGGCCTCGGCCTGCTCTTCGCCGCCGGCGCGGCGGCCTGCTGCGCGGGCTACTTCCTGCTCAGCGACAGCTTCGGCGACGACGTGGACCCGCTCGGCCTGATCGCCTGGGGCCTGGCGGGCGCGGCGGTCGTCCTCGCCCCGCTGGCCAGGCCGTGGAACATGGACTGGTCCGCCTTCGAGCGCTCCGCCACCCTCGGCGGGAACACGCTGCCCGCGCTGCTGGCCGCCGCCTGGCTGATCGTGGTGGCGACCGTAATCGCCTACATCGCGGGCGTGACCGCCGTCCGCCGCCTGTCGGCCGCGGTCGGCTCGACGGTCTCCTCCCTGGAGGTCATCGCGGGCGCGGTCATCGCCTGGATCCTGATCGGCGAGGCCCTCGGCCCCTACCAGATCATCGGCGGCGTGATCGTGATCGCCGGCGCCCTGCTGGCCCAGCAGGCCACCGCGGGCCTGCCCACCCACGAACCGCCCGTCCCCGCGCGGAAGGACCCGTCTCCGACCCCGGTCTGACGGGCTCCGAACGGCCTACGGCAGGTCGGGGACGAGGCGGAAGACGCGAGATTCGGTGGCCCAGCGTCCCGTCATCCCGGCGCCGTCCGGGGCGTTCAGGCGTTCCTTGGCCAGGGCTTCGATCGCGGGGACGGCTTCGGGGCCGGTCTGGTCGACGGCCTCGACGGTGGCGTCGAAGGCCGCCAGTTCGCCGCCCTTGTCCTTGCTGCGCAAGGTGACGCGGACCGACGGAGTGTCGCCGAGGCCGGGCAGCTCCTGTTCGGCGCCGCCCGCGACCACGTAGATCGCGCCGTCGTGCCAGGCGTGCCAGGCCAGCCGGGCCCGGCCGTCCAGCGTCAGCCACAGGACGCCGGACTTCTTGGCCCCCTCCTCGATCAGGGCGAGGGTGGGAGGGGCCTGCTCGGGTGCGTGGGGGGTGTTCTGTGACAGGCTCACAGACCGACTTTATGCCCGCCCGCCACGCCCAGCGCGAGTACGTGCGTGAGCAGTTCCGGATACGTGTACGGCTTGGACAGGTATGCGTCGGCCTTGAGCGGTGGTCGGGTGCTGCCCGGGGCCTCGATGAGCAGCACCCGGGCCGGTGCCTCGGTCAGCAGATCGCGGGTGCGGTCCGCGGCCAGCGCGGGTGTGTCGCGTTCCACGATCACGGTGTCGTACGTGTGCGCCGCCTTGAGCAACCGGTCGCCGTCTCCGGCCGCCTCACGGGCGACGTCGGTCGAGATGCCTTCTTCCCGCAGTCCTTCGGCCAGCATGTCGGCCAGTTCGGCCTCGCCGTCGTTGGCGGGAACGATCAGGACGCGCATGTCCGGTTTCCCCCCCGTAGTGCGCGGGCGAGATGAACCCCGCCCTCCATGAACTATGCCATCAACTCTGTTAAGCCCCGGTAAGGATCGCTTTGCAGCTACTTTAGGGGCTTTCCCTGATGGATCGGGGGTGACGCGCGATCGGCGCTCCCCGTGGGAAGCGCCGATCGAGAAGGTTCAGCGGCCGTTCGCGGGCCGTTCGCCTGGCCTTCGGCGGGCCTTCGGCGGATCGGCCGAGCGGGTCGTTCAGCGGTCCTGGTCGCGCCGCTCGACGAGCTTCCATGCCGCGGGCAGCAGCCCGGCCGCGGCCAGCGCCTTGAGGGTGTCGCCCAGGATGAACGGCACCACGCCGCCCGCGAGCGCCGCGCCCAGGCTCGCGCCGGTGGCGACCATCAGCCACGGCACGGCCGTCACGTAGATGAGCACGGTGCCGAGGGCGATCGTGCCGAAGGTCCGCAACGGGGTACGGTCGCCGCCCCGGCGCGCCAGCGCTCCGGTCACCGCGCCCGCCACCACGAAGCCCACGATGTATCCGACGGTCGCGTTACCGCCGTCGGGCGCGAACCAGGGCAGGCCCGCCTGGCCCAGCCCCAGGTACAGCAACATGCCGAGGGCCGCCCGCACCGGTCCGAGCGCCGCCGCCGACAGCAGCACCGCGAAAGTCTGCAGGGTGAACGGCACGAGCGTGCCGGGCAGTGGGATGCTCACCTGGGCGGCGATACCGGTCAGCAGGGCCGCGCCCGCCACCAGCGCGCCGTCGCGCACCCACGTGCCGGGAAGAAGGTCCGTCAGTACGGCGGTCCTGTTCGCGGCCGAGACGTTTGCCATGTGATGCTCCCTAAAGTCGTCGCTTGGCCATCCCATATTCGGACATAGCATTCGTAAGCGGTACGAGGGGTGCGCCAAACTCGACGCCTCCCCTTTGTGGCGGCCCTACTTGCGCGGCTCTCGTTGCGGCCCGCGTTGCGGGCCGCCCCATGACCACGCAAACGCCGCCCGCTACGGTGTGCCCATGCGATCGCGACGTTCCTGCCTCGCCGTACCCGGCAGCAACCCCAGATTTTTGGAGAAGGCCCAGACTCTGGACGTCGACGAGGCGTTCCTCGACCTGGAGGACTCCGTGGCCCCCTCGGCCAAGGAGGAGGCCAGGCGCAACGTCGTGGCCGCGCTCCGCGAGGGCGACTGGACGGGCAAGACGATGGCGGTGCGGGTCAACGACCTCAGCACCCAGTGGACCTACCGCGACGTGATCGACATCGTCGAGGGCGCGGGCGACGCGCTCGACTGCGTCATGCTGCCCAAGGTGCAGGACGCCTCCCACGTCATGTGGATCGACACCCTGCTCACCCAGATCGAGCGGGCCAACGGTCTGCCGGTCGGCCGGATCGGCGTCGAGGCCCAGATCGAGGACGCCAGGGGCCTGGTCAACGTGGACGCCATCGCCGGAGCGTCGCCCCGGCTGGAGACGCTCGTCTTCGGCCCCGCCGACTTCATGGCCTCGATCAACATGCGCACTCTGGTCGTCGGCGAGCAGCCCCCCGGATACACCGAGGGCGACGCGTACCACTACATCCTGATGCGCATCCTGATGGCCGCCAGGACCCACGACCTGCAGGCCATCGACGGCCCCTACCTCCAGATCAAGGACCTCGACGGCTTCCGCAGGGTCGCCGGCCGGGCGGCGGCGCTCGGCTTCGACGGCAAGTGGGTGCTGCACCCCACGCAGGTCGAGGCCGCCAACGAGGTGTTCTCCCCGACCCAGGCCGACTACGACCAGGCCGAGCTGATCCTCGACGCGTACGAGTACCACACGACGGTCGAACGGCGCGGGGCCGTCATGCTCGGCGACGAGATGATCGACGAGGCGTCGCGCAAGATGGCGATCGTGGTGGCCGCCAAGGGGCGGGCCGCCGGGCTGCGGCGGACCACCGCCTTCACGCCCCCGAGCTGACCCGCGTCCCGGCGGGTCAGAACTTCACGCCCATCACCGTGAAGAACCACAGTGACGAGGTCAGCCACAGGCCCACCAGGGCCGTGAACGCCAGGCCGCCGAGCACGGGCAGGCCCCACCCGGGCACGTCCGGTTTGGGCAGTGCGAGCATCTTCGCGGTGAACACGCCGTAGAAGAAGCAGCCGAGCAGCGAATGGACCAGCACGCGGGCCACGTCGTACTGCAGGCCGAGCGCGTACAGGCAGTGGAAGGCCACCGGGATCGTGAGCAGGAACGCCACCCGTCCCGACCAGCGGTGCAGGCCGCCGATCCAGGACGGCGGGCGGGCCACGGGCAGCCTGCCGTACATGACGAGGGCCGATCCCACCTGGACCAGCGCCCCCACGAACGCGCCCGTGGTGAACCACGCCTTCATCGCCAGCGGCCCGGAGAACCCGGCGGGACCGACGGCGAAGCCGGTCGGCGTGTGCAGCCGCCCGTAGACGCCGAGCGCCAGGGCCAGCAGGCCCCCCGCCAGCAGCGGGACCAGCAGCGCCCGCGCTCCCGGTCGCGCTCCCGGCTGGGGGCCCAGTTGAGGGCTCGGTTGAGGGCTCGGTTGGGGGCCCGGCTCCGGGATCGGAGCCTCGCTCCGGATGGCGCCCGCCGCCCTGTCCCGGCCGAGCGGGACGGTCCACGAACTCGTCGGGTCCTGGTCGGGGTCGTGTCGCTGGGATAGGTTCATGGCATTTCTCCGATGAACTCGTCCACGTCCTTGGCGTCCACCCGGGTTCCTTCGATCGTGGGATCGGTGCCCGGGGTGAGCACCGGAGCCTCCACCGGCCGGTCGTCCAGCCGGGCGGCGCCCGTCTGGGTGCCGTCGGCGAGCACGATCCAGCCCGCCTTGACCCGCGCGCCGCGCACGATCGCGCTGGCCCGGTAGAGCCCGGAGGGCTTCTTGGCGACCGGCGCGGTGAAGTCCCACGTCTTGCCGCCGATGGCCAGCTCGCCCGATGCCTTGCCGTCGCCGAGCCGCGTGGACACGGTGGCCTCGCCGAAGCCCTTGAGGGTCACCTCGCCGTCCCCGGCGCGCCCGGTGAACCAGGCCTCGGCCTTGCCGTCGCAGAAGTAGGCGATCACCTTGCCGCCCCGGACCGAGACGGCGATCAGCCCGCCGTTGCCCTTGACGCGTCCCGCGTAGTCGGCGCGGGCGGGCGCCTGCCGTGCGGTCTTGACCGCCTTGGGCGGGGTCGCCCCCGTGGTCGCCTCGGCGCTCTGCGTCTCCGCCCGCGCGGCGTGCGGAGCGCCCGCCGAGGAGGCCGCCGAGACGCTGAGGACACCGAGCGTCGCGGCGACGAGCCCCCCTGCCGCCAGCGTCAGCGCCGGTCCCAGCCTTGCCATGGCTTCTCTCCAAGCAGTCCGTGGAATGTCCGGTACCGAGCGTCGGCGAGGATCGCCGGTGGCGTCTATGAACAAATACGCACAGCCAGTGGCGGGGAAGAATGGAAGACATGTGCGAAGAAGACCGTCCCGAGACCCGGCCGGACAGTCCTGCCCGGCAAGGCGGTCCCGAGCCACCCGGCGACCCCTCGCGCCCCGGAACCCCTCGTCCCGGTGACGCCGGCCGGGCGGCGGGCGGATCGCCCGCCTGGCCGCCTCCGTCCGTCTACCCGGGCGCCGGTCCTTTTCCGGGGCCGGGGCCGTACAACGCCGGCGGGATCAACGGCGTCCACGGTTCGGCCGCGGGTGGTCCATATCCGCCGGAGCATATGTACGGCACGCCTCCGCCGCCTCAGCCCTGGACGGTGGGCCCGGAGCCCGGCCTGACCTACGACCACCTGGCGCGGACCCCGCTGCACCGCTGGTGGCGGCCGGTCCTCGGCAGCGTCCTGGTCGCGGCGGGCTACCTGCTCGTCACCTTCGTCGTGCTGTTCGGCGGCATGGTGGTCGGCGGCCTTCTCGGCTTCAACATGACGCCGCGGGTGGACACCCTGTTCGCCGACCCGATGGTCTCCCTGGTCGTCACCCTGCTGTCGATCGGCGCCGCGCTTCCCGTGGTCCTCGGGGTGGCGTGGCTGATCCAGCGCAGGCCGCCGGGCACGCTCTCGTCCGTGGTCGGGCGCCTGCGGTGGCGCTGGATGATGCTCTGCGTGCCGGTCGCGCTCGGCGCGTGGGTGCTCGGCCAGATCGCCTCCACCATCATCTACGCGTTGACCGGTGAAGACGTCTCGGGCGGGGTCGGCTGGGCCCGTTGGGACACCGCCGTGACCGGGCTGGCCATCACCCTGCTGCTGGTGCCACTGCAGGCCGCCAGCGAGGAGTACCTGTTCCGGGGCTGGGTGATCCAGGCGTTCGGCGCGTTCGTGCGCACGCCGTGGCCGGGCATCCTGGTCGGCGCGGCCGGGTTCACGGCCCTGCACAACTACACCGGCTGGGGCATCCTCGACGTCTTCGCGTTCGGCGCGGTGACGGGATGGCTGGCGGTGCGCACCGGCGGGTTGGAGGCCCCCATCGCGCTGCATGTGATCAACAACGTGCTGGGGTTCGGGCTCAGCTCGGCGGCCGGGACGCTGAACGACGCGCTGCGCCAGGGCGCGGTCGGGTGGCAGTCCCTGATGGGCACCGCGGTGCAGCTCGCCGTCTTCGTGATCGTGGTGCTCGTGCTGGCGCGGCGGCGGGGGGTCGAGACGACGTCTCCAGCCGGAGATAAATCGCCGCCACTCCCGGTAAATATGTGACAAAGCCTCACAAGGACGATTAAAAGCCACCGGCCGCGAAAAAATCTGACTAGAGAGGTCTCGCCAGAGCGAGTCCGCCGTGTTGCCCTGGTGTGGATGAGACACCGCGCAGGGCGGGCGGACGCGAGCGGGAGGTGATCGTCGCGACGGGCCGGGTATGGGTTGAAGAATCCAAATTTGCCGCTCATGTCGGCATTTCGGGAGCCGACCTGTGGAACGGTCCGTATGTGATACTCCGGCCTGGAAAGGGATCGGCGACGCCGCCAGGTTTGGGAGATACGAACGTGCAAGCCCCGACGAGGAGGTGCTGAGCGTGGCCTCGGGCCCCCACGACCCGCGCTCACGAAACCGGCCGGTTGACGACGAAGGCGCCCAGGAGGAATCCTCCGCGCCGCCGCAGCCGTCACAGGAGCCCCACCGGCCGCCCGCGCTTCAGCACACGCCACCGGGGCCGCCCGGCGACGGCTCGGTGGGCACGCCCCTGGCCTCCCCATGGGGGATGCCGCCCTTCTCGGCGCCGATCTCCGAAGACCCGCCGCCCGAGGGCGAACGCCCGCAGTCGCCGCCATCGTCGGCGTCGCGCCGCCGCCCTTACGGCCAGCCGTACGCGCGGCAGCCCCGCCACGGAGCGGGACCGGCGCCAGAAGCCCCTCAGGGCGACGCTGGGGGGCCGGAGGGCGCCGGGACTCCACAGGGTCCCGGACGGCACGCTTCGGGCTCCCAGGGCGACGGCAGCGCCCCGGGGGAGGAACGGTCGAATCCCTTATCGGCGCCCGGAACGCCAGAGAGCCCGCCCGGCCCGCCCAGGCGCATCGCCGACCGCCCCGACAAACTGGTCGCCACAGGCCCGCCACGCAAGCCGTCCAACCGCCCCTCCAAGGGCCGCCACGCCGGCCGCCAGCCCTACGGCCCCGTCCCCCAGCCACCCCCCGAAGACTCCGCCGACACCAAGCCCTACCCCCGCCCCCGAGTCTGGCCGGACCCCCCACACCCACAAGACCCAGCCAGCGCCCCCTCCACGCCACCGGCCACAGACCACGACGCCCCCGCATCCCCCGCCCCCTGGCCGCCGGAGAGCGATGCCGGCGGCACCGCCCCTCCCGCCCCCTGGCTGCCGGAGGGCGATGACAGTAGCGTCGCCCCTCCCGGCCCGCACCCCCCGCACATGGGTACACCTCCGGCCGCGCCCAACAGCGGCCCATGGCCACTGGAGGCGGACGGCGGTGCCGGATCTCCCGGTGCCTGGTCACCGTCCGCCGATGGGTTGGAGGGGGACGGCGGGGCCGGGGCGACCGGGGTTCGGTGGGGGGATGTTGGGAGGCCGGACAGCAGTGCGCATGAGCCGGTGCATCGGGTGGGGCGGCCTCCGGGAGGGAGGCCGGCGCGGCCGGATCGGCTGGTGGCGCAGGGGGCGGCGCGGAAGCCCGGGCACCAGGGGGACGGCGGGCAAGGGACTCATCCGCCGTCCGCGACGCGGCGGTCCACTCCCATGCGCAGGCGCAGTGGTGGACGCCGGTTGCTCACCCCCGTCCTGCTGATCGTCGTGATCGCCGCCGCCATCGGCGCCGGGGTGGTGGTCTGGCAGTGGGTGGGCAGCCCCGTCAGCACCGGCCTGCGGCTCGCCGACGGCGACGGCGGGTCGGGGGACTCGGTGTTCACCGTCCCGGCGGGAGGCGCCGGTTCGAGTCAGGTCCTCAACGCCGTCGCCTCCGTCGGCGACACCATCGTGGCGGCCGGTAGCGACACCACCAGCCCGGTGCCCCGCCCGCTGTTCCTGATGTCGCGCGACGGCGGCAAGTCCTGGCAGCTCGGCAGCGTCTCGGGCCAGGGCGGGTACGAGGCCGGGCCGAGCACGGTCGGCAGCGTCGCGGGCGGTGACGGCCGGTGGCTGGCCGTCGGCGACGCTTCACAGGGCTACCCCGTCGCGGGCCAGGACGCCGGGACCTCCGGCCGTGGCATGTGGACGAGCACGGACGGCTTCGGCTGGAGCGCCGTGGAACCCGCCGGGCTGACGGCGTTCCGGGGCGGTGACAGGATCGCCGACATCGCCCGTACCAAGGCCGGGTTCGTGGCCGTGGGCGCGACCGTCCTGGACGACGGCACGGCGGGCCCGATCGTCTGGCTGTCCCCCGACGGCCGCACCTGGGACCGCGTGCCCGGCGCCGACGTCGGCAGCTCGCAGGAGGTGCGCGGCATCAAGGCCGTCGTGGCCAAGGGCGACGACGTGGTGGCGCTGGCCGACGCGCCCTCGGGCGGGGCCACGTCCGTGGTGCTGCGCTCGGCCGACGGCGGGCGCACCTGGAAGCGGGCGGAGGCCGCGCTGTCCGGCGTGACCCCGAGGCCCGGCGCGCTCGCGGTGGCGCCCGGCGGATTCGTGGTGGTCCCCACCCGCCAGCGCACCGACGCCGGTGACGTGCGCGTCCACTGCTCCTCCGACGGCGCGAAGTGGGACGCCTGCGGCTCCATCAAGGGCCTGCCACGAGACAGCACCGGCGTCACCGGGATCGCCTCCTCGGCGGCGGGTGTCGCGGCCGTCGCCCGGGTCGGCTGGGAGCGTTACGCCGTCTACAACAGCAAGGACGGCAAGAGCTGGGCCAAGGGCACCGACCTCGGCGAGGTGCCCGGCACGCTGCGGGCGCTCAGCGTGTCCGAGTCGGGCACGCTGGTGGTCGGCGGCGACAAGCGGGCCGCCGCCGACGTGGACAACCAGCTCGTGCTGATGACCGCGGCCAAGGGCAGCGCCGCCGTCCCGGTGGCGCTCGGCGACATCGAGGGCCTGACGAGGGTCGCGAGGGCGACGAACGGGCTGGGTGCGGCGAACGGCACGTTCGTCACGGTCGGCGCCGCCGCCGGCGACGCGGCGATCTGGACCAGCCGCGACGGCCAGACCTGGTCGGGCGCCGGACCCGTGGAGATCCTCGGCGGGGCCCATCGCCAGTCGCTGGGCGACGTCGCCTACGGCCGCAAGGGCTGGATCGCGGTCGGCGACACCATGCGCGACGCGTCGTCCACAGAGCCGCTGGTGGTGACCTCGGGTGAGGGCACCTCCTGGCGGCGCGTCCCGGTGAACGGGCCGCTGGCGCTGGCCGACGGCCACTACTACCTGGCCCCGCACGCCGTGGCGGCCTCCAAGGTCGAGTCCGGCAAGGGCGCGGGCTATGTGCTCGTAGGCGAGGACAGGGGGCCGGGCGGCGTGACCCCCGTCATGTGGTTCACCTCCGACCTGCGCCGCTACGCCCGCTCGGCGAAGCTGCCCGCGGGCGGGGCGGGGGTCCGCATCCACGACGTGACCGCCACTTCTGAGGGATTCGTCGCGGTAGGCGGCGCGGGGGCGGCCCGTCACGAGAGCGGCGTCGTGTGGGTGTCGGAGGACGGCCTCAACTGGACGGCCCGCAAGCGGGTCACCCCGCCGGACTCGTCATCCGCCGGGCTGCGGCACGTGGTCGCGGTGGGCGACCGGATCGTCGCCGTCGGCGACGCCAGGACGGACGGCGGGCGCCGCGCCTTCGCCGCCGTCTCCACCGACAACGGAGGGTCCTGGGAGTACGGCTGGCTGCCCGCCGACCAGGCCGCCGCCGTCCAGGACCTGGCCGCCTCGCCCGAGGACGACGACGGCGGCGGCATCGTCGCGGTCGGCTGGCACGGAGCGTCGGCGGAGAGCGACAGCGCCGCCTGGACCTCCTCGGACGGCCTGGAGTGGCAGCGCCAGTCGCTCACCCAGGAGGGCCTGGGCGGCGCGGGGGCGCAGTGGCTCAGGGCGGTCGCGGTCATGAAGGGTGACGTGGTCGCCGTGGGCCGGTCCACCACCTACAGCGCGGATCACCTCACCCTGTGGCGTACCGGCTTCCATCGATGAGTCCCCACTCCCGTAGGGCGTCGAGCAGGCCGTCCGTCAGGGGGAGGAGGCCCAGGTCGGCCACCGGCACCCAGCGGGCGTCGGCGGCGTCGTCGCCAGGCGTGAGGGCGGTGCCTCCGGAAGGGGTGGCCAGGTAGTCGCGGATCACGTAGACGACGCCGGGGGCGCCGGGGCGTTCGACCTCTCCGGCGAGCCCGCCGACGGTGACGCGCAGGCCGGTCTCCTCCAGGAGTTCGCGGGCGAGCGCCTGGTGGTCGGTCTCGCCGGGCTCGATCCTGCCGCCGGGGAGGGACCATAGGCCCTCTCCCGGCGGGCGGCCCCGCCGTATCAGGAGCATCCGGTCGCCGTCGAAGACGACGGCACCCACACAGTTCACCCGCATATATGCAAGATTACGGCCGGATAACGGGTCTGACTCTTGACGAACGGGGCGGTTAAGACGCAGCGTGAGAAAACGTGAGAGCCACGCCCATCTGCCCGCGTTGCCATGGCAGCCTCCGGCCACCGAGCGCCTGGTCCAGTGCGTGGCGCTGTCCCACCCACGGGGACGTGACGCCGCTGCAACCGCCCAGGCAGCCATCGCGCGCCGCCCTGGAGGCGGTTCGCAGGATCGCGGGCGTCCCGGTGTGGGTGCCCTGGCCGCTGCCGTCCGGCTGGCTGGTGACGGGGTTCGCCGAGGCGGGCGACGAGCGCACCGGCACGCGGGCGAGCGTGACGGCGCTGTGCGGGCCGTCCGTGACGCACGGCCCGGCGGACCTGCTCGTCGTGGCGGAGGAGCCGGGCGTGGGCGTGGGCGCGGGGTTCGCCGGGCTCGACGGTCCCGACCCGGGGCAGGGCTTCGACGAAGGCCCCCCGCACGCCAAGATCGACATCTTCGGGCACCCGACGCCCCTGTGGTGCGTGCCGGCCGCCTCCGACCGGGCCGTGTACGCGGGGGAGGCGCTGGGCAACTGGCTGTGGACGATCGCCTGGCCCGCCGAGGCGGGCTGCCTGATCGCGCTGGCCGAGCTGACCCTGCGCGACCTGCGGGAGAACGACCAGGACCTCGACCTGCCGTACGGGGCGTTCTCGCCGCGCCTGCCGGACGACGAGGGCGCCTGATCCGGGCACGGACGGCTTTGAATCGCCTGGGAGAGCGCGTGAACGCTGTGTTCTCTCATCCGGACGGGATAGGGTCTCCCCCGTGACTGCGCGTATCGAGAAAGTGGTGACCGAGGGCGTCGTCGACGTCGACGGCGTCGAGCACAAGGTGACGAACAACACCTACATCCTGGGTGACGACGACGAGGTCATCGTCATCGATCCCGCACGCGACGCGGACAAGCTCATGGAGCAGGTCGGCGAGCGCGACGTGCTCGCCGTCGTGTGCACTCACGGGCTCGCCGACCACGTCGGCGCGGCCATCGAGGTGGCCTCCCGAGACGAGGCCGTCGTGGCCCTGCATCCCAAGGACCGCAGGCTGTGGCGGGAGACCTGGTCGGAGACCTGGCCCGACATCGAGATGGAGGACGAGGGCCTGTTCGGCGTGGCCGAGGTCCAGCTTGAGGTGATCTCCACCCCGGGCATCACGCCGGGCGGCGTCTCGCTGCTCTGCGAGGAGCTGGGCGTGGTCTTCACCGGCAAGACCCTCCAGGCCGACGGCCCGGGCAGGCTCGGCGGGGAATACCCGGCGCTGGCCGACCAGCTCACCGCGATCGGCGAGCGGCTGTTCACGCTGCCCCACGACACCCGGGTGCTGCCGTCTCACGGCGACGAGACGACCATCGGCGAGCAGGAGCGTCACTTCGACGACTGGATCGGCGGCTCGCTCGTCAACCAGGCCGACGCCACTCCGCCCGCCGAATCCCCGCTGCCCGACGGCACCTCCGCCTCCGGCATCCGCCTCAACCTGGGCGACTGACCTCACCGCCCCGGCCGCACCGAAAACGTCGGTGCCCCGGGGTAGCGTGAGGCCCGCGAACCAGGTGACCAGGAGGGGCAGGCGGCGGTGGAGCAGCTCGGGCTTGACGGCATGCCACGGCGGCTCTACTCGTGCACGCCGTCCCGGCTGAACTCCTGGCTCGACTGCCGCAGGCGCTACCGGTTCACCTACCTCGACCGGCCCGCGCCGACCAAGGGCCCGCCCTGGGCCCACAACAGCGTGGGGGCGAGCGTCCACAACGCGCTGGCCGCGTGGTGGCGCGAGCCTTACGATCGGCGCACCCCGCCGATGGCGGGCCTGCTGCTCGACAACGGGTGGATCACCGAGGGCTTCCGCGACCAGGAGCAGTCCACGGCCTGGCGCGACCGGGCCCGCGAGATGGTCTCCGGGTACGCCTCGACCCTCGATCCGGCCGACGAGCCGGTCGGCGTCGAGCGCACCGTCGCCACGCGCACCTCCGTGCTGGCCCTGTCCGGGCGGGTCGACCGCATCGACCGGCGCGGCGACGAGCTGGTCATCGTCGACTACAAGACCGGCCGCCGCCCCCTCGGCCCTGACGACGCGCGCGGTTCGCTCGCCCTGGCCACCTACGCGATCGCCGCCTCCCGGGTGATGCGCCGCCCTTGTCACAAGGTCGAGCTGCACCATCTGCCCACTGGGTCCGTCGCCGAGTGGGAGCACACCGACGAGTCGCTCGGCCGTCATCTCCGCCGCGCCGAAGAGGTCGGCCTGGAGGCGGGGGAGGCCGACGACCGCTACCGCGCCTGGGCCGCGACCATCACCAAGGGCAAGGCGGGCCGTCCGGGCGGCGCGGCGCCCGCCGAGGGCGGGGTCCGCGTGCCGCCCGACGTTCCCGAGGAGGTCGCCGGGCTGTTCCCGGCGAACCCCGGCCCCATCTGCGCCTGGTGCGACTACCGCAAGCACTGCCCCGAGGGCCTGGCGGTGTCCACCGGCCGCGACCCGTGGGACGGCCTGGCCGACACCTGACCCCACCGACCCCGGGCCCGCGTCCCGGGCCTCAGTGCAGGGTGCCGGCGATCTGCCGGGTGGTGACGCTGATCCGGTTGAACATGTTGCTCATGGCGATCATGGAGACCAGCACGGCCAGGCCCTTCTCGTCGAAGTGATCGGCCGCCGCGTCCCACACGTGGTCGGGCACCGGGTCCGAGGAGTCGGCTATGCGGGTGACGGCCTCTGCGAGGGCCAGGGCGGCGCGCTCGCCGTCGTCGAAGCACGCCGTGTCGCGCCAGGCGGCCACGGCGTGCAGGCGCTCGTCGGTCTCCCCCTCCTTCTTCGACGTGCGCGTACCCATGTCCACGCACACGCCGCACCCGTTGATCTGGCTCACCCGCAGGTGCACGAGGTGCAGCGTGGCCGACGGCACCGCGCCCGAATTGTGGACGGCGGCGCCGAGCGCCATGGCGTGCTCCCTCAGCTCGGGGATGACCATGGCGGGGTTCTTCATCCGTGCCTGCATCGTTCGGTCCCTCCTCAAGGGTGAGCGACCGGGACCTTCCCGCCGCTCGCCCATACGACGGAGACGGCCTCGCGAAACGTGACAGGACTCAGGGGAGAACGCCCGGCGGCCAGCGGCGCGGGTCGGTGAGGCCGCGCAGGCCCTGGGAGGTGTCGTAGCCCGCCTCGGTGAGGCGCACGCGGGAGGCGGCGAGCATGGCCCGGGTGCTGGGCATGAAGGCCAGGTGGTGCACCTTCTCGGGGAGCTGGTTGGCGGCGAACCGGAACGCCGTCAGGGCGGCCGTGACGGCGGGCGCCGGCACCTCCGGCAGCGCGCCGTACATGCGCCTGGCCCAGCCGGGCAGGGTGAGGTAGCACAGCGCGCCGAAGGGGAAGTACAGCGGCTTCCCGAACGACAGGTAGCGCAGGTCGTCCGGCAGCCGCGGCCACATCAGGAAGCGCACGGCCGAGGCCGCCTCCGGCGTGAGGGCCAGCGAAGGGCGCATCGCGGCGAAATAGGCGTCCATCTCGGCCACCGAGCCGGGCACGTCCTCGGGGTGCAGGCCCACGTAGGCGGCGCTGCGGCGCTGCTCGGCCAAGTAGCGGTCGGCCTGCCGGTCGGTGACCCGCAGCCCGCCGCGCCGCGCCGTCTCCAGGTAGGAGATGACCTCGGCGCAGTGCACCCAGAGCAGCAGCTCGGGGTCGTCCACCCGGTGGGTCGTGCCGGTGTCCGGGTCCTTGATCCGCAGCGCCTTGTGGATGCCCCGAACGCGCCTGCCGACCTCGTCGGCCTCCTCGGGGCTGCCGTAGGTCACGCGGCCGACGAAGTCGGCCGTGCGGCGGAGCCGTCCGAACGGGTCGGTGCGGAAGTCGGAGTTCTGCCACACCCCGCGCATCGCCAGCGGATGCAGGGCCTGGAGCATCAGCCCGCGCACGCCGCCCACCCACATCGCACGATCGACGTGGATGCGCCAGGTGACCGAGTGCGGTGGCTGGACCACGATGTCTTCGACGCCGACCATCGCCTTCGATTCTCTCGCGCGACCCGCTCGGGCGGGCGGGCGACCCCCGCGATCTAGTAAGGCCCCCGGTAGGCGGCCTCGGCGGTGTGCCAGAACCGGTTCAGCGCCGCCGCGGTGGTCGCCGGGGCCTCGACGGCGGGGGAGTGCACCGCGCCGGGCACGACCACGCAGTCGGCGTCGAGACGCCCGGCCATGTCGGCCTGGGTGTCGGGGGGCCAGCCGTCGTCGTCTTCGCCGAACAGCACCAGGATGGGCACCTGGATCTCGGCCAGCTCTTCCGTGCGGTCACGCGCGGTGAGGATCTCCTGGCCCATGGTGGCCAGGCCGGTGACCGAGTTGGCCAGCAGCCGCTTGTGCAGGAAGTCTCTGATGTGCTCGGGCACGCCCGCCGCGACGGCCTCCGGCTCGACGCGGTTGGTCCAGATGCGCTCCACGCCCTGGACGGGCAGCTCGTCCATCATGATCCGGCCGATCCGCTCCCGGCGGCCGACTATCGCGGCCGGGCCGCTGCTCATCAGCGTGTAGGAGGCGAACCGGGTGCGGCCGTCGATCACCGTCTCGCGGGTGACCAGGCCGCCGAAGGAGTGACCGACCAGGTGCAGCGGCTCGCCGCCGGAGATCTCTTGGGCGATGGCGTCGATGTCGTCGCCGAGCGAGGCGCACCGGTAGGCGCGGGGGTCTTCGGGACCCACGGTCTCGTACTGGCCGCGCATGTCGATGGCGATCACCCGGCGGCCCGACTCGGCGAGCGGTTGCAGGATGGCCAGGAAGTCTTCCTTGCTGCCGGTCAGGCCGGGCACCAGGACGGCGGGCCAGCGCTCCGGCACGCCGTTGACCGGAAGCGCCTCCAGAACGGCGAAGGCGCCCGTGGCGGTCTCGATCCGCCCGGGGTGGACACCTTCCGGAAGTGTAAGAAAACGCGGCGTGCTCACGTGGGACCACAATACCCAGCGCGGACCGCGCCGACACCGTCGTAGCCACTACGCCGGTGCTGGTGGTACGGGGCGGCAGCGGAGTCGCGATCGCGTCCACCGTGACTCCGCGATGGTGGTCCGGTGACCGTGTGACAAGAGAGAAGGGCTGTCCGCAACTTGTTGCGGACAGCCCTTCGCGTCGTCGGTGACGTCAGTTACGGCGGTTGTTGTTGGCGCGCGGCCTGGCCGGACGGCGCCGGCGCTGGGTGCTGCGCTCTGTCGCGGCGGACGGCGCGATGTCGTCGTCGTCGGTGGCCAGGTCGGGTGACCGGAAGATCACCGTGAAGGGGCTCGCCGGGATGATGCGCTCGGGTTCGCGCCTCGTGGCGTCGGCGTACTCCATGTCACTCACCTCCTGGGTGTGGAACGGGGTGTCCGGCCCGGTGCCGTGCGGGGCCCGGCGGACGGACTCGACGGGGAAGTCGCCGGAGTCCTCGTGGTCCTCATGGTCGTCGTAGTCGTCATAGTCCTCGTGGTCGTAGTCGTCGTCCGCGTCGTCCGTGTCATCGATGTCACCGATGTCGCCGATGTCTCCGGCGTCGTCGGTGTGGTCGAAGCGGTCGTCGTCGAGATCGTGCTCCGGCAGCGTGCGCGCCCCCTGCGGGCCGTTGTCGGCGCCCCGGTCGGCTCGGGCGGGCCCGGACTCGGCGACGGGCGTTGCGGCCTCCACCGAGGAATCGGTGGCGACCACGGGCGTCTCGGCGGCCGCGGCCTCCTCCATGACCCGGCCGCCCCTGGTACGGCGGCGCTGCCGGGTGCGGGAGCGGCGCTCCTCGTCACGTGACTCACGTGACTCACGCGAGTCCCTGGAATCCCTGGAATCCCTGGAATCCCTGGAATCACGGTCGCGGTCTCTGGAGTCGCGGTCGCGACCGTCGCGGAACCGCGAGTCACGATCACGATCACGATCACGGTCGCGGCGTCCGGCCCGTCCGCGCGGACGGCCGGTCTCGCCCAGGTCCTCGATCTCCTCGGCCGCCAGGCCCGCCCGCGAGCGCTTCTCGCGCGGCAGGATGCCCTTGGTGCCCTCGGGGATGCCGAGCACGGTGTAGATGTGCGGCGAGGTGGAGTAGGTCTCCTCGGGCTCGGCGAAGTCGAGGCCCAGCGTGCCGTTGATGACCTTCCAGCGGGTGAGGTCCTCCCACTCCACGAAGGTCACCGCGACGCCGGTACGGCCCGCTCGGCCGGTGCGGCCGATCCGGTGGACGTACGCCTTGTCGTCCTGCGGGCAGTCGTAGTTGACCACGTGGGTGACGTCGTCGATGTCGATGCCCCGGGCGGCGACGTCGGTGGCCACCAGTACGTCGATCTTGCCGTTGCGGAACGCGCGCAGCGCCTGCTCGCGCTGTCCCTGGCCGAGGTCGCCGTGCACGGCGGCGGCGGCGAACCCGCGCTCCTGCAACTGCTCGGAGACCATGTCGCAGGCGCGCTTGGTCTCGCAGAAGACCATCGTCAGCCCGCGCCCCTCGCACTGGAGGAGCCGGCCCACGATCTCGATCTTGTCCATCCGGTGGACACGCCAGACGTACTGCGTGGTCTTGGAGGGAGCGTCGGACTCAAGGTCCTTGTTCTCGGCCCGCACGTGGGTGGGCCGGTTCAGGTAACGCCGGGACAGCGCGACGATCTCGCCCGGCAGCGTGGCCGAGAAGAGCATCGTCTGCCGGTCGGCCGGCAACAGCTTGATGATGCGCTCGATGTCGGGCAGGAAGCCCAGGTCGAGCATGCGGTCGGCCTCGTCCAGGACCAGCATGGTGACCTGGCTCAGGTCGAGGTGCTTCTGCTTGACCAGGTCGAGCAGTCTGCCGGGGGTGCCGACGATGACGTCGACCCCGGCCTTGAGCGCCTCCACCTGGGGCTCGTAGGCGCGCCCGCCGTACACCGAAAGGACGCGGGAGCCGAGTTTGCCGGCGGCGGTGGTCAGGTCCTCGGTTACCTGAAGCGCCAGCTCTCTCGTGGGGACGACGACCAGCCCGCGCGGCTTCTTGCGGTTCTTGCGGGGCTTGCCGATGCGCTGCAGCATGGGTATGCCGAACGCGTAGGTCTTCCCGGTGCCGGTGCGAGCCTGGCCGATGACGTCCTGGCCGCTCGCGGCCAGGGGGAGGGCCATCTCCTGTACGGGAAACGGCGTCGTGATGCCCTCGGTCTCGAGGGCATCGGCGATCTCTGGAATGACTCCGAGGTCTCGGAAAGTCGTCAGCGTGTGCCTGCCTAAGTCTCTGTCGAAGGCGGCCACGCCGGGACCACAGGCCGTAAGATTCCCCCGGGCAGGGGTCCTCGCGGAAGGCCAGCCCTCATCAATACATACGCGACCTGCGCACCACTGACATGGGGGCATCCGAGGGCATGGCCCACGGATCTACTCAGCGCGGTCGCACTTTCACAGTGCAGTGTACTCGATAGCACAACAGAGAACAGATTTCTGTTTGTTCCCCACGTTTCGGTCTCGGGGTAACCCCTCTTAACTCGTACCCTGCATCCATGAGTGAAACCCCTCTCGCCGCGAGTTCTTCGGGCGTCGTGGATCTCCTCGGGGTCCTCGCCTACGCCGAGCTGACCGCCTTCTGGCGCCTCGCGGAGGACGCTGCCAGGCTCGCGCCCTCGCTGACCGACCGGGCCGCGCTGAGCGACCTGGCCGCGACCGAGTACGCCCACTTCCGCCTGGTTCGCGACCGGCTCACCTCGATGGGCGCCGAGCCGGAGGAGGCGATGGCCCCGTTCGTCGAGGCGCTGGACGACTGGCATGCCAAGACCGAGCCGGGCGACTGGCTGGAGGCCCTGGTCAAGGCGTATGTGGGCACGGGAATCGCGCTGGACTTCTACCGCGAGGCCGCCCGTCACGCGGATCCGGAGACGAGCAGCCTGGTGGACGAGGTCCTGGCCGACGAGGGCCGCTCGGAGTTCACGGTCGAGCGGGTCAGGGCCGCGCTGGGCAAGAACCCCAAGATCGCGGGCAGGCTCGCGCTGTGGGCCAGGCGCATGGTGGGCGAGGCGCTGAGCCAGGGGCAGCGGGTCGCCGCGGCCCGGCCCGACCTCGCGGCCCTGCTGGTGGGGCCGTCGGGGGAGGACCTCGCGGAGATCTCGCGGATGTTCGCCCGGCTCACCGAGGCCCACGGCAAGCGGATGAGCGCCCTGGGGCTGACCCCCGGCCCCTGATCCGCCCCTGACCTCGATCCCCCACCCCTGATCGTCGGGGCTCGCCTGAGCCGTCCCGGACCTGCCGGGTCTGTCGATAGGGCGGCGCGGAGGCGCCGCGCGGCGGTACCGTGCGAGTCATGAGGGCCTCGCGCCGAGACGGCGGTTCCTTGACGAGATGCGGGCCTGGTCGCTGGACCACGCGCGCGGTGCTGCGCAGGGGAAGCGAGGGGTGCCCGATCATCGGCCGCGGACCCGACGACCACCTCCGGCGGGCACGCCGTCCGGCCGGCTGCCTGCTCGGCGAGCGCGATGAGTGTTCCCGGGGCCGCTGAGCCGCATCCAGGCGTGGTGCCGCCGATCAGGCATGCCGTCACCGTCAGGGGCGACCGCGAGCACGTCTACGACGCGTTCGTCCGCGAGATCGGCACCTGGTGGCCCACCCGCACGCTGTCGCTGGGCGCGACCCTGGCCCGGGAGGTCCGGGTCGAGCCCAGGCTGGGCGGGCGGGTCTACGAGGTGTGGCACGACGGCGGCGAGTACGACTGGGGCGAGATCGTGGTCTGGGAGCCCCCCGAGCGGTTCGCGATGACCTGGGAGGCCACCGCGCTCACCGCGCGCAGTGGCGTGCTGAGCGCGATCGAGGGCGGCGCGGTGACCGAGGTGGAGATCCGCTTCGTCGACCTCGGGCCCTCGCTGACCATGGTCGAGCAGGAGCACCGGGGCTGGGAGCGGCTGTCGGCGGAGTTCAGGTGCGCCTGCCCGCCCGGATACCAGGCGGGCTGGAGCATGCTGCTCGAACGGTTCGCCGCGCATGTGGCGCGGCGCTGAGTGGGCCGGGCGGCCTTCGAGGGGTGGGGTCAGAGGCCGCCGAAGCCCACCGGGCGCGACTCGTCCTCGCCGATCTCGACGAAACCGAGTGAGGTGACGGGCACCACGACCCGGCGGCCGTTCGTGTCGGAGATCGCGAACACGCCTCGCTCGGCCGCGAGGGCGTTGCGCAGCTCCTCCTCGATCTGCTCGGCGGTCAGGTCGGTTTCCACGACGAGTTCGCGGTGGACCGAACGCACGCCGATCTTGATTTCCATCGGGCTCCCTTTCGACGAGGCTGCTTCTCCCATGGTCGCCCTCACCCCTGCCGATGTGGCGGTTGATCGCGTCAAGCGAACAGGGACGGCCGCGCCGGGCGTTCAGCCGGTGCGGGGGAAGCCGCCGATGCCGCGCCAGGCCAGGCGCGCCATGAGCTGGGTCGCCGCGTCCTTCGGGATGGTGTCGCCGCTGGTCAGCCAGTAGCGCGCGCTGACCTCTGCCAGGCCCACCAGCCCGATGCTGAGCAGGTGCGCCTCCTCGCGGGAGCAGCCGGTCTCCTCCTGGATGACCGCGCTGATCATGTCGGCGCTCTCACGCAGCGATCGTTCCACCCGCTGGCGCACGTCGGCCACGTTGCGCAGGTCGGATTCGAACACCAGCCGGAAGGCCTCGCCCTGGCCGGAGATGAAGTCGAAGAACGCCCCGATCGCCGCCTGCACCCGCTGCTTGTTGTCGTTCGTCGAGGCCAGCGCCTCGCGGCAGCGGGTGACCATGTCGTCGACGTGCATGTCGAGCAGGGCCAGATAGAGTTCGAGCTTGCTCGGGAAGTGCTGGTAGAGCACCGGCTTGCTGACCCCGGCGCGCTCGGCGATGTCGTCCATGGCGGCGGCGTGGTAGCCGTTCTCCACGAACACCTGTTGCGCCGCCCCCAGCAACTGGCGGCGGCGGGCCAGCCGGGGCAACCGGGTGCCCCGGGGTTTGGCTTCCGGGGTGGCGGTCACGGCGGTCTCCTAGCTGACGGCGGTCGGTTGACGTGGGGCGGTGGGGTGTTTCTCACTGCCCGCACGGTTTCGCGACATCCTACGCGCGGGTAACACGGCTCAGCGATAGTCGTCTTCGTCGATGTCGACCGTGCGTTCCTGGTCGGCGGCGTCGAAGGGGTCCACGTCGAAGGGGATCTCCTGCCGCCACCGGCCGCCGGTCGCCGCGCGCATCTCGCGATGCTGCTCGACGGCGTCGGCCTCCTCGATCTCGATGGCGATCTCCTGCATGGACGTTTCTTCGTCGAGAGCGCGGTCGACGAGGCTGTCACCGCGCACGTCCATCTCCGACATCGGTCGTCCCTCCCTCGATGAAACCGACAGGGTCCACACTACGGCCCCCCTCCGACAACGCTAGTGCGCCACCGGGCCGAAGAGGTCTCCATGGTCGTCCACCCTGGTCAGGACTTCGGACGCGGTGAACGCCAACTCGTGCGGATTGTCGCACTCCTCGACCTCTTCCCAGGTGAGCGGGGTTGACACGGTGGGACGGGAACGGGCTCGCAGCGAGTACGGCGCGACGGTGGTCTTGGCCGGGTTGTTCTGGCTCCAGTCGATGAAGACCTTGCCCTCGCGCGCCTTCTTGGCCATCACGCTGACGATCTCGCCGGGGTGCCCGGCCTCCAGACGGCGGGCGATCTCCCTGGCGTACTCGCGGGAGTCGCCCGCGCGGCGCCAGGGGGCGTAGAGCTGCATGCCCTTGCTGCCACTGGTCTTCGGGCAGGCGGTCAGGCCGTCCTCGGCCAGCACCTCGCGCAGCAGCAGGGCGACCCGGCAGCACTCCACGACGGTGGCGGGCGGGCCCGGGTCGAGGTCGAAGACCAGTGTGTCGGGGGCGAGTGCCTGCCCCTGCGGGCTCACCCGCCACATCGGCACGTGCAGTTCCAGGGCGGCCAGGTTGGCGTAGTAGACCAGGTCGGGGAGGTGCTCGATGACGGCGAAGTCGATGGTGTCGCGGTCCTTGGTGCTGCCCGGCGCGGGGAGGGTCGCGGTGCGGATCCAGCCGGGCAGGTGGCGGGGGGCGTTCTTCTCGAAGAAGAAGGGGCCGTCGACGCCGTCGGGGTAGCGCTTGACGGTGAGCGGCCTGCCGTCCAGGTGGGGGAGGAGGACCGGGGCGACGCGCGAGTAGTAGTCGATGACCTCGGCCTTCGTGAAGCCCTCCTCCGGATAGAGGACCTTGTCCAGGTTGCTCAGCCGCAGCGACCTGTCGGCGACCCGGACCGTCACCCGGCCGCTCCCAGCGGGCATCGGATTCCCCATGACGGGTATGTCCCCCAAAGGTGAGGGATTCCATTCGGGTGTGGCCTTAATCGAACCTGTGTATGAATATGTGGACGAGGCCCGACGGCTTGGGCGGGATCCGGTTGGGAGAGGCGATGCGCAGCATCTGGAAGGGCGCGATCTCCTTCGGGCTGGTCACGATCCCCGTCAAGCTCTACTCGGCCACCGAGCAGAGGGACGTCACCTTCCACCAGGTCCACCGGGCGGACGGCGGCCGGATCAGATACAAGCGGGTCTGCACCGTCGACGGCGAGGAGGTCGCCTACGCCGACATCGCCAAGGGCTACGAACTGGCCACCGGCGAGATCGTGGTGCTGACGGACGAGGACTTCGAAGACCTCCCGCTGTCCACGTCCCGCCGAATCGACGTGCTCCAGTTCACCCCGGCCGAGCAGATCGACCCGATCTACTTCGCCAAGTCCTACTATCTGGAGCCGGACGCGCAGGGTGCCAAGCCGTACGTGCTGCTGCGCGACGCCCTTGAGCGGTCCGGGCAGGTCGCCGTCGTGAAGATCGCGCTGCGCCAGCGCGAGTCGCTGGCCACGCTGCGCGTCCGCGACGGCATCTTCGTCCTGGAGACGATGCTGTGGCCCGACGAGATCCGCGGCGCCGAGTTCGGGTTCCTCGACGAGGACATCGACGTCCGGCCGCAGGAGCTGAAGATGGCCGAGTCGCTGATCGACACCATGGCCTCCGACTTCGAGCCCTCCGAGTACCACGACAGCTACCGCGAAGCCCTGCAGAAGGTCATCGAGGCCAAGGTCGAGGGTCGCGAGGTCGTCCAGCCCGAGGCCGGCGAGGAGGAGGCCGGGCCCGCCGTCGACCTCATGGCCGCGCTGCGCGCCAGCGTGGACGCCGCCAAGAAGGAACGCGAGGGCACCCCGCGCAAACGGGCGGCCGGGAAGAAGGCCGAGCCCGAGGAGGACAAGCCCAAGCGCCGCCCCCGCAAGTCGGCGTAACCCCTACCCCGTGGGTAGTCGGCTCCTGGGGTGAGATCCATGACCGACGTCGCCACAGTGCTGCGGACCGCCGGGGAGACCTACGCCGAACAGGCCGGGATCAAGCTCCGCGCCCGGCCGCGCCCGCTGTTCCAGCTCCTCGTCCTCGCCAACCTGCTCGGCGCGCGCATCAACGCGGGCGTCGGCGTGGCCGGAGCCCGCGAAGCATTCCCGCCGCCGTGGAGACAAGACCGCCCGCGAACTCACCACCGCGTCAAGCAGTCCACCCGGAGAGGGACGAAGATCGGGCGGTTCGCGGCCTCCGGGAGCGTGCACTCCGTGCTCGCGCAGCCAGTGCCCGTAGTCGTCGGGGATCATGTGCTGCCGCGCGTCGATGTATCCGGTCATGCGGGTTCCTCCTCGGCCGGGGGGCGTAGCAGCCGGTCGGCCTGCTTGAGGACGGCCGTCAAGTACCGGCCCGTGGAGTCGGGATCGTCCGATGCGTTCGAATCGAGGAGCATGCGGTACATCGCCGCGCCGACCACCATGTCGATCACGGTGTCGATGTCGGCGTCGGCGGCCAGGCGGCCGTCGCGCCGGGCCTGCTCCAGCGTGGAGTGGATCAGGCGGCGGCGGGGCCGGATGTACTGCTCGCGGTAGGTGTCCAGCAGGGACGGCTGGGCGAGGCTGGAGCCGATGAGCTGGGCGAGGATCGCCCGGAACCGGGCGTCGCCGAACGTGCGCACCCAGGAGTCGATGAGCCGCTCGTCGGCCGGCCGCGCCGTGAGGTCGGCGGTGGACCAGACCTCCTCCTCGGGGACGAGGGTGCGGGCGTGCTCGATCGCCTGGGTGAGCAGTTCCTCCTTGGACGACCAGCGCCGGTAGACGGTGACCTTGGCGACGCCCGCGCGCTTGGCGATCCGCTCGAAGTTCGCGCCCTCCAGGCCGCGCTCCACGAACAGCTCCAGCGCCGCCTTCATGATCGTCTCATCGGCCTCGGGATCGCGCGGCCTGCCCCGGCTGCGCCGCGTGGAAGCCTGGCCCGGGGTTTCCGGCATCCGCTCGCCTCGTTTCACAAACGCATACGGTTGCGTTTGCATAATAACGCGGCCCGCGCCGCCGCACGTTGGGTCAGGAGAGGGTGGTGCGGGTGGGGAGGTCGATGACGCCGGCGGTCCATAGGAGTAGAACGATGGCCAGGACGGCGAGGATGGACCAGGTCACCGGGTGGCCGAGGTTGAGGGTCCAGGTGGTGCCGAACCTGGCGGGGACGGCTATCGCCGGGTCGCGGCGGTTGGCGTAGACGGCTCCGGCCAGGAACCAGTGCCGGTCGTCGTCGCGCTGGACGAGGCCGGAGTCCTCCGACTCCTCCCCCCGCATGGACGGCAGGCGGTGCCCGCCCTGCCCCGCACGCAGCTCCCACACCAGCGCGCCGATCACCGGAGCCGCCGGCGGCAGGTACGTCGCGACGAGCCACGCCGTCGTCGCGGGCGCGAGCCCCCACAGCCGCAGGGCGGCGATCAGCAGGCAGAAGGCGAAGCAGGCCGCCCCCAGCAGCGACATCCTGGCCATGCCGCGCAGGTAGACGCGGTACTTACGGGCCGAGCCCCGGGGACGCGCGGCGTCCAGGTCGGGGCGGGCGCGCAGGAGCACCAGGGTCAGGGCGGGCAGCAGCAGGGTGATCGCGGCCTGGAGGAGCACCGGCTCGAAGGCGGTGAGCGGGGTGGTTGGGACGGTCCGGCCGTCCTCGACGCCAAGGCCGGACAGGGCCGGGAGCGCAGGGGGCAGCGCGTCGTACCGGTACCAGCCCAGGGCGGCGGTGGTCAGGGTGATCGCGACCGCGGGCAGCAGCCATGGCCAGGGCAGGCGGACGGGGTCGGTCCGGAAGGTGGTGTCCACCGTGACGCCCTGACGGCGGCCCTCGTGCCAGCCGCCGGAGCGCTTGGCCGCGCGCAGCGTGCGGTGCGCGCGGTAGTAGAGCAGCGCGCAGGAAACGCCGAACACCGCCTCGACGGCGATGAGCCGGCCGCTGCCGGTGGTGACGGCGGCGGCCAGGACGGCCGACAGGATCGCTGCGACCCCTCCGGCCAGCAGGACCAGTCTGGCGTAGGCGCGGCGCTGGGCGACCACGGCGGGATCGGCCACCCTGTCGTACGGCACGCGCACCCCGAACGGCAGCGTCGGCCGGGCCAGCGCGGGAGTGATCAGCGCCACGCACGCGATCACCGCCACCGACGCCATCCCCGAGAGGAACGCGCTCATCGCCCCGCCGTTGGAGGGTGTCCGGCCCAGGCCGCCCATGGGCAGATCGCTGTCACCGGTCTGTCACCTCCGAGGTGGGTGTTGCAGTCGGTCCGTAACGAACGCACCTCGCGGACGCGGGTGGTCGGGTCGTCGTCATCAGGCTTTCATGAGCCCTGCTCAGGTCGGGTGCCGGGTCATGTGGTGACCTTCGCCCTCGCGACCGCCACCGCCGTCGCCTGGAACCCGGACAGCATCGTCGAGCACCGGCGCATGATCTCGGCGTGGTCGAGCCCGTGCACGGCGGCCTCGGCGAGCAGCACCCGCATCCGTTCCTCCCACCCCTCCCCGAAGCCCGGTTCCGGCGGCCCCGACGCGGGATCGCGCCGGACGACCGCGCCGCTCTTGCGGTTGACGCGGATGACGCCTTCCTGTTTGAGCAGGTCGTACGCCTTGTTGACGGTGTGGAAGTTGATCCCGAAGTCGGCGGCGAGCTGCCGCGTGGACGGCAGCGGGTCGCCCTCCGCCGTCTCGCCACGGGCGATCGCCTCCACGATCCGGTCCCTGATCTGCTGGTAGATCGGGACGTCGCTGTCGACGTCGATGGTCAGGTTCACATTCGCAGCATATCTGATATACAACTTATAGAACAGATACATCTGATCACTCGGGGAGGACACGATGATCCACGCGGAGGTAAGAGACGGGACGCTCGTGGTGTCGCATGAGCCGTGGACGCGGCTGTTCGTCCGCAGGTCGCGCACGGTGGTGCCGCTCGCGGCGATCCGCGAGGTCCGGCCGGAGCGCGCGCCGCTGGGCGTGGCGCGCGGGCCGCGCAGCGGCCTGGTCGTCAGCGGGTTCCTCAAGGTCGGCTTCTGGGCCGGCCTGGACGGCGTGCGCCGCCTGGTCGCCGCCGACCGCACCCCCGGCCTGCGGATCGTCCTGTCGCACCGGATCGACGGCGTGGACGAGCTGGTCCTCAGCCTGGACGAAGCCGACCGGCTCCAGACGCGGCTCCCCGGGGCCGCCTCCGGCGCGACCTCCAGGAGTCCGGGCGCATGATCGAGGTACGCGGCCTGACCAAGGTCTTCGGCACGGTGACCGCCGTCGCCGACCTCGCCTTCGAGGCGGCCGAGGGACGCGTGACCGCGTTCCTCGGCCCGAACGGAGCAGGAAAGACGACCACCATGCGAATGCTGCTCGGCCTGGTCCGCCCGAGCGCGGGCGTCGCCACCATCGGCGGGCGGCGTTACGCGGAGCTGTCCAGGCCGTCCTCCGAGGTCGGCGCCGTCCTGGACACCGCGGGGTTCCACCCGGCCCACACCGCCCGCGACCACCTGCGCGTCTACGCCCGCATGGGCGGCCACTCCCGCGCGAGGGTCGCCGAGGTGATGGACCTGACCGGGGTCGCCGCGTTCGCCGGGCGCCGGACCCGCGCGCTGTCCACGGGGATGGGCCGCCGCCTGGCCCTGGCGACGGCGCTGCTGGGGGATCCGGCCGTGCTGGTGCTGGACGAACCGGGCAACGGCCTGGACCCGGAGGGCATCGCCTGGCTGCGCGGCCTGCTGCGCGGGTTCGCCGCGCAGGGCCGCACGGTGCTGGTCTCCAGCCACGTGCTCAGCGAGGTGGAGCAGGTGGCCGACCACGCGGTGGTCGTCCGGGACGGCCGGCTGGTCGCCTCGGGTCCGGTGCACGGCATGTACGGCAGGCCCGCCGTCCACGTGCGCTCCCCGCAGGCCGCCCGGCTGCGGGCGGTCCTGGCCGATGCCGACACCGAAACCGACACCGAGGAAGCGGGGAGCGACCGGCTTCGCGTCGTGGGGCTGACCCCCGCCGCGATCGCCGACCTCGCCGCCGCCCACGGCGTGCCGCTGCACGAGATCACCCCGGAGCGCCCCACGCTCGAACGCGCCTTCCTCGACCTGACCTCGACCGGGACCGGCGGCCAGGGAGGCGGCGCATGATCCGCCTGATCGGCGCGGAGTGGTACCGGCTGACGGCCTCCCGCCTGCCCCTGTGGGGAGCGGTCGCGGCGGCGGTGTGCGGCGCGTTCACGGGGCTGCTCGCCCTCATCGGCCCGGAGAACTTCCAGCCCCCGCTGCCCGGCCTTGCCACGGAGGTCGGCACCCGCGCGCTGCTCGGGCTGCTGGGCATCCTGGCGTTCGTCCCGGCGCTGATCGCGACCGGCGCGGTGGCGGGGGAGTACCAGCACCGGACGATCACCACCACCGTCCTGTTCGCCCCCAGCCGGTGGAGGGTGCTGGCCGCGAAGCTGGTCGTGCACGGGGTCGCGGGGCTCGGCTACGGGTTGCTCACCACGGCCGTGGCGGGGGCCGCGCTGCTCGGGACGGCGGCGCTGAAGGGCGTCGCGCTCGGCCTGCCCGCGACCGCCGTCCTGGGGCTGCTGGCCAGGATCGCGCTGACCATGGCCGTCTACACGCTGCTGGGCGTGGCCACGGGGGCGCTGCTGCGCAACCGGGTGGCGGCGCTGGCCGCACTCGGCGGCTACTTCTACCTGGCCGAGACCGCGCTGCTGCTGATCCCGGGCACGGGGGCGCTCTACCCGTACCTGCCAGGCGGGGCCACGGCGTCCCTGACCGGGTTCACCTACCTGGCCGACGCCGTGGCCGCCCAGACCGGAGCCGCGACCGCCGGGCCGCTGCCCGCTCCGCTCGGAGCCGCCGTGCTGCTGGGTTACGCGCTCGTGGCGGCGGTCGCCGCCGTCGCCGTACCGCTGCGCGGTGACATCACCCGCTGACCTGGATCAGCGGGGCGCGGGTGGCCTCGGGGGACAGCCGGCTTTCGCTCCACAGGACCCCGGCCGCGCCGATGACCAGCAGGACGGCGAAGCCGGTCCACAGCGCCACGCCGCCCGCGTCGATCAGGAGGCCGATCAGGCCGGGGCCCGCGGCGGCGGAGACCGTCCAGGTGAGCTGGTAGACGGCGTTGTAGCGGCCGATCGCGTGCGGAGGCGCGCTCGCGGCGACCAGCGCGCCTGCGGCGGGCCCGCTGATCAGCTCGGCGGCGGTGACGGCGAGCACGGAGGACAGGGCGAGCGCGACCGTGACGGCCCCGGCCGCGCCGGGCGCGGCCACCAGCAGCGTGACGGAGAGCAGGAAGAGCGCGGCGGCGGCCACCAGCAGGCGCGTACGGCGAAGCCGCCGCACCGCGTGGGTGACGTACTGCTGCGCGGCGAACACGACCACGCAGTTGATCGCGAAGGCGGCGCTGGGCAGCCAGCCGGGCAGCCCGGCGGCGTTCACCAGGTAGGCGGGCAGGGCGACCGTGGGCAGCATCCACCCGAAGGACAGCGCGGTGAACGCCAGGCAGAAACCGGCGAAGCCCCGATCGCGCAACACCGCCCGCCAGGTAGCGGCAGGCCGGCCGGACGTGGTGTCTTCCGGTGCGGCCGGGGCCCGCTCGGTGGGTGCCGTGCGGTGGGTGCCGATGAGGGCGGCGGCGAACAGGGAGGTGATCACGTTGATCAGCAGCAGCAGGCGTCCGGCCTGCGGGTCGAGGACCAGGGCGATCGAGGCGAACAGCGCGCCCAGGCCGATGCCGCCGTTCTTCAGCATGGCGACCAGCGCGTACCAGGCGTCGAGCCGGTCGCGTCCGGCCACCCTGGCGACGTAGACGGGCCAGGACGCCCAGTACAACCGGTCCGCCAGCATGATCAGGAACGCGGTGAGCAGCACCGCCGGGAACGTGTCGGCGATCAGGAACAGCGAGTATCCGGCCGCCACGATGACGTTGCCGCCCGCGAGCGGCCATCGGGAGCCGAACCGGTCGGCCAGCATGCCGCCGACCGGTCCGAACGGCAGGGCCAGCAGGGTGCCCGCGGTGACCGCCAGGCCCACCGTGCCCGCCGACAGGTCCGTCTGCCGAAGCAGGTAGAGGAACGAGAGCGGGTAGAAGGCCCCGACGCCGAACGCGTCGATGGCGGCGGCCACGAGCACCTTGCGATGGCCCTTGACGGACGGGAACGCGGATCCCGATAAGCGCCGCATGTTTACCTCCGTGGTCGCGCCGATGAATGATCAGCACAACCACGGACGCCCGCCGTTTTGTTTCGGTCTACTCCTTTTGTTGCCTCCGGATCACGGCTCCGAGTGCAGGACCTCGTGTTCCCAGCGCTCGCGCGGCTGCTCGTGCAGTCGCCAGTAGTGCTCGGCGATGTCGTCGGGGTCGAAGTAGGTGCCGGGCGCGACCGGGCCGTCCACGGTGACGCTCGCCGCGTGGAAGCCCTCGTCGCCGTATCGCTGGTGGAGGAGCGTCACCAGGGTGCGGACCCCGGCCTTGCCGAGCGACAGGCTCACATACTCCGGCTTCGGCACGGGCATGCCGCCGGTGATGAGGAACGAGCCGCCGCCGCGCGCGGCCATCGCGGGGGCGAGGTGGGCGGCTGCGGTGAGTGCGCCGACCACGTTGACCGCCCACGCGTCGAGGTGGCCGCGCGCCGACAGCTCGCCCGGCCCGTCGGCGCGTACGGCGGCGGCGTTGTAGACGGCGACGTCGGGCGTGCCGAGTTCGGCCGACGCCTTGTCGATGGCGGCCCGCAACGCGTCCTCGTCGGTGCTGTCGGCCGTCAACCGGACGACCTTGACCCCGGTGGGGGCCACGGCCTGGGCCGCGGCGGCCACCGTGTCCGCGCTGCGGGCGATGAGGGCGACGGGCATGCCCTGCGCGGCGAAGCGCCGCGCCACGGCCTGGCCGATGCCAGGTCCGACCCCGATGATCAATGCTCCGGCCATCGTAAGTTCCCCCCCGAATCCCTGTTAGGGCAGTAAGTGGATCACCAAGCACCGTGTCCCTGTGCCGTCATCATGCTAAATTCATGTAAATCCAGTAGGAAATATTGCTTTTAAGATCGCGCGTGCCTATCGTGAGGATCGCCGCCGCAACCGACTTCCGGAGGACCCTCATGTCGTTGTTATCGGTACTCACGGCCGCGCTGGTCGCCGTCCCGGCGGTGGCACCGCCCGCCGCTCCGCCGCTCGCCCTCCCGCAGCGGCAGGGCGTGGACACGGTCGCCGAGTGGTACGACACGACCGTCGCCACCATCGCCGCCGCGCCCGCCGCCACGCAGGTCACCAACAGCCGCACCTGGGCGATCAGCTGGCTGGCGGCGGCCAGGGCGCTGCGCCGGCGCCCGGCGCCGCCCGCGTTCCGGGACGCCGCGCTGGCCTCGGCCGTCCACCGGTCCCTCGTCGCGCTGGTCCCGGCGCGGAAGACCGAGCTGGACGCCGCGCTGGCGACCGCGCTCGCCCGCATCCCCGAGGGCGCGTCCAAGCGGCGGGGGATCGCGGCGGGAGTCCGTGAGGCCGACGCACTGCTCAGGGAGCGCGAGGGCGACGGCCTGGACCCGGCGTCGGTGAACCGCGCCTACACGCCGCAGCCCGCCGCGCCCGGCGTCTGGCAGCCCACGCCGCCCACCTTCAGCCCTGGAGCCCAGGCGGGGACGCGTCTCGCCAGGCCGTTCCTGCTGAGCAGGGCCGACCAGTACCGCCCCGCCCCGCCTCCGGCGCTGGACTCCGAGCGGTACCGCAAGGACCTTGAGGAGGTCCGCGTCTACGGCGCGCTGAACAGCACCGCGCGCACCCAGGCGCAGACCGACACCGCGCAGTTCTGGTACGGCTCCTCGCTCACCCTGTACGACGGCGTGCTCGGCGCGGCCGTGCGCCAGTCGGCCGACAAGCCGCAGGCGTGGCGCGCCGGACTGGTGGCGATCTTCCACGTGGCGCTCGTGGACACGCAGATCGCCACGTCCGACGCCAAGTACGCCTACGTCCTGTGGCGTCCCGTGACCGCGCTCCGCGTCACCGACCCGGAGTGGACGCCGCTGCACAACACGCCGGCCCACCCCGACTACCCGAGCGGCCACAACACCTACTCGGGGGCGGCGGAGAAGGTGCTCACCGCCCTGGTCGGGTACCGCGCCAAGCGCCCGTACACCATCACCAGCCCTACCCAGCCGGGCGCGACCAGGACCTACACCGACTGGAAGAAGCCCACCGAGGAGAACGTGAACGCGCGCGTGTGGTCGGGCATCCACACCCGCTCGGCCGACGAGACCGGCGTACGCCTGGGCGGCGACGTCGCCGCGCACGCCCTGCGGGACGCGGTGCGACTGTTCCGCTGATCCGGGGGAACGGGAACTCCGATGGTCCTGACGCCGCGTGGGGGGAGGCGTCAGGGCCTTCGCCGTCGCGATGGTGGACGAGCATGGCCGACTTCGTCAGCAGGTGGTCGCGCCCGTCGTCATCGACATGCGCGGAAAACATGTCAGACGAGGACCGGACGGGAATGGCGGCCGTCCGGTCCTCGCTGCGTAATTCCTTTTTCGTGACCCGTCAGTGGTTCACGAAAAGGAATCGTTTACCAGTGTGTCGGCGAACCGCCGAGCACTTCGAAGTTCTTGCGGATGTGGAGGCAGCCTCTGGCGTGCCGCCACCGCACGTTGCCCGTGACATGGTTGATCTTGACCGTGCTCCGGTTGGTCCACCGCTTGTGGCCCCAGTTGCCGCCGCAACCGCCACCGCCGCAGCTGCCACCGCCACAGCGGTTGCCGCAGCCATGGCCGCCACCGCACCCGCCGAGGGCGACGACGGAGACTCCGGCGTTCGCTGAGGTGGTGGTAGTCGCGGCACCCAGGCCGACGACCCCACCCGTCAGCGCGGTGCTGATCGCGAGGGTTGCGGCGATTTTCTTGACCTTGGGCATTGCGTATCCCCCTTGGAAGGCATGATGGTCCGCTGAGACATTCGATCCGGATGAGTCGGTAAATGTCTGGGATGACACCACATTGTGGGTGATCCTGGTTGTCTGATTTCCGGGGATGTTGAGGGGCAAACAGCAATCTCCCACCTTTACTAACTAATAATCTCTGTATTGCTGGCATTAAACTATTATCGCTTGATTAGGTAACATATGTCGTGAATGTCTGATTAGCTGGCATCCGTCCAGGGGCCCCAGGCATCCCCCCGGCCATCCGGGGCAGGGGATTGCGCAGCGGGACACCGTGGCTATCGTCGAAGGAGACGGAGGTCATGCGGGGGCACAGGAGAAGAAGGGGGCGCGGTGAGCGGGGAGAACAGGGAGCAGGACATGGGCCCGATCCCGCACTGGACCGGCGAGATGCTGACGCTCGGTGGTCACGAGGTACACGTGCGCTCAACCCCCACCGGGGCCGAGCAGAACGCCGTCTTCGTCCACGGACTCGCGGGTTCGTCCACCAACTGGACCGACCTGATGGACCGCCTCAAGGACATCGTCCGGGGCCACGCGATCGACCTGCCGGGTAACGGCTACTCTCCGGAGCCGGACGACGCCGACTACTCCATCGCCGCCCACGCGCAGGCCGTGATCGACCTCATCGAGCACGTGTCCGACACCCCCGTTCACCTGTTCGGCAACTCGCTGGGCGGCGCGGTCTCCGTACGGGTGGCCGCACTCCGGCCCGACCTGGTGCGGTCGCTGGTGCTGGTCTCGCCCGCGCTGCCCGACCTGCTGCCCCGGTACGGCCCCGCCCGCGTGGCGCTGTCCACGCTGCCCGGGATCGGCGTCTGGGCGATCGAGCGGATGCGGATGATCCCCGCCGAGCGCCGGACCAGCGCCACGCTGGGCATGTGCTACGCCGACGCCTCGCGCGTCCACCCGGCCCGGTTCGATGAGGCGGTCGAGGAGCTGCGCCGCCGCGACGGCCTGCCGTACGCGGGGGCCGCGCTGGTGGGCTGCGCCCGCGCCATTGTCAGCGAGTACTTCCGCCGGGGAGAGGAGAACCTCTGGCGGCAGGCGGCCAGGGTGACCGCGCCGACGCTCGTCATGCATGGCCGCCACGACCGCCTGGTGCGGCCGAGCATGGCCGCGCGCGCAGGGCGCACGTTCCCCAGGGTGCGCCTGGTGCTGCTGCCCCTGGCGGGACACGTGGCGCAGATGGAGTTCCCGGAGGCGGTGGCACGCGAGTCGCGCCTGCTGATCAGGGACGCCACCGCACTGGCGGTCGGCTGAGCGGTAACGTTCGGCTTTGGGGAATGCCCGGTGACCGGGTTAGGTTGACGAACACGGAGACCCCCTGAAACGGGAGCGTAGAACTGTGTCCTTGCCACCGCTGGTAGAACCGGCAGCCGAACTGAGCGTCGATGAGGTTCGCCGGTATTCGCGTCATCTGATCATCCCCGACGTCGGGATGGCCGGGCAGAAGCGCCTCAAGAACGCCAAGGTGCTGTGTGTGGGCGCGGGCGGGCTGGGTTCCCCGGCCCTGATGTATCTCGCCGCCGCCGGCGTGGGCACCCTCGGCATCATCGACTTCGATGTCGTCGACGAGTCGAACCTGCAGCGGCAGATCATCCACGGCCAGTCCGACGTGGGCAGGCTGAAGGCCGAGAGCGCCGCCGCCTCGGTCAAGGAGATCAACCCGCTGGTCGACGTGATCGTCCACAACGTGGCGTTGAGCACCGACAACGTGATGGAGATCTTCTCCGGCTACGACCTGATCGTGGACGGCACCGACAACTTCGCCACCCGCTACATGGTGAACGACGCCGCGGTGCTGCTCGGCAAGCCGTACGTCTGGGGCTCGATCTACCGCTTCGACGGCCAGGCGAGCGTCTTCTGGGCCGAGCACGGCCCCTGCTACCGCTGCCTGTACCCCGAGCCCCCGCCGCCCGGCATGGTCCCGTCGTGCGCCGAGGGCGGCGTGCTGGGCGTGCTGTGCGCCTCGATCGGCTCGATCCAGGTCAACGAGGCCATCAAGCTGCTGACCGGCATCGGCGAGCCCCTGGTGGGCCGTCTGATGGTCTACGACGCCCTGGAGATGCAGTACCGCTCGGTCAAGGTCCGCAAGGACCCGGAGTGCGTGCTGTGCGGGAAGAACCCGAGCGTCACCCAGCTCCTCGAAGACTACGAGGCGTTCTGCGGCGCGATCTCCGACGAGGCCCAGGAGGCGGCGACCGGCTCGACCATCACCGCCCGTGAGCTCAAGGACATGCAGGACCGCGGCGACGACATCTTCCTGGTCGACGTCCGCGAGCCCAACGAGTACGAGATCGTCTCGATCCCGGGCGCGACGCTGATCCCCAAGGGCGAGTTCCTCAACGGCTCGGCCCTGGAGCGGCTGCCCCAGGACCGGAAGATCGTGCTGCACTGCAAGTCCGGCGCCCGCAGCGCGGAGGCCCTGGCGATCGTGAAGAACGCCGGTTTCTCCGACGCCGTCCACGTCGGGGGCGGAGTGCTGAGCTGGGTCAAGTCCATCGACCCGAGCCTGCCCAGCTACTGACGTACCCGCACGACACGAACGAGCATCCGCCGTTCCGCCGATACCCGGCGTCCCGGCTTATCGGAACGTTCCTAAGCGGAACGGTGGATGTCACACGCTGACTTGACCTCATGGCGGCATGGACCGCGTTAAAGTCGAGCAAGTGAGCGACAGCGGTCTTCGAGCGTGGTCCCGGGGGCTGGACCGGCTGCTGGGGGCCGTATGAACGAACCCAACGATCCGCGCGCCTGGCCGGCCCTCATCGTCACCACGGTGCTCGCGCTGGTCTGCGCGGTCGCCGCCGGGGTGGCGGCGAGCGCGGCGGTCGCGGAGCTGACCCGCGAGCCCACCGCCGACGAGCTGCGCCGCGCCGCGACCGCGGAGGTCTCCAGGCGCTGGCAGGTCTGGCCCGCGGGCCGCCTGTTCCCCGAGACCATCCAGTACGCCGCCGAGCAGGGCGGGCAGGAGAGCGCCCGCAGGGTCGGCATCGCCGCCGACCACCGATGCCACACGGCGGTCGACGCGAAGCTCGTGCCCGCGCTGCGCGCGGCCGGGTGCCAGGCCCTGCTGCGGGCCACCTACATCGACGCGCTGCAGGGCGTGGTGGTGACCATCGGCGTCGCCGCGTTCCCCGACGAGACCCGCGCGATGCGCGCCGAGGAGGCCCTGCCAAGCGGCGAGCGTCCGGAGCCGGGGCTGCGGGCGCTGGCCTTCCCCGGCACCGTCACCGACCGTTTCACCGCCGAGGGCCGTCAGGCCGGGTCCGTGCGCCAGGGCGGCCCCTACGTGGTGCTCACGACCGCCGGTCAGGTGGACGGCAGGCCCGCGCGGGCCGTCGGCGAGCAGCGGCCCGCCGTCTTCGCCTTCGCCCGGTCGCTGGCCGAACGCGTCCTCACCGGGCTGACCCGCCCCGTCACCCCCGACTGCGCCTCCCCGGAGTGGTTGTGCTGAGGGTCGCGTTCGCCACGCTCACCGGAGGGGTCCTGGTCTTCCTCACCGGCGTCACGGCGTCGCCCGCCCGCGCCGACGACGTGCGCGAGAGCCAGCGGCCCGTGCTGCGCACCCTCCAGGTGGCCAAGGCCTGGACCCTCTCCGAGGGCAAGGGCGTCACGGTGGCGGTGCTCGACTCCGGCGTCGATCCGCGGCACCGCGACCTCGCGGGCTCGGTGACCGTCGGCCGCGACTTCACCAAGGGCGCGAACCCGCCGGGCGTGCGGCCGAGGCGGCTGCACGGCACCTACATGGCCTCGCTGATCGCGGGCCACGGGCACGGCAAGGGCGGCGGCGACGGCATCATCGGCATCGCCCCCAAGGCGCGCATCCTGTCGGTGCGGATCATCCTGGAGGACGAGGAGCCGGGCTTCCGCGAGTTCAACTCGGCCGAGCGCTACGAAGACGTCGTGGCCCGGGGCATCCGCTACGCGGTGGACCACGGGGCCGACGTCATCAACATGTCGATCACCAAGGAGCTGGCCACCAAGGAGGAGCGCGCGGCGGTCCGCTACGCGATCTCCAAGGGTGTCGTGCTGGTCGCGGCGGCGGGCAACGACGGGGCCGCGGAACCGGGGGCCGACGGCTTCGCCCCCTACTCGTATCCGGCGGCGTTCCCCGGCGTGGTGTCGGTCGGGGCGGCCGACCGGGGGCTGCGGCGGGCGTCGTTCTCCAACTTCAACCCCTCGGTGATGGTGGCCGCGCCGGGGGTGGACATCCTGGGGGCGGGGCCGGGCGACGAGTACTGGGTGGGGCGGGGCACCTCACAGGCGAGCGCCATGGTTTCGGGGGTGGCTGCACTAATTAGGGCCAAATATCCGAAAATGTCGCCCCCGCTTGTCGTACAGGCGCTCACCTCGGGCACCAGCGAACGCCCATCGGACGGCTACGACACGGGCATGGGCTTCGGCGTGGTGAACGCCGCGGGCGCGCTGGCCGAGGCCGCCCGCATCTCCGGGCACACGCTGCGCGCCAAGGGCACCGGCACGATGAACCCGATCGGCTCGCTGGCCGGACGCCCTCCGCCCCCGGTCCGGGTGGTCCGGCGCGATGAGCGGGCCATCACCCTCTACGGCGGCGTCGCGGCGGCCTCCGGGCTCGGCGCGCTGGCGTGCGTATGCGTCATCGCCGTCGTCGTCGGCCGGGTCCGCCGCGCTGCGGCGGCCGCCGCCATGGGTTCCCCACCCGGAAATGACACGGGTGAGGGCGGGCCGCCGATCGGCGCGACGTAGCATTGAGGTGTGTCACAGCCCCGGCGGCCCGAGGAGCCTGACGGGCGCCCGGAGACGACGGGGCCCCAGGCGTCCACGTCACGCCAGGGCCCCTCCCCTCAACCCGCCCAGGGCCCCTCACGCCGCCCCACCGAGGGCACGCCGCGCAGGCCCGTACACCGCCCCGCCGAGGGCGGGTCGCCTTCACCCGGCCAGGGGCCACGACCCCGGCCATTTCAGGGGGGTTCGCGGCGGGTCGCGCAGGGGCTGCCCCGTTCGGGTGGGGATTCGAACGCACGGAGCCTGCCGCGTCCGGCGCGGGTGCCCGGTGAAGGGGCACGGCAGCGGGCGGGAGCCCGGGTCCGGGCATGGCCCGCCGCCGGGCGCGCCTCGGCCGCCGCCACCGCCGCCGCCGAGCGGGCCACGCTGGCGCGCGGCATCCGCTACCGCACCGTGTTCCTGGTCCTGGTCGGCACGATCCTGGTGGTCGCGGCGGTGAACGTGCTGTTCGGCACGATCGGGCTGCTGCGCGAGACCCGTGCGCGCCCGCTCACCGTGGGTGAGCGCGCCGAATACGTCAAGGCCGACGTCGCCCGCCGCTGGCACGCCTGGCCCGCCACCGTCGTCTTCCCCGACGAGCTTGAGTACATCGGCATCGCCCGCACCCAGCAGCACGCCAGGCGCGTCGGCATCGCCCCCGAGACGAGCTGCGCCGGGGGCCTCGACACCCCGATCGGGTCGATCCTCGGGGCGAACGGTTGCCGCACGCTTTTGCGGGCAACATACGTGGACCAGACATCCAGTTTCGCCATCACCGTGGGCGTCGCCGTGTTCGCCAGCGAGGAGGACCGCGTGCAGGCCGCCGCGCAGCTTCCCGCCGACGACCGGATCGGCGTGCGCCCGGTGTCCTTCCCCGGCACCGCCACCGAGCTGTTCGGGGCGGCCCAGCGGCAGCGCAACGGCTGGGTGGGAGCCGGTCCTTACCTGGTCTTCTCGACCGCCGGATACTCCGACGGCCGCACCCGCGAGGCGGTGCCGCCCGAGGAGATCCTGCACAGTGAGCTGTGGCCCACCGCCCAGTCGGTGGCGGGCCGCATCGCCCGCTCGCTCGGCGAGCCGCCCGCCGTCCCGCGTTGCACGCAGGGGAACGTGTGCTGAGGTCACGTCGCGTCGCGAGCGCGGCGCTGGCGCTCGCCGGGGCGCTCGCGCTGACCCCCGTCGCGCCCGCCGCCGCCGACCCAATCCCGCAGGGGCAGGTGCGCGAGCGGCAGCAGTGGGTGCTGCAGACGCTCAACGCCGAGGCCGCCTGGCGGGTGACGAAGGGCGCGGGGGCGACGGTCGCGGTCATCGACAGCGGCGTGGACGACGGCGTCGCGGAGCTGCGCGGCAGGGTCACCACGGGTCCCGACATGACCGGCGCCCCCGTCGCCGCCGTCCGTGAGCCCGGCTCGCACGGCACCGCGATGGCCTCGCTGATCGCCGGTTCCGGCGGCAAGGGCGGCGTCGCCGGCGGCGACGGGGTGCTCGGCATCGCGCCGGAGGCCAAGGTCCTCTCCCTGCCACTGCTGCCCGACCAGCCGATCGGCCCCGACGGCACCGCCGAGCCCGACACCGGGCGTCAGCTCGGCGACGACAGCCCGCTGGCCCGCGCCATCCGCTACGCGGCCAACCACGGGGCCGACGTGATCAGCATGTCGATCGGCGCGTACGGCGCGCACCCGGCCGAGCGCGAGGCCGTCTCCTACGCGCTGGACAAGGGCGTCGTGCTGGTGGCCGCCGCGGGCAACGACGGCGCGCTCGCCGTCAGCAGGCAGAAGGACACCTCTTTCTGGAGCTTCCCGGCGGGCTACTCCGGGGTCGTCGGCGTCGGCGCGGTCGACGCCGAGCTGCTGCCCGCCCCGTTCAGCAGTGACAACCTGTCCGTCCTGGTGGCCGCGCCCGGCGTCGACGTGCCGGTGGCGCTGCCCGGCGGCGGCCACGAGTCGGCCGAGGGCACGAGCGCGGCGACGGCGCTGGTGGCGGGGGTGGCGGCGCTGCTGAAGGCGGCGCACCCGGACCTCTCGCCCGCCATGGTGGCGCGGGCGCTGTCCACCGGCACGCGGGGCACTCCGGCGGGCGGATACGACGACAAGGTGGGGTTCGGCGTGGTGGACGCGGCGGCGGCGCTGGCCAGGGCCGATCGCCTGGCGGTGGTGGGGCGGGCCGTGCAGGTGCCGGACGACCGGCACTTCGGCCAGGGGCCGCTGTCGGCGCCGCCCGACCCTCCGGGGCCCAACGGGCTGCGCGTGGGCGCGTTCAGCGGCGCGGTGCTGCTCGGGCTGGTCATCTTCGGCGGCGCGGTGATGGTGCTGACCCGCAAGGCCGAGGAGAGAGCGGGGCGGGAGCGCTCCCGGCAGGGGCCGTTCTCTTGATCACGTAGCGGCTTCGGTTCGAACGCTATTCGGACACCAAATGCGAACAGTTCAGATGCAGTGCCGCTTTTAGCGGACATTCCCGGCACGTAGGTACATGGGGGTCCGCTACTGTCGCGGCCCATGGGTTACGAGTTGCGGGTGGAGCGGGAACGACCGCTCGCCCACGCCGAACTCGCGGCGGCGCTCACTCCCGCGGGATACGCCTTACGCGGCTCGCAGGAGCAGGGCGAGGTCGTCGTACGCCATGAGGGCGACGAGCACGTGATCGCCACGTGGCGGGGACGCCTGGCCGGAGAGCCGCTGTCGGACTGGCAGGTCGCCCAGCTCGCGCGGATGGCCGGGCTGCTGGGCGCGCGCCTGATCGGCGAGGACGGCGAGGTCTACGCGATCCGGGACGGCGTGGTCGAGCAGACGAACAAGGACGCCAGCTACGTGTTCGGCAAGGTGGAGGAGATCCTCTCCGCCGGTCCGGCACAATGGAGCAAATGACAGCGCAGGGTGATCCACCCCCTTTCGCCGAACGCGTCCTCGACGTCGTCGAGCGCATCCCGCGCGGCAAGGTGATGTCCTACGGCGACATCGCCGAATACCTCGGAGAGGGCGGGCCGCGCCAGGTCGGCCGGGTCATGTCGCAGTGGGGCGGCGGAGTTCCCTGGTGGCGGGTGGTCCACGCCGACGGCACTCCGGTGCCCGGTCACGAGCGGACCTGCTACGACCGGTGGCGGGCCGAACGCACTCCGGTACGCGGCGAGGACGGCGAGCGGGTGGACATGCGCAAGGCCCGCTGGGACGGCGACACGGGCTGAACGCGGGGGCCGCAGGGGCCCCCGCTCTCCCAGCAGACGCTCAGGAACGCGGCGGGTTCTTGGGCCTCCAGGCCCACTACCATATGGAGGGACAGGCCACCCGTCCGGAAGGCGGTGCCCCACTCCATGGCCACCGGCGCGACCCCCGAGCGTGCGAGCCGCGACCTCGGTGACCGAATCCGAGCGGTTCAGGATCTCTGCGACCGTGGCGAGCCCCTGGAAGCGGTGATGGCCGCCGTCCGCGAAGAGGGGCTGTCCGCCGCCGATCGGCGGCGTCTCGACGCCGAGGCCCTGGCGGGGCCGCTGGGCGCGCGGATCGACACCGCGATCAGGCGTGGCACGGCCCGCCGCCGCGAGATGCTCACCCTGCTCACGCCCTACCTGGGCACGGTCGATCCGGCGGTCAAACGCGCCCTCCCCGTCGCCAGGCGGGTGGTGCTCCACCTCATCGAGTCGCGCGAGCTGGCCGAGCTGGCCGAGGGCGACGCGCTCACGAAGGTCGTGGCCGCGGCGGCCGAGCCGTACCGCCGGGTGCGCAAGGGCCTGCGCTGGTACGCCGACCTGCCGTTACGGGGCGAACTGCCCGACGAGCTCTACCGCCTGCGCCAGGCCGACCTGGTGCCGGTCACCCAGATCGACGACATCTCCTGGATCGACGGCCGGCTCCGCGTGACGGGTCACGCCTACCTGGCCGGGCTGTCGGTGCGCGGGCGCCGCTTCAACCGGGCCACGGTCGTGCTGCGCGGCCCGCGCTGGCAGCCCTCCGTGCGGCTGCGCACCCGGCGCACCTTCCGGCCGGAGGCCACCTACGGCGCGCACGAGCTGGGCTGCAACTACGACTGGTCCGGGTTCACCGCCGAGCTGCGGCCCTGGACCCTGCGCTGGCGGTCCTGGCTGCGCGGCGTCGCCCGGGGCGGACGGCGGCTGCTGCGCCGCCGCCCGGCCGTCCGCGACACCACGACCTGGCGCGCCGAGATCGTGATCTGGAGCCGGGGCGCGCGGGCCGTGGGCCTGCTGCGCGGCCCCGCGCTCGGCCGCACCGAGCGCCCGCAGGGCCTGGAGGTCCGGCCGCGCTGGTGGGTGCGCCCGGTGTGGACCTCCGACCGCGCGCTGCAGGTCGTGCTCCAGCCGTACCGCGCCGAGCTGACCGGCGTGAGCCTCGACGGCGACGACGCGCGGCTGCGGGTGTTCCTGCCCGGCCGTCAGGTGAACAAGGGCCACGTGCGCCTCGGCGGCCACCGCATGTCCGCCGACTTCACCCCGGTCGCGAGCGGCACCGAGGTCGCCTTCGCGCTGTCCACCCAGAGCCTGCTGGCGGAGAAGGACGGCAGGCGGCTGTGGGTCGAGCCCAAGGGCGATCCGGCCGCCACCGTGATGCTCGGCGCGGCCGAGGAGTTCCGCGGCGCGATCGGCGACCGCGAGATCACCGTCCTGTCCGACCGGCGCGACCGCGTGGTCGTCTCGGCCCACCGGATCCGCCCGGTCATCACCGGGGCTTCGTGGTCCGCCGACGGCGCGGCGCTCGTGCTGGAGGGCCGCTACCCCGACCCCGGGGCCGAGGAGCGCGCGCTGACCCTGCGGCACCGCACCGGCCTGACCTACCGGATGCCGCTCTCGCGCGACGGCGACCGCTTCACCGTACGTCTCGACGCCGCGGCGATGCCCCGGTTCGGCGAGCCCGTCCCGCTGATGAGCGGCACCTGGCATCTGTCGGTGTTCCACCCCACGGCCCGCGAGTCGGTCCCCTTCCGGGTCGATCACCAGGCGCTCGCGGCGCTCGACGAGGCCCCGCGCGTCCACGACGGCCGCCGCTACCAGTTCGTCTCCACCCGCTACGACGTCCCGGTCCTGATCGCCGCCGAGGAGAAGCCCGACGACGAGAAGGGCATGGCGGGCGTCTACGCGCTGGAGCGCCAGTTCTACCCGGCCCAGCGCCGCGAGCCGCTGCGCGAGGCCACCGTCTACGTCGCCTACGACGGCAGGCAGTACGAGGGCAACGTGCGCGCCGTCTACGAGGAGCGGCTGCGCAGGGGAGACGGCGGCGAGCACATCTGGGTGGTCAAGGACGGCGCGTTCGTCCCGCCGGGCCCGGCCGAGCTGGGCTACGGCCCGGGCGAGCGGCCCAGTGTGGTGCGGGCGGGCAGCCGTGAGCACTACGCGGCCCTCGCCAGGTCGCGATACGTGGTGACCAACTCGTTCCTGCCGCCGTGGTTCCGCGCCAGAGACGACCAGACGATCGTGCAGACCTGGCACGGCACCCCGGTCAAGCGGGTCGGCAACGACCTGCCGCACATGTCGCGCGACCCGCGCCCGCCGGTGTGGCACCGGCAGGCCGCCGAGGTCCGGGGCTGGGATCTGCTGCTGTCGCAGAGCCCATGGGCCACGCCGGTGCTGCGCAAGGCGTTCGGCTACCAGGGCGAGGTGCTGGAGGGCGGCTACCCGCGCAACGACGTGCTCGTCGCCCCCGAGCGCGACGAGCTGGCCGCCGGGGTCCGCCGCCGCCTGGGTCTCGCCGAGGACGCCAAGGTGGTGCTGTACGCGCCGACCTACCGCGACTACGACCGGAAGAACACCTCGCTGCGCCTCAACCTCGTGCAGGCCCGCACGATCCTGGGCGAGGGGCACGAGCTGCTGATCCGGGCGCATTCCATGCAGGCCGCCCCAGTGGTGCCCGACGACGGCTTCAGCCACGACGTCACCACATATCCAGACATCACCGATCTGCTGCTGATCACGGACGTCCTGATCACCGACTACTCCTCGGTGATGTTCGACTTCGCCGCCACCGGCCGTCCGATGATCTTCTTCGCCTACGACCTCGACCGGTTCGCGGCCAAGCGCGGCGTCTATCTCGATATCGCCGAGGAGGCCCCCGGGCCGGTGCTGGCCACCTCCGCCCAGGTGATCCAGGCGGTCAAGGGCATCGACGGCATCGCCGCCGAATACGCCGAGCGCTACGAGAACTTCCGCCGCGCCTACGCCCCCCGCGACGACGGGAAGGCCACGCGACGGCTCGTCGATCACGTCTTCGGTTAGAATCGAACGGTAAAGAAACTTACCGATTTCCGGCGGGCCGGGTCGAACATGGTCAAACGTTGGTCAACGGTCCGGCTGACGCTGGCGGCGGTCCTGGTGTGGGCGGGTGGCATGACCGGATGCGGTGCTGACGTACGGGTCGAGGGGGCGGCGCTGGTTCCACTGCCGGCGTCGGTCGTCCCCGCGGCCGAGGGCGAGGACTTCACTCTCGAACCGGCGGTGGTGATCACCGCGCCCGGCGAGGCGGCCGGGGTGGCGGAACACCTGGCGCTCGCCGTGCAGGAGGCCACCGGGCAGAGGCCGCAGGCCGGGCCGGACGGCGCGATCCGTCTCGCGCTCACCCCCGGGGCCGGTGCGGAGGGCTACGAACTGGTCGTCGGCCCCGACGGCGTCGACCTGCGCGCCGAGACCACGGCCGGGCTCTTCTACGGCGTGCAGACCCTCCGGCAACTGCTGCCGCAGGCCCGCGACGGCGGGCCGTCCCGGATGGCGGGCGTGCGGATCACCGACCGCCCGCGCTTCGCCTGGCGCGGCGCGATGCTCGACGTGGCCCGGCACTTCCGGCCGGTCGCCGACGTCAAGCGCTACCTCGACCTGATGGCCGCCTACAAGCTCAACGTGCTGCACCTGCACCTGACCGACGACCAGGGCTGGCGGCTGGCCATCGCGGGCCGTCCCGAGCTGACCAGGATCGGCGGCTCGACCCAGGTGGGCGGCGGCCCCGGCGGCTTCTACACCGCCGACGACTACCGCGAGCTGGTGAAGTACGCGAGCGACCGGTTCATCGACATCGTGCCCGAGATCGACATGCCGGGACACACCAACGCGGCGCTGGCCTCCTACGCCGAGCTGAACTGCGACGGGCGGGCCCGCGAGCCGTACACGGGGATAGAGGTCGGGTTCAGCACGCTCTGCGTGGGCTCGGCGGCCACCGACCGGTTCGTCTCCGACGTCATCGCCGAGGTGGCCCGGCTGACCCCCGGCGACTACGTCCACATCGGCGGCGACGAGGTGCGCGAGCTGAGCGAGGCCGACTACACCCGCTTCGTCGAGCGGGCGCAGGAGCTCGTCGTCCGCGCGGGCAAGCGGATGGTCGCCTGGCAGGAGGTCGGCAAGGCCAGGCTCGCGCCCGGCTCGGTGGTGCAGTACTGGCAGACCCGCGAGGAGCCCGACGACGTCGTCAACGCCGTGCGCCAGGGCGCGAAGGTCGTGCTGTCGCCGGCGTCCCGGGTGTATCTGGACATGAAGTACGACTCCGACAGTCGTGTCGGCCAGCAGTGGGCGGGCCTGGTCGAGGTCGAAGACTCCTACGACTGGGATCCGGCGGCCCTGCTGCCCGGCGTCGGCGAGGCGGCCGTGCTCGGCGTCGAGGCCCCGCTGTGGACGGAGACCGTCACCAATATCGACGACCTGGAATACCTCGCCTTCCCTCGGCTGCCCGCGGTCGCCGAGGTCGCCTGGACCCCGCAGAAGTCGCGCGACTTCGAGGTCTTCGCGTCCCGGCTGGCGGGGCACGCCGAGATGTGGCGGCGCTGGGGCGTCGACTTCCACGAGTCGCCGCAGATCCCCTGGGGCACCACAGATCCGCTCACCCGATGACCCGCTGATCGTTGACCGGTGGGCGTGACATACGACTCATTCCTACATCGGCGTGTCGTCGTACATACCGCTAAAGCCGCCGATAACGTAGGTCGGCATGCCGTACTCGCCGTCAAGGGCGAGGAAAAGCGGTCAACCCGGCACGATCTTTCTCTGTGGTCTGATGGAATTCTGAGTTGTGAGTGGTCAGACCTGGCGCCTGGTGCGCAACGGGACGCGGGGGCAGGCGTCACCTCCCGAGCTGGACGAGAACCAGCGGGCGGTGGTCGATCATCCCGGCGGCCCACTGCTCGTCCTGGCCGGTCCCGGCACCGGCAAGACCACCACGATCGTCGAGACCATCGTCGATCGCGTCGAGCGCCGGGGGCTCGACCCCGAGCGGGTGCTCGTGCTCACCTTCAGCCGCAAGGCGGCGGGGGAGCTGCGCGATCGCATCACCGCCCGGTTGCGCCGCACCACCCGCACCCCGCTCGCCCTCACCTTCCACGGCTACGCCTACGCGCTGCTGCGCCGTGCCGCCGCCGACCGGGGCGACGAACCGCCGCGCCTGCTCACCGGCCCAGAGGAGCTGCTGGAGGTACGCCGCCTGCTGCACGGCGAGCTGGAGGACGGCGCTCCCGACTGGCCGTCCTACCTGCGTGAGGCGCTGAAGACGCGCGGGTTCGCCGAGGAGGTCAGCGACTTCCTGGCGCGGGCCGCCGAGCGCGGCCTCGACGGCGACGACCTCGTCGAGCTGGGACGCGCGCACGGCCGCGCCGACTGGGCGGCGGCGGGCCGCTTCGCGCGGCGCTACCAGGCCCGCTTCGACCTCGACCCGGTGCCCGCGCTCGACTACGCCGAGCTGATCAGGGCCGCCGCGGGCCTGCTCACCGAGGGGCCGGTCCGCGAACGAGAGCGCGCCGCCTACGACATCGTGTTCGTGGACGAGTACCAGGACACCGACCCGGCGCAGGAGCACCTGCTGCGCCGGCTCGCCGGAGACGGCCGCGACCTGGTCGTGGTGGGCGACCCCGACCAGTCCATCTACGGCTTCCGGGGCGCCGAGGTGGACGGCATCATGCGCTTCCCCGAGCGGTTCCGCACCCGCGACGGCGACGAGGCCCCCGTGATCGCGCTGCGCACCTGCCGCCGGATGGGGCCGGAGATCCTGCGCGCCTCGCGGCGGATCAGCGCCCGCCTGCCGTCCACGCCCGCGCGCGAGCACCGGCAGCTCAAGCCGGTGCGGCAGGACGGCGAGGTCAGGGTGCTGCTGACCGACAGCGCCACCCAGGAGGCCGCCGTCGTGGCCGACACGCTGCGCCGCGCGCATCTGCTCGACGGCGTGCCGTGGTCGCGGATGGCCGTCCTGGTCAGGTCGGCGGTGCGTCAGATGCCGCTGCTGCGCAGGGCGCTGGCCACGGCGGGCGTGCCCGTCATGGTGGCCGCCGACGAGCTGCCGCTGGCCAGTGAGCCGGGGGTCCGCCCGCTGATCGCGCTGCTCCGCGTGGCCACCGATCCCGCCGCACTCGACGAAGCGGTCGCCGAAGACCTGCTCACCGGCCCGATCGGCGGCACCGACATGATCGGCGTGCGCCGCCTGCGCCGCGCGCTCCGCGTCGCCGAGCACGCCGCCGCCGCCGAGCTGAGCGCCGAGGGCGCCGCGCCGGTCCCGGTGCGCTCCTCGGGCGAACTGCTGGTGGCCGCGGTCACCGACCAGGCCGAGCTGATCCGCGTGGAACCCCACGTCGCCGCCCCCGCCACGAGGGTGGCCAGACTCGTCGCCACCGCCCGCGACGCCGTGCGGCGCAAGGGCTCGGCCGAAGAGGTCCTGTGGGAGGTGTGGCAGGCCAGCGGCCTCGCCGGCACCTGGACCGACGCGAGCGTCTCGGGCGGCCCGAGGGGCGTGCAGGCCGACCGCGACCTCGACGCGGTCGTCGCGCTCTTCGACCACGCGGCCCGCTTCGTGGACCGCCTGCCCAAGGCCGGGGTCGAGGTGTTCCTCGACGACATGGCCTCCCAGGAGATCGCGGGCGACAGCCTGGCCGAGCACGCGCCCGACGCCGAGGCCGTCCGCATCCTGACCGCGCACCGCGCCAAGGGCCTGGAATGGGACATCGTGGTCGTCGCGGGCGTGCAGGAGGCAGTCTGGCCCGACGTCCGGATGCGCGGCTCCATGCTCGGCATCGACGCGATGATCGAGCTGTCCAAGGGCTCGGCGCTCGACACCACCGAGTTCGCCGCCGCCGCGCTGGCCTCCAAGCAGCTCGCCGAGGAGCGGCGGCTGTTCTACGTGGCCGCCACCCGGGCCAGGAGCCGCCTGGTGGTCACCGCCGTCGGCGGCGACGACACCGACGAGCGGCCCTCCCGGTTCCTGAACGAGCTGCTGCCCGGCGGCGTGGAGCCGGCCGGAGTCGACGACCGCGCCCGCTGGCTGAGCATGTCCGCGCTGGTCGCCGACCTGCGCCAGGCCGTCTGCGACCCGACCAGGCCCGCCGTGGTGCGCCGCGACGCCGCCCGCCACCTGGCCAGGCTCGCCGAGGCGGGCATCGCCGGGGCACACCCCGACGACTGGTACGGCCTGACCCCCCTCACCGACGACCGCCCGCTCGGCTGGCCCGACGACGTCGTCCGCATCTCCCCGTCGGCGGTGGAGAGCTTCAGCAAGTGCGGGCTGCGCTGGCTGCTGGAGACCGCGGTCGGGGCGTCCGGCACGTCGGCGGCGCAGGGCCTGGGCACGATCATCCACGCGCTGGCCGTACTGGCGGCGACCGGCGTCCCGGCCGAGGAGACCCTCGGCAAGCGTCTCGACGCGATCTGGGACGAGCTCGACTTCGGCGGCAAGTGGTTCAACCGCAAGCAGCGCCAGGTCGCCGAGCAGATGATCAGGAAGTTCGTCCGCTGGCAGCAGGACAACGACCGCGACCTGATCTCCACCGAAGAGGCGTTCACCGCCGTGGTCGGCGAGGGCATCGAGATCAGGGGCCGGGTCGACCGCGTCGAGCGCGACGGCGACGGCCGCGCCGTCATCATCGACATCAAGACCGGCGGGTCCAAGCCGTCCGAGTCCGAGATGGACCGCCACCCGCAGCTCGGCGTCTACCAGCTCGCCGCGCTGCTCGGCGCGTTCCGGCGGCACGGCATGACCGAGCCCGGCGGCGCCGCCCTGGTGCAGGTGGGCAAGGCCGCCGGTAAAGACGCCAGGGAGCAGCAGCAGCGGGCGCTGGCCGACGACGACGACCCCGGCTGGGCCAAGGACATGGTCGACACCGTGGCCACCGGCATGTCCAGCCAGTTCTTCCAGGCGTCCGTGAACGACGGCTGCCGCACCTGCGCCGTCAGGTCGAGCTGCCCGGTCAGCGACGACGGAGGTCAGGTGTGCTGAGCGCCGCCGACCTCGCGGTCAAGCTCGGCATCCCGGCCCCCACGCCCGAGCAGGCCGAGGTCATCGAGGCCCCCCTGGAGCCGATGGTCGTGATGGCGGGCGCGGGCTCGGGCAAGAGCGAGACCATGGCCGGCCGGGTGGTCTGGCTGGTCGCCAACGGCCTGGTCAAGCCGGAGCACGTGCTCGGCCTCACCTTCACCCGCAAGGCCGCCACCGAGCTGGCCGCCCGCGTCCGCAAGCGGCTGACCGGGCTGGCCGACGCCAAGCTGGTTCCCGTGGAGATGCTGGAGGAGGAGCCCACGGTCTCCACCTACCACGCCTACGCCGCCCGCCTGGTCACCGACCACGCGCTGCGCGAGGCGCTGGAGCCCACCATGCGGCTGGTGCCGCCCGCCGTGTCCTGGCAGATGGCCAGCCGCGCGGTCAGCCTCTACGACGGGCCGATGGAGCAAGTCGAGTGGGGCCCGGCCACCGTCACCCGCGCCGTGCTCGAACTCGCCGGTGAGATGTCCGAGCACCTGCGCGACGCCAAGGACGTCCGCGACCTCGGCACCTGGCTGGCGGGGAAGCTCGACGACGTGCGCGGCACGACCAACGCCGCCCAGCGCAGGCCGCTGGTCACCCAGCGGGCCAGGGAGCAACTGCTGCCCATGGTCGAGGCGTACGAGCGGATGAAGCGCCAGCGCGAGGTCATCGACTACGGCGACCAGATGGCGCTGGCCGCGCGCATCGCCGTCAACCACCCCGAGGTGGGCGCGATCGAACGCGACCGGTTCGCCGTGGTGCTGCTCGACGAGTACCAGGACACCAGCCACGCCCAGCTCGTGCTGCTGCGCTCGCTGTTCGGCGGCGGCCACCCGGTCACCTCGGTGGGCGACCCCTGCCAGTCCATCTACGGCTGGCGCGGCGCCTCCGCGGGCAACCTGACCCGCTTCTCCCGCGACTTCCCCACCGGGACAGGCGACCGGTCCAAGGTCAGCCGCCTTTCGGTCAGTTTCCGCAACGGCGACAAGGTCCTCGACGTGGCCGCCCGCGTGCAGCTCCCGCTGCGGATCGAGGCGCGCGACGTGCCGGTGCTGATCCCCGGCAAGACCCGCGTCGAGCGCGGCCGGGTGCTGTGCGCGTTCCACGAGACCGCCGAGGACGAGGCCCGCTGGATCGCCGAGGGCGTCGCGGGCGTGCTCGGGCAGGAGTCCGCGCCCGACGGCCTGCCGTGGGGCGAGGGCGAGCGCGACAAGGCCAAGCCCAGCGCCTGGGGCGGGCAGCAGTCCGTGCAGCCCGCCGACGTGGCGATCCTGGCCCGCAAGCGGTCCCAGTTCCCGGCGCTGCGGCGGGCGCTTGAGGAGCGCGGCATCCCGGTCGAGGTGGTCGGCCTGGGTGGGCTGCTCGCCGTGCCCGAGGTCGCCGACATCGTGGCCACGCTGCGCGTCCTGTACGACCCGACGGCGGGCGACGCCCTGGTGCGGCTGCTCGGCGGGCCGCGCTGGCGGATCGGCCCGGCCGACCTCAAGGTGCTCGGCGACCTCGCCCGCGAGCTGAACCGCGAGACCGACCAGGGCGCGTCCCGGCCCGACGACCCGCTCGACCAGGTCGTGGCCGACATGGCCGAGGAGCGCGGCAGCCTGGTCGACGCCCTGGACGAACTGCCCGAGCGCGACGAGTGGCAGGACCGCTTCTCGCCGCTGGCCCGGGTTCGGCTGCTCGCGTTCGCGGCCGAGCTGCGCACGCTGCGGGCCCACGCGGGCCGTCCCCTGCCCGACCTGATCGGCGAGGTGGAACGCCGGACCGGCCTGGACATCGAGGTCGCGGCCCGCTCGGGCGCGGCGAGCGCCTTCGCCGCCCGCGCCGACCTCGACGCCTTCCTCGACGCCGGGGCCCGGTTCGCCGGAGACGCCGAAGATCCCACCCTCGGCGCGTTCCTCGCCTACCTGAAGGCCGCCGACGAGGAGGAGAACGGCCTCGACGCCGGCCGGGTGGGCGACAGCAACAGCGTCAAGCTGATGACCATCCACGCGTCCAAGGGCCTGGAGTGGCCCGTGGTCGTGGTGCCAGGCCTGTCGCAGCTCACCAACAAGAGCGGGGCGCTCACCACCGGCACCGTCTTCCCCGCCAAGCCGGTCACGACCCCCCGATGGACGGAGAACCCCCGCAAACTGCCCTATCCGCTTCGCGGCGACGCCGGTGACCTGCCCCGGCTCGCCGGGCTGGAGAAGGACGACCTCATCGACTTCGACGCCGAGTGCCGCGAACGCGACCTGATGGAGGAGCGGCGGCTCGCCTACGTCGCCGTCACCCGCGCCCACTACCTGCTCATCGCCTCCGGCTACCGGTGGGGCAGCGCGTCCAAGCCGCTGGAGCCGTCGGAATTCCTGCTGGAGATCCGCGACACCTGCGGGCGGGTCGCCCGGTGGGCGGCCGACCTCGAAGAGGGCGCGGCCAACCCGCTGCTGGCCCAGCCCGCCGAGGCCACCTGGCCGGTCACTCCGGACGGCGTCCGCTACGTCGCGATGCTCGACGGCGCCGGGCTGGTGGAGGACGCCCTGGCCGGAACCCTCACCGAGCCCGCCGTGAACGAACCGGTGCGCGAGCGCGACCGCGAGCGGGTGCGGGCCTGGGAGCGCGACACCGAACTGCTCATGCTGGAGCGCGAACGCCTGCGGCGGCGGCCCCCCACCCAGGTCACCCTGCCGGAACGGCTGACCGTCTCGGCGCTGGTGAACCTGGCCTCCGACCCGGGCGAGCTGGCCCGCAGGATCAGGCGTCCCATGCCCGCGCGCCCGGCGCCGCTGGCCCGCCGGGGCACCGCGTTCCACCACTGGCTGGAGACCCGCTGGGGGCAGCAGAGCCTGTTCGCCGAGCTGGAGCTGCCCGGTGCCGCAGACGACCTGGCCGAGGCCGACGTCGCGCTCGGCGAGCTGTGCGACCGGTTCGAGGAGAGCGAGTGGGCGGCCCGCCGTCCGCTCGACTTCGAGGTGCCGTTCGAGACGATGGTCGGCGACCGCCTGCTGCGGGGCCGGATGGACGCCGTCTTCCAGGCGCCCGACGGCACCTACGAGGTCGTGGACTGGAAGACCGGCGAACGGCCCCGGGGCAAGGCCGCGCAGGCGGCTGCCGTCCAGCTCGCGGCGTACCGGCTGGCCTGGGCCGACCTCTCGGGCGCGCCGGTCGAGCGGGTACGCGCGGCCTTCCACTACGTGCGGGCCAACGAGACCGTCCGGCCGGTGAACCTGCTCGACCTGGCGGGGCTGGTCGCGCTGATCGAGCGGGTTCCGGTCGTGGAGTAGCGGATCACACGTAGTGGAAGGCCGGCTTCTCGTGCATCAGGAAGTCGTGGTGGGAGATGTTCCACGCGTACGCGCCCGCCATCGCGAACGCCACGACGTCGCCGGGGGCCAGGCTCGCTGGCACCTGGCGGGCGAAGACGTCCTTGGGGGTGCAGAGCTGTCCCACGATGGTCACCGGTTCCTCGCGTGGCCGGTTCTCCGGCCCCGGCACGACGGCGAAGGGCTGGTCGTGGCCCTTGGTCACCGGGGTGCGCAGATGGTGGGTGCCCCCGGTGACGACGGCGAAGGTCTGCCCGTGGACGCGCTTCACGTCGATCACGCGGGTGAGGTACCAGCCGCAGTAGGCGGTCATCGCCCGCCCCGGCTCCACCCGCAGGGTCTCGCCGGGACGCCGCAGGGCGCGCAGCCCCGAGCCGTAGGCGGGCCAGTCGAAGCGCGTGGCCGGTTCGGTGTAGGAGACGGCCATGCCGCCGCCCAGATTGACCTCCAGATCGGCCTCGGTGTGGCCGAGCCCCCTGGCGTCGCCGAGTACGGCCCCGGCCAGGGCGAGCAGTTCCGGCGCGCCGAGCCCGCTGGCCAGGTGGGCGTGCACCCCGCGCAGCCTCACGCGGGGTTGGGCGGGGAGGAGTTCCAGGCACTCGCGCATGCCGTGCTCGTCCATCCCGAACGGCGTCGCGCCGCCGCCCATCGCCAGGGCCGCCCCCGCGACGGGTATGTCGAGGTTGAGGCGGAGCAGGACCTGGACGGGCCCGCCGCCGAGGTCGAGCAGACGCCGCAGCTCGTTCGGGCTCTCGACGTGCAGCCGGGCGACCCCGGCCGCCTGGGCCAGTTCGGCGGCGGTCTTGCCCGGCCCGCCGAGCGCGACCGGCATCTCGGGCGCCACGGCCCTGACGTGCGCCAGCTCGCCCCCCGAGGAGACCTCGAAGCCGTCCACATGGCGGGCCAGCACCCGCAGGATCTCGGCATCAGGGTTGGCCTTGACCGCGTAGTACAGCTCCACGTCGCCCAGCGCCCGGCGCACCGCCCCGGCGTGGGCGTCGAGCCCGGCCAGGTCGTAGACGTAGGCGGGCCGGTCGCCGGGCAGTCGCTCGGCGACCGCGAGCACGGCGGGCGGAACCGCGATCATCCGGCCACCTCCATGATCCCGTCGCCGTCGCGCCCGGCCAGGGGGTTGGCGACCGGGACGTATCCAGCGGCGCGGTCGGCCGCGCGCGACCACCGCACCGACAGGTTCGCCTTGGCGGGCAGCGGCACCCCCGACAGCAGGTCGCGCATCCGCGCGGGCCACTCCCGCGAGCGCGCGTAGGCGGCCAGCTCGTCCCAGGCCACCCCCCACAGCTCGGCCAGCAGCCGATCGCCGTCGTCGCCGGCGCGGCCCGCTATCGTGGCCGCGATCTCCGGAAGGTGGTTGACCAGCAGGCAGTAGGCGACGCGGTTCCACCCCTGGTCGGCGGTGTAGGTCAGCGCCCCCGCGACCGGGCCGGGAACCCCCGCGAGGTCGTGGCGCCCCGCGACCAGCTTGGCGCCCTCCAGGTCGCGGAAGACGGCTCCGGACGGCATGCCGTCAGGGGCCGTCTTGACCAGGACGTTCTGTAGGTGCGCCTCCAGCACCACGCCGTGGGCGCAGAACGCGTCGAGCGCCGGCAGCGCCACGTGCCTCACGTAGGCGGCCCACCACCGCACCGGCTCGGCCGCCTGCCGTTCGGCCACCATGGCGGGCAGGGCCGTCGCGGCGGCCAGCGCGGCGGCCAGCAGCGCGGTGGGGGAGGGGGAGGCGCGCAGGATCACACCCAGCCCTTCGAGCAGGCGGGTGCCGAGCGCGGCGCTGCGAAACCCCGGCTCCGGCAGCCAGCCGGTGCCCGGGAACCGGGTGGCCAGCGCGCCGAACACCGGCTCCAGCCGCTCGCTGAGCGCGACCGCGCCCTCCAGCTCGTACCAGGCGTTCTTTCGCACGCAGTTGGTTATCCGGACGTCTAGGCTGAACTTCAGGCACATGCCGCTGACCGGCTCGTGCACGGTGCGCACCGACGAGGTCGGCACCACCGGGCGGGAGCCGTGCCCGAGATCGACCAGCCGGCCGTCCGCGAGCGGGGCCGCGAGGTCGGCGGCCAGCAGGTCGAGCTGCCACGGGTGGGCGGGCAGCAGGGTGTATCCGGGCGGGGTCGCCGCCCCGGCGTCGAGCTTGTCCAGCGCGGTGGTGTCGCCTCCGGACAGCAGCACGTCGTGCCGCACGCCGAGCAGCCGCAGCGGGAAGGTGGCGTGCGCCTCCGGCGCGTAGCGCAGCCAGCCGGTGGCGTCTCTGGCCTTGGGGCTCGGGTGGAACGGGTGCCCGATGGTGAGCGCCTGCTCCGAGGCCAGCCACGGCCCGGCGGGCGGGGCGGCGCGCTCGCGGGCCGCAAGGATGCGGGTGATCGCGTCCCGGCTGGCGGCCACCTGCCCGCCGAACTCGTCGTTTCCGTCGTCGTTTTTGCTCAGACCGGCCTGGACGAGCCTGACCAGCAGGGCCGAGGTGAGCGGGCGCCACGCGCCGTCCTCCAGCCACGCCGGGGGCTCGGCGAATCGCAGCGCCATCCCGCCGCGCACCCGGGCGCGGATCAGCGTGCCCGCCAGCCGCAGGAACGTGTACGGCGGGCCGTCCCACACCTCCCCGCGCGGCCCGGCGATCTCCCGGAGGCAGCAGCGCAGCAGCGCCGCCACCGTCGCCTCCTCGGCGGTGGCGCGGTGCCGCGCCCGCCCCGGGGAGTCCTCGGCGCGGGGGACGTCGGGCGACAGGAGGCTGTTCACGTGCGGCAGTGCCCCTTCTGGTCGGACTCTTCTGGGTGGGCTCTCTGGGTGGGTTTCGATCGGACGATCAGACCCGGCGCAGGTAGTTCGGCCCGCCGGTGCCGTAGAACTTGTTCACGTCGGCCGCCCCGGTGCGGGCCTTGTCCACGAGGGTCCCGGCGGTCAGCATGGCCTTGCCGACCAGGCGCGCCGCGTCGAGGGTGCGGGCGCGCAGCAGGCGGGCCAGCGGATCGTCGCCGTGCTCGGCCAGCGCGTCGGCCAGGGCGTCGCGCACCATCCGCCGCGCGGCGTCGGCGGGCAGCGCGCCGAACGCCACCGCTGCGGCGGCGAGGTGCAGGGTGATCGTGACGAACACGTCGGCGAGCGCGTGCGGGTCGTCGGTGAGCATCCGCTCGTCGGCGAACCGGGGGACGGCCAGCCCCGCCGCGCGTAGCCGCTCGGGGGAGGCGAGCAGGCCGTCGTTGTCCTTGATCAGCAGTCTCGGCGGCCCGCTGGCGACGAGGGAGATGTTCTGCTGGTGGGCTTCCAGGGCGATGCCGTACTTCACGAACAGCCGGACGTTCCAGCGGAGCAGCAGCCGCAGGTAGCCGCCCAGCACCGTGGTCACGTCGCCGCCACGGGCGCGCGCCAACTCGGCGATGACGGTCTCGCCCGCGCCCGCCGGGGACGGCGCCAGCAGGGCGGCTACCGGGATCACCCGCGTGTCCGGGAGGGTGCGGACCATCCACGCCAGGTACTCGTGGTCGGCGTGGCCGTACCGCTGCTCGTCGGCCAGCAGGATCGCGTCGCGGAACTCCGGCTCGGCGGCCAGCACCTCGCGCAGCAGGCGCTCGGCGAGCGCGCCGTCGCCGAGCGTGGCCGGCTTGATGGACCGTCGGTTGCGCAGCCCCAGAGTGCTGGTGGCCAGCGGCAGCTTCAGGTGGATGCCCGGCGCGGCCTCGACCGTGCGCATCGAGAGCGTGGGACGCACCCGCAGGTACGGCACCGGCCCGACGGTCACCCCCGGCATGCCGCCCACGACCCGCACGGACAGCGGATGCACCGGGAACGGCACGTGCGTCCCCGCCAGGCCGGGCAGCCCTACGTCGGCCGGCGACGGCCCGAACGGTACCCGCCCGCCGCGCGCCCGCTCACGCGGCACCGCCGCCCACCGCAGCTCGAACGACGGAGCGAACTCCGGCGCGTAGGCCAGCAGCTCCGCCTCCGACATGCCGTAGCGGGCCCGCGCGGTCGGATAGACCGGATGGTCGACGAAGGCCGCCAGGGTCTCGTAGTCGATCGCGTCGCGGTCGCGCGGGTCGAGGTGGATCCGCCCGAGCACCTCGTCGCGCCGGGCGTCGTGCAGCTCCAGCGCCCGCAGCGCCGCCCCGCACTCCACCGCGAGCGCCTTCACCCCCGCCGCGTCGGCCGGATGGGCGATCTCGGCCACCGCCCCCAGCACCGACGACAGCCCGAGCGACTCGTCGGGGGCCACCACGAAGTCCTGATAGAGCGACCCGGGGGTGAGCCGCACCCGGCGTGCGCCCGGCAGTTCCAGCGCCACGCCATCCCGGGTGCGGGTGACCCGGTCGGCCAGCCCTCCGTAGTCTTCCCGCAGCAGGGCGTTGACCACGCGTGCCGCGACATACGGCTCCCGCTCGCTCATGCGGTCACCGTCCAGGGGTGGGCGGCGCGGAAGGCGTCGAGGGCGGCGTCCACGCCCGCCTGGTCGTCGCCGACGGCGCGCACGATGCCGAGGTAGTCGCGGTTGGTGCCGGTGCGCTCGACGCGCTCGCCCATGGTGCGCAGCGGCCGGTGCCACAGCCGCACGCCGTCGGCGTCTCGTGGGGTGATCGGGGGCGGCGCGGCGCTGATCACGCCCGTGCGGTCGGCGAGCAGGCTGAGCGCGGCTCCGGCGCGGCGCGGGGGCCGCTCCTGGCGGGGCAGCGGCTCGCCGAGGTGGACCCGCAGGATCCACTCGAACAGCGGGACGCCGAGCAGGTCGGCCAGCAGGAAGTCGCAGTGGTCGCCGATCACGCGGTAGTTGACCTCGATCACCCGAGGCCCGGCGGGCGTGATCGCGTACTCGGTGTGGCACGCGCCGAACCCCGCGCCGAGCGCCGCGAGCGCGGCGAGCACATGCCCGGTCTCGTCGGACGGCCGGGCCGGGGCCCAGTCCAGGCGTTCCTCCACGAAGTGGGGCGGGGGGCCGAGCGTCGTGGCGAACCCGCCGAGCACGCGCACGCCGGTGGCGTCGCCGAGGGTCTCCAGCGTGCGAACGGGCCCGTCGAGGTACTCCTCGACCACGACGGCCTTCCCTGGCCGCCGCGCCCTGATTCCCTCGATGGCGGACGCGAGCGCTTGGGGGTCGTCCACGAGGAGCACGTCTTCGCTGGCGACGCCTTCGCGCGGCTTGACCACGACGGGGAAGGGCACGCGCGCGGAGGCGGCTGCGGCGTACGGCCCGCCGTCCGCTCCACGGACCGTTTCGCAGTCGTCGCCGGGAGCCAGGCGCAGCGAGCGGACCCGCTCCACCCCGGCCTCTGCCAGCGTGCGGCGGGTGAGCGCCTTGTTCTTGGCCGCCAGGCAGGCCCGCCAGTCCTTGCCCGGCAGGCCGAAGTAGGCGGCGGCGAGGGCCGTCTCCGGCTGAATGTGGTCGGAGTTGGAGAACACGGCGTCCGGGCGGTGGTGGTGGGCGATAGTGTCGATCACCGCTCGGGCGTCGCGCACGTCGCACCGGACGACCTCCTGGGCGTCGGCCCGGCCATGATCCTCCGGCCGGTCGGTCAGGATGGTGACGTCGCAGCCCAAGGCGCGGGCGGCGGGGAGGAATCCGTCGGTGACGGAGTCGGTCGGTTTGAGCGCGGTGATGTACAGCCGCACGCAGGCACCCCCGGATCAGGTAAGCCTAACCTAACTCAAGGCATCTTAGTGCCGCCACCACGGGCCCGTGGCGCGAGTTGTCATTCACGAAGGATGTCGGTCTTGTCGGGGACAGTGATGATCGATAAGTCGGCGGGGACGCTTGGATGAGAGGGTTCTCATCCAGCTCTCACGATCGTTTCCGAGATCGCCGCCTACCGTTGAGGGATGAACCCCCGTACCTCCATCATCGCCGTTCTCGCCGGGGCCGTCGTCGCGGTGCTGGCGATGGTGGGCCTGGTGCAGGTGGTCACCGTCGATCCGCCCGACCTTCGCAGGGCCATCGTCGTCACCGAACGTCCCACCGGCTCCCCGAAGGAACCGGTGGACGAGCCGTCCGCCGGAGAGCCCGAGCCGAGCCCGCGTGAGTCCACCGCCCCGAAGGGCAAGGACGCCCCTCCCAGGCAGCAGGCCCGCAAGAAGACGGCCGAGCCCGTCCGCCCGCCGCCGCTGCCCCGGGGCGGGAGCGACGACGACGGCGGCAGCGGTGGCGGTGGCGGTGGTGACGACGGCGACGACGATGACGGCGGGGAGAGCGACGGAGATGACTGACGGATGAGCGCCCGCGCCCGGATCGTGGGCTGGATGCTCCTCGTGGTCGCCCTCGCCCTCGGCGTGTCCGTCTTCGCGACCTGGACCCTCCTGCACGCCCGCATGGAGGGCAGGGTGAACGCCGAACTGACCAACGAGGTGGCGAAGCTCAACAACTACGTCGAGTCCGCCGACACGCCCGTCGGCGACCTGTCGGCGCTGCTCGACGGGCATCTCATGGTCAACGCGCCCGACGCCTACGAGACCTTCTTCAGCATCGTCAACGGCGAGATCGGCCACCGCTCCTACGCGCGTCCCCTCGCCGACCTCACCGCGGACGAAGCCCTGGTCACCCGGCTCGCCCAGGCCACCACCCCGCTCGCCGACTGGGTCGACAGCCCCGCCGGGACGGTCCGCTACGCCGTCATCCCGGTCGAGAGCGGCGCCGAGCGCGGCCAGTTCGTCATCGCGATCTTCTACGACCATCACCTGAAGGAGGTCGTGGACGCCGTGGGCGCGGTGGCCGTCACCGCCGTCGTCTCGCTGGTGATGGCGGGCCTGGCCGGATGGCTGGTCGCCGGCCGGGTGCTCGCGCCGGTGCGCCTGGTCCGCCAGGCGGCCGAGCGGATCAACGACTCCAGCGACCTCACCCGGCGGCTCAACGTGCCCGGCAACGACGACGTCGCCGCCCTCGCCGGGACCTTCAACCACATGCTCGACCGGCTGGAGCGGGCCTTCGCCGTCCAGCGCGACTTCGTGGACGACGCCGGGCACGAACTCCGCACCCCGATCACCGTCATCCGGGGCCACCTGGAGCTGATGGGCGACGAACCGGAAGACCGCGCGGAGACGATCGCGCTGGTCACCGACGAACTGATCCGGATGAACCGGATCGTGGACGACCTGCTCACCCTGGCCAAGGCCGAACAACCCGGGTTCCTCGCGCTCGACGACGTCGAACTGGCCGACCTCACGGTCAGCGTGCTCGCCAAGGCCCGCCCGCTCGGCGAGCGGACCTGGCGGGTGGAAGAGGTCGCCGACGCCTCGATCAGGGCCGACGGGCAGCGGCTCACCCAGGCCATGATGCAGCTCATCGCCAACGCGGTACGCCACACGCAGGTGGGCGACCTCGTGGCGGTCGGCTCCGCCGTACGGGGGGCCGAGGTGGTGCTGTGGGTGCGCGACAGCGGCCCCGGCGTCCGGGTGCAGGACCGCGAACGGATCTTCGCCAGGTTCGTGCGCGGCGGCGGCCGTACGCACGAGGGGGCCGGGCTGGGCCTCGCCATCGTCCGCTCCATCGCCGAGGCCCACGGCGGCGACGTCCACGTGGTGAGCGCGGACGGCGGAGGCGCGCTGTTCGTCATCGGCATCCCGTTCGAGAACGCGCGCCGAGACGGAGCAGGCGAGGAGCCGGACCCGATCGAGATCATGATGGAGCCCCGATGAACCGGATTCTGATCGCGGAGGACGAACAGCGCATCGCGTCGTTCCTGGAGAAGGGGCTGCGCGGCAACGGGTTCGCGACGACCGTCGTCGAGGACGGCGTGGCGGCCTGCGAGTACGCGTCCAGCGGACGGTTCGACCTGCTCATCCTGGACATCGGGCTGCCGCTGCGCGACGGCTTCACCGTGCTGCGGCGGCTCCGCGAGACCAGGACCCCGATCCCGGTCATCATCCTCACCGCCCGCGACAGCGTCGCCGACACGGTGGCGGGCCTGTCGGGCGGCGCCGACGACTACATCGCCAAGCCGTTCGCCTTCGAGGAACTGCTCGCCCGCGTCCGCCTGCGCCTGCGCGGCGACCGCGTCCCGGAGGTGACGGTCCTGCGGGTCGGCGACATGTCCCTCGACCTGCGCGCCCGCCGCGTCAACGCGGCCGGCCGATCGGTCGACCTCTCCACCCGCGAGTTCGCCCTCGCCGAGGTCTTCTTCCGCCACCCCGACCAGGTCCTCACCCGCGAGCAGTTGCTCAGCCACGTGTGGGGCTTCGACTTCGACCCGGGCTCCAACGTGGTCGACGTGTACGTCCGCTACCTCCGCCGCAAAATCGGCTCCCACCGCATCCAAACCGTCCGAGGCACCGGCTACCGCCTTCGCGCCTAACCCCCCACACCCCCTCCCCTCCCGTCCGCCGGTATCCGCCCAATGGGCCTCGCTGCGCTCGGTCTGTGTTTCTGTGTCGGGCTTCGCCCGACGCTGTCGCCACCGGCTGAGTCGGGATTTGAATGGCATTGAATAAGCCATTCGGCGGCGCGTCCCATTTCCGCGTGGGGCGTATGGGAGAGCGTCCAAGTAATGGTGGCTGAGGCGGGCGCCGCGATGGGCTCCGTGACCTGTGCGAACAGGCCGTCTTTCGCCGCCGTGCCTCTGGTGGAGGACACCCCTGCGTATGGAGAAAGGCGGATCTTTCTGTCGGAGATCGGAGTGCGGTGCTGTCCCCCCGAGTGCTGTAAGCGCAGGTCGGGTGGACTCCGTCAGGCAGAATTCACGCCTCTCCGGAGGGTGAGACCTGGCGTGGGCATGGTGACCTTTGTGAATGCCAAGGGGTTCTGACGCCGGGTGGGCCGTGCCGGGGCCCGGATGGATGGCAGACCTCTCATACGGCCCTCATGGGCTCCTCACCGCCCGCCCACAGGCTGGGAGGAGCCGCGGGAGGACCGCGGGATACGACAGGAGCCATAGATGACCATGGAACTGCGCCGCGCTCTCACGGCGGTTTCCATCACCCTGGGCCTCGGAGCCGTGGGGGCGACCCTGGCCCAACCTGCGGTGGCGGCGCCGCCACCGGAGTCGCCCGTGACCGCCCAGGTCGATGACACCGAAGCCGTCGCGCCGCCCGATGACGTCACGGTTGAGGAGGAAGCGTCGCAAGGCGCGGTAGTCCTGCCTCGGGGGGACGAGCGCCTTGCCGTCCCGGCCCTGGACGATGACGACGACGGTGACGACGACGGGGAAGACCCCGAGGACGGCGAGGACGACGGCGCGCGCACCGGGCGGGTGGCGCTGCGCGGGGACGTCGACGACCGGCGTGGTGACGACACCGACGACCGTGCGGGCGCCGGCAAGGTGGCGCTGCGCGGAGACGACAACGGCGACGACAAGGGCGACGACAACGGCGACGGCGACGACAACGGTGACGACACCGGCGGCGACGGTGATGACGACAACGGCGATGATGGCCGGGTACGTCTTGGTGCCGCCTCGGCGTCCCACTACGACTCCAACGACGACACCTCGGACGCCGCGAGCACCGAGGGTTCCCGAGACGACGACGCCACGGCGCCCCAGGGCGGCGTGGACACGGGTGCGGGGGGCACGTCGGCGGTGACCGACGCCGGTGCCTCGACCCCCGTCGCAGCCTCCTCCGAGAGCCTTCCCGGCGGCCTGGTGGCCGGTCTGGCCGGACTCGCCGGGCTTGCCGCCCTGGCGGGCGGCGGCTTGTGGGTGAGGCGCAGGCTCGGATCGGAGAGCTGACCATGCGCCGGCCGGACGGCGTTCCCGGTCTGCCCGCCGAGCCGTCCGACGATCTGCCCGTTGACGGCCCCGGAGCCCCGCCCTCGCATCCACGCGGCCTCCGGCGCGGGCACCGCCCCCAAAACCCGTCCGGCCGGTTCCCCACTTCGCAGGAGCCCCAGGCTCGCCCATACTCGGACACGTCCCCCTCCCGCCGCTGCCTGCCGGGTGAGTCTCATCACCGGCGAAAGGTGTGGGTCCGGGTGCCCCGGCAGTGGTTGTCCCTGTTCGGGCCGATGGCCGAGCGTCCCGCTCGTCGTACGGCAAGCCGAAAAGCCGCCGGGGTCACCGTCGCGGCGGCCCTGGTGCTCGGTGCGTGCGCCGCACCCGACACGGTGACCCAAAGGACAGCGGTGACCCAAACGGCAGCGGCGACACGCACCTCGCACCCGCTGATCACCCGGCATCCACTGATCAACCCGATGACTCCCGGGGCCGCCACCTCGGGTACGCCCTGGGCTCCCTCGTCCTTGATTCTCCAAGGCCGCCGACGAGGGGGCCCAGGCGCGTCAACCGCGAAATGCCATCTTTTGCGCGGCGTAGGATAGGCGAGGCAAAAGGGGTGGAACGCGTTGGGGATCTTGGCAGACGAAGAACTCCTGGGACCGCTGCTGCTCGCGCGCAGTGCCATCGACAGGTCGGCGGCGCTGCGGAACGACGCAAAGTGGCTCGCACGGGCCTGGGACGACCAGGCCACCCGAGTGATGGTGATCGAGCAGGGGAGAACCCTGGTCAGGCGTACCGGTGACGACACCGCGATCGTCTACCACGCGCCTACCGAGCTGCCGCAGGGCGAGCGCTACCTCCTGGGCGTCGATTCCGAGGGGATCGCCTACTTCGCCTTCGCCGGGCCGCTTCCCGGCGTGCCCGTCGCGATGGAGAACCATGCGAACCGGCGCCAGGTCCGGGCCGTACCGCCGGTCAAGGCGGCCGACCTTGAGGAGGGCCACACCATCCCGGTGGGGCTGCGCCAGGTGGGCATGCTGCTGGGCGACCGCGACGCCGGCCTGATGGTCTACGCGGTCGCGCTGGAAGCATGGCACGCGACCCACGAGTTCTGTCCGCAGTGCGGCGGCCCGACCGAGGTCAGGGCCGGGGGACACATGCGGGTATGTCCCGCCGACGGCAGTCAGCACTTCCCTCGCGTGGACCCTGCGGTGATCATGCTGGTGCACGACGAGGACGACCGCTGCCTGCTCGCCCGCGGTCCCCAGTGGCCCGAGGGCCGCTTCTCGGTGCTCGCCGGGTTCGTCGAGCCGGGGGAATCGCTGGAGCACGCCGTGATCCGCGAGGTCGCCGAAGAGGTGGGCGTCACCGTCGAGGGCCCGCGTTACCTGGGCAGCCAGCCGTGGCCGTTCCCGCGCAGCCTCATGCTCGGCTTCTTCGCGCGGGCCGTCTCCACGGAGATCCGGCCCGACGCGGACGAGATCGTCGAGGCCCGCTGGTACAGCCGGGACGAACTCGCCGCCGCTCTGCGCGCGGGAGAGGTACGCCTGCCGCCCGAGGTCTCGATCGCGCGGCGCCTGATCGAGACCTGGTACGGCGAGCGGCTCACCGGCGACTGGTGATCAGCCCCCGGTGACGGCCGTCGCGCTCAGATGGCCGCCATCCTGGCCTTCACCTGGATGACGGAAGGGTTGGTCATCGCCGTGCCGTCGGGGAAGACCACGGTCGGCACCGTCATGTTGCCGTTGTTGACGCTCATCACGAGCTCGGCGCCCTTTGTGTCCCGCTCGATGTCGATCTCCTGGTAGCTGATGCCCTCCCGCGTGAGCTGGCTCTTGAGCCGCTTGCAGGGGCCGCACCAGCTGGTGGTGTAGACCGTCAGCGCCATGTCCGCGTACTTCCCTTCGTGTGCGGGTACCTCGGGGGGGTGAAGGTCGGCCGCTCATTGGCAACAAAACGAAGGTCGCTCATCTTCCCGGGCGAAGCATGCCCCCGACCCACTCATACACCCCGGCCGACACGCTGGCCAGGGCGTACAGGGCGGATGAGTGGCCGGTTCCGGGCACAACACGCACCGCCATCGGCACGCCCACCTGCCTGAGCTGCTCCTTCAGCAGTTCGCTCTGGGCGGGCGGCACGAACTCGTCCTGGGAGTGCACCGCGAGCATCGGCGCGTCGCCCCGGCTGGCGTGCCACGGCACCTCCATGCTCGCCCAGATCCTCTCGCACTTACCGCTCGGCCCGCAGCCGCCGGCGAGCTTGATCGCGGCGGTCCGCAGCCTGCGCTTGGCCACGTCGGTGCTGCCCGCGCCGTCGGCGTAGGCGGTCAGGGGGGAGACCACCGGCGAGAGGCCGACGACGCCCTTGAGGCCCGGCATGCCGTCGCCGTAGGTGCCGACGGCGGCGGCGATGTGACCGCCCGCGGAGAAGCCGACGATGACGTAGTTGGCGGGGTCGAAGCCGAGACGGGCGGCGTGGCGCTTGGCGGTGGCGACGGCGGTGAGCGCGTCGGTGCGCTGGGCGGGCCAGGCGGCGTCGGAGGAGAGGCGGTAGTTGACGTTGAAGACCGTGTATCCCTGGGCCACGTAACCGCGGGCGATCGACGACATCGACCGCTTGTCGCCGCTGGACCACCATCCGCCGTGCAGCAGGAACACGCCGGGACGGGGGGCGGTGCCGGGCAGGCGGGAGACGTCCATCCTCTGGCGGCGGTGCTTGCCGTACGCGACGGTTCTGCTCACCGCGTCGGTGACCTCGGGGAACTCGGTCGGCGCGGAGGTCGGCGGGTCGGTCGGCGTCTGCCCCGGCGGGATCGGCACCGGCGGCGGAACCGGGCTCGACGTGGCCGCCGCGGCGGGCGCGAGGACCGGAGTGGCCGGCAGTACGGCTGCGGCCAGAGCGAGGGCACCCGCGGTCAGCACAGTCCGCACGATTCTCATCCTCCCCAAGGAATGGTCGCCAACATTGTGGGGTACACCCACAGGTTTTCGCATCCTGACGCGATCAGTGGTTATCCACAGGCGATCTCCGAACCGGAGCGAGCCGGCCGCGATCACTGAAAGGATGGTCGCTGCAGACCTGTTCGACGCGCGTAAGGAGATCGCGTGGAGCCCGATGACGTTCTGGCGGGGCTTGACCCCGAGCAGCGCGCGGTCGCCGAGGCCACGCGTGGTCCGGTGTGCGTCCTGGCGGGCGCCGGCACGGGCAAGACGCGCGCGATCACCCATCGCATCGCCTATGCCGTCCACACCGGAGTGGTCGAGCCGTCGGCCGTCCTCGCGGTGACATTCACCACACGCGCGGCGGGCGAGCTGCGCCAGCGGCTGCGCTCGCTCGGCGTGCCGGGGGTGCAGGCGCGCACCTTCCACGCGGCGGCGCTGCGCCAGCTCGGCTACTTCTGGCCGAGGGTGATCGGCGGGGAGCTGCCCTCGATCATCGAGTCCAAGGTGCCGGTGCTGAACGCCGCCTACCGCCGAGTCCGCAGAAATCCCGACAAGTCCGAGCTACGCGACGTCGCCGCCGAGATCGAGTGGGCCAAGGTCACCCAGGTCACGCCCGAAGACTACGCAGACCTGGCGGCGAAGGCCGGCCGCAAGTCGCCGCTGCCCCCCGAAGAGGTCGCCCGCCTCTACGACGCCTACGAGCAGATCCGCCGCGAGCGCCACCTGATCGACTTCGAGACGATCCTGGAGCTCACCGCCGCGGTGATGACCGAGCACCGCGAGGTCGCCGCCCAGATCAGGCAGCAGTACCGCTACTTCGTGGTCGACGAGTACCAAGACGTCAACCCCCTGCAGAAGCTGCTGCTCGACACCTGGCTCGGCGGGCGCGACGACCTGTGCGTGGTCGGCGACCCCAACCAGACGATCTACTCCTTCACCGGGGCGACCCCGCGCTACCTCACCGGCTTCGTCGTGGAGCACCCCCAGGCGCCGGTGATCACGCTCATCCGCGACTACCGCTCCACCCCGCAGGTGGTCGGGCTGGCCAACAAGGTGCTGGCCAAGGCCAGGTCGCCGCACCGGCTGGAGCTGGTGGCCCAGCGTCCGGAGGGTCCCGAGCCGGTCTTCGCCGAGTTCGACGACGAGCCCAGCGAGGCCGAGGGCGTGGCCAAGGCGGCGCGCAAGCTGATCGACTCGGGGGTGTCCCCCCGCGAGATCGCCGTGCTGTTCCGGATCAACGCCCAGTCGGAGGCGTACGAGGAGGCGTTCTCCGCGGCGGGAGTGCCGTACCTGCTGCGCGGCGCGGCGCGGTTCTTCGAGCGGCCCGAGGTGCGCGAGGCCATCGTGCTGTTGCGCGGGGCCGCCAGGTCCGCGACGGCCGACGACCCGCTGGCCCCGACCGTCCACCACATCCTGGGGAGCAAGGGCCTCACCCCGCAGCCGCCCGACGGCGGCAAGGCGCGGGAGCGGTGGGAGTCGCTCAAGGCGCTGGCCGAGCTGGCGGAGGATCTCGCCGCCAAGGGGGCCGACCTGCCCGCGTTCGTGGCCGAGCTGGAGCGCCGGGCCAGCGAGCAGCACGCCCCGCCGCTCGAAGGGGTGACCCTCGCCTCCCTGCACTCGGCCAAGGGCCTGGAGTGGGACGCCGTGTTCCTGGTGGGGCTCGTCGACGGCGTGATGCCGTATCGCGAGGCGGAGTCGCCAGAACAGATCGAGGAGGAGCGCCGGCTGCTCTACGTCGGCGTCACGCGCGCCCGCGCGCACCTTCACCTGTCGTGGGCGCTGGCCCGGTCGGCGGGCGGGCGCAAGAGCAGGCGGCCCTCGCGCTTCCTCGACGGCTTGACCGGCCGTCCCTCCGCGCCCCCGCGCGCGGCCTCCTCCGGGCGCGACCGCCGTTCCATCGCGGCTCCGGTGAGCTGCCGTGTGTGCGGCAGGACCCTGGTGACCGGGGCGGAGCAGAAGCTCGGCCGGTGCGGCACCTGCCCGTCCGACTACGACGAGGAACTGCTGGAGAGACTGAAGGCGTGGCGCGGCGCCTCGGCCAAGGAGGCGAAGGTCCCCGCCTACGTGATCTTCACGGACGTGACCCTCCAGGCCATAGCCGAACGGGTTCCCGCCACCGAGGCCGACCTCCTGATGATCCCTGGTATCGGACGAGTCAAACTGGATCGGTACGGCGAGGCTGTGCTCTCCATGTGCCGCGCGGCGGGGGAGCCCGCAGATGAGCCTGCGGGAGATCCTGCGGGCGAGTAGGAGGATCGGCTACGTGAACGAGGCCCTGAAGGAACTGCTCGACCTGCTCGACCTGGAGCAGATCGAGCTGGACATCTTCCGGGGGCGCAGCCCCAAGGAACGCATCCAGCGGGTCTTCGGCGGGCAGGTGGCGGCGCAGGCCTTGGTCGCGGCGGGCCGTACGGTGCCGTCCGACCGGCAGGTGCACTCGCTGCACGCCTACTTCATCCGGCCGGGCGACCCGTCCGTGCCGATCGTCTACAACGTCGATCGCCAGCGCGACGGCCGGTCGTTCACCACCCGCAGGGTCGTCGCCATCCAGCACGGCAGGCCCATCTTCACGATGTCCGCCTCCTTCCACATCGACGAGCCGGGCGTCTCCCACCAGGCGGCCCCGATGCCCCAGGTGCCCAGGCCCGAGACCCTGCCCACCGTCCAGCGGCGGGTGCGCGACCTGCTCGGCGACGAGGCCGAGGCGCGGGTGGCACTGGAGGCCCCGCGTCCGGTCGACGCCCGCTATGTCACCCCGCTGACCTGGGAGGCCCAGCGCGACCCCGCGCTGGTCGGGTCCGAGAACCAGGTGTGGTTCCGCTACGACGCCGACCTGCCCGACGACCCGCTGCTGCACATCGTGCTCGCCGCCTACGCCTCCGACTACACCCTCGTCGACACCGTGCTGCTGGCCCACGGGCTGGCCTGGGGCACCTCGCCGATCATGGGAGCCTCGCTGGACCACGCGATGTGGTTCCACCGCCCGTTCAGGGCCGACCAATGGCTCCTCTACGCGCAGGAATCACCGTGGTCCGGGTCCGCCCGCGGGCTCGCCCGCGGACAGATGTTCACGGAGTCAGGCGATCTCGTGGTATCGGTGGTTCAGGAGTGCATGATCCGCGTGCTCGACACGTAAAAGTGCAGGTCGAAAATATGTTGCCCGGTCGCGGTGCTGGGGTTTAGGGTCATGGTCAAGCGAGTCGGACGCTCATGTCCGGCCGACTTCATCAGCAAGATCAGCTAGTCGGAAAGTTTCCCCTGAGCGGAGGTGAGTCCCCGGTGATTATCAACACGATGCCGTCGGCGTGGCTCATGTCCGCGTGCCCCGTCAGTGCCGTGCCCACCGGAGCTTTGACCGTGAGGCTCGCCGATGGCCCGGCCAAACTGCGGCAGGAGAAGTCTGTCCGCGTCATGCCGTCGTACGCGCGCCTTGAGCGTACGGCCGCCCCGACCGCCTACCTGCCCGGCGTCGAGGGCCTTCCGGTCGCGGTGACCGGCAGAGGGCAGCAGCCGACCGACCACGACTACCACTTCGCCAATGGTGGCCTGCGTGGTTCGCATCCCTGGAGAGATCCGGTCAAGACCTGACCGGCAGAAAGCCTCCAGGGCCGCGGATCCGCAGACAGGATCCGCGGCCTTACTTATTTCCGCACTCCTGACCCCCACCTCAAGAGGTAAACCCAGCAGATCAACTGACAATTCAGAGAGGTGACTCAGATGGGGGCCAAGCCGATCATGGACCTGATCGACGAAGCCGACATCCCGTGTCGTTCCGAGCCCGACCTGTGGTTCGCCGAGTCTCCGGAAGACGTCGAGTTCGCTAAGGCGCTCTGCGGAGGCTGCCCCATCCAGAAGACCTGCCTGGCCCGCGCGCTTGAGCGCGGCGAGCCATGGGGCGTCTGGGGCGGCGAGCTCATCCTCAGGGGAACCGTGGTTCCCCGCAAGCGGCCTCGCGGGCGTCCGCGTAAGACCCCGGTCGCCGCCTGACTTTCCGCGACCACCGACAATTCAGCATTTTCGAAAGGACCACCACAATGAGCGGCTTCATCGGTCGGAGCAACGAGATCCCCTCCATGTTTGAGGAGCTGGTGCGGGACCGAATACGTTCCCTGCACCAAGAGGCGGAGGAGCAACGCATGGTCTCCCAAATCCGGCGCGTGCGCCGCGCCCGCCGCGACGCCGAGCGGGCTTCGGCCCGCCTGCGCCAGGCCCTGCTCCGCCTGAGCTGAGCCTTGTGTCCCGGCCCCGCATGGGGCCGGGACACGCCCGATCGCTTTTCACCACTCTCGTCGGGCAGCACCTGCCCGATCGTCTTCCATCACTCCGGCCGGGACGGCACCCGCCCCGGCCCCCGACCCGAAGGCCGGGTGAGCAACCCCTCACCCGGCCTTCGGCGTGCCCTACCCCGTGCCCGTGCGCCCCGCGAGTGTCCCCGAACCGCAGCGCGGCACCCCCGAGCTCGCGGCTCACATCAGGCGTTCAGTCGCCGGCGGGGAGACTGTCGGTCCATCGCGCCTCGAAGGTCACCGGCGCGCTCACGTCAAAGGCCACGCCTCCATCAGGGAGGACGAAAAAGCTGGTGTTCCGCACCCGAGAGGTCTCGGGATCGACGACCAGTCGCACATGTGAGCTCTTGGTCTCAAATTCGGAGGGAATCAGCAGTCCCTGTCCGCCGTCGACCGCACCGAGGGGTTCGACTCCTGGATATGTGGCCAGAGCGCGGAATGACGCGGCTCGGACCGCGGGCGTGGCAGGGAGCGCCGTGACCAGGGAGACCAAGCCTTGTAGGACTCTACGAGCCCTATCGGCGGCGTTCAGCGGACCGGCGGCATTCCCGCCCTCGCCACGCTTCAGGCGATCGTCGATCCAGTCCATCAGCGCCGCAGGCTCGGAAGGCAGCTCGTGAAGTTGCTCAAAGCTGACATCCAGCCCCCCCAGACGAAACGGGGTCGGCGGCAAGCCCAGTTCCGCGAGCGGCTCATCTCTTCTCTTGACCCAGGAACGGCCGTCACGGGCGGTCCACGTTTGATGCCCCGGAGGACCGTCATCCAAGCTGAATCCGACGTACCAGTAGTCGCCCGAGCCTTCCGGCAGGCGCTCCGCACTGGCGGCGGCGGCCAGCAGAATCTGACCGGCCGTAAACCGAACGGATGCGGACGGCGGGCCGTTCGGAGCGGCTGTCGGCGCACTCATGCTGGAGACGACGATGGCGGTGGCGGCGGCCATGCCCACTCCTACCGCGAGCCATCTGGTCCGGTGAGAGCGCGGGACGCGACGCATCCGCCGCTGGAGTCGGTGCAGACTACGCTCTGCGGCCTGGGATGAAGGCTCGGGCGCGGCCAGTAGCGTGGCGAGAGTCTGCAGGTCATCCATGGACGGCCTCCTGATCAATGAACTTTCGAAGTTTGAGGCGGGCGCGGCTGAGCCGTGAGCCCACGGTGCCGGAGGAGATGGCGAGTGCTTCGGCCACTTCCTCATAGCTGAGCTGAGCGAGTGCGATGAGCAGCAGCACGTCGCGCTCGCCGGGCAACAGTTCGGCCATGGCCTTGGCCAAGTGCGGCTGCATGCGCTGGGCGGTGACCGAGGCCAGGATGCGGTTCTCGGGTCCCTCGGTGTCCGGTTCACGGGCGACGCGGCTCAGCGCCGCGTAGTGCCGGGCCTCCTTACGGCGGTGCCGGGCTATCAGGTTGGTGGCGATGCCGAACAACCAGGGGCGCAGGGCACCGCGTTCCGGATCGAACTCGTCACGCTGGTCGAAGGCGGTCAGAAATGTCTCGGCGGCTATGTCCTCGGCCGTCTGCGCATCCAGTCGTCCGGCCGCGTAGCGGTAGATGTCGCGGAAATAGCGGTGATGCACGGCCGTGAACCGTTCCGGCTCCGATCGCAGGCGGTCACCGAGATCGGCATCGGCTTCTTCCTCGCTCACGTTGACGGTCACGTCGCTGCTTCTGTCATCGGCGGAGGTCTTCCTGGTCGGTGAATTGGCCATCGACCGTACTTCGCCGTAAGCGCCGATCGTCTTCCCGGCGGCTCTGATCAGATCGCGAACGTGAGCCGGGTGCCGGATCACGACGGCTGAAGTGATCACCGCATCGAGGAATGCCCGAGCAGTCGCGCGGCGGGCCGGTCGGCCCAACGCGGCGGCTTCCGCGAGGGGTGCCGTGGTGGTGGCCGATGCGCTCGTGAGTGCCGATCATCCGGGAGCCCGGTCGGCCCCGACATCGTGCTCCCCGGACGCCGCGGTCTTCCCGCCTACTGACCTGGGCGTGCTGGGAAACGGCACCGGAACTCGCAGGAGAGCGACGCCCGGCGCGAGCGTCGGGCGAAGCCCGACACCATGAAGAAGAGTCCGAGCTCAGCGAGAGCCCTTGCGGTGTGGTCTTGGTCGGGGGCGGGCGGGGTCAGCCGGTGGCGACGGGTTCGGGCTGGGGGCCGGGGCCGGGTTCGTCGGCGAAGCCGGGGACCCAGGTGATGACCTCGTCGCGGAAGCGGGCCGTGGTGCCGAGTTGGCACAGCACTCCGATTCCGGCGGCGTGGACGCGGTGGATGAGCATGTAGGACGGGGGCAGGTTGAGGTGGCGGACCACGTTGGTCGGGCGGAGGTCGGCGACCGTGGCGGCCTGTCGCTGGAGCCATTCGCGGCTGAAGGTGAACTCCTCGACGCGGGTAGGTTCCACGTACGGGGCGAGGAAGCCGCGCAGGGCATCGGGGTCGATGGTGATGTGGTCGCGGATGAAGCCCTCATTGCGCAGGCCTTCGACCACGGAGTCCATGTCGCCCTGGTTGAAGATGCGGGTCAGGGTGCCGAACATGGGGGGATAGCCGTCGGGCAGGCGGTTGACCGCGCCGAAGTCGAGGACGCCCAGGCGGCCGTCGGGGGTGATCCGGAAGTTGCCGGGGTGGGGATCGGCGTGGAGCATGCCGACCCGTGCGGGGGAGCAGAAGAGGAACCGGACCAGCAGCAGCCCGGCCCGGTCGCGCTCGGCCTTGTCGCTCTCGGTGATGACCCGGGACAGCGGCGTGCCGTCGAGCCATTCGGTGACCAGGACCTGCTCGTTGACCGCGATCACGTCGGGGACGTGGAAGTCGGGGTCGTCGGCGAACTCGGTGGCGAAGGCGTGCTGGGCCTCGGCCTCGTTGAAGTAGTCGAGCTCTTCGGCGACGCGGTCGCGCAGTTCGCCGAGGAGCGGCTTGATGTCGAGGCCGGGCAGCAGCACGCCGAACAGCTTGCCGAGCCGGGCGAGCTGGTTGAAGTCGGAGAGCAGTGCCTTGCCCGCGCCGGGGTACTGCACCTTGACGGCGACGGCGCGGCCGTCGTGCCAGGTCGCCCGGTGGACCTGTCCGATGGACGCCGCCGCGGTGGGCCGGTCGTCGAAGGACAGGAAGTTCTCCCGCCAGTCGTCGCCGAGTTGCTCGGCGAGCACGCGGTGCACCACTGAGGCGGGCAGTGGGGGAGCGGCGTCCTGGAGTTTGGTGAGGGTCGCGCGATACGGCCCGGCGATCTCGGCGGGCAGCGCGGCCTCGAAGATGGACAGCGCCTGGCCGAGCTTCATCGCCCCGCCCTTGAGCTCGCCGAGGACCTTGAAGATCTGGTCGGCGGTGCGTTGCTGTATCTCCTGCGCGACGATCTCGGCGGATTTCCCTCCGATGCGCTTGCCGATGCCGAGGGCCGTTCGGCCGGCGAAACTGAGGGGAAGGGTCGCCAGTTTGGCCGAGCGTGTCACGGCACGGCGTGGAAGGTCACTCACCTGTCTTCGCGGTGTCGCGGCGGCGTGTCTCGGGCACCGACACCACTACCTCCCTTCGAACTTCTCGCACGCCCCGCACGGCGGTGCCGTCCGCCGTCGGGCAGGCCGGTCGGCCGCCTGTCAGGCCCGGGTCGTTAATATCACTATTGTCGCTAAACCAACTCGTTTCGGGCACAACGACATTTTGGGTGGATTCTCCAGGATCGCCGCCGCCAGCCCCACTCCGGCACGACATCGAGTGTGCCGTTCATCACATTGCTCCTCGTGTCGTCGATCCACATCAGGGCCTGGGCGGCGGCCGCGGCGGCGACCCAGGCGGAGGTGACCGTGTCGCAAGCGACCTCACCGGCGGGGTAGCCGCCCAACCGGGCGCTCACCGTCGGCCACTCCGGATCGCGGTCGCGGCGCGTCAGCTCCATGCAGCGCAGGCACGCCGTACTGCCGGGCACGACCAGCGGCCCGATGGACCCGAACCCCTCGAACGCGCTGACCAGCAGGTGCGGGGTCCCGGCGTCGAGCAGGTCGCCCACCATGACATGGTCGAGCGGTTCTGCCGGAGCAAGGATCGCCAGGTCGGGGCCACGCCCCCGGTCGGCCGGCCGCGGGGCCGACGCCGAGGTCCAGGCGTTGACGCCGGGCGCCATGACGCGCACCATCGCGACCGTGCCGTTCTGCCGGGACTCGCCCACCGCCGGCCAGCCGAGCCCGCCTGGAACGATGTCGCGCGCCCGTGCCGTCGTCGTGTCGTCCACGCACAGGTTACCCACTCCCGAGGCCGCGAGCAGCGCCGCGACCTGGGCGCCCACCCGTCCGGCGCCGTAGAGCCGGACCTGCGCCGCCCGCCTGCGCTCCAGCACCGAGAAGCCGCCGTCGGTGGTGCCGGGGAGCAGGGAGATCGCGTCGAGGTCGGGCTGCAGCCGGTCGCGCTCGGCCATAGTGAGGGAGCGCAGGGGCGTCGGCCGGGCCGCGGCGTCGTCGAGCACGCCGCGGCGGAACAGCATGCCGATGAGGGTGTGGGTCTGGTCTTCCCGAAGGCCTTCCTTCGTGGCGTCCTTGACGACCTGGTGCAGCTCACGCGTGCCGTCGAGGCTCTCGATCACGCGGAGCACCGGGGGCTCGACGTCGTGCAGCACGGATATGCGCTGCGGATGGAGGCCGAACTGGATGGTGCGGTCGTCGCGGGCGATCCGCCGCAGGGCGGGCTTCAACCTTGGCCGGACCACCTCGCACGGGCCTGACTCCTCCGCTTCATCCGCTTCATCGACTATGTCCGCCTCGTTCGCCGCGTCGGTGCCGGCCGCCGTCTCAGCCGTTTCGGTCGCGTCTGTCATGGGCTCATCCGCGCTCTGGGGGTCGGACACAGCGCTCCTCCTGATCCGCTCGATCGAATTGCTGGACTGATCGACTTTCCGGCCGAAGTGGCCGATCGCCGCCGCGCGGTCGTCAGAATCGCATGCCGCGCGGCCCTGCGAGCAGCCCAAAGAGTGATCTGTGGATAACTTCGCGGAGCCCGATCAAGGGGTGTGGATAACTCGCTGTGGTTATGTCGCTATCGAGGGTGTAGGTGTGAAAAGCGCTGAGCGGATCGGAGGAAAACTCGCAACGCGGAGTGCGGTCGGCTTATCCGCTCGGCTTTTCTCGGCGTTCCCTCGGCGGGGCCGCCCGGGCCGGATCTCCCGGAGGCCCGCTCGCCCTCGCGGAGCTCGTCTGGGCGCTCAACTCACAGTGAAGATCCGATTTTCTCCCTCTCCCCGGCGAAGGGATCACCGCTGACGCCGATCCGGCGAATATCGGTGATCATGGATCCGGGAACCGTCCCGCGATGCCGTCTGTCCTGCGGTGATCACCGAGCGTGGTGGCGGCCGATGAAATGGATCAAGGTCCGCCCGCATGGCGGCATGGATCTTTCCCGGGCCGCTGGGGGTGCTGTTAAGCCCGTGAATTGGGAAATGTCCCCTCTATAGCCCTCTGGTGTGGTTGAACATTGAGCGAACGGCGACTGACCAGCGAGAACAGGTCTTGCCCCTGTTGGAATTTCCCAACTCTCGGCTACCGTGCATATGTGCCCCCCGAGACAGTCGAGGTCCGTCGAAGTTCTCGTCGCCGTCGGACCGTCTCCGCATACCGTGACGGCGACAAGACCATCGTCTTGCTGCCAGCCGGGCTCAGCCGTACCGACGAGGAACAATGGGTACGCAGAATGCTCGACCGCCTGGCCGCGAAAGAGCAGCGCAGGCGTCCCTCCGACGCCGAACTGCTCGATCGGGCCCGGGACCTCTCGGCGCGCTACCTGGACGGCAAGGCCGACCCCGTGAGCGTGCGCTGGGTGGAGAACCAGCGCCACCGCTGGGGATCGTGCACGCCCGACCACGCCACCATCAGGATCTCCACCCGGCTGCGCGGGATGCCGTCCTGGGTGGTCGACTACGTGATCATGCACGAGCTGGTCCACCTGCTCGTGCCCAGTCACGGGCCGGCGTTCTGGGAACTGGTCGAGCGTTACCCCAAGGCAGAGCGCGCACGCGGCTTCCTGGAGGGCTTCTCAGTGGCCTCCCAGGGCTCGGCGGAGGAGTACTGACGGCGAAAGCCCGGGCGGGCGGCGCTACGCTGCCATGCGTGCAGCGAATCGCGGCCGTACTGGTCACCTCGACGGCGGGAAGCGCGGTCCCTCCCGGTGTGGATCCCGCCGCGTTCCGCACCGCGGTCGCGGAGGACACCTACGAGGTCGCCGCAGGGCTTGAACTCGTCACACCGGCCGTCGTGACCAGCGTCCCCGGCATCGAGGAGATCACCTGGCCGGGCACGCCGGTGATCACCGTCCCCGAGCTGCCGGGGGCCGAACTGGTCGCCGCCGCCTTCGCGGGGCTGGCGCGGGCACTGCCCGACGCCGAGCAGGCGGTGCTGATCAGCGCCGACGCGCCCGACCTGCCGTCCCTGCTGATCGGCAAGCTCTTCCGGGCGCTCGGGCGGGCGCAGGTGTCGGTATGCCCGGCCGAAGGGGGAGGGGCGGTCGCGCTCGCGGCGCGCCTGCCGTACCCCGAGTGGGCGCGCGCCGGGCTGGACGCACCGGACATCGTCACAGACCTGCGCGCCGACGCGCCCGAACGGCGGGCCGTCGCCACCGGGCCCGGCTGGCACCGCCTGCGCAGTCCCGCCGACCTGAGCCTGCTCGACCCCGGCCTGGAAGGCTGGGAGAACACCCGCGACCTGCTCGCGGGCTGACCTCACAGGCCGTCCCCGGCGGCGGGCGATCAGCCGGCCGGCAGGTACAGCTCGGCGAACACCGCGCGGTGGTCGGTGCCCGGCACGGTATGGACGCTCACCGCGCGCACCCCCGCCCGCTCGTCCACGAGCACGTGATCGATCGTGATGATCGGCGGCACGCCGCGGTTGGCGGGCCACGTCGGGATCAGCCCCTGCCCGGCCCGGTCGGCGGCGTCCGCGTACCCACGGGCCAGCAGACGGCGCAGCGCCGCATGGTCCAGGCTGGCGTTGAAGTCGCCCGCCAGGACGCGCACCGGCGCCTTGGCCGCCGGGGGCAGGGCGTCCAGCGCCGCCGTCCACTCCTGGACCTGCGTGCCGAGCGGCGGGAACGGATGGACGTTGACCACCTGGATCGGAGCCCCGCCGGGCAGGGCCACCTCGGCGGCGGGCATGTTATGACCGATCGCCTGGAACAGATCGCGGACCGGCGTCATGGGATATTTCGCGAAAATGCCAGCTCCGCCGGCACTCCAGACGGCCTCCAGATGCCGGTACGGCATCAGCCGGTCCAGCCCGGCGGCGTCGAAGTCCTGGACCGCTCCGGGGGTGAGCTCCTGGGCGCTGAGCACGTCCGGGTCAAGCCGCCTGACCAGGTCCAGCACGGCTGCGGGGTCGGCCTTCCCGAACAGCAGGTTGATCGTCAGGACCTTCAGCGGACGCCCGCCGGGCGCCGCGTTCGCCGTCCCCACGGCGCGCGGCAGCACGCTCAGCCCGAGCGCGGTGGCCGTGACCAGCGCCACGGCCGTGGCCACCCGGTTGCGGGAGAACGCGGCCAGCAGCACCGGGACCAGCGAACCCGCAGCCGCGAACGGCGTAGCCGTCATGAGCTGGGTGGCGAACGACCCTCGCTCCAGGCCCGCCACCCGTGCCACCGCCCACGCGGCGAACGGTGTCACGGCCACCCACGCCAGCGACCTGGGCACCCGCCACCGCCACCGCCGGCGCGGCGGTGTGACGATCACTCCACCAACCGGTTGCCCGGCATCCTCGGCCGTGAGGTTCACGTGTTTCCCGCCCCGTACGTTGAGAACCCGATATCCGCGCGTCTGTGCCGGTGACGCCCGATACGAACTCTAATTGGAACGTGTGAAAGCGGTGATAAAGCGCTACCCCCGCAGGATCGCCCTGGCCCTCAGCGCGAGACGGCGGGTGGCGTGGTCGGTCGGCTCGGGGATCTCGTCGATCGGGTACCAGCGCAGGTCGAGCGACTCGTCACTGATCACCGGCTCGATCCCGGCGGGGGCGACCGCGCCGTACTCGACGTCGAGGTGGAAACTGCTCGGGGGGTGACACCAGACCTCGTGGCGGTCCAGAGCGAGCGGGCCGGGCAGGAGCCGCAGCCCGGGCAGGCCGGACTCCTCGGTGGCCTCGCGCAGCGCGGCGTCGCCGAGCGTGGCGTCGCCGAGCTCGCAGTGGCCCCCCATCGGCAGCCACTTGCGGGCCTTGGGGTGCAGCGTGAGCAGCACGAGCTCGCCGTCGTGCGACAGGACCGCCGTGGTGGCGGTCAGGTGCGCCGGCGCGCAAGCGCGCCACATGGCGTCGTCGTGGGACTCCAGGTGGCGCAGGAACTCCTTGCGCAGCGACTCCTCCTCGTCGCTCGGCGCGACCCACGCGGAGAGCACGGCCCGCGCGTCGGCGTGGAGTGTCACCGCTTGTCGTCCGGAGTGTCCTCGTCGCCGCTGGTGTCGCCGCTGGTGTCGCCGTCGGTCTTCTCCGTGGGCCCCTCGCCGGAGGCGTCCAGCAGGGAGAGGTCGAACCGTGCGCCCCCGCTCACGAAGGAGTCGGGATCGTCGAGGTCCTCGGCGTGCGGCAGCAGGTCGGGGTGACCCCACACGGCGTCGCGGCCGTCGAGCCCGCGAGCGGCCTCCAGCGCCTTCCACAGCGCGGCGGCCTCACGCAGGCGTCTCGGACGCAGTTCCAGACCCACCAGGGTGCCGAACGTGCGCTCCGCGGGCCCGCCGGAGGCTCTGCGCCGCCGTACCGTCTCGGCCAGCGCCGCCGCGGACGGCAGCTTGCCCTCGGCCGCCTTGTCGACGACGGTCGCGACCCAGCCCTCGACGAGCGCGAGCGTGGTCTCCAGCCGCGCCAGGGCGGCCTTCTGACGCTCGGTCTCCTCGGGCTTCAGCAGCGCGCCGCCGCTCAGCGCCTGCTGGAGCTGCTCGGGGTTGCTGACGTCGAGGCCGCGGAGCTGCTCTTCCAGCGCCGATGCGTCGAGCGTGATGCCCCTGGCGTACTCCTCGACCGCGCCGAGCAGGTGCGCCCGCAGCCAGGGCACGTGGTGGAACAGCCGCTGGTGGGCGGCCTCACGCAGCGCCAGGTAGAGGCGGATCTCGTCGGAGGGCAGCTCAAGGCCGTCACTGAAGGAGGCGATCCCGCCGGGCAGCAGCGCGGCGGTGCCGGACAGCGGCAGCCCGATGTCGGTGGAGCCGACCACCTCACGGGCGAGTGACCCGAGGGCCTGCCCGATCTGGCTGCCGACCATCATGCCGCCCATCTGCTTCAGCATGCCCATCAGCGGACCGGCCATGGACTGCGCCTCAGCGGGCAGCCCGGCCGAGCCGAGGGTGCCGCCCATGGTCTCGACCATGCGCGCGGCGATCGGGTCGCAGAGCTTTCGCCAGACCGGAACGGTCTTTTCGATCCACTCGGATCGGCTCCACGCCGCCGGCGCGTCGACCCCGCTCGGCAGGGTGGTCGCCTCGTTGAGCCAGAGGTCGGCGAGGTTGAGCGCCTCCACGATCTGTCGGCGCTCACCCTCCATGACGCTCGGGTCACCTTCGGCGACTACGGCGTGTCGGGCTATGTTCTTGGCCATGTCCCAGTTGACTGGGCCTGAGCTCGGCGGTGCGGAGAGCATGTCGGCGAACTGGCGCATCGCCGCGGCGATCTGCTCCGGGTCACCGAACATGGCGAACGGGTTGTCGTTTGGGTCGTTTTCACGACCTGGCAGGTCAGTCACCGGTCTACCTCATGCAGGATGGAGGAGTCCACAACCGCCACGTTATCCGTCGAGGGGCGGATCAGTGCAAAGTGAGGACCTGGTGCCTACCTCGAAACGCCACCGGTCACCGGTCATAGCCGTCACCGGCGCGGCCGCCGGACTGGGCAGGGCATTCCTCGCCCACGTGGCCTCGTCTGCGGATTTCCGCAGGGTCGTGGCCATTGACGAACAGCGCGGCGATGTGTCAGATGTCACGTGGAGGGTGATCGACGTCCGGGATCCGCTTCTGGCGAACCGGCTCTCCGACATCGACGTCCTCGTCCACTTGGCCGCCGACTACGCCCTCGACGCCGACCCCGCCGAACGGCGCGCCTACAACCTGCGCGCGGCCCAGACCGTCTTGACGGCCAGCGCCGCCGCACGGGTGCGCCGGGTCGTCGTGGTGACCAGCGCGATGGTGTACGGCGCCGCCCCCGACAACCCCGTGCCCCTGCCGGAGGACTCCCCGGTGACCGCCGAACCCGACACCGGGATCGTCGGCGACTACCTGGAGATCGAGGCGCTGGTGCGCCGCTCCCTGCGCAGTCACCCCGGCCTGGAGGTGACCGTGGTACGGCCGGCGGCCGTGGTCGGCCCCGGCATCGACACCGTGGTCACCCGGCACTTCGAGGCCCCCCGGCTGCTCACCGTGAAGGGCTGCGCGCCGCGCTGGCAGTTCTGCCACATCGACGACCTGGTGACGGCTCTGGAACTGGCCGCGCTCGGCACGGTGAGCGGCACCCTCGCCGTGGGCTCGGACGGATGGCTGGAACAGGAGCAGGTCGAGGAGATCTCCGGCCTGCGCCGGTTCGAGCTGCCCGCCGGGCTCACCTTCGGCACCGCCCAGCGCCTGCACCGCCTCGGAGTGACTCCCGCGCCCGCGACGGACCTGCATTACGTGGTCTACCCGTGGGTGGCCGACTGCACCTCCCTGCGCGCGGCCGGCTGGAAGCCCACGTGGACCAACGAGGCGGCTCTGGAACGGCTGCTGGAGCTGCGCGAGGGCAGACACGCCGTGGTCGGCCGCCGCCTGTCCGGCAAGGACGCCACGATCACCGCCGCGGGCGCGACCGTGGCCGTGATCGGCACGGCGGCGATCGTGCGCAGGGCCAGGCGCAGGAGACGGTTGTAGGCTCAGGTCGTGGAAGCCATCCGGTTGCTGGGTATTCGCGACGGCGCGTTGTCGGTCGACGAGGTACTGGCCGTCGTCGGCGATGTGACCGCCGGCGGCACCACGATCTTCGTCGGCACGGTCCGCGACCACGACCACGGGAAACCCGTGGTCAAGCTTTCGTATTCGGCGCACCCGTCGGCGGAGGCCGAACTGCGGCGGGTCGCCGAGAAGGTCGCCGCCGATTTCCCGGTCACCGCGCTGGCCGCGGTGCACCGGATCGGCGACCTCGCGCTCGGCGACACCGCCGTGATCGTGGCTGTGGCGTGCGCGCATCGCCAGGAGGCGTTCCTGGCGTCGCGCCGGCTGATCGACGATCTCAAGGGCGAGGTGCCGATCTGGAAGCATCAGGTGTTCGCCGACGGCACGACCGAGTGGGTCGGCGCCTGCGAATGACGCGACGTTTCAGCGCATAGGCTGCGTTCATGTCCCGACGCTCGCTGACCTTGATGGTGGCGGCCATGCTCACGCTGATGCTCGGCGTGGCGGGTGCCCTGCTGCCGGTGCCGTACGTGGTCCTAAGCCCGGGGCCCACTGAAGACACCATCGGCCAGGTCAAGGGCAAGCCGGTGATCTCGATCGACGGGCGCGAGACCTACCCCACGACGGGCCGGCTCAGCCTGGTCACCGTGGCCTACCAGGGCGGGCCCGGCACCCGCATCGACCTGCTCACCGCGCTCCGCGGCTGGATCGATCCCACGATCGCCGTGGTGCCGGAGGAGACGATCTTCCCGAAGACCAGTACGGCCGAGCAGGTCGAGGAACAGAACGTCCAGGACATGACGAACTCCCAGGACGACGCCACGGCCGCCGCCCTGACCCAGTTGAAGATCCCCTACTCGTCGGTCGTGGGGGTGCTGTCCACGGAGAAGGCCAAGCCCGCCGACGGCAAGCTGAAGCCCGGCGACGAGATCGTGAACGTGGACGACAAGCCCGCGGGCGACGTCGAGAAGGTCGCCGCGACGGTCCGGGCGCGCAAGCCCGGCGACGAGGTCGTGTTCTCCGTCAGCCGTGACGGCCAGAAGGTCTCGGTCCCGCTGACCACGGTCAAGGGCATCGACGGCAAGCCGATGGTCGGCGTGGTCATGCAGTCCAAGTTCAAGTTCCCGTTCAAGGTCTCGATCAACGTCGGCGACGTGGGCGGCCCCAGCGCCGGGCTGATGTTCTCCCTCGGCATCGTCGACAAGCTCACCCCCGGCCCGCTCACCGGCGGCAAGTCCATCGCCGGCACCGGCACGATCACTCCCGAGGGCCGTGTCGGCCCCATCGGGGGCATCTCGCAGAAGATGGTGGGCGCCCGCAAGACCGGCGCGACCGTCTTCCTCACCCCCGCCGAGAACTGCGGTGAGGCGGTGAAGGCCGTTCCGTCGGGTCTTCGGCTGGTGCGGGTGGAGACCCTCAAGAACGCGGTTGACGCGCTCGACATGCTGCGCACCGGGAACGGCACGCCGCCGCCCTGTTCGGCGAACTGAGCGCCCAACCGGCGGATGCCCAGGAAACGGACGAAGTTTTTACGTTTTCCACAGGCCAGGCCAGGCAGGGTTGATCGCGCCCCGGTTTTCCACAGGAGCCGATTCCGGAACGCTAGCGCTCGGTCGCATGCCGTACGGTTTTTTGCGGGCCCCGCTTCGCGCTCGTCACGGGCACTCATGGCGAGGTCGGTGCGTTGGGCCATGTGGCGGGGCTCTGTGCCCGGACCGTGCCCGAGCGGCACACCGCGCACACGGCCCCTCCGGTGTAGGTTGCCAGACACGGACCGTTGCATTTGACGACAAGGGGTTGGCCTTGAGCTTCCGGACCCCCGGAGCCGGCAGGGCGGTGCGCCTGCCCCGTCGGCCGCGCCTTCTGCTGCCCGTCGTGATCGCGATCGTCGCGATCGTGGCGGTGTTCTTCCTTTTCTCCGGTATTTACACCGACTTCCTGTGGTACGACTCCACGGGGTACACATCGGTGTTCTCCAACGTGTTGCTGACCCAGGTGCTGATGTTCGTGGTCGGCGCCCTGCTCATGGTGGGCGTCGTGGGCGGCAACATGATGCTGGCCTTCCGGATGCGCCCGATGTTCGGGCCGTCGATGTTCGGAGGGTCGAGCGGAGCCGACCGGTACCGCATGGCCGTCGATCCGCACCGCAAGCTGATCTTCCTGGTCGGCATGGCGGTGCTCGCGCTGTTCGCCGGATCGACGATGGCCGGGCAGTGGAAGACCTGGCTCCAGTACATCAACGGTGCGTCCTTCGGGCAGCGAGACCCGCAGTTCGGCATGGACGTCTCGTTCTTCATGTTCACCTTTCCGTTCCTGCGGATGGTGCTGACGTTCCTGTTCACCGCCGTGGTGATCTCCGCCGTGATGGCGGCGATCGTCCACTACCTGTACGGCGGCTTCCGCCTGCAGTCGCCGGGCGTGCACGCCTCCCGCGCGGCCCGCGCCCACCTGTCCGTGCTGGTCGGCATCTTCGTGCTGCTCAAGGCGGTCGCCTACTGGGTCGACCGCTACGGCCTGGTCTTCTCCGACCGCGGGTTCGTCCACGGCGCCTCCTACACCGACGTCAACGCGGTGCTTCCGGCCAAGACCATCCTGGCCATCATCGCGCTCATCTGCGCCGCGCTCTTCTTCGCGGGAGTGGTGCGCCAGGGCGGCATGCTGCCCGGCGTGGCCTTCGGCCTGCTCGTGCTCTCGGCGGTGCTGATCGGCGGGGTCTACCCGGCCCTGGTCGAGCAGTTCCAGGTCAGGCCCAACCAGCAGGCCCGCGAGGCGGAGTTCATCAAGCGCAACATCGAGGCCACCCGAACGGCCTACGGAGTCGATGACAGCGAGGTCATCGGCTACAACGCGCAGGGCGATCCGAGCAAGGTCGACTTCAACGCCGACTCCTCGATCTCCGGTGTCCGCCTGCTCGACCCCAACCTGGTGTCCAAGACCTATCAGCAGCGCCAGCGCATCCGTGGCTTCTACGACTTCCCCGACCAGCTCGACGTCGATCGCTACCCCGACGCCTCCGGCAAGATCCGCGACACCGTCGTGGGCGTGCGAGAGCTGCTCGGGCCGCCGCCGGAGCAGGACAACTGGATCAACCGGCACCTCGTCTACACCCACGGCTACGGCCTGGTCGCCGCGCCCGGCAACGAGGTCGACTCCGAGGGCCTGCCCGCCTTCGAGGCCAAGGACATGCCGGTGACCGGCCCGCTGGTCGACCGCACCGGGCTCAAGGAACCCCGGATCTACTTCGGTGAGAGCTCCGACACCGAATACGTGATCGCCGGTGGCGACCCGTCGAAGAACCGGCAGGAGCTCGACTACCCGGAGAGCGGCGGCACCGGCCAGGAGAACACCACCTACCAGGGCAAGGGTGGTGTCCCGATCGGGTCGTTCTTCAACCGGATGCTCTACGCCGCGAAGTACAGCGAGATCAACATGCTGCTCTCCGGCGACATCAACGACAAGTCGCAGATCCTCTACGTCCGCAACCCGCGTGAGCGCATCGCCAAGGTCGCGCCCTTCCTCCAGATGGACGCGAACGCCTACCCGGCGGTCGTCGACGGACGCGTCCAGTGGATCGTCGACGCCTACACCCTCTCCAACGACTATCCCTACTCCCAGAGCCGCAGCTTCGGCGACATGGTGCGCGACACCGCCACCAACACCGGGGCCATCGCCCAGCAGCCGCGCGACCAGATCAACTACATGCGCAACTCGGTGAAGGCCACCGTCGACGCCTACGACGGCACGGTCAACCTCTACGCCTGGGACTCGAATGACCCGCTGCTGAAGACCTGGAGCCGGACCTTCCCCGGCATCCTCAAGCCGGTCAGCGCGATGAGCAAGGACCTGACCTCGCACCTGCGCTACCCGGAAGACCTCTTCAAGGTGCAGCGCGACGTTCTGGCCCGCTACCACATCGAGGACGCCGGGGCCTTCTACGGCGGCCAGGACTTCTGGAACGTCCCCAACGACCCGTCCCTGCGCGAGGGCGACGTCAAGCAGCCGCCGTACTACCTGTCGGTCAAGATGCCCGGCACCCAGGCGTCGTCCTTCTCGCTGACGACCACGTTCGTGCCCCGCCAGGGGCCCAACCTGGCGGCCTTCATGGCCGTGGACGCGACGGCCGGTCGGGGGTACGGCAAGCTGCGGATCCTGCGCATGCCGTCCAACACGACCATCCCCGGTCCCGGACAGGTGCAGAACAACTTCACCAACAAGTTCTCCGGCGAGCTCAACCTGCTCGGCCTGGGCAACGCGCAGATCCGCTACGGCAACCTGCTCACCCTGCCCTTCGCCGACGGCCTGGTCTACATCGAGCCCGTCTACGTCCAGACCGCGGCCGCGTCCGGCCAGGAGCCGTACCCGATCCTGCGGCGCGTCCTGGTCTCCTACGGCAACAAGGTCGGCTCGCACGACACCCTCGAAGGCGCCCTTGAACAGGTCTTCGAAGGCGCCAACCTGCAGAAGCCGAACAATCAGCAGCAGCAGCCCGCGGAGACCAGCAAGACGGGCCAGCTCAACTCCGCCATCGACGAGGCCCGCAAGGCCTACGACGACGCGCGGAAGGCCCTGTCCGCCAACCCGCCCAACTGGGTGGAGTACGGAGCGGCCCAGCAGCGTCTCCAGGACGCCCTGAACCGCCTCCAGTCGGCCCGTCCCGCGGACGTCGCCCCCACGCCGGCTCCGAGCCCCACGGGCTCATCGGCCCCGACTCCCGCGCCGACACCGACCACGACCAGCACCACATCCGCCGCGCCCAGCTCCTGAGCCAACTGATTTGCGTCCACCCCAAGTCCCGGATAGTCTTTAGACACAACGCAACGCGGAGTGAAAAACACCGCAGCGGGACGCGGGGTGGAGCAGTTCGGTAGCTCGCTGGGCTCATAACCCAGAGGTCGCAGGTTCAAATCCTGCCCCCGCTACCAGAGGAAACGCCCTCCGGGATTATCCCGGAGGGCGTTTTCGTTTGTTCGGTAACCGAAATGGCTACACGGCGGCCTGTAATCAGGCCGCCGGTAGCCGATCAGTTCCCGGTCGCCGGCTCCAGCACGAAGACCGGGATCACCCGATCGGTCTTCTCCTGGTATTCGGCATACGGCGGAAACGCGGCGACCGCGCGCTGCCACCACGCCGCCCGCTCGTCTCCGGTGATCTCACGGGCGGTCATGTCCTGGCGTACCGGCCCGTCCTGGAGTTCCACGTGCGGATCGGCCTTGAGGTTGAAGTACCAGACCGGGTGGCTCGGGAAGCCGCCCTTCGAGGCCACGGCCGCGTAGCGCCCCTCGTGCTCCACGCGCATCAGCGGGACCTTCCGGAGCTTGCCGCTCTTCGCCCCGCGCGTCGTGACGATGACGACGGGCATTCCCGTGTCCCAGAGCGTCGTCCCCTGCGTGCCGCCCGAGGTCTCGTAGAGCTCGACCTGCTCGCGCACCCACTGTGCCGGACTCGCCTCGTACTCGCCCTCAAGAGGCATCGCGTCCATCCCTTCGCCGCCTACGGATCATGCCGCGTAGCTCAACACCGCCACCGCGCGGATTCATCCTCACCGAAGGCCGACATGACGACACCGGCGACCTTCCCGGCGGCGTCACGCGACGGCGGTCCCCTCAAGCTCGACCATCAGGCCGGGGAGCGCCAGCCGCGTCACGCCGAGCATCGTGGTGGCCGGCGCCACCCCGGCCGCGCCCAGCCGCGACGCCAGCACGCCGTAGTGCTCGAAGAGCCGATCGACGTCGGTGGTGTAGACGTTGAGCCGGACGAGGTTCGCGAGCGACATGCCGCCCTCGCCGAGCACGGCCTCCAGGTTGTCGAGGCTCAGCGCCAGTTGCGCCGCCATGTCGTCGGCATGCAGGGGCTTGCCGTCACCGCTCATCGCGGTCTGCCCGGCGCAGTACAGGGTCCGGGTGTGCCCGGAGACGATCTCACCCTGGTTGTAGCCCAGCTCCATCGACCACGGCCACGGGTTGACCGCGGTTCGCTGCACTGTCATATCGGCTCCATTCGGTTCGTCGGAATCACGTGCGTCCATCGGCCCGGTGGCCACCGGCTCCTTGGACGCGGTTCTAGCCTCCCGGCAAATCACGACATCCTGTGTCGTGTATTCAAGTAGCGTTTTCGTATGCGCGCCGACCGGTTGGTCTCGCTGGTCCTGCTGCTGCGGCAGCACGGCCGGCTGTCCGCGGCCGCGCTGGCCCGCGAGCTGGAGGTGTCCACCCGTACCGTGCTACGCGACATCGAGGCGCTGTCCGCGTCCGGTGTCCCGGTCTACGCCGAACGCGGCCGGCACGGCGGTTTCGCGCTGCTACCCGGTTTCCGTACCGAACTGACCGGACTGAACCACGACGAGGCCCTTGCCCTGCTGGTCGCCGGATCACGGCGCGGCGCGCAGGCGTTCGGCCTCGGCTCGGCGCTCGCTTCGGCGATGCTCAAGGTGGTCGACGCGCTGCCAGAGAGCTATCGGGACACCGCGGCCGGCGCGGCCGAGCGACTGCTCATCGACCCGGAGACCGACCTGCTCTCGCGCCGCCTGGCCGCCGAGGAGGCGCCCGACACCGTGATGGCGGAGGTCCTGCGCGCGGTGCTCGCCGGGCGCAGGCTGCGCATCCACTACGCGGCCACCGGCCAGGCCGCGGAATGGCGCACGGTGGACCCGATCGGCCTGGTCACCGTGCGCGACCGGGGCTACCTGCTGGCCACGAGGTCCGGCGAGGACCGCACCTACCGGCTGTCCCGGATCTCGGCCGCCGAGGAGCTCGCCGAACCCGCGCAGCGCCCCGACCGCGTCGATCTGGACGCGGCCTGGCAGGAACGCAGCACGCGCTTCCGGACCGGCGGCGACCAGGTCACCGTGCTGCTCCGGCTGAACCCGGCGCGGCGGGAGGAACTGGTGGCCACCGCGCTGACCGTCCGCACGGAAGAAGCCGACGCGGACGGCCGGCTCCGGCTTGAGGTGACCTTCCAGGATCCGAGACACGCCGTATGGGCACTGTGGCAGCTCGGCACGGGCGCGGAGGCCTTGTCCCCACAGTGGTTGCGCGACTCCCTGCGCGACCGCGCCACCGCGATCGCGGCCCGCTACGGAGACGGCTGAGGACGCCGACCGTCGCTGGTCGTAGGACGGCGGGCGGGTCATACCAGGGTGGCAGGGGCGGGCCGGTCTTGAGAATGATGTTCTGGATTGGGCGGGTCGGCACGATGGGCGCATGGCTGTGGTGGCCTTTGGGCTGAATCCCGTGGAAGTCGTCGTGCTGGTGGCCGCCGTGCTGCTGATCATCGGGCCGTGGCTCCCGTACGGCGTGCGGCGCCCCGTCGTGCTCGGCGCGGGGGCGGTCTTCGTTCCGGCCGCCGTGGCGCTCATCGTCATGGGCATCCGCTGGCAGTGGCTGCCCGTGCTCGCCGGAGGAGCGATCGGCCTGGCGTTCGCCTTGCCGAAGCGGCAGCGGCAGCGGCGACGGCGGCTACGGACGATCGTGGGGTCGGTGACGGGCCTGCTGCTCGTGCTGGCGGGTGCGGGGACGGCATGGGCGTTGCCCGTGCCGGTGTTCCCCGCCCCATCCGGCCCCTACGCCACCGGCACCACCGTCGTGGAATGGGCGGACCCCGACCGTGAGGAGACCGCCACGGCGCGCCGCGACGATCGGCGGACGGTCGTCGTGCAGTTCTGGTACCCGGCGGCCGAGAGCCTGCCGGCCACCGAGCGGGCCTGGTACCTCGGCCGTACGCCGGAGGAGGCCCGCGTCGTCGCGCAGGGCGTCGCGGGCTACCTGGGCGCACCGGGCTTCGTGCTCGACGGGCCCGTCCGCGCTCGCACCCGTTCGGTGTACGACGCCCCGGCGGCCCAGGGCGCGGCCCGCTTCCCGGTGGTGCTCTTCTCGCCGGGGCTGGGCGGCGTGCGCACGCAGAACACCGCCTGGGCCGAGGAACTGGCCGCTCGCGGGTACGTCGTGGCGGCGCTCGACCATCCGTACGACTCCGCCGTGGTCGTCATGGGGGACGGCCGGGCCGTCCGCACGAAGGTGGCGGCCACCGGTGACGCGGCCGAGGACGAACGGCGGGCCGCCCGGTGGACCGCCACCAGGGCCGCCGACCTGAGCTTCGTCCTGACGCGTCTGGATCGCGGTGCGGCCCCGAAGCCACTGGCCGGGCGGCTCGACACCCGCCGGGCCGCCGCCACCGGGCACTCGCTCGGCGGGGCGGCGGCGCTGCTCGCCGTCCGGCAGGACACCCGATTCACCGCCGCCGTCGACCTGGACGGTTTCCCCCGGGACCCCGCCCCACGACCGTTCCACCGGCCGGTGCTCGCGGTCACGCACGAAATCACCCCCGGACAGGAACGCGAGTATCTCGACCGGCTCGCCCGCGTGCTCCGCCTCAGCACCGCCGCCGGCTACCTCCTGAAGGTCCCGGACACGGCGCATCTCACCTTCACCGACGCCCCGCTGTACCTGCCGCCCCTCCCCGGCCTGGTCGGCACCACCGGCCCACACCTCACCGCCCAGATCACGGGCGCCTTCCTGGACGCCACCCTCCGGGACGCCCGCGGCGACCTCCCGGCCCTGCTCGCCGGATACGGCGACCTGGAGGTCTTCGCCAAATCTCCTTTCGGATGATTTATCTCGAATGAGCGCGTGATATCCGGAAGAATGGCATCCGCCTCACCCCGCTTCGTCGAGCCAACGGGAAATGGGAAGAGACGGGATGCCGGACGACGACGGCGAGCTCCTGCGTGTCATCAAAGAGCTGGCCGAGATGACGGGAAAGTCCACCCAGGACGCCCAGGCCAGGCACTTAGGGATATCCGACACTTCCTTGGCGGGCTACCTCGCAGGGCGCCAGATTCCTCGCGAAAGCACCCTTATCCGGATGCTGGCCAGCGTGGGGATTCCAGCTGCGGAGCACGGAAAATACCTCAAAATACGCGAAACCATAGATAGTGCACCGCGCGACCGCGTGAACGGGCATGCTCCGGAAGAACCACCGCCCGCCGTCCCGCCCCGTCGGCTGGATGCCCGCGGCCGACCTGGCGCCGGACCCGCAACCGTGCGCCCGCCCAGGCGAACGCCGATGAGCGCACATTTCCGGCTTTCCCCGCTTCCCGCTTCCCGCTTCCCGCTTCCCGCTTCCCTTCCCCTGACCGGAAGCCGCAGGTCAGGCCGAGGCGGAATTCCGGTTTCCCGTTTCCCCTCCCCGCCGTACGGCCCGCCATGGACCCTTCGTTCGGTACGCCGAGTCACCGCAAGAACGCAGTTCGACAACCCCGACCAGGAGAGAGAACGCGTGGACAAGCACTCGTTATTCGGACACACCGACCGCCGGACCCGATCCAGCACGCACCCCCGGACGTCGCGGAGGATCCGGAGATCGGCGCTCGCGCTCGGCGCGGGCCTGGCACTCGCCGCCGCGTTCCCGGGAAGCGCGCTCGCGGCCCCATCGGTGGCGGCGTCCACCAATACGCTGGCGGCTCCGCCCCAGGCCCTTCCCGGCAACGCCGACGCACTGGCGCAGCGGTTCCAGCCCGCCTATGACTACGACAAGGACGGCTGCTACCCGACCCCCGCCATCGGCCGCGACGGCACCGTGGCCCCCGGCCTGAAGACCAGCGGCGCGCTGAACGGCCACTGCCGCGACCGCTGGGACCTGCGCAACACCAACGGCTACGCCCGCTACAAGTGCGACAACGGCTGGTGCGCCATCATGTACGCGTTGTACTTCGAGAAGGACCAGGTCAGCGTCCTGGGCGGCGGTCACCGTCACGACCTGGAGCACGTGGTGGTGTGGGTCCGGAACAACCAGGCGCGCTATGTCGCGACCTCTGCCCACGGGAAGTACACCGTGCGGCGTAGCGACCAGATCCAGTGGCAGGGCACCCACCCCAAGATCGTCTATCACAAGGACGGCATCGCCACACATGCCTTCCGGTTCGCGACACCGAACGACGAGCCCCCGGAGAACCACGACGGCCGGTGGCAGTTCCCCGCCCTCGTCGGCTGGAACGGCTTCCCGCCCGGCATCCGTGACCGGTTGGTATCGGCCGACTTCGGATCGGCGCGACTGGACCTCAAGGACGGCCGGTTCGCCCCCAACCTCGCGAAGGCCATGCCGTCCGGCATCCGCTTCAACCCCAACGCGTAACACCTGAGCCGGGGGAGGCGAGCCGACGGGGTTCGCCTCCCTTCCGTCGTGCGCACCATGGGCATGTCACGAAATTTGTAGTTCACAATGTCCATGTCTGCATGAGCGATGAAATCCGAGACAACCGAAAGAGCGGCGCGCGGCTCACGGCCAACGTGATCGCGGGCCTCGGGGCGGCGTTCTTCGTCATCAACGGCCTGTGGTCGTTCTTCTGGCCGGAGAGCTTCTACTCGACCATCGCCACCTACCCACCCTTCAGCCTGCACCTCTTTCACGACCTCGGCGCCTTCCAGTTGGGCATCGGCGCGAGCCTGGCGGGGGCCCTCCTGTGGCGGGACGTACTGTTCGTCGGCCTCTTCGGCGGAGTCGTCGGCGCGGTGGTCCACGCGATCTCCCACGTCATGGATCGCGACCTGGGTGGACGGCCGGGCGACCCCTGGACGGTGGGCGCGGTCGCCTTCATCCTGCTGGTCGGCATGGCGGCCCGGCTGCGCTTCCGGAAGATTCATATACGATGACGCATACAATCCTGTGAGGGGAGATCGACACATGGATCACGCCACGGCGAGCACGCCCGAGGAACTCGCCAAGCTCTTCATGGCCACCATGAACTCCGGCGACCTGGAGGGGCTGGTCTCGCTCTACGCCCCGGACGCCATCTTCAAGCCCGACCCCGGCACGACCGTGCGCGGCACCGACGAGATCAGGAACGCCCTGCGCGTCTACATCGACCGCGGCGCCCAGATCACCCTCACCCCGCGCAACATCCACAAGACCGACGACCTCGCGGTCATCGCCAACGACGCCACTGTCACCGGCTTCACCGACGACGGCACCGACCTCACGACCACCACCACCGAGGTCGTCCGCCGTTCCCCCGAGGGTCACTGGCACTACGTCGTAGACGACCCCTTCTTCTCCGCCACCCCATAGCCCTGCCGTCTGCCGTGACGAGGGCGCGCCCTAGCGGGGGAGGAAGGCGCTCGGGTCGCCGTGGTAGGACACGTACAGTGAGTCCCGCGCTCGCGTGCACGCCACGAAGAGCAGGCACCGCTCGCGTTGGAGATCCTGCCTGTGAGTGGTGCCATCCTCCTCCGCGGGAGTCACCGCCGAGGGGGACGGCAGGACATCGTGGTTCAGTCCCACCACTGCGACACAGCGGAACTCCAGGCCCTTCATCCGGTGCATGGATCCGACCCTGACCGAACGCGGGGAGGCGTCGGTGGCCGCCAGCGGAATGGAGTCGATCCCGGCGGAGCGGAGAGCGTCGGACACCCTGCCCGCGAGTTGAGATGTCCGCGCGGTGACCCCGATGGCGTGCGGCTCCACGCCGTCGTTGATCCACTCCTGAACCTGGGTGCTCAGGGCGGCGAGTTCGGTGTGTTTGTCGCCGAACCTCGCCACCGCGGGACGTTGCCCGTGCAGTGTGGAGTGATATCCCGTGAGCGAATCGGGCTCGCCGGTCAGCGAGGGCACGGGGTCCAATCCGAGCACACGGACCGCCCAGGTGAGGATTTCCTGCGTCGTGCGGTAGTTGAGCTTCAACCGGTGGCTGCGCCCTCTCACTGCGATGCCGAGACTGGTCAGTGACACCCGGTTGTCATAGATGCGCTGGTGTGGGTCGCCGACGAGGAAGATGTCGTCCGGTCCCGGCTCCACGACGGCCCGCAGCAGGCGCCACTGGGCCGGATGAAGGTCCTGTGCCTCATCGACGATCACATGCCGGTACGGCTTGACCGGCGTGGCGGCCATGATCCGCGCCGCGGCTTCGGCCACCTGACGATGAGTGTGATAGCCACTGCGCCGCAATTCCCCGGTGAACGCCTCGATCGCGAGCCAGACGCGCCTCCGTTCATCGGCCGAGAGTCGCCCGCCTCGCCCGCGACGGTCACAGGAGAGGTAGGTCCGCTCGTCGCGGATGTCCTGGCCGAGCACGATCTGGTCCCACTCCCACCGCAGGAAGGCCGGTCGGTGGTTCAGCCGCGCGTGCGCCGAGGCCGCGGCCCAGGTCGCCGCTTCCTCCGTGGGTCCAATGATCTTGATCGGCCGCCCCTGATCGGCGGTCGCGATGGAGTTGGCCAGCTTGTCCACGTGCGTCACGGTGATCTTTTCGCGCAGCCCCGGGTCGTCGACGAGCAGGTCCAGCTGCTGGGCCAACGTGGCGGCCAGGGTCTTGGTGAACGTGGTCACCAGGATCGGACCGTTCCCGTGGGCGGCCAGGTGCTTGGCGCGGTGCAACGCGGTGACGGTCTTGCCGGTTCCCGCTCCTCCGGTGACCTGGACCGGGCCCGAGTAGGACTCCCGGTAGGCGATCTTCCGCTGCGCGGGATGCAGGAAGACGCGCCACGCGGTGAAGGGGTGCTCCAGAATCCAGGCCAGTTCCTCGGAGCCCGAGACGAAGGCGATCTCGCCGGGCGTGCGCTCCATGGCCGCCACCAGGTCGCCGGCATCGACCTGCCGAGGCGGTCTGTCCGAGACGAGCAGTCTGCCGATCTCGGCGAGGGCTTCGTCCACGCTCATCCCGCTCGCCAGGGCAATGAGGGCGTCGCGTTGAGCGGCGGGGAGGATCCTTTCGAGGGCCATTAGATGTGCCTCCTCGGTCAGCAGCCGGACAAGGGGCATCAGGTCGTCGTCGATACCGAGCCGCCGCAGGTCTGCGTCGCCAATATGTGCGAACAGGCGGTCCGGCATTTTCCGGGCGGTCTCTTCCAGTGCCGGGCGCACCTGGTTCAGCGCGACCTCGTTGCGGACCTCCAGGACGCCGAGGGCCTGGTTGACGGTGAACCTCCGGCCTCTGGCGTATCTGATCGCCTCGTCGTGCGGCAGGACGGCGAGCATGCAGTAGACGTCGCCCTGATCCGGCTTGAGGATGACACCTCGCCAAAATCGGTCAATTCGGATTGTGCGGACATTCGGATCGACGGCGTTCTCCAACTTCTCCAGATGGAGGCCGGCGAAGGTATGCTCGCCGAACTTGGAGATCGTGGCTTTGACCAGCTTTCGCACGCGCTTCTCCAGTTTGTCGTATCCATCGAGGAACTCCCTGGAGAGTGCGAGCTCGGCCATCTGACCACCTTTCGCGGGGCGATTTGCAACACCGTCATCCGATGCGCCGATAGAGCATCGTAGAACGTCATCATGCCCAGAGCTCTATACGGCAAGATGACCGGGAAGAGATGAAGATATGGGGAGCGGCGATGACACAGGCGCCGGTTGAGGCATCGGCACCACCCGCGATCGGTCAGGTGGTGACCGTCCGGAACCGGCCCTGGGTGGTGGCCGACGTCCGCCAGGGCAGCGTGGCCAGTTCCGACGACAGATCGCTGGCGGCGCGGGCACCCCATGTGGTGAGCCTGGTCAGCATCGAGGACGACGCCCGTGACGAGCGGCTCCGGGTCGTCTGGGAACTTGAGCCGAACGCCACCGCCTACGAGCAGCACACGCTCCCGAGTCCCGCCCGGGGCTTCGACCCTCCAGGGCACCTCGACGCCTTCCTCGACGCGGTCCGCTGGGGCGCGATCGCCTCGGCCGACACCACCATGCTCCAGGCGCCGTTCCGATCCGGGATCAAGATCGAGGAGTACCAGCTCGACCCGGTCGTGCGCGCGCTGTCGATGCCGCGCACGAACCTGCTGATCGCAGACGATGTCGGCCTGGGCAAGACCATCGAGGCCGGTCTCGTCATGCAGGAGCTGATGCTGCGGCATCGGGCCCGCACCATGCTGATCGTCTGCCCCGCCGGGCTGACGCTGCAGTGGCGCGACGAGATGCGCGACAAGTTCGGGCTGGACTTCCGGATCGTGGACAGCGGGCTGCTCAAGGAGCTACGCCGCACCCGCGGTCTCTACACGAACCCCTGGACGCATTTCCCCCGGCTGATCGTGAGCGTGGACTGGCTCAAGCGCGACCGCCCCCGGCGGCTGCTGCGAGACGTGCTGCCGCCGGTGCCGAAGTATCCCCGGGCATTCGACCTGCTGGTCGTCGACGAGGTGCACACCTGCGCGCCCACGACCCGTGGCCAGTACGCCGTGGACTCCCAGCGCACCGAGGTCATTCGCGAACTCGCCCCGCACTGTGAGCATCGGCTGTTCCTGTCGGCCACCCCGCACAACGGTTTCCAGAATTCCTGGACGGCCCTGCTCGAACTGCTCGACGACCAGCGTTTCGCGCGCGGCGTCCCCCCGAAGGACGAACAACTCGCCCGGGTCATGGTCCGGCGGCTGAAGAGCGAACTGCCCCGCCGATGGGACGGCTCACAGCGTTTCGCCACCCGGGTCATCCACGACGTCGATGTGCGTTACTCCGAGCTGGAACGCCACGCGCACAGGCGATTAGCGGAATACGCCGCCTCCCGCCGGCACACGGCCGACGGCAGCGCTCAACGCACCGCCGCCGATTTCGTCACGATGCTCCTGAAGAAGCGAATGTTCTCCTCCCCGCACGCCTTCTTCACGACGGTGGACAAACATCTGGAGACCATGGCCCGCCGGGAGAACGGCGAGCGCCCCCTGCCGCCCAAGGCCAGGGAAAGCGTGCTCCGCCCCTTCGTGCAGCGCTTGGAGGAGACCGCCGAGGACGACGCGGCCTACGGCGAGGCGGAGGCCGGCGCGCTCACCGCCGCGCGCAGGCTCCTCCCGCCGCTGACCGCCCGGGAGAAGGAACTGCTCGGCGAGCTGCGCACCTGGGCGAGCGAGGCGAAGAACCGCGCGGACGCGAAGTTCGACGCGCTACGTGCCTGGATCGATCCTTTCGTCCGCCCCGGCGAGAAGGAGGACGGCGAGCGCGTCATCATCTTCACCGAATACCGCGACACCCAGAATTGGCTGCGCGACCGGCTCCTCCACGCGGGCTACCGCGCCGAGCAGATCGCGACCCTGTACGGCGGCATGGACGACAAGGAGAGAGACCGCGTCCGCAAGACCTTCCGCGACTCCCTGGACCTCGACCCGATGCGGATCCTGCTCGCCACCGACGCCGCCAGCGAGGGCATCAACCTCCAGGACCACTGCCACCGCCTGCTCCACTGGGAGATCCCCTGGAATCCCAACCGGCTGGAGCAGCGCAACGGCCGCATCGACCGGCACGGGCAGCCCGCGCCCCAGGTGGACGTCTTCCACTTCGTCCCCGACGGGTGGCAGGAGACGCCGGAGGGGAACTCTCTGGAGGACGAGCTGCACTTCCTCGCCGTGGCGGCCAGGAAGGTGGACCAGATCCGGGAAGACCTCGGCAGCGCGGGCGACGTGATCGCCGCCAACGTCGAGAACAAGATGCTGGGGCGTCCCGCCGACTGGAAGGCGGCCGAAACCGAGATCGCCAAACGGCGGCGAACCGCGGACATCAGGATCCGGCGTGAGCTGGCCGCCGAATTGGAGAAGCTGAGCGAGACCCTGCGCGGCAGCCGTACGAAGCTGAACCTCTCACCGGCGACGGTGGAGCGCGTGGTCCGCACGGCGCTGCGGCTGGCCCACGACAAGGACCTGATCGACGCCCAGCCGCCCAAGGGGGTGAGCGCCCGCTGCTTCCGCCTGCCCCCGATGTCGGGCGCGTGGGCGGACGCCCGAAACGACGGGCTGCTGCATCCGGTCACCTACGCCGAGCGAGTGGTGACCTTCGACGAGGCCGCCGCGGCGGGCCGTACCGACGTGGTGCTGCTCCACCTCGGCAGCCGGTTGGTGCAGATGTGCATGCATCTGCTCCGGGCCGAGCTGTGGAACGCCGGGGACGGCGGCGGCCAGGCGAAGCTGTCCAGGGTCACGGCACGGGTCGTGCCCGGAGATCTCATCGCCTCGCCCGCCGTCGTCGCCCACATGCGCATCGTCGTCACCGGAGACGAGGGCACCCGGCTGCACGAGGAGGTCATAGTCGGCGGCGGCTCTCTCGACGAAGGCAGGCTGGCACGCGTGAGCGCGGAGAACCTGGAGACCTGGCTAGCCGCCTCCAGCGACGAGGCGCCCCCCGGGCATGTGCTGGATCGGCTCGCGGCGGCCTGGGAGCGCATCGAACTGGAGCCGAAGATCGCCGCGATCCTCGCCGACCGGGCCAGACGGCGCACGAACCGGCACGCCACCGACCTGGCGAACCGTTGTCAGGAGGACATCGCCGCCATGACCGCCGTGCTGGAGGAACTGCGTCGCACCATCACCGCCGCGCTGGACGACGAGGGGTACTGGCAGCCCAGTCTGTTCGAGGGCGATGAGGAGCGCACCCAGCTCAGCAAGGACCGCGAGGCGCTGATCGAGCGCCGCGAGTCGATCCCACGCCAGCTCGCCGACGAGACCGAGGCCATCAGACGCCGCTACGCCAACCCGACCGTCCGGTGGTTCCCCGCCGCGATCACCTTCCTCGTGCCCGCCTCGATCGCCCACCAGGGGGCATGATGCCGCCGCGCCGCAGGTCCACCAGCCCGTCGATCGCCCGTCAGCACGCCGACTGGCTCGGCCTGCTCAGGCCCGACGGCCCCTTCGTCTCGGTCGGCGTGCTCGCCGACGCGCTGCCGCATGGCCTGGACACGCTGCCCGAAGGACGGCTGGCGCGTCTCATGCAGGCGTGGGGCGAGGTGCGGGCCGTTCCGGGTGAGCTGAACTTCGCCTGGCAGGAGTTCGTCCTGCGGGAGGTGCTCGGCCTGACCGGTCCGCTGCTGGCCGAGGGGGCGAGTCTGCCCGCCGAGCTGCGGGCGTTCGGGCCGAACGACACGCGGGCCCGGCCCGACGCCGTCGCCTTCGGGCCGGACGGTACGGGCGGCAGGGCCGAACGGTTGCACATCTACCGTCGAGGCTGGGACGAGCCGCTGACCAGGGCGGGCAAGGACCGCCGGTCGGCGGTCGAGGAGGCCGCCGAGCTGTGCCGCAGGCGCGGGGTGCCGCTGGCGTTGCTGACCAACGGCAGGCTGTGGATTCTCGTGCACGCCCGGGTGCAGGAGCCGTCCACGGTCGCGACCTTCGACGCCGATCTGTGGCTGGAGGAGCGTGACCTGCTCCGCGCCTTCACCACCCTGCTGGCCGCGACCCGCGTGCTCAAGCCCCCGGTGGACGCGGCCGGCAGGCCCACCGACAGCCTGGCCGCGCTGTTCTCGCGCAGCGCCGACGCCCAGGCGGAGATCACCGACACGCTGGGCAGGCAGGTGCTGCACGCCGTCGAACTGCTGGTCGGCGAGGTGGCCAGGCTCGACCGGGAGTCCGGTGGAGAACTGCTCGTGGGGGTGCCCGAGCGCCAGCTCCACCGGGGCGCGCTGACCGTGATGATGCGCCTGGTCTTCCTGCTCTACGCGGAGGACCAGCGGCTGCTGCCGGTCGATTCCGACCTCTACGCCGGCTCGTACTCGGTCGGCGGGCTGTTCGACGCCCTGGAGGAGGATCGCAGCCGGTACGGCGAAGCCGTGGGCGACCGGCGGCGGGCGGCGTGGCCCCGGCTGCTGGCCCTCTTCGGCGCGGTGTACGGCGGATGCGAACACGACGACATGCGCATCCCGCCCTACGGCGGCACGCTGTTCGACCCGGACAGGTTCGGCTGGCTGACGGCCGTCAGGATCACCGACCGGGTGGTCCACCAGATCCTCTCGGCGCTGCTGGTGCTGGTGGGCGAGAGCGGCGCGCCGGAACGGCTCAGCTACAAGGGCCTCGGGGTGGAGCAGATCGGGCATGTCTACGAAGGACTGCTGGAGTTCTCCTGCGTCCGGGTGACCGAACCGTATGTCGGGTTGTTCGGCAAGCTTGAGCCGGAACTGCCGCTCGCCGAGCTGGAACGCGCTCGTCAAGAGGAGCCCGACTTCGCCGCGTGGCTGGTCAAGGCGTGCGGGGCGACGGCGAACCGGGTCGCCAAGGCGCTGGCCGCCGAGCCGAAGCAGGCCGACCTCGAACGGCTGCGCACGGCCTGCGACAACGATGACGCCCTGGCCGGCCGGGTGGCCCCGTTCCTCGGCTTGCTTCGTCTCGACCTGCGGGGGTGGCCGACGGCCTTCCCTCGGCACTCGCTGATCATCACCCAGGTCGACGACCGGCGCTCCACGGGCACGCACTACACGCCGCGCAGGCTGGCGGAGGAGGTCGTGGAGCACACTCTCGCTCCGCTCTGTTTCACGCCGGGGCCCGCCGAGGGGGCCGAGCCGCATGAGTGGCGGGTCAAGCGCTGGGACGAACTGCTCGAACTGAAGGTGCTCGACCCGGCGATGGGGTCGGGGGCGTTCCTGGTCGCGGCCTGCCGATACCTGGCGGATCGGGTGGTCGAGGGCTGGGAACGGGAGGGCGTGCCGCGGGTGATCGTGGACGCGGTCGGCCCGGACTATGACCGTGACGGGCTGCTGCTGGAGGCCCGGCGCAGGGTCGCGGCGAGCTGTATTTACGGGGTGGACCGCGACGAGCAGGCGGTCGAGCTGGCCAAGTTGTCGCTGTGGCTGTTCACGCTGGCCAAGAACAAGCCGTTCTCGTTCCTGGACCACACGTTGCGGCACGGTGATTCGTTGGTCGGGCTCGTGGAGGACCGGCAGCTCACGGCGTTCCATCTCGATCCGAGGGAAGGGCGCTTCAGCAACGCCCGGCTGACGAACGCGCTGTGGGAGACGACGGAGACGATCCTGCGGGAGGCGGAGCGCCTGCGCGTGGAGATCGAACGGGAGCCGGTCCGCGACGCGGCCCACGGCCGGGAGCTGGAGGCCAAGTTCACCACCGTGCGCGGGCTCACCGAGCAGTTGCGGTTCGCAGCCGACGCCGTGGTCGCCGCCGCGCTCGCCGCCGTGGGAGACAAGAAGCGGAACCGCCCTCCGCACTGGGCGGAGCAGGAGGAGGGGGACGAATACGGCAGGCTGCTGGCCGAGCTGGCGGAGGACGTAGAGAAGGTCCTCGCCCCGCTCGCGGGGGCCATCGCGCTCGCGGGTGAGCCGGGGGAGGAGGGATACGGTACGCGCTTGGCCGCGCTGGTGGCCGAACCCGAGTTCATCGATGCCGAAGCGGTCATCGAGGCGCGGGAGGCGGAGCGGCGGGTACGGCGGTTGATCACGCCGATGCTGACGGGCGGCGGGCGCAGGCCAGAGCCGATCAGACCGTTGCACTGGCCTTTGGAGTTTCCTGAGGTCATGTTGCGCGGTGGGTTCAACGCGGTGGTGGGCAACCCGCCGTTCATCGGAGGTCAGCGGCTCACCGGGGCAATCGGAGAGGACTACCGAGAGTTCCTTGTCACGTATGTCGCTGAAGGGAAGCGGGGGAGCGCGGACCTATGTTCGTACTTCCTGCTGCGTGATTTGGCGGTGGCTCCGAAGGGGCGGGTGGGGATCATCGCCACCAACACGATCTCCCAGGGGGACACGCGAGAGGTCGGACTCGACCAGGCGTATGAGCGGGGTTGGCGGGTCTACCGGACGGTGAAATCTCAGCCGTGGCCGGGTACGGCGTCGCTGGAGGTTTCTCTGCTCTGGGCCGGATGCCCGGGGGAGCGGGAAATAGCGCTTCGAGACGGGCAAGAGGTCCCGGCGATCACGTCTTCACTCGACCCCGAAGGGCGGATGGATGGCCTGCCGTTTCGGCTCGCCGCTAACGCCGATCAGTCCTTCATCGGCTCGTATGTGCTTGGTTTGGGGTTCACCATGTCCCCAGCGGAAGCTGAAAGATGGATTGAGAGAGATCCGCGGAACCGTGAAGTACTATACCCCTATCTTAATGGAGAGGATCTGAACTCCCGCCCCGACTGTTCGGGTCGTCGCTGGGTGATCAATTTTCATGACTGGTCGATGGCGAGAGCGAAAAGTTATGCGGATCTATTCGCTATCACAGAACGCGAAGTGAAACCTTTTCGAGAGAAAAATAAGCGTCAGGCTCGTCGAGAAAGGTGGTGGCAGTATGCGGAGCGAGCGCCTGGATTATATGCAGCTATTACAGGCCTTGGGCGACTTCTGGTTATTGCACGTGTCAGCAAGACCGGACTGCCTGTGTTTGTGTCGACTGGTCCAGTGATAAGCGAGGCAACTGTTGTCTTTGCTACTGACCGCCATGCGGACATGGCTCTTTTGTCTAGCAGTTTTCACTTCACATGGTGGACAGTAAAGGGCCAGTCCACTTTGAGGAATGACACTCGATACACGCCATCCGATGGTTTTGAGACCTTTCCTCAGCCTGGGCGGACCAGGCGGATGGACCGAGCGGGGAGGGAACTGCATGAGTATAGGAGCAGCCTGATGCTGGAGTGTGAACTCGGTCTGACCAAGCTTTACAATATGGTAAATGATCCCGCTGAATCTGCCCCGGCGATTCAGCGCATCAGAGATCTGCACACCGAGATCGACGAAGCGGTCCAAGAAGCGTACGCGCTGGACGAGCAGAGCGAGCCTGCCATCCGCGGTTACGAAGCTCGGAAGGCCAAGGCTCCCTTGCCCGCCTGGTCCGATGTCGTTCTCGATCACGGGTTCCACGACCACGGCCAAGGGATGCGTTGGACGGTCGGGCCTCAGGCGCGTCTCGACATCCTCGACAAGCTTCTGGCCCTCAATCACTACCGCCACCAACAGGAGTCGGAGACGGGCACTCAAGGCACCGCGAAGGCCGCCAGGCGGGCGAAGGCGCGCCCGTCGGCGACCTCCGCCACCGCAGGTGTGGAGAATAAGGGGGACGAGGAGGACACGTTTCTCGGAGACGGTCTGTTCCCTCCGGACGGTGCCCTCTTCTGAGACTCCTGCTACAGAGTGGACTTGAGGGTGGTCACAAATGCCGCCCACTCACCGGGGCTGAAGACCAGTTTCGGGCCCTCAGGGTCCTTGCTGTCACGGACGGCGACCATACCTGGCAGGTTGGTGGCTACTTCCACGCACTGGCCACCGTTTCCTGATGATCGTGATGACTTCTGCCACGCTGCGTTACTCAGGTCCATTCGTGCCTCGCCTTCTCGACCATTTGGAGGGACGTCCTTTCAGGATAGGCCCATAGTCGAATCGTTTCATAGCGCTCCTGAATGGCAGCGACGTGCTCGTAGTCGGTGGTGACATGTCCCTGGGCTGGTGAATCCGCATTGACGGTGATCGGTCGGCCATCGGGGAGTTCGGCGATCATGAATGCGCCCGCCAAGCCGGGAAGACACTCCGGATCGACGAGCTGTATGGAAATCGACGGCGAAGATGCCGCTTCCAGCAGACGGCCGAGTTGTTCGCGCATTACTTCAGGGCCACCCACGCTGCGCTGTAGGACACCCGCCTCGAAGAGCACGATGACACGCGGAGGGTTGTCGCGAACCAGGATTCGCTGTCGTCGCATGCGAGCCTCGACGCGTTGCTCCACAGTCTCGAACGTGGCACGGGGTTCCAGCGTGAAGATGGCCCGCGCGTACGACTCGGTCTGGAGGAGTCCTGGGACCAGCATCGGATCCCAGGATCGGATGACTCGGGCCGTCGGCTCGATCTCCTCGGCCCAGTCACGGAACCAGACCGGGCCGCCCGGCTGAGCGTGGATCTGCTGGTACATCCTGATGAAGGACACGCCGTCGGACTCGCCGAACAACCGCTCCAGCCGTTCCGCGTCGGACCTCGACGGGCTGCGGGTCGCCTTCTCCAAGCGGCTCACCTGAGTCTGCGTGCACCCGAGCCGCGCCGCCACAGCGGACTGCGAGAGCTGCGCGGCCTCGCGGAGCCGACGCATCTCCGCACCGAACCGCACCCGAGGAGATCCCGGATCGAGAGACGGCACGATATTCATGACATTTCCTCTCGATCCAGAGAAAATGGCCGGCTCACCATGGGATCACCCATTGGGTCAGCGTCCGATCACCAGTCTAGGCATGCGCATGGCATGGGCGACTCCGAACGGAAAGATGGTCCGACGCCTTGGCGTAAGTGTAAATCCGGCAAATGCGGATCAAATAGTGAGATGACCTGCAACCGGTAGATCGATCCGACGCTATTGGTCATGGAATTCGGTGTTCCGGAGCTATCGTAGGGAGACTCATCGGCAGACCGAACTTTAGGATGTGCTATGGATCGAAAATATGATTCAAATGCCCTGTATCCATTTTATGTCGAATCGGGAAGTCTCCAGCGGAGCTCGGCACACCGGCGGTCGCGATGACCGCCCAGACATCTGGGAGCTCGACATCGGCGACATTGCCGTGATCGGACGCGATCTCACGTTCACATACGGGGACCGCCTGCCGGCGGATGTACGGGTGGCCGCGGGCGAGCGAGTAGTGATCACCCCCCGTCGCACGCTCATCGCTGCCAAGCCGGATATTCCCGATGCCTGAGCCGTATCAGCTCGATGACTCGGCCGGTATCCGGCTCATGCGAGATGACTATCGAGCCGACTTCCGTACTCGCCAATGGACGATCAGCGGGCAACCGTCCTGGAAGCTGGAACGGCGACAGCACTTCCGGGAGCTAGGTTTCGCGAGCTGGGAGGCGTTCGCAGTCGGCGACTGGGACGAGGCTCTGCGTCTGATCGAAGCCGAGCGGGATTTCCTCATAGAGTTCTCCTCCGAGGCGGAGAGCAAAGAGATTCCCCTCTACCGGCTCCGGGTGGTCGAGCGACCGATCGACCCCTATCTCCAATGGGAGTTGCACCTGCTCAATCTGCGAGCGGAGTGCGGGGAGCTCATCCGGGTAATCGAAGCGGAGCAGATCCGCGAACAAGAAGCGGAAAGGCCGCTTCCAGAGTTAGTGACGCTGGGACGATCCACCCTGTACCGGGTGCTTTACAACGACGAAGGCGAGTCGGCGGGTGCCGTCCGCTTCTCAAGTCCCGATGTTGTATGGAAAGCCGAGCGGTTCATCCGTGAACTCTACGAGCAAGGGGAAGACCTGACTGTCTTTTCCAGCGTGAGATCGTGTCGCTGCCACCACCGCTGGGAGAAACGACGCACAAAGCCTGACGGACAACCAACCAAAGTAGAGACCTGGCCAGATCTCTCCGGGTGTCCGTGATGTCGTCAAGGCGGGCAACTCTCGGCAACAGCAGGATCGAAGACGCCCGCCCACGGAGCTGCGAAGGCCGCTAGGCGGGCGAAGGTATGCCCGCCGGGCGGCCTTCGCCAGCCGGATCGGCGATAGGAGTTATGAGGAGGGCGTGTTTCTCGGAGATGGTCTGTTTCCTCAGGGTGGTGCCCTCTTCTGAGGCTCTTGTTACTGAGCGGGCTTGAGGGAGGTCACGAATGCGGCCCACTCGCTGAGGCTGAAGACCAGTTTCGGGCCTTCGGGGTCCTTGCTGTCGCGGACGGCGACCATGCCTGGCAGATTGGTGGCCACTTCCACACACTGGCCGCCGTTTCCGCCAGAGCGTGATGACTTACGCCAAGCGGCGGTGCTCAGGTCCAATTCCGCCTCGCTTCCTCGATCATGTGCAGGGATACGTGCTCAGGATATGCCCAAAGTCTTATTGCTTCATAGCGCTTCCAGATAGCGCTCACGATCTCCGGGTCTGTGGTGATCTGCCCATGGGCCGATGAATCAACGTGGATGACATCGGGCTGTTCGCCTGAGAGTTCGGCGATCATAAACGCGCCCATGAGCCCCGATAGGCTCTTCGGGCCGACGATCTGGATGGAGACGGCCGGACGTGTGGCGGATTCCAGCAGGTGGGTGAGTTGTTCATGCATCACTGCGGCACTGCCTACCTCGCGTGCTAGAACATACGCCTCGATGAGGATGAGCAACGTGGGAGGGGCGTTCCGGTCGAGAACCCGCTGTCGTCGCATCCGTGCCTCCGCTCGTTCGGTCACCTCGTCAGGGGTGATCTGAGGCTCCTGATTGAAGATGCTTCGGGCATAGGACTCGGTTTGGAGCAGTCCTGGAATCAGCAGCGGATCCCAGGAACGAAGGATGCGCGCGGTCGGCTCAATCTCCTCCGCCCAGTCACGGAACCAGACCGGGCCGCCTGGCTGGGCGATGATCCGCTCGTACATCTTGGTGAACGACACCCCCTGGGCGTCGCCGAACAACCGATCTAGGCGTTCCGCGTCGGACCTCGACGGGCTGCGGGTCGCCTTCTCCAAGCGACTCACCTGAGTCTGCGTGCACCCGAGCCGCGCCGCCACAGCGGACTGCGAGAGCTGCGCGGCCTCGCGGAGCCGACGCATCTCCGCACCGAACCGCACCCGAGGAGATCCCGGATCGAGAGACGGCACGATATTCATCACATTTCCCCTCGATCCGGAGAAAATGGGTCGCTTGGCGTGGCATCGCCAATCGATCTTACGTCCAAAATCCAGTTTAGGGGTCACATGCCATTGGTTGACTCCGAACAGGAGGTGCCTGGACGCCTTGGCTCAGGCGTAAATCCGGAAAATGCTGATTGGGTGATGGCAGATCCCGTGTGGCTCGGTGCGCCGGATTCCGTGTCCTCCGCTGGGCGGAAACCGTGATCGACCGCACGGCCGGGATGCCGGGGGAAAACCAATGAATACCAATGCCAGGCGTCGGCCGATCTCGACTGGATTGCCTAGCCGATCGCCGTTGGAGCGCTGAACGGGCAGGGTGAGCACACGGCCTTCTCGATCGAGATGCCACTGAAAGGAGCTCGCCCGCCATTTCCGCGAACAGAGATATGTCCGCTTGGTGGACTTGGTGGTGTCTCCAAACCTGGACAATGCCCGCGAAACCTCAGGAGGCGGAATTCATGTCGCCGGACAAGCAGTACGAAGGCTTCGATCATCTGGTCCGGCTGACCCGGGATCTGCACGGGCTCGGTCACTCGACCATGCTCGTCGTCCCCGCCGTCGGGCCGCCCATCCTGGAAGTCGTCTCGGCGGCCGGGACCTCGGTACGCATCGCCGCCGTGAATCGCCGCTGCGGCTGGGTGTTCACCTGGCGGCCGTGGTGGGCACTGCGGTGGCCGCGCAACCGGTGGGTGATCGCCCACGCCGACAACGCCGCCGCGCTGATCATGACACGAGTGCGGCTATGAGACGTCGGCATTAGAACACCGGTCGGCTTCGGAGCACAAAATCAGGGGAATTGGGTAGGCTTCGGGATGTGAATCTCGTCGTGAGGGTCGCGGTGGTTCTGGTCTGTGTCGCCACGTTGACAGCGTGTTCGGAGGCCGCACCCGAACCTCCGAGTTTTGATACGGCGAAACAAGCCCTGATGGAGGACGCCGCAGCGATTCTCGCATCGGCCGAGGTCAAGGCGTCTGCCATCATGGAGATAACCGATCGAGCGGAAAAGGATGACACAGGTGATTGCAGGCCGGGGAAGGTCCAACGATTCTTTCGCGCTAAGGGGAACCTGCGCGAGCCTGCCCGGCAGTCCCCTGGCATGGTCGTTGGCTGGATAGGCTCCCGGTTGGGCCTGAAGTATTACGATCCAGTGGTCGATAACCTTGACCTCTGGGACGATAATCTTTCCGTTGAGGTGCTCCGTAAGCCATCGGTTGCCGTGACGTTCGTGATCGCCGCCCGTACCACCAAGCCGAATCTCCTGATCGTGGGCAAGACCGACTGCTTCAGTCTAAAGAAGTGATTTCACTGGGTCAGGCGGGTGCCTGTGCTGCTTCTTTACGAAGCAACTGCGCAGTCCTGCGTAGGTTGTGCGCAGTCGCGGAGCAGTGCTCAACAAGGTCGGCGACCCCTTTGTGAAGCGCGCCTGCCTGTATGACAAACCGAGTCGCTGCCTCTCCCGTCCAGTAATTGGCGCATGCTTCTGGTCGGGTGGGAATAGCTTCGAAGGTGTCGGAGAGTCGCCGTGCATACTGATCGAACTCCGCGGCAAGGAGTTCCTTTTCCGCTGCCTGCCGAAGAAGAACCTGTCGGCGGTCCAAAGCGGACATCATCCTCCACGCGCCTTCAGTGCGTCGGTGAGTGCGCTGGACAACTCCCCCATAAGGGCATCTCGTAACAGTTTCAGCTCCTCGTTGGTAAAGGGAGGATGACCGTTGATCGCATAGGAGTTCTGGACCCATTCCAGTTGGGCCCTGACGAGCCGGTCCGCAACGGTCTCGGCGTCGTCCGGCGTCTTCTTGTCGAAGTAGTCCTGGATTATTTCGCCAAGCTCACCCTTGGGGCGGTCGCCCAAATAGCCTGCACCCGTCGTCAGCGCCGCACCACCAGGGAGCTTGCCTAGCACGAAGTCGATGGGAAGGAGTATGACTTCCGCCATGAAGGCAGCTTTCTCATCGTGGTGCAGCTCAGCGTAGGTCGATCCGCCGAGCAGCAGGTTGGCGTGGGCCCCTGCCAGAGTCAGGGAGCGGATGAATTCGGCTCGTTCTTTGCTGTCAGTGCTGAACAGATACGCCTTTCCGATATCGATCTTGAGCAGATGATCGCGAAACCCCTTTTGCAGGGTGTTCATCGCGGTGCGATTCTGTATTACGGCTCCGAGGAATCGGGCCATCACATCTGGATGCAGGCCGGTCCACGGTTTCTGTGGGCCCATGCCGAGTTCGGGGTTCTTGGCGTGCACTTGGGCGAGCGTTAACTCGTCGAGGTACGGCACCAGTCGCTTGGCGAGCACCCGGTTGATCGGGCTGTTCTCCAGTGTCGAGAAGTATCCGGTCAGCCTCTCCGAGCCCGCAGAGCCCAGACCTTTGATCAGGTTGACCCAGGCGGCCTCCCTGGTGAACGCGGTGCCGGTGTTCTCACTCAGCGCCTTGTCCAGCAAGCCGGACAGTGTCTTCCCGTACTCCGGCGTCGCCTTGGCCAGGTCGGGATCGAACAGCAGCGCCGGAACTTCCGCCTGCTCCGCGAGGAGCCGTTGCAGGCCCTCGGGGTCGGATTCATAGCTTTTCAGCAGCCAATAGGTGTTCCAGTCCCGATCGACGGAGTCGGCTCGATAGCCGGCCGTGGGCAGCTTGAGCAGATTCGTGGCGACGAGGTTGCGGAAGGACTGCGACTGCCTGGCCAGTGCGACGACCGCCGACAAGGTGGCCGGATTGGCCTTCTCCAGCAGTTCCTTCCGCCACTGCGACGCGAGCCGCCCGGTGCGGTCGGCGGCGGCGAACGCGGCGGCGAGCGGCCCGAGCGATGATTTCGCCTGTGCCATCTCCTTCGGGGGCAGGCCGCGGCGTGGACCGCTGGAAGTGGCCGACATGTACTGGCCAAAGATGGTGCGGAAGGCGGCCGGGCCTCCGATGGCACCCAGGAGGGCCGCCGCGTACGCCGGGTCGTTGACACCGGCTCCGCCGGCCTTGAGGGCGGACTCCACCGCTCTCCAACTGTCCGGTGTCCCGGTCGCCTGGTGGTCCTTGACGGCCGACGCGACCGCCGTCCCGGCCTTGAGTCCGGCGGCGGTGGCCGCTTCCTCACTGGCGAAGGGGAACTTCGCCGTCAGCAGGTCGTCACCGGCCCCCGGCGCGGCATGGATCTGAGTGATGGCGTCGATTCGCCATTTCAGGTCCCGCTGGGAGTCCTGGAGGAAGGCGTAGGCCCTGTGCATGGCCGCGACGCCGCCGGATCCCTCCCAATCCGCCTCGGCGCGGGTGATCGCCGATTCAAGGCCGGGACGGGTGGCGGCGAGGGAGCCTTTCGACGTCTCCATATGCCGGATGAGTTCGTGCGCACCGCTCGGATCGAGCCCGACGAACTCTCCCATCGTGCCTCCACGGCATTTGGCCATAGAACGCAGTCATCCAGGTAAATCATCATAAATCACATTGACCGGTTCTTGGTGGCGAACTTGCTCTTCCAGCCGGACGGCTCAGCGCTCCCGGCTATACCGGCCGGATGCCGGGCGCAGTCCAAGCCAGTCCGATGCCGGGCATCAGCCGTGCTCCGCTGGATTGCCGAGCCGGTCACCGATCCGGATCCCGCGAGGCAGTCTGAGGCGCATCTGCCTAATACTCTCGGGAGGGTGTCCGCATGACCGATGTTTTTCGCGTCTGGCCATACGCAGGGATTCCACACCAGGTATCTCCGAACGCCCCGCACCGCATTTGGGAACGCAGCTTTTCCGGCGTGGACGAATCCGTCCCCATCGCCCGAATGTGGGCGCGTACGGCACTGGCCGGACGGGTTCCGGTCACCGTCCTCGACGACACCCTGCTCCTGCTCAGTGAGATCGCCACGAACGCCGTCGCCCACTCCGACTCCGGGCCCAGCGGACACATCACCCTGCGCCTCACGCTCACCCCGGAAAGCGTCCGCGTCGAGGTGGCCGACGCGGGGTCGGCCACCAGCGTGCCCGCCGTACGTGTGGCGGAGATCGAGGACGAGAGCGGCCGGGGCATGTGGCTCGTGGACCGGCTCGCCGGCGCCTGGGGATTCGACCGCACGCTGGGCCGGGGATCGGTATGGTTCCGCATCTCGCTGTCCGGCCGATGAGCTACGCGCATGCGCTGCGGAATGTCATCGACACTCCCTAAAGTGAGCGCCATGAGCGGTGAGTCGGTGCTCGAACGCCCCAGCGAGGCCCGGATCCGGCGCGAGCTGGAACAGATGGTGATCCAAGATCTCCACGGCCCCTTCGGCGAGGAGGCCGAGGAGTTCAGGGAGCGACCCACCGACCGATACATCCTGGGACGGCTCGCTCCCGACGGCGAGATGATCGAACCTGACCTGCTCGACGACGGCGCGGAGACCGACGACGCCGACGTGGGGGAGGACGAGGCGGAGCCGTCCGCCCTCACCATGGCCAGCATGATGCCCTCCGCCCTGGGCTGCACGGTCCTCGTGACGGCGGACACCGCCGAGCTGAAGGTGACCGTGCACTGGGCGCGTTACAAGCGGGTCGAGCCCGCGGAGGGCAAACGTGTGTGGAAGCGTCTGCCCTTCTCCGATGAGGTTCGGCTCCCACTGCGCGAAGGGCGTCTCGAACCACGGCCGATGCCCCTGGACGAGCACGTGGTGGTCCGGGGCCGGGCACGTCGCCACGGCGGTGACTGGCTGATCTCCGTCTTCGTCGTCAACACCACCCCGAAGCCGGCGAACCTGGAGGGCGGGGCCTGGTTGTTCCAGGTGCGGATGAGCGTCACCGCCATGGACGGCGAGCCGATCTTCCTGCCTCGTCCCGACACCTTCAGCGGTGGCGACGAGATCGACCGGGGCGAGCAGCGGCGTCTGGCCATGGCCTACCGGTTTCGCCCGGAGTTCGCGACCGGTCACGGCGTGGCGGTGACGTCCGTGTCGGTCCCCGGCGATCCGACCAGGGCCGTCCGGGTCGAGACGCGGGCGGTGCCGTCCCACGAGATCCCCGCCACCGACGTCCCCGATCCCGAGAGCGATCCCGACCTGCCGGAACTGGCCGACCTGGTGCTCGACATGAAGGTGCTCGCCGAGCTCCCGGCCGATGCGCTCCGCGCGGGGCTGGTGCCCCTGGTCACCGGCTACCGGGCATGGATCGACCGGCAGGAACGGCGCCTGTCCGACCCGGCCGAGCTGCTGGAGCCCTATGACGGCACGCCGCAGGAGGTCCTGGCCGCGGCCCGCCGCGCGGCCGACCGGATCGAGGCCGGAATCGGCCTGCTCGGCGACGACACCGACGCGCTGCGCGCCTTCCGGTTCGCCAACGAGGCGATGTGCCTCCAGCGGGTGCACACCATGGCGGCGGCCTTACGCCGCAAGTCACCCGACGTGGCGCTCGACGAGGCGCTGCGGCGGGTCGATCTGCCGCGCAACCATCGCTGGCGTCCGTTCCAGTTGGCTTTCGTGCTGCTCAATCTGCCCGCTCTCGCCGATCCCGGACACCCGGAGCGCGGCGCGGGCGAGAGCGGCGGCGACGCCGTCGCCGACCTCCTGTGGTTCCCGACCGGTGGTGGCAAGACCGAGGCGTACCTCGGCCTGACCGCGTTCACCCTGGCCATCCGCAGGCTCAGCCCCGCGCACGGCGGTTACGACCCCTGCTCGGGCGTCGCGGTGCTGATGCGTTACACCCTGCGACTGCTCACCATCCAGCAGTTCCAGCGGGCCACCGCCCTGATCTGCGCCTGCGAGCATCTGCGTCGCCGCGACGAGTCACGGTGGGGCTCGACGCCGTTCAGGATCGGGCTGTGGGTCGGCGCGAGGGTGACCCCGAACCGCACCAAGGACGCCGACGAGTGGCTCAAGCAGCACCGGCAGGCGGACCGGCGCGGCCCCGTCCGCGCCACCGGCTCCCCGCACCAGCTCACCGGCTGCCCGTGGTGCGGCGAGAGCCTGGACGCCGGGGTGAGCATCGCGGTCGATCAGATCCGCCGCCGCACGCAGGTCTTCTGCGGCAACCTCTACTGCGAATTCGGCAGGCTCACCGACCCCGAGGGCCTGCCGATCGTGCTCGTAGACGAGGAGATCTACCGCCTGCTGCCCAGCCTGGTCATCGCGACCGTGGACAAGTTCGCCCAGCTTCCCTGGCGCGGTGAGACGCAGGCGCTGTTCGGCCGGGTCAGGCAGTGTTGCGAGCGGCACGGATACGTGACCGAGGACACCATGGCCAACGACTGGGAGCTGTCGTCGGCGTCGGCCCGCCATCCCGCCAAGGGGGCCATGCCGTCCGCCCGGATCACCGACGTGGCGACGATCCGCCCACCCGATCTGATCATTCAGGACGAGCTGCACCTGATCTCCGGCCCGCTCGGCTCCCTCGTGGGCCTGTACGAGGCAGCCGTGGACCGCCTGGCCACCTGGGAGTTGTCCGACGGCAGGCGGGTCCGGCCCAAGGTCATCGCCTCGACCGCGACCGTCCGCCGGGCGGGGCAGCAGATCGGCGCCCTCTTCGATCGCCAGACCGAGACCTTCCCGCCGCCGGGCCTCGACATCGCCGACACGTTCTTCTCCCGGCAGCGCCCCACCGACCCCGCCGAGCCCGGACACCGTCCCGGCCGCCGCTACATAGGCATCTGCGCGCACGGCACTAGAAACAGGTCCGTGCTGATCCGGGTCTACGTCGCGGTGCTCGGCGCGGCCCAGACCCTGCACGAGAAGTACGGTCGCAGTGCCGTCACCGACCCGTACATGACCCTCGTCGGCTACTTCAACAGCCTGCGCGACCTGGGCGCGATGCGCCGAATGGTGGAGGACGACGTCTCTACCCGCCTGTCCAAGGCCGACGACCGCGGTCTGTCCCGCCGCTGGGATCCCGTCGTGAAGGAGCTGACCTCCCGGCTCTCGTCATCCGACATCCCTCTCGTGCTCGACCATCTGGAACAGGCGTTCACCGACGACGACCGCAGGCGCCGCCCGATCGACATCCTGCTCGCCACCAACATGATCGCGGTGGGTGTCGACGTGTCCCGGCTCGGCGTGATGGTCGTGTCCAACCAGCCCAAGTCCACCGCCGAGTACATCCAGGCCACCAGCCGGGTCGGCCGTGCCGCCCCCGGCCTGGTCTTCACGGTCTTCAACTGGGCCCGCCCACGTGACCTGTCGCACTACGAGACCTTCGAGCACTTCCACGCGACCGTGTACCGCCATGTCGAGGCACTGTCGGTGACGCCGTTCGCCGAACGGGCGGTCGATCGGGGGCTCGCCGGGGTCCTGGTCGCCCTGGTGCGCAACCTGGAGCCCACCTACAACGGCAACCTGCGCGCCGGGCACTTCGACCGGGCCGGTGAGCTGGCCGACCACGTGGTGCGCCACCTCAAGCGCCGGGCCCAGATGGTCACGGCCGACAACCGGGTGGGCGTCGAGGTCGAGCGCCACCTGGACGCACGCCTCGACCAGTGGCACAACGAGCGGCGGGTACCCGGCCGGCGGCTCGCCTACAGCAACCGCGGCCCGGGGGCGTCCGGAGACGTCAACGGGCTGCTGCGCCGTCCCGAGGATGACGGCAGCTGGAAACCGATGACCTGCCCGACCTCGTTGCGCGACGTCGAGCCGGGGGTACGCCTGTTGCTACTGCCCGAGGGCGACCACCTCGACATCACCCAGGAGCCTCCCTTCACCTCCGCAGGAGCGTCGTCATGAGCGGATCGAGCATGCGGGTGGGCGAACTGCGGCCCAACCAGCTCCTGCACACCTACGGCGTGGGTGCGGTGGCCGACATGCCCAACCTGTCGGTCATGGTGTGCGGGCTGGACGACTGGAGCCCGAACGCCGGTCAGGCCATCCCCGAGGAACGCCTGCTGGCGGCCGTCCGGGCGAAACTGGGGCCAACGGTGCAACGGTTGCTGCCCCCGCCTTACGTACCGGAGACGGCCGACCCCTTCGGAGAGTGGACGCGCGTCGGTGTGCCCGTGACGCTGTTCCCGCGCTGGCTGCGTTGTACCAACTCCAAGTGCGGTCTGCTCGCCCCGGTGGAGACCGGCCTGTTCGAACTGCTGCCGCACGCGTTCTCCCCGGATCGGATCCGCTACGTGCACGGCTGCCGGGGGCGGGGCGGAAGCCGTCCCACCGCCGTGCCCGCACGGTTCGTCCTGGCCTGCCGTCGCGGGCACCTCGACGACTTCCCCTGGCTGTACTTCGTCCACCTGGGGGGTGTCCCCGAGTTCGGCGGGCACACGCTCACCCTTGAGGAGCAGAGCACCACAGGTGACGCCGCGAGCCTGTGGGTCATATGCTCGTGCGGCGCCCGGCGGTCCATGGCGCAGGCGATCGGCGAGACGATGGTCGGCAACCTGCCGCTGTGCCGGGGCCGGCACCCGCACTTGCGCGCCGAGCAGTTCCGGGGATGCGGCGAGGAGACGCGCACGATGGGCCTCGGCGCCACCAACGGCTGGTTCGGCATGCAGCTCAAGGCGTTCACCCTGCCGCGGGCCGACATCGAGATCGACCAGCGGGTCGCGGAGCTGTGGAACATGCTGGAACTGGTCTCGATGCTGCCGGAGGAGCAGGGCAGGCGGCTGCTGACCGACCTCCGTTGCTGGGGAGAGCTGGAACACTTCGGCGTGGACGAGGTCTGGAAGGCGATCCGCCGCCACACCGAAGACGGCACGGACACCGCCCAGCACGACGAACTCGACCTGATGACCCCCGAATGGAACGCGTTCACCCGCCCCGGCGCCGTCCGGCTGGACGACTTCACGACCGAGAAGGAGCGCCCGCCTGGCGAAACACGGCCATGGTTGCAGGAGGTGATCCTGGTCACCCGCCTGCGCCAGGTGTCGGCGCTGTACGGGTTCACCAGGATCGACGCGCCGGAATGGGGCGACGACACGGCGAGCCCCGACTTCGCGCCGCTCTCCGTCGCACCTCCCACCTGGGTGCCGTGCGCGGAGCTGCGCGGCGAGGGCATCTTCCTGCGCTTCCGGGAAGACGAACTGGCCCGGTGGGAGAGCCGCCCCGATGTGCGCGAGCGAGGTGCGCTCCTACGTGCCGGCCACGACCGGTGGCGGGCGCAGCGACGGCTCGAACCCGGACACTGGCCGGGGCTGCGCTACATCCTTCTGCACTCCTTCGCCCATGCCCTCATCCGCGAGTTCGCCCTGGAGAGCGGGTACAGCGCGGCGGGAATCGGTGAGCGGATCTACTCCGGCACCGGGGCCGACCCGATGGCGGGGGTGCTTCTCTACACCGCCGCCCCGGACAGTGAGGGCACCCTCGGCGGGCTGGTGACCCTGGGCCGCAGAGACCGTCTCGGCACGCTCATCGGCCAGGCGCTGGACGCGGCTCGGCTGTGCAGCTCCGATCCGCTCTGCTCCGAGCACGACCCGCGAGAACACGGACACCTCTACGGCTCGGCCTGCCACGCCTGCCTGTTCGCGTCGGAGACCTCGTGCGAGCGGGGCAACCACTATCTCGACCGGGCGCTGCTCGTGGACACCGTGCGAGACCTCGGCATCGCCTACTTAGCCGCCTCGTAGCCCGGCCCCATGGATCTCCCCGATGTCATCGCCACCCTCGGCAGGGAACTGCCCGACACCCATGTCCGCTCCTGGGCGCGGGTCCTCGGCGATTGTCCCGCTCCGCACCCAGCCGTACGGGGGCTGCTCACCGGGGCTCGCCCGGGAGCGTGGCTGGCGGCGAGAGCGGCCCGGCTGGTCGCCGCGTGGTCGGCGGCCGAACCGCCGCCGCCAGGACCCGCGCTGGCACTGGCGCTGGAGACGGCCTCCCGGATGCACGCCGAAACCCAGCGCCACCGCGCCGACATCGTGGTCAGCGGGCCGCGCAGCGACGCGATTCCGGTGCGCCTGACCGGTTCGGTCATCGTGCAGGTGATCCGTGCCAGCCGGGCGTCGCTGCTGGTGGTGAGCTTCGCCGCGTTCGGCGTCGCCGAGGTCGTGCGTGAGCTGGTGGCCGCCGCCGGGCGAGGAGTACGGATCGATCTGGTGCTGGAGGGGGCCGTCGAAGACGGTGGCACGTTGCGCGCGAAGACATCGCCGTTTCAGGTGTTGCGTCCATTCGCCACGTTCTGGGCCTGGCCGGACAGACCGGCGGTGGGCGGCTCGATCCCGGCTCTGCACGCCAAGGTCGTCGTCGCGGACGAGAGCGTCGCGCTGCTCGGCAGCGCCAACCTGACCGATCGGGCGCTCGCCCACAACCTGGAGGTCGGCGTGGTGCTCCGCGATCCCGAAGCGGTGGGCAGGCTGGCGCGGCATTTCCGGGCGCTCATGCGACCCGACACCGGTCCGCTTCGCCCCGCCGGGTGAGGTCAGCCGTGTTCCAGCACCCTGAAGTTCCCCACCTCCTCCAACTGTGTCCTGCTGGCCGTGCGCACCAGCAGCCCCCTCATGCTCACCCGCAGGCCGAAGTCGTGCGCACGGGTCGCCGCACTGTAGTCGTCACCATGCAGGCTCACCCAGATTCGGCGACGTCGCCCACGCCGCTCGGACTTCAGGACGGTGGCGACGCCGTCGATCACCGCCCAGCCGAAAGCCTCGGGTGTGGCCCGCTCCAGTTTGAAAATGGTCCCGGTGACATGGGCCCACTCCTCCTCGTGCCGCTGCTGTCCGAGGTCTTCCTCGGCTTGGGTCAGCATCGCGACCTCGGGCTCGGAGAAGCGGATCGGTGATGTCCGCACACCGGTGGGCAGCGTGCTCGCCCACGAGAACTGAAGCTTGAACGGGCGGTCGCGGTCCGCCCCGCCAAAGAGCGCCAGTGCGCGGCAGAGCGTGATGGATATGCCCTCCCCCACCCGATCGGTGAAGGGGGACAGATCAGAGGTCTCAGAGGCTTCCGCGGCGGCGGCCTTGGCGGTTCTTATCGTGTCGTAGAGACGGAGCAGGACCCTGCGGGCGAAGGGCAGGCCAAGGGAGAACAGCGCCCCTTCGGGCGGTCGCAGGGCGAGCGGCACCTCGGCACTGATCACGTAGCTGCCATCCCGAGGCGGACGCAGCCGTACCTGACGGGGGAACTCCTCGACGACACGGGACTTGCGGTTCGGCAGCACCAGCCTGGGCTCGCCGTCCACGGCGTACGCTCCCGAGAGGTACAACCAGCGGAGACCCTCGTAGGCATCGACGGCGTCGGCCACGGACGTCGTACCCGGAGGGCCCTCCGGGTAGGTGGTGAAGTGCTGGGAGTCCACGCCGGTCGCCGTCACGTCGCGGAGGATCTCGGACTGTGGTCGTTGTTCGATCTCGCTGAGCGTCTGGAAGAGGCTCAGCATGCGCGGCACGTAGTCACGGATCGCGGTGTCGCCCGGAAGGAGGACCTCGAACTCCTTGTCGTCCTCATCGAAGACCCAGAGCTGCGAGCGGCCGATGACATCGACGTCCTGCCAGCCGCCGTTCGTGAGGTACGTGGAGATGTCGATAGGACGCAGCCCGCTCAGGGCCTCCAGGTACTCCTGCCCCAGGGTCATGCGGCCTCCCGCATCATGAGCGTGAGCAGGGCGGCGGGGGTCACCACATTGGCGACCGGCAACCGCACGGTCATACTTCCTTGGCCGTTCCCCGGAAGCGGGTCGTGATCCTTGAGCGAGACCCAGTAACCGCGGTGCCGGACCCTGATCTCGTTCTCTTCCATCACCCAGTGGATGTAGTCATCGCGAACGGTCGGTACGTGGACGACGATGAGGTAGCGCGGGGTATCGAAGCCCTTCCCGGCGAGCTCGTTGAAATGCCGGGCCGGGAGGGTGAAGGACAGCTCAGCGCCGTTCCTGACGAAGTCCGGTGTGCACACCGTCTTGACCTGCACATCGATTTGCGGGCGATAAGGGGTGCTGCGTGCTTTCGGGTAATTGACGAACAAGTCGATGCCGTCCACATCGGGAAAGGGCTTGGCCACCGTCAGGCCCGCGCTCGCGGCGATCAGGCTCACGTACGACTCGCCATACCATCCCTGCATGATGTTGCGATCGACGTGCAGAACCGGCTCCCTTGCCGAACGGACCAGCGTCACGACATCACCGGTCACGGTACTCCGCCGATCACTCGTTGAAAAGATCGAGACGATGGCGAACGGGGTCACCACGCCGATGGCACTCGCGCCTTGGCGTCGGTGGCGTCAGCGGTCGAACCAGGCTGCCGCGTCACGGCGGGCGAGTAGGACGATCACGGGGATCGACAGGGCCAGGTACAGCAGGGTGCCGATGTTCGGGCCGGTGAGCAGTTGGATCGCCCGGTCGAGCACGAGCAGTGCCTCGACCACGATGATCGCGATGCGGACCCACTTGCGGCGGGTCTTGCAGGCCAGGATCAGCGCCACCAGCACGCCCGTGGAGATGATGCCCACGGCGAGCAGCAGGGTGGCCGTCGCCATGGCGCCGCCGCCGATGTTGGCCAGTGCGAGGAGGATGATGAGGATCCCCAGCACACCCAGCACCACCTGGCCCCACATGAGCCGCCGTGCGATGACGACCGGCTGCGGCGCACTGTCAAGGCGATGTGACTCGTACATCGAGAGCGTCTCCCATGCGTCGGGTGTCACAGGTCTGCGAAGCGAACATCACCATCATGGTCGAAACCACCGGCGGTCACCGTCGCACGCCCAGGACGAACGCGACCGGTTCGGCGAATCGGATGTCGGGACCGGGGTAGCGGCCGCGGATCTCGTCGATTCCCCGCTCCAGTTCGGCGTCGCTGAAGGTGGAGAGTATCGACATGTACCGGCCGCGCACCATCTCGATGTATCGCTCGCGCGTGAACGTGACGGGGAAGCCGTCGTAGGAGATCTCGACGTCGAGGCCCGCGTCCGTGAGCGCTCCGGCGACCGTGCCGGGGTCCGGCTGGAGGCGCCGGAAGAGGCGCAGCGCGGCGTCGAACAGGGGGTAGCCGAGGTCCTGGGGGAGCATGCTGACCAGGAATCTGCCGCCCGGCCGCAGCAGGCGGGTGAGTCCGGCGAGCGTCGCCGGGAGGTCGGGGAGGTGGTGGACGACCTCTTTGAGCAGGATCGCGTCGTAGGAGTCGTACGGGAGCGGCACCCTCCCGGCGACGATGTCCTCGGCTCCGGCGCGGAGCGGGACGAGCCGTTCGTCGGCGGGCAGGTGGCTGAGCATGCCCTCGGAGGGGTCGGCGCAGACCACGGCCTTCGCGTGGACGGCGAGCCCGCGCGAGTAGAGCCCGGTGCCGCAGCCGACGTCCAGGACGACGGTGGTGCTGGTCGGCCGGAGCCGCTGGACGATCCCTTCGGTCGTCCATTCGATGAGGGCCGGACTGTAGATCCAGTTTTCCTCGTATGTACCGGCGAGCCGGTCATAGTGCGCCCGTGTTGCGTCGCTACGCACCAGGCCGTCCTTTCACGACACGGCGACAGGACAACCCTTAGCGTTCATGAAAAATCCCGGAAGGTCTACACAAAGCGGGCGAGGAGTTGGCGGAGGAGGGTGAGGTTGTAGTCGCGGAGGGAGGTGGCCGGGGTGGTGGGGGTGTAGTTGATGTAGGAGATGTCGAGGACGATCCGCCGGTCAGGCCGGGCCACAGGGTGACGTCGCCGGGCACGCGGTCACCAGGATGCCGTCCTCGTCGCTCCACAGTTCCGCCCCCGGACGGAAGGTGACGCCGCCGAAGCTCACCGGCACGTCGCGCTCGCCCTGCCCGGTCTTGGTGCCCTTGCGCGGGTTAGAGCCGAGCGCCTTCAGGCCCAGGTCGAGGGTGCGCAGCATGGCGACGTCGCGGACCGCGCCGTTGACGACGACCCCCGACCAACCGGAGGCCATCGCGATCCCGGCGATGACGTCGCCGACCAGCGCGGTGTGCAGGGAGCCGCCGCCGTCCACGACCAGCACCCGGCCCTCGCCCGGCTCGGACAGGACGGCCTTGAGCAGCGCGTTGTCCTGGTGGCAGCGCACGGTGGCGATCCGCCCGGAGAAGGCTTGCCGCCCGCCGTACTGGCGGAACTGCAGGTCACAGGAATCGAGCGCGTCGCCGCGCTCGTCGTAGAGGTCGGCGGTCGCGATGTGCGCGGTCATGTGCGGCCCTTCGGTGGGGGACGGCTCGGCCGTCCCATGCAACCAGAGCGCCGTGCGACCCGGTCGCCGGGCCGGTTCACTCCACTTCGGCGGCCGGAGGCCGGCGCCCCGTCGTGAGCCTCGGGTAGTGCAGGTCGAAGGCCGGTCGCTCGGAGCGGATCCGCGGCAGCGAGGTGAAGTTGTGCCGGGGCGGCGGGCAGGACGTCGCCCACTCCAGCGAGTTGCCGAACCCCCAGGGGTCGTCGACCTCCACCTTCGGGTACTTCCTGGCGATCCAGATGTTGAAGAGGAAGGGCAGCGTGGACAGCCCGAGCAGCAGCGCGCCCGCCGAGGAGATCGCGTTGAGGGCGGTGAACCCGTCGCCGGGGGCGTAGTCGGCGTAGCGGCGCGGCATCCCGATCACCCCGAGCCAGTGGTGCACCAGGAAGGTGGCGTGGAAGCCGATGAACAGCATCCAGAAGTGCACCGCGCCCACCCGGTCGTTGAGCATCCGGCCGGTGAACTTGGGCCACCAGAAGTAGAACCCGGCGAACATCGCGAACACCACGGTGCCGAACACCACGTAGTGGAAGTGGGCCACCACGAAGTAGCTGTCGGTGACGTGGAAGTCCAGCGGCGGCGAGGCCAGGATGACGCCGGTCAGGCCGCCGAGCAGGAAGGTGATCAGGAACCCGACGGCGAACAGCATCGGGGTCTCGAAGCTGAGGTGGCCGCGCCACATCGTGCCGGTCCAGTTGAAGAACTTGACCCCGGTGGGAATCGCGATCAGGAACGACATGAACGAGAAGAACGGCAGCAGCACCTGTCCGGTGGCGAACATGTGGTGCGCCCACACGGTCATCGACAGCCCGGCGATCGCGATGGTCGCGCCGATCAGGCCGACGTACCCGAACAACGGCTTGCGGGAGAAGACCGGCAGCACCTCAGTGATGATGCCGAAGAACGGCAGCGCGATGATGTAGACCTCGGGATGGCCGAAGAACCAGAACAGGTGCTGCCACAGGATGGGCCCGCCGGTGGCCGCGTCGTAGATGTGGGTGCCGAGCTTGCGGTCCGCCGCCAGCGCGAGCAGCGCCCCGGTGAGCACCGGGAAGGCCATCAGCACCAGCACCGAGGTCAGCAGGACGTTCCACGTGAAGACCGACATCCGGAACATCGCCATGCCGGGGGCGCGCATGCAGATGATGGTCGTGATGAAGTTGACCGAGCCGAGGATGGTGCCCAGGCCCGACAGTGCCAGCCCCATGATCCACAGGTCGCCGCCCGGATAGGGCGAGTAGTCGACGTTCGACAGCGGGGCGTAGGCGGTCCAGCCGAACGACGCGGCCCCGTTGGGCGTGAGGAACCCGCTCAGCACCATCAGCCCGCCGAACAGGAACAGCCAGTAGCTGGCCATGTTGAGCCGGGGGAACGCCACGTCGGGCGAGCCGATCTGGAGCGGCATGATCACGTTCGCGAACCCGGTGAACAGCGGGGTGGCGAACAGCAGCAGCATGATCGCGCCATGCATGGTGAAGAGCTGGTTGTACTGCTCGCGCGTGACGAGCTGGAGGTCGGGCGCGGCCAGCTCGGCCCGGATGATCATCGCCATGATCCCGGCGATCAGGAAGAACACGAACGAGGTGATCAGGTAGAGGTAGCCGATCACCTTGTGGTCGGTGGTGGTCATCCAGGAAACGAGCAGATCGCCCTTCGGCCTGCGATGGCGCGCAGGCGCGAGGGCGAGGTCATCCTGGGACGGGTCGACCCTGGTCACGTTCATCTCCCGGCGGACGGCCATCGCGTGCGGCGCTCATGCCCACGCTGACCTGCGGAAAAACGGCGGATCAAGCCGTCGCGGGCATTTTCGGTCGTCACATGGCAGTGAACGGACCGGCGCTATACCTCGTGGCCCCGCGCAACTCAGGGGAGGGTGAGATCGGTGACGGTCAGCCGGTGGTCGTCCGAGGGCATGGTGATCGCCCGGAACCCGCGCACCGCGATCCGCCCCGGGGGAGCAGGAACACCGCGAACAGCCCCACGCTTGACCGGGTGGGTAGCGTCGTTGCGGGGGCTGGACGGTGGCGCTCGGGACGGCAGGGGTGGTCAGGTCCTATATTGGACACGTTCGCTGGGAGAGGATCTGCAGATGGCATCGGCTCTCCGTCGAGTGCTGGTCATCCGCGCGGGCGAGCAGGCGTCTCTTGCCGCTGGTCCGTTGCGTGTCGCCGGGCTCGATGTGCACGAATACGAGACCGCCGCCGACCTCGACGGCTACAGCGGCCTGCTGGCCGTCGACGCCGAGGCGGTGCCGCACCTGCTGAGTCAGGCGCGGGCCGCGGGGCTGCCGCTGCTCACCGGGCCGTTGAGCCCCGAGCGGCTGGCCGCGTTCGCGGCGCTGGTCGCCGACTCGCCCGCCTATCGGTCGGCCGAGGGCACCCGGGCGTTCTTCTCGGCGCGTGCGGCGACCTGGGAGGAGAAGTTCCCCGACGACGGCCCGGCCTTCGCGGCGGCGATCGCCGAGCTGGCCCCGGTGGCGGGCGGCACGGTGCTCGACGCCGGGTGCGGCACCGGCAGGGCGATGCCGCTGCTGCGCGAGGCCGTGACCGCCGAGGGGCGGGTGATCGGCGCCGACCTGACGCCGGAGATGATCGCCTCGGCGCGCGAGCGGGGCCGTGCCGCCTGGGGCACGCTGCTGATCGCCGACGTCGCCCGGCTGCCGCTGCGCGACCGGGCGGTCGACGCGGTGCTCGCGGCGGGCCTGCTGTCCCACCTGCCCGATCCGGCCGCCGTGCTGGCCGAGCTGGCACGGATCGCCGCTCCTGGGGCACGGCTGGCACTCTTCCACCCGGTCGGGCGCGCCGTGCTGGCCGCCCGTCACGGCCGCCGTCTCACTCCGGCCGACCCCCGCGCCGAGCGCAACCTGCGTCCGATGCTCACCGGCTCCGGCTGGTCCCTCATCGCCTACGACGACACCGACACCCGGTACCTGGCGCTCGCCGTCCGATCCCGCTGACCCGCCGGAGCCGCCGAACCCGCGTGCTCTGACAGGGAGTCGGTTGCACGGTAAGTGGTCCTGTGGTCTCTTGTGATCGTGGTTCCTCCCTTTGGAGGCGATTTCAAGTGGGACGTGTGCTGGTCGTCGAGGACGACGACAAGATCGCCCGGCTCGTCGCCCGTGCGCTCCGCGACAACGGGCACAGCGTGGACATCGCCGGGAACGGTCACGACGGCCTCGGAGCCGCCCTGGCGGGAGACTTCGACCTCGTGGTGCTCGACCTGATGCTGCCCGGCCTGGGCGGCGGTCAGGTGCTCGAACGGCTGCTGGAGAGCAGGCCGGAGCAGCGCGTGCTGGTGTTGTCGGCCATGTCGGAGATCGCCGTCCGGGTCGCCTGCCTGGACGCGGGCGCCGCCGACTTCGTCGGCAAGCCGTTCGCGCTGGCCGAGCTGGTGGCGCGGGTGCACACCCGGCTGCGGGCGCAGGCGCCCGGCGCGGCCAGGCGGTGGCTGTCGGCGGGGCCGGTGCGGCTGGACCTGCGGATGCGCCGGGCGGTCGTGAACGACAGGCAGGTCGAGCTGTCGTTCCGGGAGTTCCTGCTCGTGCAGCACCTGATGCGGCGCGCGGGGCAGGCGTGCAGCCGGGCCGAGCTGCTGGCCGACGTCTGGGGGATGACCTTCCACCCGGGCAGCAACGTGGTGGACGTCTGCGTACGGCGGCTGCGCACCAAGCTCGACACCCCCGACCGAGTGGAGACGGTACGGCATGTCGGTTACCGGTTCGTCACGGACTAGCCGCCTGCTCACCGTCGGGTGGGCGGCGAGCGCGGTGATCAACCTCGGGCTCATGTACGCCTTCCCCGACAGCGGAACCGTCCCGTTCCACCTGGTGTGGATAGGTCTGTCGCTGATCTATGGCTTCGTCCTGTGGAGCCCGCTCGCCATGATCCTGGTGCTGTGCTCGGTGACGCTCAGCACCGGCGCGGTCCTGGTCCGGCAGGCCACCGACGAGCTGGTCCACTGGGAGGAGGTCACCGAGGTTCCGCTGATGTCGGCGGTCTTCGCGGTGATGGTCTGGCACGTGCGCAGCCGTCAGGTGGCCCTCGACCAGGTCCGCCGGATGGCCGAGGCGGAGCGCAGGCACGCCGAGCGCAGGCACCTGTTCGTCCGGCTGGCCTCGCACGAGCTGCGCACGCCGATCACGGTGGCGCGCGGCTACGCCGAGCTGGTCTCCGGGGCGGTGGACGACGCGGCGCGGGCGGACCTGGCGATCGTCGTGGAGGAGCTGGACAAGCTCGCCAGGATCAGCCAGCGCCTGGTCACGCTCATGCGGGTGGACGACGAGCACCGCCTGACCGTGGGCGACGTGGACGCGGCGGTGGCCAGGATCGTGCGGCGGTGGGAGCCGACCGCGCCCCGGGACTGGTCGGTGCGGACGTCCGTGGGGCGCATGCCGTTCAACGAGGAGCGGCTGGAGGCCGCGCTGGACAGCCTGCTGGAGAACGCGGTGCGCTTCACCGGGGAGGGCGACTCGGTGGCGGTGGCCGCGTTCGTCGAGGGGACCGACTGGGTGGTGGAGGTCGCCGACTCCGGCGTGGGCATGACGCCGGAGCGGGCGGCCGAGCTGACCACGGCCCTGGAGCCGCCGCTGCCCACCTCCACCGGCAGCGGCCTCGGCCTGGCCATCGCCCGGACGGTCGTCGAGGCGTGGGGCGGCGAGCTGCTGGTGTCGGGACGCCCGGGAGCCGGGACCGTCGTGACGCTGCGCGTCCCGATCCCCGGCGACGGCCGTGACGGCCTGTCCACCTCCGCCGCGTCCATGTCCGCATGACACCGGGATGACGGGCGGGATGACGGCGCGACTCGACCGCACAGCGGCCCGATCAATGCTCTGACCTGCGCACCCGGCCGAATCACCGGCCGAGCCGGCAGATGACAGTCAGATGACAGGCCTGTCATGATGCGTGGCCGACCCCCGGCCCCCGGCCGGATGATCCTGCGCATGCGAGGTCGAAGGATACGCCGCACGTCCCGCACCGCGCTGTGGGCGGCGGTGTTCGCGTTGCTCGCGGGCCTGCTGCCCGCCGTCGTCGAACTCCCGGCCGCCGCCGAGCGGCGGTCCGGGACCGGGGCCGGGTCGATCACGGTCGAGGCCCGGGATCTGACCACCGGGTCGGTGCTGCCGGAGTTCCAGTTCCTGGTGAACCAGGACAACACCCGGCTGCCCAAGGACCCCGACCCGGCCCTGCGGACCGGCCTGGCCGCCACCGAGAGCCACAGCGCCCTCGTGGCCAGGGGAGACCAGGACTCGCCGTCGCTCACACTCCCCGACGGCCGGTACCTCATCTCGATCCGGGCCAAGGGCCACAAGATGTGGGGACGGCACATCACCCTGCCCAGGGACGCGGGCACGGTGCGGATCGACATGTCGGAGGCGAGCGAGGCCAAGCCGCTGCCGCTGGGCAAGATCCGGGTCTTCGTCTTCAACGACGATCAGTGGACCAACAGCGCCCCCGACGTGGGCGAGGCCGGCCTCGAAGGGTTCCAGATCACCCTTGAGGAGCAGACCAACAGCCAGGTCACCGTGGACTACCACAACCGGCCGCTGTGCGGGGGCGTCTGCCGCACGGCCGCCGACGGGTTCGTCCAGGTGGACGACCTGGGGCCGGCCACCTACTTCGTGTACGTGACGCCGCCCGACAAGTGCGGTCCCGGCGGCACCGGAGAGTGGCTGCAGACCACCACCTTCGACGGCGGGTTCGGCGTGCAGGCCGGTGTCGAGGAGGGCAGCGACGGCACCGGCGCGCCCGGCGAGGCCCTGTGGGAGCCCCCGGACCGGCGCACCGGCTACTGGTTCGGGTTCGTCTGCTCGGCCACCGGCTTCGCGAACCCGGGCACCGGCACGATCGAGGGCACCGCCAGGAACTGGAAGGCGTGGCCGCCGTTCGAGGTGCTCACCACGGCCGAGCCGGTCGGGCGGCCCTACGTCGCGCTGACCGACACCTCCAACGACACCACGGTGCACGTCGGCCGGGGCGACGAGGACGGCGGCTTCAGCATCCCGCGCGTCCCCGCGGGGTCGTACATCCTGTCGATCTGGGACGAACAGCTCGCCCACATCATCCGCTTCCTGCCGGTGACGGTCGGCAGGGGGCAACGGGTGCGGCTCGGCGACGTCGGCGTGTCCCGCTGGTTCGGCTGGCTGTCCGGCCACGTCTACCAGGACGGCGGGCTCTCCTCGAACGGCGCTCCGCTGCCCCCCGGCAGCAAGGGCAATGGCATACGCGACTGCGCGGACCTCGCCGACGAGGCGAGCTGCGAGCCGCCCATCCCGAACACCGACGTGGACCAGCGCTGGCGGGACGGCTCGATCAAGGAGACCACGTTCACCGACCCGCACGGCCGCTACGAGTACACGCTGGCCGAGGGCGGCCCGCTGGGCAAGTGGTTCATCGGCGAGGTGGGCTTCTCCCGCTTCGGCACCACCGGCGCGTCCGTCCGCGACGAGTACGACCCGGCCAAGGTCACCCGCGTGCCGTCCGATGTGGGCGGCGGCCTGCTCACCAACCAGCTTCTCGTGGAGGGCCACCGGGGCGAGGTGGACTGGGGCAAGTACCAGTACGCGCCCGACGAGACCGGCCAGATCGTCGGCATCGCCTACCTGGCCACCACCCGCAACGAGTTCGACGCCAGGCTGCAGGCCCACGAGAACTACGAGCCGGGGATCCCGGGCGTGACCGTGCGGCTGGAGGGGCTCGGCCCGGACGGGAAGCCCAACACCGCCGACGACCAGGTGCTCAACGAGTACGTCACCGACCGCTGGCGGGCGTCGGCGGGCTGCGACGTGCGCGACAAGGACGGCACGGACGTCAGCGCCGAGCTGAACCCCATGATCGGCCCGCACTGCGTCGAGGTGCCCGCCACCGGCGTCGAGACCAGGGACGCCGCCTTCGACGGCGGCTACGCCTTCGCCGACCACTGCCCGCCCGCCACCGGCGGCTTCGGCCACCGCGACGAGGACGGCGAGACCGTGTGCGCGGACGGCAGCGCCCCCGTCCCGCTCACCGCCGGCACCTACATCACCCACGTCCTGATGCCCACCGCTCAGGGCGACACTCGGCCGTGCAACCCGGCGGGCGAGAAGTTCGTGAGCGGCACCGGTGGCACCGGCTGCCTGTACCGGCCGGTGCGCGAGGAGGACGTCAACGTCGATCTCGGCGCGCAGTTCCCGCCCGCGCTCCCGCCTCCCGCGTGCACGGGCGACCAGCACGTCATCGACCAGTCCACGCTGACCCCGCGCAGTCCCTACCACGGGGTGGAGCCCAGTCCGCAGCGCCCGCTGTGCGACAAGCGGCTGGTCGTGCTGCAGAGGCGGCAGAACGCCAACGCCGACTTCTTCCTGATGAGCGACTTCAAGAACGGCCCCGACGTGTCGCCGCCCGGCCGGATCGTCGGCCTGGTCGCCGACGACCTGCGGTTCGAACCGGACAACAAGTCGCTGTGGTACGGCGAGGAGCGTCCGCTCAGCGACATTCCGGTCGGGATCCGCGACTACAACTGGCGGCTGATCACCACCGTCTCGACCAGCGAGCACGGCGCGTACGAGGCGCTGCTGCCCTCGACGGAGACCTACAACTGCCCGATCCCGCAGGGGCCGTGCCCGGGGATGTACGTGGTGGTGGTCAACGACCCGGGGGACAAGAGCGCCCCGAACCCCAACTACGACCCCGACTACCTGACCGCCGCCCTCGCCTGGGACGTCTGGCCGGGCCTGACCACCCAGCTCGACACCCCGCTCGACCCGATCTCCGGCGTGGCCTGCGAGCTGCCGCCGAACACCCCGGAGCTGCTCCAGGTGAGCAGGCCGTACACCAGCGCCGGTGACTCCGCCGCGACGCGGGAGATCACCGTCCAGGGCGACTTCTTCGGCGCGGCCCCGGGCTCGGTCACCCTCACCGACCGCGCGCCCGGCCAGACGCGCACCCTCACCCGGGCCAACGGCGGCATCCTGAGCTGGGAGGACCGGCGGATCGTGATCCGGGTTCCGGCGGTGGGCGGTGGCGCCGCGGCGATCCGGCCAGGGGCCAAGCAGCTCGCGATCCGCAACGCGGCGGGCCTGTCCACGCCCAACGGGCTGACCTTCCACGTGCGCGGCGACGCGGGGGGCGTGGACTACCGGCCGCCCGTGGTGGACGTGGCCCCGCCGAGCACGCCGGGCGCGATCCAGCGCGCGATCGACGCGGCCGAGCCGGGCAGCCTGCTGGTGCTCAAGGCGGGCGTCTACCACGAGAACGCGCTGCTGTGGAAGCCACTGATCCTGCAGGGGCTCGGCCCCGGCGGCATCGTGGGCGCCAGGGAGGCGGGCACCCGTCCACCGGAGGACCCGCGTTACGCGATCGGCGGCAGCGTGATCGACGGGCGCTTCTTCCACGACAACCGGCCGGTCTGGGACGCGGCGCTGCGCACCGCGGGTGCGCTGGCCGGGGTCGACGACGACCATCCCGTCCTTGAGGGTGCGGGCATCACCGTCGTCGCCAAGACCGCGACCGCCTATCCGACCGGCCAGCGGGCCGCCAGGATCGACGGCCTGGCCGTCACCACCGCCCAGGGACAGGGCGCGGGCGGGATCCAGCTCCAGGCCCACGCCCGGGGCATGCAGATCACCAACAACGTGTTCGAGAACGACGGCGGCCTGTTCGCCGGGGCGATCGGGCTCGGCCAGCCGTACTTCGACGCCCACAACACCGGCGTGCGGATCTCGGCCAACCGGGTCATCGGCAGCGGCGGGCTGGCCCGCGCGGGCGGCATCGGCGTCTTCCGCGGCTCCGATGACTACGAGATCGCCGGCAACGTGGTGTGCGGGAACTACGGCTCCGAGTACGGCGGCGGCATCTCGCACTGGGGCCTGTCGCCGGGCGGCGCCGTCCACGACAACCGGGTCTACTACAACGAGTCGTTCGACTCCGGCGCCGGGATCACCGTCGCGCAGGAGTTCCCCCGCCCGCGCCCGGACGGCACGACGCCGCTCGGCGACGGCACCGGCCCCGTCGACCTGGACCGCAACCTGATCGAGGCCAACTTCTCCGGCGACGACGGAGGCGGGTTGTTCGTGGAGAACGCCCAGAAGTCCAGGATCAACATCCGGAACAACATGATCGTGGACAACGGCGCGGCCGACCTGGGCGGCGCGCTGCTGCTGGACGACTCGGCCAACGTGGCCGTGGTCGGCAACACGGTGACCGCCAACGTGTCCACGGCCTCCTGCGAGACCTGCGCCGACGTGCCGCACTCCGCCGGGCTCGCCACCGAGGCCAACGACCCGCTCTTCCAGGAGACGCTCCCGCCGGGCGCGCCGCGCTTCTCCGATCCGGTGGCGCTGTTCGGCAACGTCTTCTGGCAGAACCAGGCGTACACGCTGAGCACCAAGGGGCCGGGCGCGACGCTGGTGTCACGCGGGTTCATCGACATGGAGGTGCACGGCACCGGCGACCCCGCCGACACCTTCACCCCCCGGTACTCCATGCTCACCAACGGGCAGATCAGGGGACCGGACGGCGGTGACCATCCGTTGCCGGGCGGGCAGGGCAACATCGTCGGGCAGAACCCGGGGTTCGTCCTGCCGTACACGTTGCGGCTAGCCGTGGCGGGCTCGCGACTGGACCCGCAGGCGGCCACCGTCACGATCACCGGGCAGGACCCGCCGGTCGGGCTGACCGGGAACTACCATCTGACGCCGGGCTCTCCGGCGATCAACCGAGGGCCGCTGTACTCCAACTACCCGGCGCCGCCGGGGTCGGGGACGGTGTTCGCCTCACTGGTCGACATCGACGGTCAGATCCGGGTGCCGCTGCCGCTGCCCACCCCGATCGACCTCGGCGCGGACGAGGCGCGGTGATGGGCGGTGACCGGCGGCCGGGCCGCAGGAGCGTGCTGCGGGCCGGAGCGCTCGCGGTGGGATTCGCCGTCGGCGGGCAGGCGCTCGCTCCAGCCGCCGGGGCGGCCCGCGCCGCGACCAGGGTGGCGCTGGCGGGGACCGACGGGCACATGGTCCTGCCCGGCCGGGAGCCGCTCTACGTGTTCGGATTCGCCAGGGCGCCCGTGGGCGCGTCCGCCGGCGAGGTGATCGCCGCGCTGAAGGGCCGGGCGCAGCACGTGGCGCCGATCATCGAGGCCCGCCAGGACGACGACCTCTACCTCACGCTCACCAACGCGGGCCTGGTCATGCGCCCCGACCTGGCCGACTCCCACACCATCCACTGGCACGGGTTCCGGCTGCCGCCCGTGTTGTTCGACGGCGTGCCCGAGATGTCGGTCTCGGTGCCGATCGAGCGGCAGCTCACCTACTTCTACCGCCCGCACGACCCGGGCACGTACATGTACCACTGCCACTTCGAGGACGTCGAGCACGTGCAGATGGGCATGGCCGGGATCGTGTTCGTCCGGCCCGCCCAGGACGGCGACGCCGCCCTCGACCCGCTGCGCCGCACCACCACGTACGCCTACAACGACGGCGACGGCTCCACCGCCTACGACCGGCACTTCGCGATCCTGCTCAATGAGATCGAGGAGCGCATGCACGACGCGGACGAGCAGATCCAGGAGTTCATCCCCACCGACTACGAACCCACCTACTTCACCCTCAACGGCCGGGTCTACCCGCAGACCGTGCTGCCCAACGACCACCCGTCGCTGCCGCGCCAGCCGGTGTCGTCGCTGATCCAGCTCAACCCCGGCGACCGGGCGCTGCTGCGGCTGGCCAACCTCGGCTACCGCCAGCACGCGATGCAGCTCCCCGGGATCGAGTTGAAGGTCGTCGGCGAGGACGCCACCCTGCGCCGCGCCCAGTCGGGGGCCGACACCTCCTACCGCACGGGCACCCTCTACCTCGGCCCGGGTGAGGCGCGGGACGTGCTGTTCACCGCGCCGCCGTTCGACCCGGCCGCGCCCGCGACCCAGGACGCCAGGGGCGTCTGCAACGTCTACCTGTTCAAGAACCGCGACTTCCGGAGGCTGGGCAACCCGGGGTCCACCGGGCTCGGCGGCATGGCGACGGAAGTGCGCGTCTACCGGGGCTCGCCGCTGCCGCCCCAGACCGTCGTGGGAGAGACCTATGCGTAGGGCCGTCGTGGCGCTGATCGCGCTCGTTCCCTTCCTGACGCCCGTCGCGCCGGCGGCGGCGCGGGCCGTCCCCCGGCTGGGGATGGTCTGCACGCAGGGCCCGGAGTTCGACCTGACCGCCGACGCGGGCCACATCGAGACGCCGGACGGCAGCAGCGTGCTGATGTGGAGCTACCGCCCCACGGACGGCGACTTCCAGAGCCCCGGCCCGGTGCTTTGCGTGGAGCAGGGCGACCAGGTGACCATCCGCCTGCGCAACGAGCTGCCCGAGCCGGTGTCCATCGTGCTGCCGGGGCAGTCGGGCGTGCGGGGCGCCGGCGCGGAAGGGCTGCTCGCCCGCGAGGCCCCGCCCGGCGGCGAGGCCGTCTACACCTTCACCGCCTCCCAGCCGGGCACCTACCTCTACGAGAGCGGCACCGACCCGGCCAAGCAGATCGAGATGGGCCTGGCAGGGGCGCTGGTGGTGCGCCCGGCCGGGCACCCCGACCAGGTCTACGACGAGGCCACCAGGTTCGACCCCGCGAGGGAGTACCTGCTGGTGCTGGGCGCGATCGACCCCGACCTGCACCACGCGGTGGAGACCGGCGGTGGCTTCGACCTCGACCGCCGCAGGGCCCGCTACTTCTCGATCAACGGCAGGCAGTTCCCGGACACCATCCACGACAACGGGGCGCCGTGGCTGCCCGCCCAGCCGTACGGGTCGCTGGTGCGCGTCCGGCCGTACGACGCGGCGAGCAACCCGCTGCCCGCGCTGATCAGGGTGATCAACGCCGACGTGGACAACCACCCGTTCCACCCGCACGGCAACCACGTGCGGCAGGTCGGCAAGGACGGCAGGCCGCTGCGCACCCCGGCAGGCGCGGACGCCTCCGGCGAGCACTTCGCCCGCACGCTCGGCGCGGGCCAGACCGAGGACTACCTGTTCACCTGGCGCGACCGGGACGGCTGGGACCCCGGCCGCAACCCGCTGCCCGCCTCCGTCGCCGCGCCTGACTACCGCAAGCTGTTCTTCAGCGACGGCAACACCTGGTACAGCGGCAGCGCCTACCTCGGGGCCACCGGCACCCTGCCGATCGGCACGGCCTCGCAGAACCTGTGCGGCGAGTGGTACTTCCCCTGGCACAGCCACGCGCTGCACGAGTTCGCCAACTACGACGCGAGTTTCGGCGGGATGGCCACGCTGTTGCGGGTGGACCCGGCGAACGGCTGCGCCGCGACGCCCGCCGTCCTGACCTCCCTCGGCGGGACGGCGGGCACCGGTGCCGCGGACGCATTGGGGGCCATCGACGGCGCCTACTACGAGGCCACCGGCACCGGGGGCACCGACTGGCAGGCCGGGTTCGCCGGCGTGCCGTCCGGCGCGGGCGGGCTCACCATCACCTACACGGGGCGGAACTCGCTGTCCGCGCTCACGACCACGCTGTGGATCTGGAAGTGGTCCACCCGCGAGTGGGTACGGCTCGGCGAGACGGCCGCCTCCGTGACCACGGACGTCACGCTGACCCGCAAGCCGCAGGACGCCGCCGCCTTCGTCGGGACCGGCGCGGACCGGGGCAAGGTCCGCGTTCGGGTGCTCACCGAGGGCACCGAGGGCAGCGGGAGCAGCGGGAGCAGCGGGAGCACCGCCTCCCCGGTCGTCACCAGGGCCGACCTCCTCCGACTCACCTACGACGCACCGTGAGGGCCTGATGCGAGCGTTCCTCCTTCCCTTCCTGATCGCGACGGCCCTCGCCGCACAGCTCGTCCCCGCGCACTCATCCGTCCGTGCCGCGGACGTCTCCATCGACCTCTGCGTCACGGCCGGGACTTTGCCGCTGCCGGGAGCCGCGAACGCGGATGTCTGGGGGTTCAGCCGGTCGGACGGCGAGTGCGCGGGGGCGGCCCCCTCGGTCCCCGGTCCTGTGCTCACCGTGGACCAGGGGGACGCGGTCTCCCTGACCATCCGCAACACGCTGGCGACGCCGGTGACCCTGGAGATCCCCGGGATCGCCGTGCGGGGCGGGCCGCGGATCACCGCGCCGGGCGGCGGCACGGCCACCGCGACCTTCACCGCCGCCGCGCCCGGCACCTACCTGTACCAGGGCGTGGAGCGCCAGCTCCCGATGGGTCTGTACGGCGCGCTGGTCGTGCGCCCGCCCACCCCTGGCCGCGCCTACGAGCAGGCGTCCACGGCCTACGACCGTGAGGCCGTGCTGGTGCTGTCGGCCGTCGATCCGGCGTTCAACGCGGCCCCGGCGACCGCTGATCTGTCCGGATACGCGCCCACCCACTGGCTGATCAACGGGAAGGCATACCCGGAGACCGCGCCCGTGCGCGGCGGCGCACCCGGCTCGCGGCTGCTGGTGCGCTACCTCAACGCCGGGTTCGACCACACGTCGATGCGCCTGCTCGGCGCGTACGCGCGGGTCCTCGCACGGGACGCGTTCCCGCTGGCCGCCCCCTTCGACGCGACGTCCGAGACGATCGCGGCCGGGGCCACCGAGGACGTGCTGATCACCATGCCGGACGGCCGGCTCGCCCTCTACAACCGGCAGCTCCACCTCGCCAACGGCGGCACGGCGCCGGGCGGCATGATGACCTTCGTCGAGCCGTCGTGATCCGCCCCGCCCGCGCGGCCGTGGCAGCCGCGCTCGTGCTGGGGGTGCCCTCGGCGCTGCCCGCGTTCCCCGTGCCGGCGGCGGCCCCGATCCGGGCGGCGCCGGCGGCGGGGCCGGGGGCGGTGCTCGCGCGTCCCGTGGTCGAGGCGGGGGAACTGCCGGACCGGGTCGGGGTGCGGATCGTGCGGGTCGCCGTCAGCGGTGACGGCGGGCTGGTCGATCTGCGGTTCCGGGTCGTGGACATCGCGCGGGCGCACGGTGGCGTGCACGATCCGGCGAGGCCGCCCGCGCTGGTCGAAGAGGCCACCGGGGTCGTGGTCAAGGACATGCTGATGGGGCACCAGCACACCGGGACCTTCCAGCGGGAGGCCACCTACTACCTGGTGTTCAACAACCCGGGCAACCGGCTGCGGCGGGGGAGCAGGGTGAGCGTGCTGCTGGGGAACGCGCGGGTGCGCGGTGTCACGGTTTCGTAGCGGGGGCGGGCGGTGGGCGCTGGCCGCGCTCTGCCTGCTCGCGCCCGCCGTCCGGCCGCAGGTCCCGGCGGAGCGGGCCGTCATCGTGCTGCTGAAGGACCAGCCGGACCCGCGCGGCCTGGCCGGGTACGGCGGGGCGGCGGCCGAGCGCGCGCTGCGGTCCCACGCGGAGCGGGCGCAGCGGGACCTGCTGCGGCTGCTCGCCGCGCGGCGGGCGCGTGCCGTCGAGCCGCTGTGGATCCTGAACGGGCTGGCGGTCACGGCCGGGCCGTCCGTGCTCGCCGAGCTGGCCGCCCGCCAGGACGTCGGCGCGATCGTGCCGGAGCGCGTGGTGCGCGCGCCCGCCCTGGCGGCAGGGGTGGCAGAGGCCCCGCCCGAGCCCGGCGTGGCGCTGACCGGCGCGCCCGAGCTGTGGCGGCTCGGGCCACGCGGGCGGGGCGCGGTCGTCGCCGCGCTCGACACCGGCGTGGACGCCTCCCACCCGGACCTGGCGAGCCGCTACCGGGGCCGCCCGCACGACTGGTACGACGCCACCGGACGGCACCCGTCGGGGCCGATCGACGTCAGCGGCCACGGGACGGCCGTGATGGGCGTGATGGTCGCGGGCGAGCACGGCGGCACCGCCGTCGGCATGGCCCCGGAGGCCGTCTGGATCGCCGCGCGGATCTTCAATGAGCGCGGGATCGCCACCTCGGCCGGCATCCTGCGGGCCATGCAGTGGGCGCTCGACCCGGACGGCGACCCCGCCACCCCCGACCGGCCCGACGTGCTGAACAATTCCTGGACCGCCTCCGTCACCGGCTGCCTGCCGGAGTTCGGCCTCGCCCTGCGGACCCTGCGGGCCGCCGGGATCCTCCCCGTGTTCGCCGCGGGCAACCAAGGCCCGGACCCCGGCAGCGTCCGCGCGCCCGCCGACGACCCCTCGGCCTTCGCCGTGGGCGCGGCCGACCACGCCGACCGGATCGACGAGGCCAGCGGGCGCGGCCCCTCCCCGTGCACCGGCGATGTGGCCCCGCGTCTGGTCGCGCCGGGGGTGAACGTCCGCACGACCGACCTGTACGGGGACTACGTCATCGCCTCGGGCACCTCGCTGGCCGCCCCGCACGTGTCGGGGGCGGTCGCGCTGCTGCGCGGCGCCTTCCCCGGCCTGGGCCCCGGCACCCTGGTCACCGCGCTCGAACAGGGCGCCGCGCCGCTGGGACCGCCCGGCCCCGACGACGACGGAGGCCACGGACGGCTCGACGTCGCCGCCGCCTATCGATGGCTCGGAGGCGAAGGGCGGGTGCGGTGAGCGGCGATCTCCTAGAGTGGGGATCATGTTGGCTGAGATCGAGCGAGCCGCCGATCGGATCGGGCCGGCCGTGCTGCGTACCCCCCTCGTCCGTGCCGGGGACCTGTGGCTGAAGGCGGAGAGCCTGCAGCGGGTGGGGTCGTTCAAGATCCGGGGGGCGACCAACGCGGTCATGGCGTTGCGCCCGCGCGGTGTCGTCACCCACTCGTCGGGCAACCACGGGCAGGCCCTCGCCTACGCGGCGCGGGAGGCGGGAATCGAGTGCGTGGTCGTCGTGCCGGAGGGCACCCCGTCCGTGAAGATGGAGGCGATCAAGGCGTGGGGGGCCGAGCTGGCCGTGGTCCCGCGCGGTGACCGGCACTCCGCCGCCGCCGAGGTGGCCGCCGGGCGCGACCTCACCCTGATCCCGCCGTACGACCATCCGCTGGTGGTCGCGGGCCAGGGCACGATCGGCCTGGAGATCCTGCGCGACCTGCCCGACGTCGAGGTGGTGCTGGTACCGGTCAGCGGCGGCGGGCTCGCGTCCGGCATAGCCGCCGCCGTCAAGTCGCTCGCCTCCGGGGTGAAGGTGCTGGGGGTGGAGCCGGAGCTGGCCGCCGACACGGCCGAGAGCCTGGCGGTGGGCCACCTGGTGCGGTGGGACGACGAACGCCGGTTCCGCACCATCGCCGACGGCCTGCGCGCCGAGCCGTCCGAGCTGACCTTCGGCCTGCTGCGCGACCACCTGGACGGCATGCTCACGGTGACCGAGGACGAGATCCGGGCGGCGATGCGCCACCTGGCGCGCCGCGCCCGGTTGGTCGCCGAGCCCAGCGGCGCGGTGGCGACGGCGGCCTACCTGTCGGGACGCGCCCCGCGCGGGCGCACGGTGGCCGTGGTGTCGGGCGGGAACGTCGATCCCGCCCTGTTCAGCGAGGTCCTCGCCTGATCGGGGTCACGACGCCCCGCCCGGCCCCGGCGTGACCAGCCCCGACTCGTAGGCGTGCACCACGAGCTGGGCGCGGTCGCGCGCCCCCAGCTTGGTCATCGACCGGCTCACGTGGGTCTTGGCGGTGGCGTAGCTGATCACCAGGTGCGCGGCGATCTCGTCGTTCGACATGCCGGAGGCCACCAGCCGGACCACCTCGCGCTCGCGCTGGGTGAGCCGGTCCATGGCGGGGGAGGCCACCGGGCGCGGCGGGGTGGAGACGTACTCCTCGATCAGCCGCCGGGTCACGGCGGGCGACAGCAGCGCGTCGCCTCGCGCCGCCACCCGGACCGAGCGCAGCAGGTCCTCGGGCTCGATGTCCTTGAGCAGGAACCCGCACGCCCCGGCTCGCAGCGCGGCGAACACGTACTCGTCCAGCGCGTAGTTGGTGAGGATCACCACCCGCAGGTCGTTCAGCGCGGGGTCGGCCACGATCCGCCGGGTGGCGGCGATGCCGTCCAGCAGCGGCATCCGCACGTCGAGCAGCGCCACGTCGGGGGCGGTCTCGCGGGCCCGCTCGATCGCCGCGGCGCCGTCGCCCGCCTCGGCCACCACCTCGATGTCGGGCTCGGAGTCGAGCAGCGCGCGGAACCCGGCGCGGATCAGCGGCTGGTCGTCGGCCAGCAGCACCCTGATCACGCGGAGGCCCCGGTCAGCGAGCCGACGCGAGACGGGCCGCCGAGGGGCAGTTCCGCCCGCACGGTGAAGCCGCCGCCGGGGACGGGCTCCGCCGTGAGCGTGCCCCCGGCGGCCACGGCCCGCTCGCGCATCCCGATCAGGCCCATCCCGCCGCCCGTCACCTGGACGGCCTCGCCGGTGCCCGAGTCGTCCACCCGCAGCACGAGGGTGTCGTCGCGGTAGTCGGTGGTCACCGTCACGCCGGTGCTCCCGGCGTGCCGCAGCACGTTGGTCAGCGCCTCCTGCAGGATGCGGTACGCGGCGCGGTCCAGGGCGGGCGGCAGCGGCCTGGGCGTGCCGTGCTCGCGGGCCGTCACGGTGAGCCCGGCCGACTCGGCCCGCGCCAGCAGGCGGGGCAGCGCGGACATGCCCGCCGCCGGGCCGTCCGGGTCGGCCTGCCGCAGCACGCCGAGCGTGGCGCGCAGCTCCCGCATGGCCTCCCGGCCCGACTCCCTGATCGCGTCCAGCGCTTCGCGGGTGCGCGCCGGGTCGCGGTCGATGAGGTGCGCGGCCACGCCCGCCTGCACGTTGACGACGGAGATGCTGTGGGTGAGCGCGTCGTGCAGCTCCTGGGCGATCCACAGGCGCTCGTCGGCCGCGCGCCGCAGCGCCGCCTCCTCCTTGGTGCGCTCGGCCTCGGCGAGCCGCCGCTCGACCTCCCGCAGGTAGGCCCGCCGGTTGCGGACCACCTCGCCGATCACCACCATCGCCACCAGCCAGCCGCTGAGCAGGTTGAAGCCGTCGCCGGGCGCGGGATCGGCGGAGTCCAGCGCGATCAGGCCGTAGACGCCTGCGGCCATGGCCAGGGCCAGCGCGATCGCCTGGCGGCGCCGCCCGAGGGTGGCCACGGTGTAGATCGAGATCAGCGCGGGGGCGGCGGCGAAGACCCCGGGGTAGAAGGCCGCGTAGTAGCCGACGCCGCAGGCGATCGCGACGACCCCCGCCGCGAACGGGGTCCTGCGCCGCAGCGTGAGGGCCAGCGAGGCGAGCGTGATCAGCAACAGCCCGGCCGTGTCCAGCGGCCGCTCGGCGTGACCCGAGTACGACAGGCCCGCGTAGGTGCCCCCGACGATCCCGCTCAGGGTGACGACGGCCAGGATCGCGTCGGCCTTCAATCCGGTCATGCCTGTCACGCTAGACGATGGCCCTGGGCGCGCCGACCTGCGGGAAGTGGACTCGGGACGTACTCCCCGGGGAGTACGCGCGGCCTGCGCGGCCTCCGCGTACGCCCGGGGGAGTACGCCGGAGGCCGCCTCCACGGCGGACGACCGGACGGGGGCGTCCCGCCCAGCATGGACGCCCATGAAGGCAGTGAACCCTCTCCGCCCGCCGGGCGCACGGCGGCCCCGGCTCGCCTGGTCGTTGCGCGTGCTCGTCACCACCCACCTGGCCGGGGTGCTCGCCCAGGCCGCGCTGGCCGGGATGTTCGTCACCGGCGACGTGGGCATGCTGGCCGCTCACCGGGACAACGCGGTGGTCACCCACGTGCTCACGTTCTCGATGACGGTCGCCGCCGTGCTCGTGTGGCGTCCGGCGCGCGGCCCGGCCTGGCCCGCCTGGACGGGCGGCGGGCTGATCGTCGCGGAGAACGTCCAGATCGTGCTCGGGCAGGAGAGGATCCTCGGCCTGCACATGCCGCTCGGCATGCTGATCTTCGGGGTGTCGGCGGTGCTGACCGTGTGGGCCTGGCGCTGGACCGGGGCGGCGCGGTGATCGGGCGCAGGCGTTTCCTGGCCGCCACGGGGCTGACCGGGCTCGCGGCGCTCACCGGGTGCGGCCCGCTGACCGCCGAGGTGGCGGGCCTGCCCCTGCCCAGCGCGCTGCCGCCGCCCCGGCCGTTCGCGGTGCCGCTGCCGATCCCGCCGGTCGCCCGCCCGGTGCGGCCCGGCCACTACGAGGTCACCCAGCGGGCCGCCAAGGTGGAGATCGTCCCCGGGACGACCACCGAGATCTGGGGATTCGACGGGCACTTCCCCGGCCCGACCTTCGACCTGCGGCGGGGCGAGGCCGCCACGGTCAGAGTCCGCAACGAGCTGCCCGTGCCCACCTCGACGCACCTGCACGGCGGGGTCACCCCGCCGGACTCCGACGGATACCCGACCGACCTGGTGGTGCCCGTCGGGCGGACCCTGCCGCGCGGCGCCCACCACGGCATGGGCGGGCCGGTCGAGCCCACCGCCCACCCCGGGGCCAAGGACTACCGCTATCCGGTGGAGCAGCGGGCGGCCACGCTCTGGTACCACGACCACCGGATGGACTTCACCGGCCCGCAGGTGTGGCGGGGGCTGGCCGGGTTCGCGCTGATCCGCGACGACGAGGACGACGCGCTGCCGCTGCCGCGCGGGGATCGCGACATCCCGCTGATGATCTGCGACCGGTCGTTCGAGGAGGACGGCTCGTTCGCCTACCCGTCGCTGGATCCGACCCTGGTCGGCGAGCCGGGGGTGCGCGGGGCGTACATGGCGGGCGTCGAGGGCGACGTGATCCTGGTCAACGGCGCTCCCTGGCCGGTGTGCGAGGTGGTGGGCGCGCGCCACCGGCTGCGGCTGCTCAACGCCTCCAACGCCCGCCGCTACCGGCTGGAGCTGCGCCCCGGCGGCCGGTTCGTGCAGGTCGGCGGCGACCTCGGGCTGCTGGCCGCGCCGGTGGCCCACGACGCGCTGGTCATCTCGCCCGGCGAGCGGTTCGACGTGGTCGTGGACTTCTCCGCCTACCGGCCGGGCACCGAGGTGACGCTGGTCAACACGCTGGGGGACGGCCCGGCGCGGAACGTGCTGCGGTTCCGCGTCACGCGGGCGGTGCGCGACGACGCCCGGGTGCCGCGCCGGCTGGCGTCCGTGCGCCCGGCCGAGCGGGCGGCGGCGGTCACGACCAGGGTCTTCGACTTCCGCCGCTCGGGCCAAGGACCGGCCTCGGCCTGGACGGTGAACGGCGTGCCGTACCGGCCGGGGCGCACCCTGGCCAGGCCCCGCCTGGGAACGGCGGAGGTGTGGCGGTTCGCGAGCGACTTCCACCATCCGGTGCACGTGCACCTGGCGCACTTCCAGGTGCTCTCGCGCGGCGGACGCCCGCCCCGCGCGAGCGACGCCGGGTGGAAGGACACCGTGGACGTCAGGCCCTACGAGGTGGTGGAGGCGCTGGTGCGCTTCGAGGGCCACCGGGGCCGGTACATGACGCACTGCCACAACCTGGAGCACGAGGACATGGCGATGATGGCGGACTTCGAGGTGGTCTGAGGGCGCGTGTTCATCAATGAGCAGATTCCGGATGGTCGATACGTGATCCCCCAGGCTGATGGCCCACCGGCCTGACCAACGCGCAGGGGAGTCGGTTACGTGCCACCCTTCGACATCCAGTACGAGGCGCTCGACCGGTGCCGGGGCGCGATGGGCAACCGGGCCAAGGACTTCGGCGAGCCGGCGGGCGACGCACGTCGGCTCGCTCCGCGCGCGGCCATTCCGAGAAGCGGCCCGGCCGGATCAAGATCGGCGACACCACGGCGGACGGCTACCAGAAGAGCGGCAGGCCGATCATCGGCCCGCCCCGGCCGGGCGACATCGTGTTCTTCGGCCGGCCGCCCACCCACTGCGGCATCTACGTCGGCGACGGCAAGATGATCAATGCCCCGCACTCCGGGGCGGTCGTCAGAGTGGACGAGATCGGCGGACGGCGCGGGGCCATCACCTATCGCCGCTTCGACTAAGGCGAAATCAGTTCTATTCGTCCGGGCCCGCCGCTAGATTCTCCTTTCATGGAAAAGAGATGGAAGCTCTGGTCGGCGGCGGGAGCGCTGGCCATATCCGGAGCGTCAGCGCTCGGGTACGGCGGGCTGGAGATCCGCCGAGAGTTACAACGTCCGCCGACCGAGGCGGAAAAGGCCGCCGCGGCGGCCCGGGAAACGGCCGTTCGCTGGCGCACCCGTCCAGTGGAGGCATTGTTCCCGGCCACCGTCCGATATGAGGACGAGAAGCGCGAGGCGGGTGTCCGGGTGGGCATCGCCCCCGCCGCGAGCTGCGCGAAGGCGCTGGACAAGAAGGTGGCCAAGGCGCTCGCCGCGCACGACTGCCAGACCGTGCTGCGGGCTACGTACACCGACGCCTCGCGCGCCGTGACGACGACATTCGGAATCGCGGTCTTCCCGATGGAAACGGCCGGCGGCGCCGACAGCGCGTTGGCCGCATTGCCGTACAGCGGGGTACGGGCCGCCGCCTTTCCCGGGACCGCGACGGCCTGGTTCAAAGATTCCGCGCGGCGATATCACTCGTATCGGAAATTCGCCAACTACCTTGTTTTCGCCACGTCCGGATATTCGGACGGCCGCCCGGCCGGAGGTATCGACAGGCCGGATCTCCTGCGTTTCCACAACCACGCCGTGACGATTCTGGGCGAGCGGCTGCGCGAGCGCGTCGAGCCCTGCACGGTCACGGGGGTGGTCGAATGCTGAGCCGGGTGCTCGTCTCCGCCGCCGTGCTGGTCCTGCCGTTCGGGCTCACGCCCCCGGCCGCCGCCGAGGATGTGCTGTCGCGGCTGGAGCGCGACCTGCGGGCCGCGCACAAGATCGCCAAGGGTAAGGGCGTGACGATCGCCATCCTGTCGGACGGCGTGGACCCGAAACTGTCCGAGGTGTCCGGCCGGCTGAAGATCGGCCCGGATCTGGTGAAGCGCAAGGAGAACGGTCAGCGGCGGGGCACCCTGCTGGCCTCCTTGATCGCCGGGCGCGGGTCCGCCGAGGGGACCGCCATCAAGGGCATCGCCCCCTCCGCCAGGATCCTCTCGGTGCGGACGGTGCCGACCGACTTCCGGGCATACCGCAAGCTCGTCCGCACGGATCACATGGACAAGAGCATCAAGGGGATCATCGCCGCCGCCGACCGGGGCGCCGACGTCATCCTCGCCACCGACGGAAGAGGGCATCGCGGCACCCGCACCACCGAGCTGGCCGACGCCGTCGCGTACGCGAGGGCCAAGGGCGCGGTGGTGGTGATGGACGCGACGCGGCTCTACGACGACGCCGACACCATGATGGACGCGAAGCTGATCGCCTACCCGGCCGGGGCCCCCGGTGTGATCGGCGTCGGCGCCGTCGACCGCAAGGGCAGGTGGGTCGCGAAGGACACCGGCCGCAACTCCACGGTCCAGGTCAGCGCGCCGTCCACCCGGGTCCGCGTCACCGGCGACGGCGGGCAGGGGTGGCGCATGTGGGGGCAGAACGTCGCCGCCGCCTGGGTGGCGGGCACGGTGGCGCTGATCAAGGAGCGGCATCCGGACATGTCGCCCGCCGTCGTCACCCGGGCGCTGACGGCGACCACCAGGGGAGCCCCGAAGGGCGGCTACGACATCGACGTCGGCCACGGCGTGATCAACCCGGCGGGGGCGCTGCGCGAGGCCGAGCGGCTGTCCGGCCTGAAGCAGACCGCCGTGCCCGGTGAGCACGCCCTGCGTGCCGACGCCCGAGCCGGCGGCGCTCCGGGCGGCCCCATCAGGGCGGTGGTGCGGGACCGCGACCTGCTCACGCGCAACGGCGGGATCGCCCTCGCGGGCGTCCTGCTCCTCGGTGCGGCGATCGTCCTGGTGCTGCGCGGACGCCGCCGGAAGGAACCCCGCATGGAGATCGTCTAGAGCGGCACCACGTCGATGAACACCACCCGCTCCAGCAGGTCGGCCGCCCCCGCCGGCACGGCGACCGAACGGGCCGCGCGGGTCGTACAGCCGCTCGGCCAGCTCGGTGTAGACCGCGCGGTGCCCCAACGGGTAGAGCATCCCCCTGCGCAGCACCCGCACCCGCCGAGCGCGCTCAGCTCCAGCCGCGTGGCGAGCGGCGGGTCGAGGGCGGCGGCCTCGGCGATCCTGGCCCGCGCGAACCGGTCGAGCGGGAGGCCCCCCCAAGGATCCTCCCGCTCGGCCAGATCACCCGGCGCCGGGCGCAGCGGGAACGGCTCACCCCGTACCCGGGTGCGCCACAGCCCGACGTCGCCCGAGGGCGACACGAGCGGCGGCACGCGGTGTTCCGCATCGTCCTGCCGTACGAGCAGATAATCCGGTGTCACCCGTCCACCCCTCTCGCGGGACAAGTCTCGGCGGGGGCGGCGGGGCGGCACATGAGTACGCCCCTACTCAGGCGCGTGAGCAGGGGCGGGAGCGGGTGCTAGAGCCAGCCGTTGGCGCGGGCCAGGCCGACGGCCTCGATGCGGTTGCGGGTGCCGGTCTTGCCGATGCAGGACGACAGGTGGTTGCGCACGGTGCTCTCCGACAGGTGCAGGCGGCGGGCCATGTCGGCGGCGGTCGCGCCGTCGGCGGCGGCGGCCAGGACCTCGCGCTCGCGGCGGGTGAGCGGGTTCGGTCCAGCGCTCAGCGCGGTGGCGGCCAGGGCCGCGTCGATGACGGTGTCACCGGCCAGGACCTGGCGGATCGCCGCCGCCAGGTTCTCCACCGGGCCGTCCTTGACCACGAACCCCCGCGCCCCGGCCTCCAGGGCCCGCCGCAGGTAGCCGGGCCTGCCGAAGGTCGTCACGATCAGCACCGCGCACCCGGGGAGGACATCGCGCAGCGCGGCCGTGGCGTCGATCCCGTTCGTGCCGGGTAGCTCGATGTCGAGCAGCGCCACGTCGGGCCGTACGCGCAGCGCGGCGGGGACGATCTCGTCGCCCGACCCGACCTGGGCGACCACCTCAAGGTCGTCTTCCAGGTCGAGCAGGATGGCCAGCGCCCCGCGCAGCATGCCCTGGTCCTCGGCGATCAGCACGCGCGTCATCGGCCCGCCCCCGCCGGCACGCGCGCTTCGAGCAGGAAGCCCGGATCGAGGTCCGCAGTGGACAGCGTCCCCCCCGAGTCGGCCAGCCGTTCGCGCAGGCCGTGCAGCCCGCTCGCGTTCTCCGCGGGGGCGGAGCGCGCCCCGCGGCCGTCGTCGCTGATCTCGGCCACCACTGGGTCGGCGTCGCGGCGGACGGTGATCCGGCAGTGCCGCGCTCCCGAGTGCCGCACCACGTTGGTCACCCCTTCCCGGACGACCCACCCGAGCAGCAGGTCGGTCTCGGCGGACAGCGCGGGACCGGTCTCGGTGACCTCGCAGCCGATTCCGGCGGCGGAAAGGGCCGACCTGGCCCGGTCGAGCTCGGAGGCGAGCCCGGAGTCGCGGTATCCGGCGACGGCCTGGCGGACTTCGAGCAGCGCCTCCCGTCCGATGGTCTCGATGTCGGCGGCGTGGCCCACCGCGGCCCCGGTGTCACGGGGGGCGAGCCGCCGGACGGCCTCGGCCTTGACCACGATCACGGAGAGCGTGTGGCCGAGCAGGTCGTGCAGGTCTCTGGAGAACCGGGCCCGCTCGGCCGCGACGGCGGCGCGGGCCAGTTCCTGGCGGGTGCGGGCCAGCTCGCCGATCACGTCGCCGAGGCGGCGGAAGCCGTACACGCTGGCTCCGGCGAGCAGGGTGGGCAGCGCCCCGCCCCACAGCGCCCCCTCGACGGCGTCGCCGCGCACCAGCGCCATGCCCCCGGCGGCCAGCACCGTGACCGCGATCGCGGCGGGCGCCCAGCGGGACCGGACGACGAGCCCGGCGGCGACCGCGACCAGCAGGTAGAGCGTGAACCACTCCGTCGGCGCGAAGGTCGCGGTGGCGGCCAGCGTGACCGCCGCCAGTACGGCGGTCAGCGCCTCGCCCCCGAGCGGCCGGGGCGCGACCAGGACGATGGCCGCGAAGAGCGCGGCCACGACCGCGAGCGTGCCCCAGGCGAGCGCGGGGGAGCCCGCCTTCCCGATGGTCACGACGGGGGAGATGAGCAACAGCACGCCAACCGGGAGAGCCCCCAGCACTGTGGCGTTGCTACGTATCCAACCGGGTTTGTCCGGGCAGTCCCGCATATCCCAATTGTCCATCATCGGCTGGTTCCTCATCGGCGCGGGAGTAGACCGATCAGGGTGGCGGCGACCACCACGTGCATGCAGGCCAGGGTGATGATCGCGGCGCCGTTCACCGCGCCGAGCGGCCCCGCGAGGGACAGCACGAAGAACACCGAGGCGATCACCGTCCAGATCGTCGTCCCGCGCGTGCTGACCCGCTGGAGCACCACGAGCAGGCCCCAGCCCAGCATTCCCATCAGCAGGGCGAATCCGATGACCAGCCCCGGCTCGATCACCTGCGGCGCGGCTCCCATCATCGCCCGCAGGTCCACCCCGAGCACCGGCACCGCGACGACCCACACCAACAGCGCCGCGACGGCCGCGTACACCACCGAGAGGGGGCGGGTGTACCGCTTGCGCACCTCCGGCGTACTCGACTCGTTCGTCTTCCCCGTGGCCATCGACATCGGCTCTGCCCTCTTTCGTTCGTTCGTCGATGACATTGACGGTATGAGTCATGGCATTACTGGCGACAGATGAGGATGTCGCCTGTTAACCAGTACAAATCACCTATGTCGTCCGCACGCTCGACCGGCTGACCGGCGGGGTGCTGCTCGGCGGCGGCGTCCTCGACGCCGGGCCGCAGCAGGTCGCGGGGGAGCGGCCCGTTGCTCATCAGCCGGTACAGGTGGGGCTCGCGCAGCGCGTAGGCGCGGTAGGCGCGGGTCAACGCGGCGAGCGCCGCCTGGGGTGCCGATCGCACGGCGGCTTCGAGGACGGCGGCCAGTTCCTCCAGCGCGGCCTCGATCAGCCGGGCCTCCACCGCGCCCTTGTCCGGGAAGTGCTTGTAGAGGGACGGGGCGCGGATGCCGAGCCGGTCGGCCAGTGCCCGCATGGTGAGCGCCGCGGGGCCCTGCCCGGTCACCAGTTCCCTGGCGGCCTCGACGATCTGCTCACTCTGACATCGCCGTGCTCTACGCGCCCGAACTCGACATCCCGCCGCTGCGGCTGGATGACACGGAGTTCGACAAGGGCTTCATGGCCGGGTTCGAGCGGTCCGCGGACAAGCCGGTCGTGCGCCCCGTCGCGCACGTCATGACGCAACAGGCCGAGGGCTGGGACATCTACCACCGCGCCAGGATCGTCAGGAAGGTCCACGCGCTGGAGGCGAAGGTCGAGCCGGGGTTCTCGGGCGCGCCGGTGCTCAGGGACGGCGTCAATGTGGTCGGCATGGTCTTGGCCGCCGCCACCGACCAGCCGGGCCGTGGATACGCGCTCACGGTCGCCGAGATCGCGCGCGGCGCGTCGCTGACCAGGGCCGCGACGCGGAAGGTGTCCACGGACAAGTGCGAGTGACCGCCAGGTTCATAAAAGCCCTTACTTATATAAGTAGGATTTGATACGGTCGCCGCATGCCAGATGTGACCCAACAGATCAGTGCCGTGCGCCGGACCATGGGAACGCGTGTCCTTGCGGCCGGAGAGGCGCGGGTTCAGACGATCAGCCGGACGTTCGACACCGATGTCGAGGATCTCTGGGACGCCTGCACGAACCCCGAGCGCCTGCCGCGCTGGTTCCTGCCGGTGACCGGTGAGCTGCGCCTGCACGGGCGCTACCAGTTCCAGGGCAACGCGGGCGGGCTGATCGAGCGCTGCGACCCGCCGAAGGGGTTCGCGGCCACCTGGGAGTACGGCGGCGAGGTGAGCTGGATCGAGGTGCGGCTGACCCCCGAGCCCGGCGGCCGGGCCAGGCTGGAACTGGAGCACGTCGCCCACGTGACCGACGAGATGTGGAAGCGGTTCGGGCCCGGCGCGACCGGCGTCGGATGGGATCTCGGGCTGCTGGGCCTGTCCCTGCACATGGCGAGCGGGCATTCGGTCACCCCCGAGTGGACGGCCGAGTTCGAGGCGTCGGAGGACTACCGGCGGTTCGTGGCGCTGAGCAGCGACCTCTGGCGCGAGGCCGACGTGGCCGCCGGCGCCGACCCGGAGCAGGCCGCCGCCGCGGCGGGGCGCACCGCCGCCGCCTACACCGGGGCCGAGTAGCTCACCCGGCCAGCTCCCGCGCCACCAGTTCGGCGAACTCGGTGGCGAACGGGCTCAGCGCGTTCCACTCCCGCGCCGCCCAGCCGACCGTGATCGGGGCCAGGTCGGGGATCGGCACCGCGCGCACCGGCCCGTCGGAGTCGACCGTCAGCCGGGGCAGCGCGGGCAGCACGGCGTGCCCCACCCCCAGTTCCGCCAGCAGCACCGCGGTGTCCCAGTCGGCCACCCCGACGCGGTCCGGCGGGCCCGCGCCCAGCCGGAGGAACTCCTCCTCCAGCCGCTGCCGGGAGGCCGAGTTGTCCGGGTGGTCGATGTAGCGGATCGCGGCCAGGTCCGCGGGGGCGATGGAGGTCTTCTCCGCCAGCGGATCCCCGGCGGGCACCACGAGCACCCACGGCAGGTCGATGACCGGCCGCTGGGTGACCCCGGGCAGCGGGCGGCCGATGGTGATCCAGGCCAGGTCCACGCGCCCGCTGTGCAGCAGCTCCACACACCGCCGCGCCGAGTGCGACGACCTGAACTCCAGCGTGACCTGTGGATGCCGTCTCCGGAACGCGGTGATCGCGTCAGGCATGAAGTGGCGGACGGTGACCCCGCCTGTGGTGATCTTCACACTGCCGCCGAGCCCGTCGCGCAGCTCGCCGAGCCGCCGCACCGCCGCGTCCAGCGAGGCGATCCCGCCCTGGGCGGCCTGGTAGAGCAGCAGCCCCGCCTGGGTCGGCACCACGCCGCGCGGCCGGCGCTCCACCAGGGGCAGGCCGATCTCCCGTTCCAGCCGCCTGACGTGCTGGCTCACGGCAGGCTGGGACCGCGACAGCGACCGCGCGACCGTGCTCAGGTTGCCCGCCTCGCACACGGCGACGAACACGCGGAGGTCGTCGAGCGTCATCGACCAAAGCTATCGCTAGGGGTTCTCCATGAAAACCCATGAATTGACTATGGGTGCGGTGGCTTTCAGGATGGCAGTAAGGCGTCCGTGTGACCCGACTGAAACTCGGCGGCAACCCGTCCGTCGTCCGATCGGCGCGTGTACGGCATACGCATCGATCGGCGGCGGACGGGTGTCGACCGCCCGGCGGCCCGCTCAGGCCGCGTGGCGCATCCGCTCCAGCAGCGGGGCCAGCTCAGCGTCACTGCCGGTGGCCAGCGCCGCCGCCATCACCTCGGCCGCCTCGACATGCCCGGCGACCTGCTCGGCCTCCCAGGTGGGCGCCATGCCGAGCGTCGCGGCCAGCAGCCGGGCCACGTGCGGCGCCGCCGCCGCGCCCCCGTCCCGCACCGCGAGGCCCGACCTGCTGCGCCGTCCGAGGACGTCGTCCACGGTGAGCGCGAACTCGTGCCTGGCGGTGTAGACGACCTCCGCCCCCAGCAGCGACGGCGCGCCCGGCACCGGTTCGAGCAGCGACGGGTCCTGCGCCCCGTAGGCGAGGACCGCACGGTAGTCGGAGCCGTAGCGCCCGGCCAGCCGTTCGACGACCGACACCGGCACCCCGGCCCGCACCGCCGCCAGGTCGCGCCGCGCCCACGCCTGGGTGAACCCGCTGGACCCGGCCAGCCCGAGCGTCTCGGTGCTCACGTTCCTCGGCACCCGCAGCCCGCGCACCGCCGCCGACACCGCGTCGCGCGCCATCACCCGGTAGGTGGTCAGCTTGCCGCCCGCCACCACGAAGCAGCCGTCCGCGACCTCGCGGACCACGTGCTCCCTGGACACCGACTGGGTCTCGCCGTCGTCGCCCGCGCCGGGGTCCACCAGCGGGCGCAGCCCCGCGTAGACGCCGGTCACGTCGTCCATGGTCAGCGGCACGCGCAGCCAGCGGCCCGCCTGGTCCAGCAGGTAGCGCACGTCGGCCCCGGTGGGCAGCACCGGGCCGGGCCCGTTCTCCCACGGGGTGTCGGTGGTGCCGACCAGCACCACGTCGTCGGCGGGGATCACGAACAGCACCGACGACGACGTGCGGGCGATCAGCGCGTCGCTCATCGGCAGCCGGTCCCTGGGCACCACCAGGTGGACGCCCTTGGAGGCGCGCATCCGCACCGCCGGGCCGCCGACGAGCCGCTGCGTCAGCTCCGACCAGGGGCCGGTGGCCAGCAGCACCCGGCGCGCGCGGATCACGAACCGCTCGCCGCTGAAGGCGTCCTCGCAGGTGGCGGCGGTGTGGCCGGAGCGGGTGGCGAGCCCGGTGACGCGGACGCGGGTCAGCACGGTCGCGCCCTCGCGGCGTGCCGTACGGGCCAGGGTGACGACCAGCCGGGCGTCGTCCACCTGGCCGTCGTCGTAGGCCAGCGCGCCGACCGCGGCGTCGGGCCGCAGCGGCGGCGCGGCGCGCAGCAGCGCCCGCCTGGACAGGTGCCGGTGACGGCGGAAGCCGCCACGGTCGCCCATCCCGGCGAGGCCGTCGTAGAGGGCGAGCCCGGCTCCGACGTACCCGCGCTCCCACATCCGGTGGGTGAGCGGATACAGGAACGTCAGCCGCCGCACCAGATGGGGGGCCAGGTCGTGCAGCAGGCCGCGCTCGTGCAGCGCCTCGCGGACCAGGCCGAACCGGAACTGCTCCAGATAGCGCACGCCACCGTGCAGCAGCCTGCTCGACTTGCCGGAGGTTCCGGAGGCGAGGTCGCCCGCCTCCACCAGGGCCACGTCGAGGCCACGCGCGGCGGCGTCCAGGGCGGCTCCCGCCCCGGTGGCCCCGCCGCCGATCACCAGCAGGTCGAGCATCGGGCCGGTGGACACCTCGTCGATGTCGGCCTCACGCCGCGCCGGCAGGTTGTCGGTCACCACCGTCGGTATACCTCCTCCGCCCAGCCGAACAGGCCGGGGATCTTCACCACTTCGCCGTCGTCGGCCACCACCGTGCCGGTGTAGTGGCCGAACGCCTGTGCTTCACGGCTGCGCATGTAGAGGGCGCGCCGTACGTCGGCCGTGCGCACGTGCTCGGGGACGAACGTCAGGTCGACCCGGTCGCCGGTGACCCGCCACGGAGCGTTCCAATCGGCAGTGTCGTAGTGCCACACCAGCTCTTCGCTGATCTTGTGCACCCGGCCGTCGAGCAGCAGCGCGTTCTCCACGCTGCCGGTGCCGTCGGTCCACTTGCCGCCGATCTGGAGTGCCACGTCACGTCCGCCCGGACGGCCCGCGGCCGCTCCCCAGTTCCACAGCACAGCGCCCGGCCACCGCCCACGTCCCATGTCCAGCGTGGCCAGCGCCTCGCCCGCCTCGAATCGGTACGGCGTGCCGTGCACCCGCACCACGCCTTCGGCGGGCCGTCCCACGTCCTTGACCGTGTACTGGAACCGCCGCGCCGACCACGGTACCACTACGGACAAACTCTCCCTATCTGGTATACGGCGCACCAAAACATCGGCGTCGAGTTCGGCCGAGCGCAGCCGCAGCCGGGTCCCGGCGGAGGTCTCGTCCACGTTGATCCGCAGCGGTCCCGCGCCGATCCGGACGCTGCCCTCACCGGCGCGGTCGGAGAACGCCACCCCGTGGCCGGGGACCAGCAGCCCCCTGCTGGTGGTCTCCCGCCCGGTGCGGCGGTCCAGGAAGTAGGCCGACTCCCCGGCCAGGTAGTCCAGGCTGGACGCGCTGAACGCGAACACCTGCTCGCCGCTGGTCACGCACCAGTAGTCCCAGCGCATGGTGCGGCCCCAGCCCCGGATGTTGGCCCGGTGCAGCGGGACGCGGCTCCAGCCGACGGCGGCCGGGTTGAGCCGGCCGTCCGGGCGGCACAGGTCCACCCTTGAGGTGATCTCGCGCTCGGAGACGGCGCGCGCGCTCCCGCTCACTGGTCCAGCCCCACGCTGACGTACTTGTACTCCAGGTAGTCGGCCACCCCGTGGTGGCCGCCCTCGCGGCCGTAGCCGCTGTTCTTCACCCCGCCGAACGGCCCCTGCGGCGGCGCGACCGGCCCGCCGTTGACGGTGACCATCCCGAACCGCAGCGCCTCGGTGACCCGCAGCGCCCGGTTCAGCCCGCCGGTCCACAGGTAGGCCACCAGCCCGTACGGCGTGTCGTTCGCCCGCGCCACCACGTCGTCGCCGTCCCCGAAGGTCAGCACCGGCGCGACCGGCCCGAACGTCTCCTCCCGGCAGATCAGCATGTCGCCGGTCACGCCGCTGAGCACGGTCGGCGGATAGAACGCGCCCCGCCCCGGCAGCCGGCGCCCGCCGGTCACGGCCTTCGCCCCGCGCGCCAGGGCGTCCTCGACGTGCCGCTCCACCTTGGCCAGCGCCGCGTCGCCGATCAGCGGCCCCATCGTCACGCCGGGCTCCGCGCCCGCGCCGACGGTGATCGCCTCGGCGTGCCCGGCGAGGGCGGCGGTGAACTCGTCCACCACGTCGCGGTGCACGAAGATCCGGTTCGGCGAGGTGCACGCCTGCCCGGCGTTGAGGAACTTGCCGCGCGCCACGGCGGCCGCGGCGGCGGGCACGTCGGCGTCCGGGTAGACCAGCACCGGGGCGTGCCCGCCCAGCTCCAGGCTGAGCCGCTTGACGTCGTCGGCGCTCTGCCTGATCAGGTTCCTGCCCACGGCGGTAGACCCGGTGAAGGAGATCTTCCCGACCCGGGGGTCGGCCATCACCTCGGCGGCGAACTCCGCCGGACGGCTGGTCGGCACCAGGTTGAACACGCCGGGCGGCAGGCCGGCGGCGGTGAACGCCTCGGCGGTCGCCACCGCGGACAGCGGGGTCGGCTCGGCGGGCTTGAGCACCACCGTGCACCCGGCGGCCAGGGCCGGGCCGAGCTTGCGGGTGATCATCGACACCGGGAAGTTCCACGGGGTGATCCCGGCGACCACGCCGACGGGCTCGGGCAGGAGCCAGATGCGGTGGCCCTCGGTGAGGCCGGGGACGGTCTCGCCGTACAGGCGGCGGGTCTCCTCGGCCGCCCACAGCAGGTGGTCGGCCCCCGAGCGGACCTCGCCGACCGCCTCGGCGAGCGGCTTGCCCTGCTCGGCCGTCATGATCGCACCGATCGCCTCCGCCCGGTCGCGCAGCGCTCCCGCCGCCGCGCGCATCAGGTCGGCGCGCTCGGCCGCCGGGGTGTCGCGCCAGCGCGGCAGGGCCTCCGCGGCGGCGTCCAGGGCCCGCGCGACCAGGTCGCGCCCGCAGTCGGTCACCTCCGCCAGGGGTTCGAGCGTGGCCGGGTCGGTGACGGTGAAGGTCTCCCCACTCGTCACCCACTCGCCCCCGATGAGTGCCTTACGTGCTTGCATCGTTCTCCTGCATTCCTTCGATCAGGGCGTCCATGGCGGCGGTCTCGTGCGCGTGCTGCAACCGGCTGGCCAGCGCGATGTCCCCGGCGACCAGCGCGTCCCTGATCGCCACGTGCTCGGCGTGCGAGGCCGGCAGCCGCCAGGGCACCAGCCGGAAGCCGCGCTGCGCGGTCTCGGTGCGGGACAGCAGGCTCTGCAGCATGCGGTGGGTCAGCCGGGTCTGCTCGGTGTCGCAGAGCAGGGAGTGGAAGTGCCGGTTGAGCCGGGCGAAGGCGGCCACGTCGCCGGCCTCGACGGCGACCGCCGACTCGGCGAGCACCTGGTCCACCTGCGCCAGCCGTTCGCCGGCCAGCGGGCGGCCGGACAACTGCAGGGCCAGGGAGGTCAGCGCGGCGCGGATGCCGTACAGCTCGCGGACGTTCTGCACGGTGAAGTCGGCCACCACCGCGCCCACGTGCGGGCGCTCGACCAGCCACTCCTCCGAGCAGAGCTGCTTGATGGCCTCGCGCACCGGGGTCTCGCTGATGCCGACGGCCTCGGCCACCACCCGGGTGATGATCTTTGTTCCGGGCGGGGCGGCGCCGGTCATGATCAGGTGCTTGATGTGGTCCGCGGCGAGGTCGGCCTTGGTACGGAACGGGGGGCGGGATTCGGCCATGAGTGACAACCCTTCACACCTGCGCGATGGTGATCGGCTCGATCGCCGCGTGGTCCAGTTCCACCCCGAGGCCGGGACCATCCGGAAGGCGTACCAGCCCGGAGGAATCGGGCACCAGCGGCGTGGTCAGCATGGCATGGAAGACCTCGGGGACGATCACCGGCGGATCGTAGGGATACTCCAGCCAGTCGCAGTTCGGCAGCGACGCGCAGAGCTGGAGGTTCCCCGCGACGCCGAGCCCGGTCGCCCACGCGTGCGGGATCACCCGGCGCTGCTTCGCGGCGGCCACCGCGCCGAAGTCGCGCAGCGCGCCGATCTCCTCGCTCTCGTTCGCGTCCGGCTGGTAGATGTCGAAGCAGTCGTCTTCGAGCAGCCGGACGAGCTGGCCGATGCCCCGGTTGTGCTCGCCGCCCGCGATCGGGATCGGCGACGCCCGGGTCAGCTCGCACAGCGCGCGGTAGTCGTGCCGGGGGAGCGGCTCCTCCAGCCACGCCACCCCGAGGTCGGCCAGTTCCCTGGCGGTGGTCAGCGCCCGCTCGTAGTCCCAGAGCATCCGGGTGCCATCGGGACGGTAGCGCCAGCGGGCGGCGGCCTGGTTGGCGTCCACCATGATCGCCATGTCGGGGCCGACGGCCTCCCGCACGGCGGCGACCTGGGCCACGTCCTCGGCGATCGTGTCGGCGTGCACGCGCAGCTTGACGCCCTGGAATCCCTCCTCGGCGACCCGCTGGGCGTCGTCGGCGCGGCGGGCCGCGTCGCGGACCTCCCCGAAGCTCGCGTAGGCGCGGACAGCTCCCGAATGCCCGCCCCACAGCTTGTACAGCGGCTGCCCGCACGCCTTACCGACCACGTCCCACACCGCCACGCCGACCACCCAGGGCCGGGGGAAGACGTACTCGGCCACGTAACGCAGCCGGTTGGCGATGTGGGTGGTGTCGAACGGGTCCAGGCCGAGCAGTTGCGGGCGGATCCACCCGCGCACCGCCTCCAGCAGCATCGGGCCCGTGCCGTGCCCCATGTCGCCGCCGGACACGCCGACCAGGCCCTCGTCGGTCTCCACCTCGACGATCACCGCGGACATGGCCGGGTGCGGGCCCTCCGGCGCCCACGAGGGGCGGAAGGGCCGCGGGTAGCGCAGCTCCACGACCCGCGCCCGGACATCCGTGATCTTCAACGTCTCATCCCTTCGTCGCGCCGTCGGCGAGGCCCTTGATCAGGTACTTCTGGACGGCCAGCGCGAAGATCACCACGGGCAGCACGGTCAGCACGCCCACCGCCGCGAGCGGCCCCCAAAGACCGCCCTTCTCGGTATCGGCGGCCATGCCCGCGATCGCCACCGGAATGGTGACGGCCCTGTCGTTGGTGAGGATCAGGGCGAACAGCAGTTCCTCCCAGGCGAGGATGACGCAGTAGATCAGCGTCGAGACCATGCCCGTCATGCTGCACGGCACGATGATTCGGAAGAACGCCCCGAACCGCGAGCAGCCGTCGATCATGGCGGCCTCCTCCAGCTCCGGCGGCAGGCTCTTGAAGAACGCGCGCATCAGCCAGACCACGTACGGCACCAGGAAGGTGACGTAGGCCAGGATCACGGTGATGTACTGGTCGGTCAGCCCGAGCCTGCGGGCGACCAGGAACATCGGCACCACCAGCGCGATCGGCGGCACCGCACGCGAGGCCAGGATGAGCCCGGCCACCACGCCCGCGCCGCGCATCCGCAGCCGCGACAGCGCGTACCCGGCCATCGACCCGGCCACCATCGAGATGATCGCCGCGCCCGCCGCCACGATGACCGTGTTGATGATGCGGGGCAGGATCCGCGCCTGGCCGAAATAGCTGGTGTAGTTCTCGAACGTCAGCTCGCTGAACCACTTGGGCGGGATCGAGAAGATGTCCCTGGGCAGCTTGAACGAGATCAGCACCATGTAGAGGACCGGGTACAGGAACACCAGCGTGACCAGGACGGCCCCGCCGATCGCCAGATACCGCTTCGTCTTCACCATCGGTTCTCCAGGTACCGGCTGACGCGGAACAGGATGTAGGTCAGCACCATGGTGATCAGCAGCACCACGGTGGCCATCGAGGACGCCGAGCCGAACTCCAGGCTCCGAAAGCCCTTCTCGTAGATGTAGAGGTTCACCACGTTGGTGGAGTTGCCGGGACCGCCCTTGGTGGCGGCCAGCGCGATGTCGAACATCTTCACCGCGCCGAGCCAGCGGACCACGAACGCGGCGGCCATCACCGGCACCAGCAGCGGCAGGGTGATCCGCCGCAGGGTCGTCAGCGGTCCGGCGCCGTCGGTGCGCGCCGCCTCGTACACCTCGGTGGGCAGCGCCATGATCCCGGCGGAGGCGATGAGCACCACGAACGGCGTCCACCGCCAGGTGTCGATCAGGATCAGGCTGACCATGGCCAGGGTGGGGTCGGCGATCCACTCGACCGGGCCGAGCCCGACCAGGCCGAGCGAGTAGTTGACCACGCCCCACAGCGGGTCGAGCAGCATCCGCCAGATGCCGCCCGCCACGACCGGCGCGACCACCATCGGGATCAGGAACAGCGCGCGCAGCACGCCGCGGCCCTTCCAGGTCACGTTGAGCAGGAACGCGATGGCGAAACCGAGGACCATCTGCAGCGGCAGCGCCACCACCAGATAGATCCCGGTGACCTTCAGCGACTCCATGAACCCGGGGTCGGAAAGGACGGCGGTGTAGTTCTTCCACCCGACCCAGCCGGTCGGCTGGAAGAAGGCCAGGTCGAAGTCCGAGAAGCTCACCCAGACCGTGTAGAAGACGGGGTAGAGCAGCATCCCGGCGAGAAGGAGGAGGGCGGGAGCCAGGAACAGCCAGGCCGTCCCCGGCTCCCCGAGGCGGGCTCTCACTGCTGGTAGCCCTTGGACGTGAGGAGTTCGGTGACCTCCTTGGCGGCCTGCTCGATCGCCTGCTGGGCGGTCGCCTGCCCGGACATCGCCCGGCTGGTCTGAAGCGCGAGGATCTGCTGCACCGCGTCGGACTCGGGCAGCCTGGGCCGCCACATCTTGCCCTTCTCGGCCACGTCGTAGCCCTCCTTCAGGGCCTCGTAGACGGGCTTGGCCCACTCGGCGGGCGGCTCGCCGTCCAGGGTGGACTTACGGGCGGGGAAGGTGCCGAACGCGGAGGCGGTGAACCGCTCGCCCTCCTTGGAGGTGACCCACTGCAGCCAGGTCCAGGCGGCGGCGGGGTGCGCGGACTTGCGGGCGACGCCGGCCGTCCAGATGCCGCGGTGGGCGCCGGGGCCCGCGGTGCCGGCCGGCAGCGTGGTGATGCCGACCTCCTCCGGCTTGAGCGTGGTGGTGGCCTCGTCCACGGCGGAGCCCTTGAAGACGCTGCCCCACATGAACATGGTGGCGGTGCGGCCCTGGCGGAACGCCTCCAGCGGCTCGTTGAACTGGTAGGTCGCGGCGCCGGGCGGGGCGTACGTCAGCAGGTCCACGTGGCGCTGCAGGGCCTTGACCCCGGCCGGGGTGTTGAAGGCCACCTTGTTGTTCTCGTCGAGGATGGCGCCGCCGTCGCTGTTCAGCGCCGTCTGCCAGATGGTCGGGGTCAGCGGGTCCTTGGTGAAGTAGGTGCCGATCGCCCAGGCGTCCTTCTTGCCGTCGCCGTCGGTGTCCTGCACCAGCTTCGCGGCGTCCTTGAAGTACTGCTCCCAGGTGGTCGAGGAGTCCGGCTCCTTGACGCCGGCCTTCTTGTACAGCGACTTGTTGTAGAGCATCAGCAGCAGGTTGGAGCGCACCGGCACCGCGTACTGCTTGCCCTCCCACTCACCGGCTGCCAGCGGCGAGGGGTGCTGGTCGTCCCAGTCGTAGTTCGGGTCGTTCCACTTGGTCAGCCCGGCCTTCAGGTCGTACAGGCCGCCGGTCTTGGCGAGCTGGGGCAGCCACGGGTCGTCGGCGAGCACCACGTCGTAGGTGGCGGTGGTGCCGGTCAGCTCCAGCATGGTCTTGGGGAGCTGGTCGTTGTACGGCACGCCGTCCACGGTGACCTTGATGTTCGGGTGCTTCTTGTTGAACTCCGGCACCAACTGGTCCTGCCACTGCTTGGCGAACGCGTCGTTGGCCAGGACGCGGATGGACACCGGGCTCTGCGCGGTGCCGAGGCCGCCGCCGTCCTCCGCCGCGGTCTCGGGGGCGGTGGAGCCGCAGGCGGCGACCGCCAGGCCGAGGACGGCCGCGGTCGCGGCCAGCCGGATGTTTCGGGGCATGCCGTGTTTCTCCTTCGGGGGTTTCGCGTTCAGGGGGTCTGGTTCAGGGGGTCTTGGAGGTGGTCAGGCGCCGGGGTCGACGGCGAGCTTCACGATGTCCCTGCCGTCGAGGGAGTAGCCGCCGTCCAGGGCGGCGAGCGCCGCGCCGACCTGTCCGAGCGGCACGCGGTGGCTCACCACCTCCCCGTACGGCAGGCCGCCGCGCGTCAGGAGCGCCAGCGCGGCGTGATACCTGCGGCGCATGTCGGGTCCGGCGCCGTAGACGCCGGCGATGGTGATGTCCCGCTTGACCAGGTGGGTGAAGGGGTTGAGGTCGATGCCGCCGCGATCGGTGAAGTTGCCCAGCTCGGCGAGCGTGCCGCCCTCGGCGACCAGGCCGACCGCCTCGGCGAACGCGGCGGGGGACCCGGCGGTGCCGATCACCGCGTCGCCGCCGTCCGCGCCGACGGCGGCGAGGACCGCGGCCTTGCGCGTGGCGGCGTCGGGGTGGCCGTCCAGGTCCACCAGGGTGTCCGCGCCGAGGGCTCTGGCCAGGTCCAGGCGGGCGCGGGGGCCGCCGACGGCGACGACCCTGGCGGCGCCGGCCGTACGGGCGGCGGCCACGGCCATCAGGCCGATCGCGCCGACGCCCTGCACGACCACGGTGGAGCCGATCCGCACCCGGGCGCGGTCGAGCCCGTGCAGCGCCACGGACAGCGGCTCCTGCAGCACGGCCACCTCGGGGGGCAGCTCGGTGCGGTAGAAGACGGTTCCGGGGTTGGAGGCGTACAGGTGGGTGGCGAAGCCCCCGGTCAGGTACGGCGGGCGGTTCGCCGGGGAGGCGAAGCCGTAGGAGGGCGCCCGGTCAGGGCAGCGCCCCGGCCGTCCCCGCACCTGGCACTCGAAGCAGCGCCCGCAGCTCAGCGCGGGGAAGACCCCCACCCGGTCGCCGACGGACACCGGCGTGCCCGCGTGGTCGGTGGTGACGCCGTCGCCGAGCGCGGCGATCCGGCCGACGATCTCGTGCCCGAGCAGTGCGGGGAAGGCGACGCTGGCCAGCCTGCCCCGGTAGATGTGGGCGTCCGTGCCGCACATCCCGCACAGCTCGACCCGCAGGACGAACCGCCCGGGCCCCGGCCGGGGCACCTCGTACTCGCGGATGTCCACGGCTCCGGCGACGTCTTCGATCACCGCCGCCCGTGCCGTCGCGCTCATCCAGGCTCCCTACATTCCGCATTCTATAGAATGTGGAAGAGCGTAGTTTGTCGGTTTTGATCGGGTCAATGGGGGGTTACCGGAATGTTGCCGGACCCCCGTCGGCGGGTCCTCCGGAAGGTGAGCGTGCTCCCGATGCTGGCTCCGATGTCACGTTCGGGGCCGCCCGTACCGTCGCATGCGTGAGACGCGAGCGACGACAGGAGACCTCATGAGAACGCGGATCGCGGTCCCCGGCGGGCGCCCACGGCGGGCGGGGTCATGAGCGCCGCGCCGGTGGAGACGTTCGACGCCCACCGGGGGCTGCTGTTCTCGGTGGCCTACCGGATCCTGGGCAGCGTCGCGCAGGCCGAGGACGCCGTGCAGGAGAGCTGGCTGCGCTGGGACCGCGCCGACCGGTCGGAGGTCGCCGACCCGCGCGCGTACCTGGTGAAGATCGTCACCCGGGCGGCCATCGATCAGAGGCGCGGGGCGCGGGCCGAGCGCGAGGTCTACGTCGGCTCGTGGCTGCCGGAGCCGCTGCTCGCGGAGCGGGCCCCCGACGTCGCCGACGACGCGGCGCGGGCCGACGAGGTGTCGATGGCGATGCTCGTGGTGCTGGAGACGCTGTCCCCGCTGGAGCGCTCGGTGTTCGTGCTGCGCGAGGCGTTCGGGTTCGGCTACGCGGAGATCGGCGACATCATCGGGCGGGGCGAGGCGGCGGTGCGTCAGCTCGCCCACCGGGCCCGCGAGCACGTACGGGCCCGCCGTCCCAGGTTCGAGCCCGACCGGAAGGTCCGGCGGGAGGCCACCGAGCGCTTCCTGGCGGCCGCGCTGGGCGGCGACCTCAACGCGCTGATGGAGACCCTGGCGCCGGACGTCACGCTGTGGACCGACACCGGGGGCAAGGTCCGTGCCCCGCGCCGGCCGATCCGCGGCGCGGACAAGGTGTCGAAGGCAATGGAGCGCGGCATGCGCACCGCCCCGGCGGGCCTGACCATGCGGATCGTGGAGGCGAACGGCGGCCCCGCGCTCGCGCTGCTGGACGGCGAGCGGACCGTCTCGATCGTCTTCCTGGAGGTCCTCCCCGAGAGCCACCTGATCGGCGAACTGCACGTGATCGCCAACCCGGACAAGCTCGCCCGGGTCACCCTGGGGTGAGCGCCCTCACCGGCCCCCGGTGATCGATTCGGCCAGCGCGGTGACGCCGCGCCGGGTGCGCTCGGCGTCGAACTCGCCGCGCAGCGCCGTGACGTGCTCGGCGCCCAGCGGCGCGAGCAGGGCGTGGGCCAGGTAGTCGGCGTCGGCGTCCGGGCGGGCCTCGGCCAGCAGGATGGCCAGGTGCCGGTGCCAGAACCGGTAGGCGCCGATCCGGTAGCGGGCCCCCGGGCTCGCGGTCTCCGAGACGCGGACCAGGTCGAGGTGATCCGCCAGGTAGCCGGCGTAGGCCGTCACGAAGGCGGTGACCCGGGCCGCCGCCGCCGCGCCGGGGCCGAGCGGCGGCGGCCCGGACAGGACGCGTTCCTGCAGCTCCCGCTCGCGCTCGTCGAGCAGCGCCACGGCGAGCCCGGACTTGTCGCCGAACCGGCGGAACAGCGTGCCCTTGCCGACGCCCGCCTCGGCGGCGATCGCGTCCATCGACACGCCCTCGACGCCGTGGACGGCGAACAGCCGCGCGGCGGCGGCCAGCACCTTCTCCCGGTTGCGCGCGGCGTCGGCGCGCTCGCGCACCGGCCTGCCGCGCAGGATCTCCAGCGGCTCGCCCGGCTCACTTGACGAACCGGACTGCGGTCCGGTAATTTCACGATCGTTCACAGAAACGGACTGTAGTCCACTTCGATCTGGGGAGTCCAGTCGTGACCACTCTCATCAGCAGGGACGAGCTCAAGGCCGCCATCGACGCGGGTGCCGTCACCGTCGTCGACGCGCTCGGCGGCGACTACTACGCGCAGCAGCACCTTCCCGGCGCGATCGCGCTCGTGGAGGCGGAGGTCGCCGAGCGCGCCGCCGCGCTGCTGCCGGACAAGGGCGCGGCGATCGTGACCTACTGCAGCAACCCCGCCTGCGGCAACAGCCAGGCGGTGGCGGGCCGACTGGAACGGCTCGGCTACACCGACGTCAGGAAGTACCGCGAGGGCATCGAGGACTGGGCCGCCGCCGGGCTGCCCCTGGAGAGCGGTCAGACGACCTCGCCGATCCCGCACAGGAAGTAGGGCTTGGCCTTCTCCAGCAGCGGGTCGAGCACCTGGGCCTCCGAACGCCACTCGTGCAGGTTGACCACACCGGGGGCGACGAGGTCGAGCCCGTCGAACATGGGCTCGACCTCGCTCGACATCCGTCCCACGAAAGGCGTCGAGGCGTTCTGGTATATCCGCTCGACGGCGGGCGCGGCCTCCGGGCGCTCGTCCACGGTCACGTGCGACAGCGCCAGGTAGCTGCCGGGGGGCAGGGCGTCGCGCAGTTCCCCGATGATCCGCAGCGGCTCGTCGGCGTCCGGGATGAAGTGCAGGATGGCCAGCATCAGCACCGCCACCGGGCGTTCGAAGTCCAGGTGCGCGCGCACGCCGGGGTCGCCGAGGATCTCGCCCGGGTAGCGCAGGTCGCCCTCGGCGATGATCACGTTGGGGCTGTCCTGGAGGAGCGCCCGCGCGTGCACGAGCACCTGAGGGTCGTTGTCCACGTAGACGGTCCGGGAGTCCGGCGCGACCTCGGCGGCCACCTGGTGGACGTTGTGCTGGGTGGGCAGTCCGGCACCGATGTCCAGGAACTGGCGCACGCCCCGCTCGGCGAGGAAGCGGACGGCGCGGCACAGGAACTCACGGTTCTCACGGATACCGATCGGGATCTCAGGGACGTATTTCAGCACCTTCTCGGCGGCATCCCGGTCGACTGGAAGGTTATTCTTGCCGCCCAGGAAATAGTCATACATCCGTGCCGAATTCGGTATATGGGGGTTGAAGCCCGCCCCGAGCGCCTTCGGATCCACCGTCCAGCCTCCCTTGCCTGCCCCGATTCAATGGATCGTACCGTCATTCGGGAATTTGCCCCATATGTGGAATTAGGGCCTAGCGTGGACATGCCGTGAAATGCCATGATCCACTCATGGCCGTACCCCCCATCCGGCGCGTGCTCGGCGCGCAGCTCGCCGACGGCATTTCCCGGGGCAACATGTGGGCCCTGCTCTCGATGGCCACGGCCTCCACCGCGGTGATCTCGTTCCTGCCGTCCGCTCAGCCGCACATTCTCGGCACCGTGCTGGGCGTGCCGGAGTCGGCGCAGGGGCGCGTCGTCGGGCTCCTGGGGTTCGCCGCCGAACTGGCCATGATCGTAAGCCTCGCCTGGTACGGAGCGCTCGCCGACCGCTTCGGCCGCCGCCCGATCGTGATCGCCGGGTTCGCGCTGACCGCCGTCGGCACCGCGCTCTTCCCGTTCGCCGGGAACACCACGGTGCTGATCGCGCTGCGGGTGGTGTTCGGCCTGGGCGTCGCCGCGCTCAACGCCATGCTCTCCACGATCGCCATCGACTACGTGCGCAGCCGCTCGCGCGGCAAGTCATACGGCCTGACCGGCCTCTTCGGCGGGCTCGGCGCGGTGGTCGCGGTGCTGGTGATGGTCCGGCTGCCGCAGAGCCTGGAGGCCGGCGGGCTCGACCCGGTCGGCGCGACCCGCCTGGCGTTCCTGCTGATCGCCGCCGCCGTCCTGGTGGTCGCCCTGCTGCTCTGGCTCACCCTGTCCCCGAGCGGCGCCAGCGAGACCGCCACGCGCGTCCCCCTCACCCGGCTGGTGCGCGAGGGGCTCTCCCTGGCCCGCGACCCCGGGGTCGCGCTGTCCTACGCCGCGTCGTTCGTGGCCAGGGCCGACCTCGCGGTGGTCGTCGGCTTCATGACCCTGTGGATCGTGGACCACGCCACCTCTCAGGACGGCATGTCCGGCGCGGAGGCGCTGGCCAGGGCCGGTGCCGTCGTCGGCATCTCGCAGACCGTGGCGCTGGTCTGCGCGCCCCTGTTCGGCTGGCTCGGCGACCGGATGCCCAGGCAGAACCTGGTCATCCTGGCCCAGACGATCGCCGCCCTGTCGTACCTGTCCACGCTGCTCATCGACGACCCGCTTGGCGGCGGGATGATGGTCGTGGCGGTGCTCATCGGCGTGGGGGAGATCGCGGGCATCACCACGGCGGGGCCGCTGCTGGCCCAGCAGGCGCCCGCCGAGCTGCGGGGCTCGGCCTTCGGCGTGCACACGCTCTGCGGGGCGGTGGGCATTATGATCATCTCGATGCTGGGCGGGCTGCTCTACGACGTCTGGCGGCCCGCGGGGCCGTTCGTGCTCTCGGGCGTGTCCGGGTTGCTGGTGGTGGGGTTCGGGCTCGCCGTACGGCGCCGCGTGCGCCCGCGCCCGGAGGCCGACTCGGTCCGCGAGGCATCCGTGCTCGCGTCCTGAACAGGGCAGATTCCAAGAAATCCGGTGTCGCGCCCGGTAAGTATGAAATGCAGGAAATCTAGGGGCTTGACAGGCTTCAGACCATACGTGTCATGACCGGTTCGCCGGTTAACGCATGCCATCGGCGTGGCGTTCCATAGAGGTCACCCGATGTAATCGGCATACTGTGACGGGTACACGGGTCACCACTGCGCACAAACCCTCCACAGCCGTCATCACGACGGTGCTTTGCCATGAAACCGGGCCTCGTCCCGGCAGGAGGAGGAAAGAATGCGCTTGACAGCGGGAACCGGAATTCTGGCGGCCTTGCTGGTCGGCCCCATCATCGCCCCTGGCACGATCGCCCAGGCCCTGACCTCTCCCGAGGTCGGGACGGGCGACGGGTGGCGTATCTCGACGGCCAAGGCCGTCCCCGCCGACAACGGCGACGGTGACGGCGACGGCGACGGAATCAACGACACCCAGCCGCTGAGCATCGTCCAGTTCAGCCACATCACCGCGCTGCGGGTGTCGCCCTGGAGGCCGCGCCGCGACTCCGATCTCCGGATCGAGGTGCGGTGCCCCAGCCCGTCCACCCACGCGACCGTGGCCTCTCCGGCCATCGATCCGACCGGCTCGCGGCGGGGGAGCCGCGAGCTCGGCATCGGTCTCGACGACAACGGTTACGGCCACGACACCGAGGGCGTGCCGTTCGACGCCCGTCTCGGCATCCGGCCCATCTGGCTGCGCTGTGTGAAGGCCGAGGTCAACGACGACTCCCTGGTGCGGCACGTGAAGCTGGTCTCGCGGCTGGTGACCACGGTCAAGGTGCGCCGGCACATCGTGCCCACGTTCCGGTGCGGCGGCGTGGGCTTCAGCTGCAAGAAATGGCCCAACTCGCCCGACCGCCCGCACCGCTGGCGGAACGCCGCCGGCGACGTCGTGAAGCCCTCGGTCAACAGCCCGGACCATCCGCGCTTCCGCTGGCGGAGAGACGTCCGCGACGACGGTGTGAAGACCGGCCCTCGGCACCCGAGCCACCCTCGCTACCGCTGGAACTAGCCACCGGCGCTCGCGCGGGCGGGTCACTTGGGCGTGGGCATCATCGCCTCCTCGTCCACCGGCGGCGGGAGGGCGATCTCCCGCGCCGGACCCGGCACATGGCGCGGATCATGCGTGATGAAGATGGTCGTACGGCCGGACATGAGCCGGCCGAGCGGCTCCATGATCCGCGCCGCCGTGGTCGCGTCCAGCCCCGTCATCGGCTCGTCCAGGATGAGCACCGGGGCGTCCCGCAGGATGGCCCTGGCGATGGCGATCCGCTGGCGCTGCCCGCCGGACAGCAGGCGTCCCCGCTGGCCGATCGGCGTGTCGTACTTCTGCGGCAGGGTGCCGATGAAGTCGTGCACGTCCGCCAGCACCGCGGCTTGGACGATCTCGTCCATCTCGCAGCCCGGCCTGCCGTAGGCGATGTTGTCGCGCACGGTGCCGGAGAACAGCAGGTTCTCCTGCTGCAGGATGGTGATGTTGTCGCGTAGCTCACGGTGCGGCAGTTCGCGGATGTCCCGGCCGTCGAGCGTGATGCGCCCGGCCGTCGGATCGTAGAAACGCAGCAGGAGCTTGGCGATCGTGGACTTCCCCGCCCCGCTCGCCCCGGTGCACAGGATGAGATCCCCCGGCCCGGCGCGGAACGACAGCTCCGACAGAGTGGGCCGCGGCCTGTTCGGATAGCCGAACGTCACCCCTTCGAAGGCGATCTCCCCACGCCCCCTGGCCGGCACCGGCACCGGCGGCACCGCCGTCACCGGGTCGGACGCGGGCTCGACCGTGACGGTCTCCCGGTCCTTGACGGCCGGCTCGGTGCGCAGCACCTCCATCACCCGGTCGGATCCGGCCGCCGCCTCCGAGACGGTCAGCGCCAGTTCGCCGATGCTCTGCACCGCCGGATAGAGATAGGCCAGGTACGCGGCGAACGCCAGCAGCCCGCCGATGGTGAGCCGCCCGGCCGCGATCTCCCACGCGCCCACGCCGATCACGACCAGCACGCACAGCGTCTCCAGGATCTGCACCGACGGGCCGTAGAGAGCGGACAGCCTGGCCTGGGACAGGTTGGCGATCATCCACCTGCGCCCCTGCCGGTTCAGCCGGCCCGCCTCGTTCTCCTGCCGGTTGTACGCCTGGACCAGCGACTGGTTGGCCAGGCTCTCCTCGATGACGCTGTTCATCTCGCCGTTGGCCCGCCGCTCCCGAGCCGCCGCGACCCGGAAGCGTCCCGCGAAGCCCTTGGAGACCAGCAGGAACGCCGGGACCAGGGCCAGTGTCACCAGCGCGAGGTCCCACCGGAGCACCAGCGCGGCGCCGGCGAAGAACACGACGCTCACCAGCGTGGTGAACAGCCGGACCAGCCCCGAGGCCAGGAGTTGCTCGATGGCCTCGATGTCGTTGGTGAGCCGGGCCATCAGGTCGCCGAGCCTGCGGTTGTCGAAATAGTCGGGCGTCAGCGTCTGCATGTGCCGGAAGAGACGGTCACGTAGCCGGAACAGGAAACGCTCCCCGGCGAGCGCGGTCGCGTAACTCCCGGTGAAGGAGACCAGCGCGCCGACGAGGGCAAGGCCGACCCAACCGGCCGCGGGCAGCCAGAAGGCCCCGAGGTTCCCGCTGGCCAGCACCTGATCGGTGATCATGCCGAACAATCCGATGGCCGCGACCTCACAGGCCGCCGCCACCGCCGCGAACGCCACGCCGAGGACGATCAGTTTGCGCAGGCCGCGGGTCACCGGCCAGAACCGCGCGACGGTCTCCCTGATGGAGACCATCGGCGCGATCGGGGTCTGCTCCTCCGCCTCGGCGGCTTCCCGCGCGTCCGCGCCCTGATCGTCAAAAGGCGTGGGGGAGGGCCGGCGGTTGAACCGCCGGCCCTCCCCGGTTCTTGTTACCACCAGCCCCGCCCGCAGCAGCGACGACGCCGGCAGCAGCCGCCCCAGCCGCCGCCCCAGCCCCAGCCGCGCCCGCAGCAGCGACGACGCCGGCAACAGCCGCCCCAGCCGCCGCCCCAGCCGCCGCCACAGCCGCCTCCCCAGGTCGGGAAGATCTGACCAGCAAACATTGGATTTCCCCTTTCGGACTGTCCTTTTCGTGGACTTCCGAAAGCGACATTACCACCCGTAGTCGGACAATTACGTAAACGCCGGTCCTTGCATAGTTCGGGAGTATTTTGCAGCTTTGAGTTGATAAATCTAGACGTGTGGTGATTGAAAGGGTGTTGAAAGTATTGTCGCCTTGATCCATGAACTGACTTGCTCAAACACGCTGGCCGTAAAGACTTCTCCGGCTGCTTTCCTGGGCCTGGTAGTGCCGTATTCTCGTTCCCTCTGACCGCATCCGTCTCTGCGAGGTCGCCCAGTCCCCGCGAGCGGGGTGAAACGCGAAAAGGTCGATCGATGGAGGGTGTTTCGCGGGATTCCCATGACGCTTTCCGGCCGCCCGGCTATGGTCGAGTTCCCGACACCCGCTGGGGGCCGAAAATGCAGGCAGCGCAGGGCGATCCGATGCCCGAACCCGAACTCCACGAGGTCGCCCCCGGCGTCTACGCCTACGTCCAGCCCGACGGAAGCTGGATGCTCAACAACACCGGCCTGGTCACCGCGCCCCCCGGAGCCGCGCCCGACACCGGATACGTGCTGGTCGACACCACCTCCACCGAGTCGCGCAACCGCGCGCTGCTGCGGCGCGTCCGCGACGTGGCGGGCGACGGGCCGCCGCGCGTCCTCGTCAACACCCACCACCACGGCGACCACACCTTCGGCAACTGGCTGATGCCGCCGCGCACCCCGATCGTCGGCCACGTCCTCTGCCGCGCCGACGTCGAGCGCTCCGGAACCCTCGCCGCCCGGACCTTCACCGGCCCCGACTACGGCGAGCTTCGCGTCCGCCCGCCCGACACCACCTTCGAGTCGCGGCTGACCCTGCACCTCGGCGAGCGTCGCATCGACCTGCTGCACACGGGCCCCGCCCACACGCGCGGCGACGTCATCGTCTGGCTGCCCGCCGAGCGGGTGGCCTTCGCGGGCGATCTCGCCTTCAGCGGCGGGCAGCCGTTCCTGGTCGACGGCTCCGTGGCGGGATACCCGGCGGCGCTCGCCGCGCTGTGCGCGCTGGCGCCCGCCGTACTGGTGCCCGGGCATGGGCCGATCAGCCGGGGCGACGACGTCCCGAGGCTCCTCGGCGACCTTCTCGAATACTCCACGGTGGTCGAGCATCTGGCCAGATACGGACACAAGGCGGGCGTCCCGCCGCTCGAACTCGCCCGCGGGGCCACCCGCGAGCTCGGCCGGTTCGCCACCTGGCGTGAGAGCGAGCGCCTGGTCGGTAACCTGCACCGGGCCTACTTCGAGCTGGACGGCAACGCGCCCGGCTCGCACCTGCCGATGGCCGACGTGTGGGCCGACATGGTGGCCTACCACGGCGGCCCCATCCCGTGCCACGCGTGAATCGGGCGTTGCCGACACACGCCGCAGGCACCGACACTACGGACTCATGGAGCATTCACACCCGTTCGTGCCTTACACCCCTGACAGGTACCCGGAGGCGGAGATGCTGGCGCGGGGGCGCGCGTTCTACGAGCATGTCGACCGGCGGAGGAGTGTCCGCGCCTTCAGTCCCGAGCCGGTGCCGCGCGAGTGTGTCGAGCTGGCCGTCCAGGCGGCCAACACCGCGCCCTCCGGGGCGCACCAGCAGCCGTGGAAGTTCGTCGTGGTCGGTGACCAGGAGACGAAGAAGCGCATCAAGGAGGCCGCCGAGCTGGAGGAACGGCAGAACTACGAGGGCGGCCGGCTGCCCGCCGAGTGGCGCGAGGCGCTGGCACCGCTGGAGACGAACTCCGACAAGGGATACCTGGAGGTCGCCCCCTGGCTGGTGATCTGCTTCGCCGAGAAGTACGGCGTGGCCCCCGACGGCACGAAGCGCAAGCACTACTACGTGAACGAGAGCGTCGGTATCGCCTGCGGCCTGTTCATCACCGCGCTGCACCACATGGGGCTGTCCACGCTCACCCACACCCCCAATCCGATGGCGTTCCTGACCGAGATCTGCGGGCGGCCCGCCAACGAGCGGCCCTACATCCTCTTCCCGGTCGGCTACGCGGCCGACGAGGTGAAGGTGCCCGACATCGTCAGGAAGCCGCTGTCGGAGGCGATGGTGTCCCTGGACCGGCCGTCCTGAACCACCGGTCGTAGCCTGGGGACATGACGAACCGGGGCGCGGCGGCGTGACACGGATCCTTGTCGTGGACGACGAGCCGCAGATGCTCCGCGCCCTGCGGATCAACCTGGTCGCCCGCCACTACGAGGTGGCGACGGCGGCCGACGGCGGCGGCGCGCTGCGCCAGGCCGCCGACTGGCATCCCGACCTGGTGGTGCTGGACCTCGGCCTGCCCGACATGGACGGCGTGGACGTCATCCACGGCCTGCGCGGCTGGACGGCCGTGCCGATCGTGGTGCTGTCGGGCCGCGCGGGCAGCGAGGACAAGGTCGAGGCGCTGGACGCCGGGGCCGACGACTACATCACTAAGCCCTTCGCCATCGACGAGCTGCTCGCCCGGATCCGGGCGGTGACCCGCCGCAGCGGGCGGCAGGAGGACGAGCCCGCGCGGGTGCGCGTCGGCGATCACGTCGTGGACCTCGCGGACAAGACGGTGTCGGACGGCGTGCGGCTCACCCCCACCGAGTGGCACCTGCTGGAGGTGCTGCTCCGCAACCCGGGCAAGCTGGTCGGCCAGCGGGCGCTGCTCGCGGAGGTGTGGGGCGAGGCGTACGTCAAGGAGACGAACTACCTCCGGCAGTACATGGCGCAGCTACGCCGCAAGCTGGAACGCGACCCGGCCCGCCCGGTCCACCTGATCACCGAACCGGGCATGGGCTATCGTTTCGTCCCAGCTGAAGGCCCTTGATTACATAATTACCGCAACTTCGGGAAATTCCCTCGATTTGGAGCGTACAGATGATCATCGAGTACGTGCGGTACCGCGTGCCCGCGGAACGGTCGCAGGACTTCGAGCGACAGGTCGCGGAACACCTCGCGGGCGCGGACACCTGCGTTGACTACGCACTCGCCCGCGACGGCGACTCCTATCTCCTGCACGTCACCTGGACAGAGCCCGGCGACCCGCCCGCGCCCGAACTGGCCGGTGAGCGCTCGCGCTACACCCCGACCGGCGCCCGGGGACACGGCGGCTCGGTGCCCACCATCTACGAGTGGGCGGGCGGCACGGCCGCCTTCGAGCGGCTCACCGAGGTCTTCTACGACATGGTGCTGCGGGACGACCTGATCGGCCCGCTCTTCGCGCACATGGACCCCGACCATCCCCGCTACGTCGCCATGTGGCTGGCGGAGGTCTTCGGCGGCCCCGCCCGCTACACCGGTGAGCGCGGCGGCTACGCCCACATGCTCGCCCACCACCTCGGCAGGCACATCTCCGAGGCGCAGCGCCGCCGCTGGGTCTCCCTGCTCCAGGACGCGGCCGAGGAGGTCGGCCTGCCCGACGACCCGGAGTTCCGCGCCGCCTTCCTCGGCTACATCGAATGGGGCACCCGGCTGGCGGTGGCCAACTCCCAGCCGGGCGTCGAACCGATCCGCGACGCCCCGGTGCCGCGCTGGGGATGGGGGGTCGCGCCGCCGTATCTCGGCTAGGCAAGCACTTGAACGACGGTTAAGTGCTTGCTAACTTGTTGAACACATGCTGATTGGAGGAGCGTGTGAACGACAAGTTGAGCGCCGACGACGCGAAACTGAGCGCCGACGACGCGCTGCGCCGGATCGACGAGGTCGGCGGCACCGTGCGGCGATCCGGCAAATGGGCGGGCCGCTGGGTGCTCACCATGGGGCTCGCCGCCATTCCCTACTGGCTGGTCATGCTGCTCGGCGACGACACCGTCAAGGACATCGCGGGCTGGGCCTGGATCGTCTTCGTCGCGCTCTCATTCGGTTACGTCTTCCGGCAGCGCGTCTACAGCCGATCGGCCTGGCGGCTCCAGTGGCCGATCGCGTTCGGGTTCGTCGGCACCTGCACGGTCGCGGTGCTGTTCTCCATCTTCCTGATGCCGGACGACCCCGACGCGCTGTGGACGGCGCTGGCCGTACTGGTCTCCCTGGTCGCGGGCGCCCCGCCGATCTACGGCGGATGGCGCCTGCTGCGTGAGGAGGACGTGGACGATTGAGCGGCACCGCCCATCCCAGGCACGAGCTCGACGAGATCATCCACGCGCCGGTCCGGCTCTCCATCGTGGCCGCCCTGGCGAACGCGGAGAAGGCCGACTTCCGCTTCCTCCGCGACACGCTGGAGGTCTCCGACTCCCTGCTCTCCAAACACATCGTCACCCTCGAAGGCGCCGGCTACGTCAAGGTCGAGAAGGCGTTCGTCGGCAAACGCGCCAAGACCTGGCTGTCCCTCACCGACGCGGGCCGTGCCGCCTTCGCGCGGTACACCGCCGTCCTGCGCCAGATCACGGAAGGAATCACCGGTGCTTGAAACCCGCTCCCTGCACAAACGGTACGGCGAGACCGAGGCGCTGCGCGGCATCGACCTGACCGTCCGTCCCGGTGAGATGTTCGGCTTCGTCGGCGCGAACGGCGCGGGCAAGACCACCACCATGCGCATCGTGATGGGCGTGCTCGAAGCCGACTCCGGCGAGGTCACGTGGCAGGGCCGTCCCATCGGCTTCGACGACCGGCGCGGTTTCGGATACATGCCGGAAGAGCGTGGCCTCTACCAGAAGATGCGGGTCGCCGAGCAGATCGAGTACTTCGGCCGCCTGCACGGCATGAGCCGCTCCGCCGCCGCCGTCGCGAGCGCCGACCTCATCGAACGGCTCGGCCTCACCGAACGCGCGGGCGACGCCGTCGAGGCCCTGTCGCTCGGCAACCAGCAGCGCGTGCAGCTCGCCGTCGCGCTCATCCACGACCCCGGCGTGCTCATCCTCGACGAGCCGTTCTCCGGCCTCGACCCCATCGCCGTGGACGCCCTCGCCGAGGTCCTCGCCGAACGCCGCCAGGCCGGCGTGCCCATCATCTTCTCCAGCCACCAGCTCGACCTGGTCGAGCGGATGTGCGACTCGGTCGGCATCATCTCCGCCGGGCGCATGGTGGCCAGCGGCACCGTCGAGGAGGTCAGGGCCAAGGAGGGCGGCAGAACCCTCAAGGTCGTCGTGCGCGGCGCGGCCCCGGGCTGGGCCGACGGCCTGCCCGGCGACATCACCCACCAGAACGGCGTCCACGTCCTGCGCAGCACGGACGGCGACGGCACGGCCATCCTGCGCGCCGCGATGCTCGCCGGCACCGTCGAGCACTACGGCTGGGAGCAGCCGTCACTCACCGAGATCTTCAGGGAGGCCGTGGCATGAGCGACGTCTGGCTGGTCGCACGGCGTGAGATCGCCGTCCGCGCCCGAACCAAGGGGTTCCTCATCGGCCTCGTCGTCAGCGCGGTGCTCGTCGCCGCCCTGGCGTTCCTGCCCAAGCTGTTCGGCGGCAACGACTCCTACGCGGTGGGCCTGGTCGGCTCCGACTCGCTGCGCGCCGCCGCGCTCCCGGTGGCCACCGCGCAGGAGGTCGATCTCACCTTCACCCCGTTCCGTGACGAGGCCGCCGCCCGCACCGCCGTCCTCGCCGGAGACATCGACGCGGCCGTCGTGAACGACCGCACCCTGCTCGCCGACGGCACCGTGGACCGCCGCCTCGGCGTCATCCTCCAGGCCGCCCACACCGACACGCAGACCCAGGAGCGCCTGCGGGCCGCCGGGCTCGACCCGGCCAAGGTCACCGAGGCGATGCGCGTCCCGCCACTCGCCGAGCAGTCGGCCAGCCCGGAACGCGGCGACTCCGGCGTGCGCGCGGGCATCGCCACGCTCGTCGTGCTGCTGCTGTTCTTCCTGCTCATCTCCTCGGTCACCTCGGTCGCCATGGGGGTGGTCGAGGAGAAGGGCAGCCGGATCGTGGAGCTGCTGCTCACCTCGATCCGGCCCTGGCAACTGCTGGCCGGCAAGATCCTCGGCCTCGGCGTGCTCGGCCTGATCAACCTGGTCGTGGTCATCGCGGCGGGCCTGGGGGCGAGCCTGGCCACCGGACTCGCCTCAGACCTGCCGTCGGGCATGACCGGCATCGTGATCGGCGCGGTGGTGTGGTTCCTGCTCGGCTACGCCTTCTTCTCCGTGCTGGCCGCCGGGTTCGGGTCGCTGGTGTCTCGCCAGGAGGAGGTCAGTGGCGTGCTCACCCCGCTGACCACCCTGCTGATGGCCGTCTACCTGGTCGCCTTCTACGCGGTCACCGATCCGATGGGCTCGCTCGCCCGGGTGCTGTCCCTGGTGCCGCCGTTCTCTTCGATGGTCATGCCGGTGCGGATGGCCGCCAGCGAGGTGCGGCTCTGGGAGATCGCGGTCGCCGCCGTCGCCATGGTCGCCGCCGTGGCGGTCGTGCTCGCCATCGGGGCCCGCATCTACCGGCGGGCCGTCCTGCGCACGGGTGCGCGGCTGCGCATCACCGACGTCCTGCGCTGATCAGCGCCGGGAGGGACGCATCTCACGGACGAGCCGTACGGACCGCGAACCCGTCCACAACATTAGGAACACCCCGAAACCCGCCTGGGCCACCCTCATCACGATGGGGGTGTCCACTGCGGCGAAGACCACCACGCCCGTCCACAGCACCCCGAACACCCCGACCAACGCGATGGCAGCCCAGTCCAGGCACATCCGCCCCATACCGCAAGTTTCGCAGCCGACCGTTCAAGCCCAGGTCAGGGTCCACCGCGCCGACATCCTTCTCCCCGTCAAGCCCCGGGCGCGGTCGCTTTCAATCCGCTTGCATCGTGACCCGGGGGTATGGCGGACCCCTTGAAACACCTCAGGGCATACGGATCTCCGTATGCCCTGAGGTGTTCTCCGACGACGCTCGGGTTCACCGGGGTGTCGTACGGCTCACGCCCGCGCAGCGGCGGGCGCGGCTCAGCGGCCCGAGCGTGCGCACCGGCGCCCGCTCCAGCCCCGCGATCAGCAGCGACGCGGTGTGGGCGTCGGCGAGGATGCGGCTTACCGTCTCGCCGTCACCTGGAAGCTGGCCGCGCTTGGCCAGCTCGTCCTTGACGAACGTGAGCGGCTCGGGCGCGCCGACCGCCTCGGCGGCGACGGTGGCCCGGGTGGCGGTGAGCAGCCGCAGGTAGTAGGCCCGCAGAGTGGCCTCACGCATCTTCGCGTGCTCAAGATCCTCCAGGAGCGACTTGGCGATCTGCAGGAGGTCACCGGCACGGGTCTCCTCCGCGGTCAGGTGGGCGCGGATGTCGTCGAACTCCGAGCGGGTCATGGCGGTACCTCCACAGGTGGAGAGCTCGTGCTTACTTCGTACTAGGGCCCGATTGCGGATGACTTGATGTCCGGTTGCGTGGGGGCGAGGTTTGGCGGAGCCGGTGAGCAGGGAAGGCTTCGGGGGTTACGCGTGTTGCACATGGCACCGCCTGGGGGCTGCTAAAGTTCTTCATGCGGAAGACGCGCGAGGTGCCACCTAGGGTGGCGGCAGCGGGCGAATTCCCTCCCTCTTTCTCAGAACACCGGCCGGTTTGAGACTGATCGGAAAGCTCTGGTAAGTTAGAGGGGTCGCTCTGGAGAACAGGGCAAAGAAAAGGTCTTCAAGCCCCAGCGGGTCGGATCGAGAAAATCGATCTTGTTCAATGGTGTACGCGTCCGTTTCTTGAGAACTCAACAGTGTGTTAAAAGCCAGTGCATGCATGATGAATGCATAGAAT
>NZ_JARLTC010000021.1 GCF_029382225.1 Spongiactinospora sp. TRM90649
CCGGGTCGCCGCGCGGCGGCGCCCCAGGCCCCGCGCCCGGCCGCCGCGGAGCAGGCCCCGCCGCCGCCCACGCCGCTGCCCTCCACCGGCGAGGCGCCCTACGTCACGCCGCTGGTCCGCAAGCTCGCGACCGAACACGGGGTCGACCTCGACTCGCTGAACGGCACGGGCGTCGGCGGCCGGATCCGCAAGCAGGACGTGCTGGAGGCCGCGCGCAGCCGGCGTGAGCAGGCCTCGGCCGCCGCCGCGGCCCCGCAGCCCGCGCCGCAGGCGGCTCAGGCCGCCCCGCAGCAGGCCGCGCCCGCGCCGGCTCCCGAGCCGGTGCAGGCTGACACCGCGCTGCGCGGCCGTACCGAGAAGATGTCCAGGCTGCGTCAGACCATCGCCAAGCGCACGGTCGAGTCGCTGCAGACCTCGGCCCAGCTCACGACGGTCGTCGAGGTCGACGTCACCCGCATCGCGCGGCTGCGCGACCGCGCCAAGGCCGACTTCCTGCGCCGCGAGGGCGTCAAGCTGTCGTTCCTGCCGTTCTTCGCGCTGGCCGCGGTCGAGGCGCTCAAGCAGCACCCGAAGCTCAACGCGGTGATCAACAGCGAGACCAACGAGGTGACCTACCACGACGTCGAGCACCTCGGCATCGCGGTCGACGCCGAGAAGGGCCTCGCGGCGGTGACGGTGCGCGACGCCGGCGACCTGAACATGCCCGGCCTGGCGCGTAAGATCGCCGACCTGGCCGACCGGTTCCGCGCCAACAAGGTCAGCCCCGACGAGCTGGCCGGTGCCACGTTCACGCTCACCAACACCGGCAGCCGCGGCGCGCTGTTCGACACGCCGATCCTGTTCCAGCCGCAGGTCGGCATGCTGGGCACCGGCACGGTCGTCAAGCGGGCCGTCGTGGTGGACGACCCCGACCTCGGCGAGGTCATCGCGGTCCGCTCGATGGTCTACCTGGCCCTGACCTACGACCACCGTCTGATCGACGGGGCCGACGCCGCCAGGTTCCTCACCACCATCAAGCGCCGCCTTGAGGAAGGCCGCTTCGAGAACCAGCTCGGCCTGCCCTCCTAGGGCCGCCCCGCCCCCGGGCGGGCGAACAGACCGGCTAGCGGAAGCCGGGTCCGATGGACGCCATCGGCCCCGGCTTCCGCCGTTTCCACCGCAATTTCACATGCAGCCTGTACGTACAGGCTGCATGTATGTAATGCTGCCCTCATGACCGACTTAACCGAACGCCCCTTCGCGCCCGATCTCACCCCGCGACAGGCCGTGGACGGCCTGCTGGACCAGTACGCGGCCTTCGCCGACCTCATCGGCGGCCTGTCCCGCGAGGAACTCGACGCCCCCACCCGCTGCGCCGCCTGGGCCGTGCGCGACGTGGCCGCGCACGTCCTCGGCGGAGCGGCCGACACCGTCGCGCTGACCATCGGCACCCGCAGCCCCGACGAGCAGGCCGCGGCCCTGCGCGACACCCCCGACCTCGCCGCCGCCCTGCGCGAGGCCGTCGCCGGCCTCAAGCCCCTGCTGGCCGGCGCGGAGGCGGCGTGGGAGCAGCCGATCCCGGCCGTCCGGCGCACGCTCGGCGACGGCGTGCGCGTCCTTTGGTACGACACCTACGTCCACGACGACGACGTACGCGTGGCGACGGGCCGCCCCAGCGACCGCGGCCCCGGCCTCACCGCCTCGGTCGCCTGGATGGACGGAGAGCTCCGCTCGCGCGGCTGGGGACCCGCCGTCCTCGACCTGCCCGGCTTCGGTCAGCGCCGCTACGGCGACCCCGCCCCCGGCGTCACGCCCGTGCGCGCCGACCCGTTGGAGTTCCTGCTCACCGCCGCCGGAAGACGGGACCCCGCGCTGCTCGGCCTGGACGAGAAGGTGAACATCCATCGCGCTGCGCGGTGATCCCTACCATGGGTGCATGCGCAACCGGAAGGTGGAACAGGGCGAGGCGACGCGCGGCGCGCTCGTGGACGCCGCGATCGCCCTCTTCACGGAGAAGGGATACGCCGACTCCTCCACCGGCGAGATCGTCACCCGGGCCAACGTCACCCGGGGCGCCCTCTATCACCACTTCGCGGACAAGGAGCAGGTCTTCCGCGCCGCGCTGAGCGCGATCGAGGCCGACATCCACGACCGGGTCCTCGCGGCCACGACCGCCGTCGGCGGCGACGCGGCGGCAGGCCTGCGCGCCGGGGTCGACGCCTTCCTCGACGCCTGCCTGGAGCCCGCCGTCCAGCGGATCCTGCTGCGCGAGGGCCCCTCCGTGCTCGGCTGGGCCGACCCGGCGTACCAGTCCCCCCGCTGCGCCCGCCACCTGCTCACCTCGGGCATCGAGAAGGCGGTCGAGACGGGCATGTTCGCGCCCCAGCCCGCCGGGCCCCTGTCGGAGCTGCTCTACGGCGGGCTGATGCGGGCGGGGCTGGTCATCGCCGAGGCAGACGACCCGGCCGCCGCGCGGGCCGCCCTGGGAGCCGCCACGCACCGCCTGCTCGACGCCCTGGCCGTCGCCCGCTGCACGTAGCGGTCCCCCGCCCGGGAACTGCGTGCCTGCCGGACGATCACGGGGGCGAGGGCGTAGGTTGGCGGTATGACGATCATCTTGACGGGGGCGTCAGGTCTGCTCGGGTCCGCCCTGGGCGCCGCGCTGCGCGACGACGGGCACCGGGTCGTCCGCCTGGTGCGCAGGGCGGCGCAGGGCCAGGACGAATCGTTCTGGAACCCGGCGGAGGGCCTGATCGACCCCGGCGCACTGGAGGGCGCGCGGGCGGTGGTCCACCTGGCGGGGGCGGGCATCGGCGACCGCCGCTGGACCGACGCCTACAAGCGGGAGATCGTGCGTAGCCGGGTCGAGGGCACCCGCACGCTGGTCGACGCGCTGAGCGGGCTGAACCGCAAGCCGGAGCGCCTGCTGTCGGCCTCGGGCATCCATTTCTACGGCGACACCGGCGACCGGATCGTGGACGAGTCCGATCCGGCGGGTCAGGGCTTCCTGCCCGACCTGGTGGTCCGCTGGGAGGCCGAGGCGCAGCGGGCCGCGGCGGCCGGGATCGGGGTGACCACCCTGCGCAGCGGGCTGGTGCTCAGCGCGTCGGGCGGTTCGCTGGCCCGGATGCTGCCCGTCTTCAAACTCGGACTGGGTGCGCCGATGGGGTCGGGCAGACAGTTCTGGTCGTGGGTGAGCCTCGAAGATTGGGTGGGCTCTGTCCGATACATCCTACAGAAACCCGAAATAACTGGGCCGGTCAATGTGACTTCCCCTAACCCGGTGAACAATGTAGATTTCACTCGGTCCCTGGCCAAGGCGCTGCGTCGTCCGACGCTGCCACTCGGCGTACCGCCGGTCGCGCTCCGCCTGGCATTGGGGGGCTTCGCCGACGAGGGCATCCTGGCGGGGCCCCGGGCCATCCCGCGCAGACTGACGGAAAGCGGCTACCTATTTCGCCATAAGTCTATCAACGAAGCGTTCTCCGCAATACTCTAATTCACTCATTCATATGTCACCCATTATGGAGAGCCGTATGAGCAGGGCCGGTCAATCCCATATCCTCGCCATCGGCGGTGGATCGTTCCGACAGATGCGCTGCTACGCGTTCTGGGAGCCAAGTCCCCTGATGAGGTACGCACTGGACCTCACCGGTCAGGACCGCCCGAAGCTCGGCCTGGTGGCGACCGCGGTCGGCGACGACACCGATGTGCTGGCGAAGATGTACGGCGCATTCCAGAAATTCGACGTCGAGCTCAGCCACCTGACGGTCTTCCCGATGCCCAACGTCGAAGATCCCCGGGAATGGATCCTCGAACAGGACGCCATCTACGTCACCGGCGGCAGCGTGGCCAACCTGGGGGCGCTGTGGCAGGCGCACGGGCTCAACGAGGCGTTCGCCGAGGCGTGGCGGGCCGGCGTGGTCCTCTCCGGGCAGAGCGCGGGGGCGCTGTGCTGGCACGTCGGCGGCAACACCGACTCCTTCGGCCCGGAACTGCGCCCGTGGGCGGAGGGGCTGGCCCTGCTCCCCTACTCCTGCGGCGTGCACTACAACTCCGAGCCGCAGCGGCGGCCCCTGCTGCACCAGTCGATCGCCTCGGGCGAGCTGCCGACCGGTTACGCGGCCGACGAGGGCGTGGCGCTGCACTACGTGGGCACCGAGTTCGTGCAGGCGGTGACCATCGACCCGAACGGCTACGCCTACCGCGTCGAGGCGGACGGCACGGGCGGCGTCAAGGAGTTGCGCATCGAGCCGCGGTTGCTCACCTCCTGAGTACTACCCTGGTGGCGTGAGGGAACGACACAATCGGCACATGCGCCCCACCTTGCCCGCCGTCCCCACCGTCGCGCCCCGCTCTCGCGGCGACGGCGGCTCGCTGGCGATCGTGCGCCTCGGTGTCGACGTCCCCTATGAGCAGGCGTGGGAGTTCCAGCGCCGCATCCACGCCGGAAGGGTGAGCGGCGCCGCCCCCGACGCCTGCATGATGCTCGAACACGCGCCGGTCTACACCGCGGGCCGGCGCACCGCCCCGCACGAGCGTCCCGCCGACGGCACCCCCGTGATCGACGTCGACCGGGGCGGGCGGATGACCTGGCACGGCCCGGGGCAACTGGTCGGCTACCCGATCATCAAGCTGTCCTCCGCGCTCGGCGTCGACGGCTATGTCCGGCTGCTGGAAGACGTGCTCATCCAGGTGTGCGCCGACTTCGGCGTCGCCGTCCGGCGCGTGCCCGGCCGCAGCGGGGTCTGGGTCGGCGAGGGCGACGACGCCCGAGGCGTCGGGGCCATCGGGATCCGCTTCAGCCAGGGCGTCACCATGCACGGGTTCGCGCTCAACTGCGCGACCGACGTGAGCTGGTTCGACCGCATCGTGCCGTGCGGGATCGAGGGCGCGCGGGTGACCTCGCTCTCGGCCGAGACCGGCCGCCGGATCGTGGTGGACGAGGTCGTCCCGTACGCGGAGAAGCGTCTCGCCGAGGCGCTGGGCGCCGAGCCGTACGACTTGCCGGAAGAAGACGTTCTGCGGCCATGATCTCCTGACATCTCCTCTATCGGCTGTCATGCTGGTCGGATGGCTGCCCCCAGGACCATGGCCTCTCCGGCGCCGTCCGCCGAAGCCGCCGACTGGGCACGGCGAATCGCCGCCTATCTGCTCGCCTCCATCGTGCATCTGAGCACGCTCGCCTTCCTGGCGACCGGCGTCTGGACGATCGTCCGCGCCCCGCAGTACCTCTTCTCCTGGCTGTTCGGCGGGCTGCTCACCGCCATCGGCGTCACCCTGCGCCCCAGGACGGCCCGCGCGGCCCGGGACGCCGAGCCGCTGGACCCGGCCGCGACCCCCCGCCTGCACGCCGCCGCCTCACGCGTGGCCGCCCGGATGGGCGTCCCCGAACCTGAGATGATCATGATCCGGGACCTCGCGGTCGGCGCGTCCTACGAGAGGATCGGGCTGCGGCGCAGGCGCGTGCTCACCATCGGGCTGCCGCTGTGGCTGGCGTTCGACCCCGGCCACCGGGTGGCCCTGCTGGCCAAGGCGTTCTCCAGGGGGAACGAGACCGACGACCTGGTCCTCGGCGGCGCCCTGGCGACGCTCGGCGAATGGCGCGGCGCGCTGCTGGCCAGCGCCCCGCTCACCTCGCGCGAGGAGGCCAACCGGCAGATGCAGATGACGCTCGGCGCGTTCGCCCCCGACACCTCCTACGAGGTCGCGGGGTTCTTCGGCCGGGTGCTCGGGCGGGTGCTGGGCGGGCCGGTGCTGCTGATCGAGCACGTGCTGCGGCGCATGGTGCGCGGCGGCGAGCGCCGCGCCACCGAGGAGGCGGCCCGGCGGGCGGCCCTGGCGGCCACGCCGGCCGCGCTCGCGGGTGTGGAGCAGGCCATGGCCGCGCCCGGGAGGCTGATCACCCCGCTGCACTCCGCCGCGCTGCGCGGCGAGAAGGCCCCCGTCGTACGGCAGGTCGCCCTGGAGCGCGCCGCGGACTCCCCCGGCACCGCCGCCGACGACCTGCTGACCGAGGGCGAGTCCGCCGCGGTGGACGACGAGCTGCTCCCCCACTACACCCGCGCCCTGCCCGGTCTCGGCCTGCTCGGCTGACGCCCGCGACGCCCGAAAAGCGTAGGGGCAGGACCCCGTCGAGCCCGCGCCCGGCAGGGACATAAGCTGGATGCGTGACCGTTGCTCCTGATGGCCGAAAGCTCCTCCGCCTTGAGGTGCGAAACAGCCAGACCCCGATCGAGCGCAAGCCCCCCTGGATCAAGACCAGGCTGAAGACGGGCCCCGAATACACCGCGCTGAAATCGCTGGTGCGGCGCGAGGGCCTGCACACGGTCTGTGAGGAAGCGGGCTGTCCCAACATCTACGAGTGCTGGGAGGATCGCGAGGCGACCTTCCTCATCGGCGGCGACCAGTGCACCCGGCGCTGCGACTTCTGCCTGATCGACACCGGCAAGCCCGCCGGCTACGACCGGGACGAGCCGCGCCGGGTGGCCGAGTCCGTCCAGCGGATGGGGCTGCGCTACGCCACGGTGACCGGCGTCGCCCGCGACGACCTCCCCGACGGCGCGTCCTGGCTGTACGCCGAGACCGCCAGGCAGATCCACGCGGCGGTGCCCGGTTGCGGCGTCGAGCTGCTGGTGCCCGACTTCAACGGTGAGCGCGGGCTGCTGGAAGAGGTCTTCTCCAGCGCTCCCGAGGTGTTCGCGCACAACGTCGAGACCGTCCCGCGGATCTTCAAGCGGATCCGCCCCGGGTTCCGTTACGACCGTTCGCTGGGGGTGCTCACGATGGCCCGCGAGGCCGGGCTGGTCACCAAGTCGAACCTCATCCTGGGGATGGGCGAGACCCGTGACGAGATCGTCGAGGCGATGCGCGACCTGCACGAGGCCGGTTGCGACCTGCTGACCCTCACCCAGTACCTGCGGCCCTCCCCGCGCCACCATCCGGTGGACCGCTGGGTCAAGCCGGAGGAGTTCGTCGAGCTGCAGGGCGAGGCCGAGCGGATCGGCTTCGCGGGCGTGCTGTCCGGCCCGTTGGTCCGCTCGTCCTACCGGGCGGGCAGACTTTACCAGCAGGCCGTCGAATCCCGCCAGACCACCACGGGCTAGAGGTTCGCGCCCACCGTTCCCGGTCCCCGGTCCCATCCGGAGGCCGGGTTCGTTTTCGCCTGCTGACCGTCCCGTTTGTATGCTTCGTTACATGGCGAAGAAGCCCTCAGACCCCGCGAACGCAGACCGCCCGGGGCGTATGAAGCAGCTCCGGATGATCGCGCAGATCATCAAACAGGCGAATCCCAAGTGGATGCCCATCGTCTACGCGTCCGCGCTGGGCACGTTCGCCCTGGCAGTGGTGATCGGTGTCGTCACCGGCTGGTTCTGGTACATGCTCGTGCTGGGCATCCCGCTGGCACTGATCGTCGGCCTGGTCATCTTCGGCCAGTTCGCGCAGCGCGCCCAGTACAGCCTGCTCGACGGCCAGCTCGGCGCCGCGGCGGCGATCCTGCAGAGCATGCGCGGCAAGTGGGACGTCACGCCCGCCGTGGCGGTCAACCGCGACCAGGACGTCATCCACCGCGTGGTCGGCTTCCCCGGCATCGTGCTGGTGTCGGAAGGCCCCGGCTCGCGCGTGCAGCGGATGCTCGTGGCGGAGAAGAAGCGCCTGCAGCGCGTCGCCATGGAGGTGCCCGTCTACGACGTGCAGTGCGGCGACGGCGAGGGCCAGATCCCGCTGCCCAAGCTGCAGCGCCACCTGATGAAGCTGCCGCGCAACCTGAAGAAGCCCGCCGTGGAAGAGGTCAAGTCCCGGCTGCGGGCGCTGCCGCAGAACATCCCGGTGCCCAAGGGCCCGATGCCGCGCAACGCGCGGATGCCGCGCGGCGGCGGTCCCCGGCCCAAGATCCGTTGACGCCCGAGACCTACGGCGTCGCCCGCCGCGAGGTCGGCGCGGAGATCACCGCCCGCGCCAACCGGGGCTGGTGGGACTCCGCCGCCGACTGGTACCAGGGTGAGCACGGCGAGTTCCTGCGCGACGTGGGCTTCGTGTGGTGCCCCGAGGGGCTCGACGAGGCCGACGCGCGCCTGCTGGGCGACGTCGCGGGCCGCCGGGTGCTGGAGGTGGGCTGCGGCGCGGGACAGGCCGGGCGCTGGCTGACCTCTCAGGGCGCCCAGGCGGCCGGTTTCGATCTGTCGGCCAGGCAGCTCGCGCACTCCCGGCGGATCGACGAGGAGACCTCGGTGGCGCTGCCGTCGGTGCAGGCCGACGCGCGGCGGATGCCGTTCGCGGCGGAGAGCTTCGACCTGGCGTGCTCGGCGTTCGGGGCGCTGCCGTTCGTGGCGGACGCGGGGGCGGTGCTCGGTGAGGTGCGGCGGGTGCTGCGGCCGGGCGGGCTGTTCGTGTTCGCGGTGAGCCATCCGGTGCGGTGGGCGTTCCCCGACGACCCGGGGGCGCCGGGGCTGACGGCCGACCGGTCGTACTTCGACCGCACGCCGTACGTGGAGGTCGGCGCCGACGGCACGCCCGCCTACGTCGAGCACCACCGCACGATGGGCGACTGGATCGGGCTGATCGTGGCGGCCGGGATGCGCGTCACCCGCCTGCTCGAACCCGAGTGGCCGCGCGGCCACGATCGGGAGTGGGGCGGCTGGAGCCCGTTGCGCGGCGCCCACCTCCCGGGCACCGCGATCTTCACCTGCGCGCGCTGAGCCGTCTGTCGGCGGCGCGGGTCAGGCGCGGGTCACAGCGGATCAGAGGTGGACGACGACGGTGCCCGCGGCGCGGTCGTGCAGGCCGCGCCGGTCGCGGTCCCACACCAGGGCGGGGATGGCCAGGCAGAGCAGCAGCGTGCGCAGCAGCACGGCCGGGACGGCGGGCCTGCCGCCGTCTGCCGAGGCCACCCGGATGCCGGTGAGCCGCATGCCGAGCGTCATGCCCATGGTGCCGACGAGCAGGATGTACTCGGCCGCGAGGATCGCGATCGGCACGAGCGGGTACTCGTTGGCGGGAACGCCGAAGATGCCCTGGGTGATCGCCCAGGTGCAGATGAGCCAGTCGATCAGCAGTGCGCCGACCCGGCGCGGCCAGCTCGCCATCGAGCCGCTGCCCTCGCGGGGCAGCCCGAGGCGGGCCTCCGACTCACCGGAATCACCGGATTCGCCGGGCTTGTCGTCGCCCCGGATGCCGATCAGCAACGACTGCGTCCAGCGGGGGCCCTGCCTGCTGCTCATACACGTACCGTATCCGGCCGGGAGCGCGGTCCCGCACTTCACCCGCCCGCGACGCGCCCCCGAGCCGGGACGATCCGCTTAACACGTGCGAAACAAACGAGACACGGGTAGGAAACGGCCCGCTCGTACGGTCGGCATTGCTAGCCCTTGCCCATGGGAGGTTCGAGAGTGTTCAACTCCGCAGACGAGGTCCTGACGTTCATCAGGAACGAAGAGGTGAAGTTCGTCGACGTCAGGTTCACGGACCTGCCGGGCACGACGCACCACTTCACCTTCCCCGTTGAGAACTTCGGCGCCGGCGTGTTCAGCGACGGCCTGATGTTCGATGGTTCGTCCATCCGTGGTTTCCAGGCGATCCACGAGTCGGACATGCTGCTCCTGCCGGACCCCACCACGGCGGTCCTCGACCCGTTCCGGGAGCACAAGACGCTCAACATCAACTTCTTCGTGCACGACCCGCTGACGGGCGAGGCGTACAGCCGCGACCCGCGCAACGTGGCACGCAAGGCCGAGGAGTACCTCAAGGGCACCGGCATCGCCGACACCGCCTACTTCGGTCCCGAGGCCGAGTTCTACATCTTCGACGACGTGCGGTTCGAGACCTCGGCGAACGCCGGTTACTACTACATCGACTCGATCGAGGGCGCCTGGAACACCGGCAAGGCCGCCGAGGGCGGCAACCTGGGCTACAAGCCGCGCTACAAGGGCGGCTACTTCCCGGTGCCGCCGATGGACCACTTCACCGACCTGCGCTCGGAGATGGTCACCAAGCTCATGGAAGTCGGCATCGACGTCGAGATGCAGCACCACGAGGTCGGCACCGCGGGCCAGGCGGAGATCAACTTCAGGTTCGGCCCGCTGATGAAGTCCGCCGACACCATGATGCTCTTCAAGTACGTCATCAAGAGCACGGCGCTGGAGTACGGCCACACGGTCACCTTCATGCCCAAGCCGATCTTCGGTGACAACGGCTCGGGCATGCACTGCCACCAGTCGCTCTGGAAGGACGGCGAGCCGCTCTTCTACGACGAGGTCGGCTACGCGGGCCTGTCCGACACCGCCCGCTACTACATCGGCGGCCTGCTCAGGCACGCCCCGGCGCTGCTGGCCTTCACCAACCCGACGGTGAACTCCTACCACCGCCTGGTGCCGGGCTACGAGGCCCCGGTGAACCTGGTCTACTCCCAGCGCAACCGCTCGGCGTGCGTGCGCATCCCGATCACCGGCTCCAACCCGAAGGCCAAGCGCATCGAATTCCGGGTGCCCGACCCGTCGGCCAACCCGTACTTCGCCTTCGCCGCCATGCTGATGGCCGGCATCGACGGCATCCGCAACAAGATCGAGCCGCCGGAGCCGGTGGACAAGGACCTCTACGAGCTTCCCCCGGAGGAGGCCCGCAACATCCCGCAGGTGCCCGGCTCGCTCACCGAGGTCCTCAACGCCCTGGAGGCCGACCACGACTTCCTCCTCGAAGGCGGCGTGTTCACTCCGGACCTGATCGAGACCTGGATCGCCTACAAGCGCGAGAACGAGGTCGACCCGATCCGCCTGCGCCCGCACCCGCACGAGTTCGAGCTGTACTACGACGTCTGATCAGCCGATCACCCTTCAGGGGCCGTCCGTCGCCGCCGCGAGGCCGCGATCGACGGCCCCTGGCGGTTTCCCCCGGACTCTTACTTTGAGCTTATCCATCGCGACTTAGCGTGGTTCTCGCCTGCTCTTGGAGGGGAGGTGGGTACGCGAAAGCCGCGAGTCCCTGATCGCATTTTCGCGTCGCGTGGCCGTACGGCGTAGGCAGGCGGGCCGGGCGGTGGGCGCCGCCGAGCACGGGAGCGCCCGGCGCACGGCCGGAGTCCGCGGTCGCGACGGCGAGAACGACCGGTTGCCGCGGTGGGCACGGAAGTGGCGCCGTGCCCACCGTCCCCGTCAAAGGGCTTCACGGCCGGTCGGCGGGCCGACGGGCCGCCGGTTGCGGGACGAGTTCGCCGGCGCGGGTTCGCCATGGACCTCGGCCCGGCCGGCCGGTTCGAGGCCGAGGGCCGAGCGCGGTCCCGCAACCGCCGCGGGCGGCGAGGCCGGAACCGTATCGTCACCTCCGGTTCCGGATCCACCGGCCGCGGACCGCGGACCTCGCTACGGACGCGAGGCGGTCACTTACCGAACCGGCCGCGCATGCCGGTCATCCTGCGCAGGGCGTCCCACCAGAACGGCGCGCCGAACAGCAGCGCGGCCAGTGAGATGAGGAACCCGGGCCAGTGCCCCGGTGTGATCAGCCTGGACGCCCACCCGCTGAAGTTCCAGGTGACGGCGGGGCTCCCCTCCGTGCCGTCGGGGGGCATGCGGATGCTGACCACGGAGTGCTCGAAGATCTGCGTCAGGGCGGGCGAGCTGAGCGTCTCGGTGACGCACGCGTACGGCTCGGCCGAGGCCCCCGTCGCGGTGCAGCGGTCCTTCAGGGCGGCCAGCCCTTCGGCCCCGCCGCCCGCGATCGACGACACCCCGGCGCGGAAGGCGTTGTCGCGCAGCAGCGCCTTGCCGTACTCCAGGGCGTCCATGCTGAACAGCAGCACGACGAGCAGCCCGATGGAGGCCACCACCCAGCGGACGTACCGCCGGTAGAGCAGGGTGAGCCGCTGCATCTCGCCGTCGAACCACTCCTCGGTGCCCTTGCGGAAGCGCTCCAGGTCGTTGGCCGCGCTCTTCCACACGCCGGACAGGTGGCCGTACAGCGGGCTGCCCGCGGCGTTGAGCCGGTCGAGCAGGCCGGGGACGCCCTTCGGCTCGGCCGAGACCAGTTCCATGACGGCGAAGGCGAAGCGGGGCGGCGGGATGGTGGAGATGGCGGTGCGGCCGCGCTTGGGATGGTCGATCTCGCGTAGCCGCTCGTACAGGTTGAGGGTCAGGTCGGGCCGGGCATCGCCCCGCGCCTCGTCACCGGAGTCGCCGGAGGGGCCCGGGACGCCGGGGGCGCTCACCACGGCGGGGGCGGGCTCGGGTGTGTGCTCGGGCCGTGGGTCCTCGGCGAACGGCAGTTTGAAGAAGACGTCGCGGATCCGCTTCGGAATCCACGACTTGCCGTCCGGGGAGGGCCCGTCGAGCGTGTCGCGCAGGTACGCCCATAAGAACTTGCTGCGGATGGCGAGCAGCCGGACCACGCCCTCGTTGAGTCCGCTCACCAGCAGGGAGAGCAGCAGGAACGCGACGGCCAGGCCGATGGCCAGGTCAAGATAGACGGATATCATCGTTGATCACCCGCACTGTTGATACACGCCGCCCGCGCCGCCCGCAACGAATTCGACGAGATTCAGCCGGTGTCCGAGCCGTAGAAGACGCGATCGACCACCTGGCGGGCGCGGCGGGTGGTCCGGCGGTAGTCGTCGAGCATGTCTTCTGAGGCGTCGGGGGCGTAGCCCAAGGCGCGGGAGAGCAGCACCCGCTCGCGCATGCCGCTCGGAATCGAGTCGCCCGCCCTGCCCTTGATCAGCATGATCGCGTCGCGGATGCGCGAGGCGAAGCGCCACGCGGTGGACAGGGTCTCGGCGTCGGCGGCGGTGAGCAGCCCGGCGTCGGCGGCGGCGCGCAGCGCGTCGAGGGTGCGGGTGGTGCGCAGCTCGGGAACGTCGGCGGCGTGCTGGAGCTGGATGAGCTGGGCCACCCACTCGACGTCGGACAGCCCGCCGGGGCCGAGTTTGGTGTGCATGGCGGGGTCGGCGCCCCTGGGCAGCCGCTCGGCCTCCATCCGGGCCTTGAGCCGCCGGATGTCACGGACCGCCGAATCGGACAGGCCGCCCTTGGGGTATCGCATCGGGTCGATCAGCGCGGTGAAGCGCTCGCCGAGCCCGGGGTCGCCCGCCGAGAACCGGGCCCGCAGCAGCGCCTGCGCCTCCCAGGGGGCCGACCAGCGCGCGTAGTAGGCGGCGTAGGAGGCCAGGCTGCGCACCAACGGCCCCTGGCGGCCCTCTGGGCGCAGGTCGGGGTCGATGTGCAGCGGCGGGTCGGGGGCGGGCACGGCCAGCAGCCGCCGCAGCTCGCCCGCCACCGCGTAGGCGGCGTCGCTCGCCTCCTTCTCCCCCGCGCCCGGCAAGGGGTCGTGCACGAACATCACGTCGGCGTCGCTGGCGTAGGACGACTCGAACCCGCCGAGGCGTCCCATCGCGATCACGGTGAACCGGGTGGGTGACACGGCTCCCCGATCGGCCTCGGTCTTGCCGAGTGCGGCGTCGAGCGCCGCCTGGATGGTGACGTCGTTCAGTTCCGACAGTGCCATGCCCACCTGCTCGATGTCGCGCTCGCCGACGAGATCGGCGACCGCCGTACGGAACAGTTCCCTGCGGCGCAGCGCGCGCGCCGCGACGACGGCGCTCTCGGCGTCGTCATGGCGTCCCACCGCCGCCGCGGCCTCGGCCGCCAGCGCCCGCGCCGGCCTGGCCGGCAGCTCGGCCTCGGAGCCGAGCATCGCGACGGCCTCGGGGGCGTGCAGAAGGAGCCCGGTCACATAACGGCTGGTGCCCAGCAGCCTGGCCATCCGCGAGGCGACGGCGGTCTCGTCGCGCAGCAGGCGGAGATACCAGGGGGTGGTGCCGAGTTTGTCACTGACCTGGCGGAAGCCGAGCAGCCCGGCGTCGGGGTCGGGCGCGTCGGCGAACCAGCCGAGCATCACGGGCAGTAGCGTACGCTGGATCGCCGCGCGGCGGGACACCCCGGTGGTCAGCGCGGCGATGTGACGCAGCGCGCCCTCGGGGTCGGCGTAGCCGAGCGCCTCCAGCCTGGCCTTTGCGGCGGTCGTGGACAGCCGCGTCTCGTCGCCGGGCAGCCGCGCCACGGCCTGGAGCAGCGGCCGGTAGAACAGCTTCTCGTGCAGCCGCCTGGCCTCCATGGCGTGGCGTTTCCAGCGGGTGGTGAACTCGCCGACGGGGTCGGTGGTCATGCCCAGGGCGCGGCCGATCCGGCGCAGGTCGGTGACGTCGTGCGGCACCACGTGGGTGCGGCGCAGCCGGTGCAGTTGCAGCAGGTGCTCGACCTGGCGCAGGAAGGCGTACGCCTCGGCGAGGGTCTTGGCGTCGTCGCGGCCGACGTAGCCGCCCCTGGACAGCGCGGCCAGGGCGGGCAGGGTGGCGCGGCGGCGGAGCAGCGGGTCGTGCCTGCCGTGCACGAGTTGCAGGAGCTGGACCGCGAACTCGATGTCGCGCAGCCCGCCCGGCCCGAGTTTGAGCTGCCGGTCCTGTTCGTCGGCGCGGACGTGCGCCTCGACCCTGCGCCGCATGGCCTGCACGTCTTCGACGAAGTTCTCCCTGGTCGCGGCCTGCCACACCAGGTCGCCGACGGCGGCGGTGTAGGCCGCGCCCAGTTCGGCGTCGCCCGCGACGGGCCGGGCCTTCAGCAGCGCCTGGAACTCCCAGGTCTTGGCCCAGCGGCGGTAGTAGGCCAGGTGGCTGGCGAGGGTGCGGACCAGCGGGCCGGAGCGGCCCTCGGGGCGCAGCGCGGCGTCGACCTCCCACAGCGCGCCCTCGGGGGTGCTCATCGAGCAGGCGCGCATCATGCCCTGGGCCAGGCGGGTGGCCGCGCGCAGGGCCTTGGTCTCGTCCACGCCCTCGCGCGGCTCGGCGACGAAGACCACGTCGACGTCGCTGATGTAATTCAGCTCGCGGGCACCGCACTTGCCCATGCCGATCACGGCCAGGCGCGCGGCCCCGGCGTCGTCGGACGCGGCGGAGTCGGCCCTGGCGATCGCCAGACCGGCCTCCAGGGCGGCCCCGGCGAGGTCGGACAGCTCGGAGGTGACCTCGCCGAAGGTGGCCGACCCGGTGACGTCGCGGGCGGCCAGGCACAGCAGGTGGCCCCGGTAGGCGACGCGCAGCGCGGCGGCGGTCTCCACGCCGCTCTCGCCCGCCCTGGGCTCCGGGTCGCCGGGATCGGCCCCGACGGCCCGCAGCAGGTCGGCACGCAGCTCCTCGCGGGAGGCCCGGCGGACGGCCGACGGATCTCCGAGCGGCCGCCAGTGCCCGGGATGGCGCACCACGTGCTCGCCCAGCGCCGCGCTCACCCCGAACACGCCGAGCAGCCGCTCACGCAGCCCCGGGTCGCCGCGCAGCGCGCCCAGCACGCTCGGGTCGCGCTCGGCCAGCCGGTTCAGCGACGTCAGCGCGAGGTCGGGGTCGGCCACGGCGACCAGATCGGACAGCAGGCCGAGGTCGCCCACCGCCTCCGGCCCGAGTTCGTCGAGCAGGCGCTCGGCCCGCGCGCCCTCGGCGAAGCCGAGCCGCGCCAGCCGCCCTGCCGTGGTCTCCATGCGGGGCACCGTCATCACCGTTCCTTCCCCGCGCGCGGCACGAGCGGCGCCGCCGGGCGGGGCGTTGGTCTCGGCTCGCGTGCGGCCCTCCTCGATCACGATCGGAGCACCACACCGTCGGGGCATCGTCGCACACGGTAAACCTTAAGCCCCCGTGGCGTCCTCAGTGGTTTCCGTGCGTAATCTCGCGATTACGAGCGAGAATCGCGAACGGCCGGGGTTTCGCTCCGGCAGAAACCGGCGAATGTGCGGGCGACCGGCCCCCAGGTCGCGGCCAGCCGGTCTCTCGCCCGTTCCACCTGGGCGTTCAGGTCGGTCACCGACAGGCCCATGGCGCCCAGCGGCCCGGCGGTGGCGGCGGTCCAGGAGGCGAAGATCTCGTACGTGGCCTCCGGGTGGAACTGCACGGCCCAGGCCGTCTCGCCGAGCCGGTAGCCCTGGTTCGGGTAGACGTCGCCGGTGAGCAAGGGGACCGCGCCCGGCGGCAGGACGGTGACCGCGTCGTGGTGGTATGTCACGGCGCAGGTCTCGGCGGTGAGTCCGAACAGGGGGTCGGTGGCGGCGGCCGGGAGGGAGACGATCGCGCCGAGGCCGATTTCGAGCCCGGCCGCGCCGTGCTCGACGGCCCCGCCGCAGGCGAGCGCCATGAGCTGGGCGCCCAGGCAGATGCCCAGGGTGGGCACGCCGTCCGCGACGCAGCGCGCGATCAGGTCCCTGGTGGCGGGCAGCCAGGGCTGGGCCTCGTCGTCCCAGGCGGATCCTTCGCCACCGAGGACGATCAGGCCGCCGGGCGCGGCGTCCGGCACCGGTTGGCCCAGGTACGGCCGGACCACCGCGATCTCGGCGCCCTCCCCGGACAGCCAGTCCCCGAACGCTCCGATGGGCGCGTCCGCGCCGTGCTCGATGACAGTTATCGCCATAACCCCTATTATTAACAAATTTTCCCTAATTACCCCCATCAGGGACAAGTCGCCCGATAGGGAATTTCGGGCACATACCGCGCCCACTCCGCCGGGGTCAGCCCGGCCGTCGCCCTGCGGCACACCTCCGCCGCCACGCGTGGCGGCGCGAGCGGGCGGTCGGTGATGGTCCCGTCCGCCCGGAGCACCCGCAGCGCCGCCCCCTTGTCCAAGAACGCGACGGCGAGCACCTCCCGGTCCTTCAGCGCGCCCTCCCCCGCCGGGAGCCCGTCCAGGCGCACCACTCCGCCGGCCGTGTCCCACAGGCCGATGTCGCCGCCACCCGAGCTGATCAGGAGCCCGCCGCCGGGCGCGTACGCGAGCAGGCTCGTCCTGCCCGGATGCGCCGGTACGACCGGGCCGCGCGGGCGCAGGGTCGCCGGGTCGAAGAACTGCACGCCGCCGGCGGCGTCGCCGAGCACGAGCGTGCGGCCGTCGGGCGCGTAGGCGAGCGCGCGCACCTCGCCGCTCTTCGGGACGCCTCTCGCCTTCCCGCCGCCGGGTGGGATCAGCACCGAGGCGGTGTCGCCTCCGGCGAGCACGCCGCCCGAGGGGGCATAGGCCAGGGCCAGGACCTTCGCGGTCATCGGCACCCTCGGCCCGGTGGGCGTACGCGAAGGGATCCGCCACACCTGGACCCAGTGCAAGTCGTCCGTGCCCGTGAAGGTGGACGCCGCCACCGCAAGCCGCGCGCCGTCCGGAGTTAAGGCCAGCGCGGTGGCGGCGTAGCCCTTCCAGGTGATCTCACCGAGTTTGGTCCCGCGCTCGACGTCCCACAGATGCACGCGTGGAGAGTCGCCCTGCGCCACGGCCAGTGTCCGGCCGTCCGGGGTGAACACCGGCGTCGCGAACCAGTTGCCGAAGGTCTCGCCCGCGGGCATGGCCATCCGGATACGGCGTACGCCGCGCGCCGCGTCCCATAACTCCCCCGACGGGCGCAGCGACGGACCGGTTCCGACGGCCGCCCACCTGCCGTCCGGGCTCAGGGCCCCGGACGCGCCGTCCGGATACGACACATGGTCGAGGGCCTTGCGCTTGGGGACCTGCCGCGCCGTCAGCTCGCCGGAGACGTCGAAGGTCATCACCGCGCCGGAGGGGCCGATGAGACGAAGGCTCCTCGCGTCGGGCGTCAGCCGAATCGTCTGCTCCTGGATCTCCCCGGCCTTGAGCCGGTATGACAGCATGCGCACGCCGTCGGAGACCCTGATCACATCGACGGCGGTGTCACGCTGCACGATCAGCGCCCTGCCGTCCGGGGCGAACCACAGGTAGGCGTCGCCGCCGTAGGCCGGCAGGGTCTTCAGCCGCTTGCCGGTGACGGTCTCCGCGAGCACGATCCCGGTGTCCGACTGCATGGCCATGGTCTCACCGTCGGCGCTCAGCGCGACCCGATTGATCATCCCCATCTCGCCGGCGATGACCGGGACGCGCATCCGTTCGCGCGTGCGCAGGTCGTACAACCGCAGCCGGCCCTCCGGGGAGGAGGACGCGGTCGCGAAATACCGGCCTCCGCCGAGGGCGCGGTCCCACGCCTCGTCGGCGGGCACCGACAGCAGCTCGCGGCCGTCGCGCACGTCCCACACCAGGAACTCGTCCCCCTTGAAGGTCATCATGGTGGTGCCGTCGGCGCCGAAGGCGGCCTTCGTCCGCTCCTCTCCGAAGTTCCCTGGCCGCTCGCGTCCGGTGCGCAGGTCCCACAGCCGCTGCCCCCTCGGGGTGTCCACCAGGGCGTGGTCCTTGGTCGCGCCGAAGGCGATTCCGGACGCCTCCAGCCCCGGCGCCGCGACCCTGCGTACGAGCCGCCCGGTGACGGGATCGTGCAGCGTGATGGCGTCGGGCCCGGCCCCCACCAGCAGGGTGCCGTCCACGGACAGCGTGTAGTGGAAGTTCCAGGCGGGCGGGGTGATGACGGAGGTCTCCCGCTGGGTGAGGGAGTCGTGCAGCGCGCCGACCGCCTCGCGCACCGGCGCGATCCGGTAGGCGGCCACGCTCAGGCGCATCGCGGACGCCGGGTCGCCCTGGCGCATCGCCGCGGCCTGCGCGGCGAGCCGCCGCGCCACGGCCTCGTTGAGCTGGACGGCGAGCCGCTCGCTCTGCCGGGTCACCGTCACCCGCCGCTGCTCGGCCAGCACGGTGGCGCCCAGCGCGACCACCAGCAGCACGGCCAGCGTGGCGGCGATCAGCCTTCGGTTGCGCGCCCTGCGCCGGGTCAGGACGGTCGCCGCGTTGAGGAAGTCCGCCTCCAGCGGGGTCAGCGTGACGTGCCGCCTGCCGGTGGCGGCCCACGCCATCGCCTCCTCAAGGACGCTGCCCTGCGGCAGGTCGGAGTCCTTGCGCCCGCCGGACTCCCACAGCGTGGCCGCCTCGGTGACCCGCCGCTGCACGGGCAGGCCGTCGCGCTCGCCGTTGGCCCACTCGCGCAGCCGGGTCCAGGCCATCAGCAGCCCGGGGCGCGACAACTGGACCACGGACCGCTCGCGGCGGCGTTCCTCGCGGATCAGGCCGGCCGAGACGAACTCGCGGAGCACCTGGGCGACGGCCTCGCTCTCGCCGAGTTCCGCGCGGGCGGCGGGGCGGGTGCCCAGCCTGCCGTCCTCGACGCTGACCAGCCGCAGCAGGATCTCCGGCACGACCTCCTGCCCGGCGGGCGGCAGCCGGGAGTACACGCCCTCGGCGAGCAGTCCGAGGGTCGGCGACGCGTCGCCGCGCAGGTCCTCTGCGACCTTGGCGCCCTCGGCGGGGTCGCTGTCGCCGAGCAGGGCCAGCAGCAGCCCGCTCGCGGTGGGGCGTTCCCCGGGCTTCTTGGACAGCGCGGCGGTGACGAGGGGCCGCAGCGACTCGGGCAGCGGCGACACGTCGGGCCGTACGGCCAGCACCCGGTGCATCACCGCGCCCAGGTTGTCGGCGTGGAAGGGCTCGACCCCGGTCGCGGCGTACAGCATGATCGCGCCCCAGGCGAACACGTCGGCCGAGGGTTCGGCCCGGTCCCCGGTGATGATCTCGGGGGCCATGTAGGTGGGGGTGCCGGTGACCATGCCGGTGGCGGTCAGCCTGGTCTCGTCGGTGCGGGCGATGCCGAAGTCGATCAGGCGGGGGCCGTCCGGGCCGAGCAGCACGTTGTCCGGCTTGAGGTCGCGGTGCACGACGCCGGCGGCGTGGATCACGGTCAGCGCGGTCGCCATGGCGATGGCCAGGCGGTGCGTCCCGCCCGCGTCGAGCGGGCCGCCCTCGTTGATCGCGTCGCGCAGGCTCGGGCCGTCGATGAACTCGCTGACGATGTACGGCCGCGTGGCCTCCATGTCGGAGGCGAGCACCGAGGCGGTGCAGAACGGTGCGACCCGGGAAAGGGCGGACAGTTCCCTGGCCATGCGTGCCCGGTCGGCCTCGGCGTGCAGCAATTTGATCGCCACCCGCCGCCCGGCCGGGTCGTAGGCGTCGAAGACGACGCCTTGTCCGCCCTCCCCCAGACGCCCGGCGAGCAGGTACCCGCCGATGCGCTCAGGGTCGCCGGGGCTCAGTGCTCTGGAAGTCATCCACTGTTGGACGTCGCATGAGCCCCATTAGTTCTCATTTGTTCAGCCGTTCAACGCGGAACGATCCAAATCGCCTTCGCGACGGCCACGAGCGTGCCGTCGCTCTCGTAGATGGCGCTCCGCGCGCCCAGTTTGCGGCCGTCCCGGCCCGCCGGGGCGCCCACCACCGAGTAGGTGCCGCCCGGGTAGACCCTGCGGTGGACCTGCGCGGTGAGCCTGCCAAGCAACGCGCGCTCCCCCTTGGGCATGACCGCCCAGCCGCCCACGCAGTCGAGGGCGGCCCAGATCACGGGGACCGGGACCACGCCGTCGTCGGTGACGCTGGTCGGCACCCGCCATCCGGCGGCGTACAGGCCGTCCGAGCCCCGCACGGGGCCGGGGAAGATCCGCAGGCCGTCGCCGGGCTCGCGGGCGCCGCACACGAAGCACTCGGGGAACGGGTGCCCGGTGAGGCCCGCGAATCCCGCCTCGGCCCTGGCGGCGTCGTTGAACGACACGAACCCCGGCTCGTCGAGCGGTTCGGCGACCGGGATGGCCTCGACGAGAGCCTGCTCGTCCCGGCACAACGTCACGGCGTTGCCGTGGTTGGCCAGGGCGAGATCGGTGTCCAGCGGCGTCGGTGCGTGCAGGGTCACCTCCACCGGGGAGCCGCTGGTGTCGCCCGGTTCTCCGTCGCCCAGTGCCCCGGCGACCACGGCGGCGATCCACCCGCCGTTCGCGGCTGTCTCCGGTCCACGGAAACGCGCCGGTACCGACACCACGGTCCGCAGCTCGGGCGGTGCCGTCATGCGCTACCCCCTAAATCACCTAGCCAGGTGACTCGTTCGATATTTCGGTAAAGAGGACACCTTATCGAGTACCTGTCGCCACAGCTAAACAGACCCGGGTATCCGGCCCGTGAGCCCCGGGTTACGCACACGTGTCCCCCCGCGACCGAGTTCGCGGGGGGACACACCCGGGAGCGATGGTTCGCAGGCGGTTCAGTAGGCGGCGGTCGCGGCCTCCGCGGGCCGGGAGCGGGTGACCAGCCACGTCGGGACCCACGTCGCGGCGAGCGTCAGCGCGACGGCCACGCCGACGATGCCCAGGTAGATCACGATCGGCCCGGACGGCAGCGGCGAGCCCGCCACCGTGATGCTGAACGGCACCAGCGTGACCACCGAGGCGACCGTGCCCAGCACCACCCCGATCACCGCCACCATCAGCCCCTCGATGCCGGTCATCCGGAGCACCTGCGCCCTGGTGGAGCCGGTCAGCCGCTGCAGGCCGAACTCCCTGCGCCGCGCGGCGGTCACCATCACCTGGGTGTTGACCAGCGCGATCGCCGTGTAGATCATGATCAGGCCGACCATCAGGTAGTTCACCCACGCCTGCGTCTGCTGCTGCTCGCCGAACCCGGCGGCGGCCTGCTCGCGGTCCAGCACCCGCACGCCCGGCAGGGCCAGCGTCCCGGGATCGGTGCCGGGGGCGGTGGCGACCAGGATCTGGGCCGGAAGGCCCGAGGTGGTGTGGGGGGCGAGTATCCGGGCGGGCATCACGAACAGCTCGTCGCCGATGGGGGTGTCCAGCAGCGCGGCCACCCGCAGGCGTACCGCCTGGCCGTCGCCGAGGCGCATGGTCAGCTCGTCGCCGATGCCCACGCCGCCGCCGATGTTGCGGGCGTGCTCGGCCGACAGGGCCACCGTGTCGCCCTTCAGGCCGGCCAGGGATCCCTCGGTGACGCTCAGGGCGGTGGTCTTGGCGGCGGCGTCGGCGGTGACGCCGCGCAGCGGCCAGCCGTCCTCGCGCTGCCAGTTGTCGTGCGGGCTCTCCACGAAGCCGGTGCTCAGCGCGTACTCCGAGGCCGCGGTGACCCCCGGCGTCGCGCGGACCTCGTCCAGCAGGCCGGGCGGGATGCCCCTGCCGTCCGCGCTCAGCACGGCGTCGGCGCGCAGGCCCGCCACGTAGGCGGCCGTGGCGGCGTCGGACTGGGTGGTCTGCATGTACAGGTTGGCGGTGGCCATCCCGGTCGCCAGCATCACCGGCGTGATCGCGGCGGCCATCCGGACCGCCCTGGCCCGCGCGTTGAGCACGGCCAGGTAGCCCGCCGGTCCCGACGCCGCCCGGATCGGGCCGGACAGCAGCCCGATCAGCGCCCTGGACAGCGGCGGCGCGAGCAGCGCCAGGCCGATCGCCCACACCAGCACGGCGGGGCCGGCCGTGCTGCCCGCCAGGGCCTTGGCCATCACCAGGATGGTGACGAAGGCCAGCGCGACACCGCCCAGCACGCACAGCAGCACGATCGCCAGCCGTCCCCGGCCGAGCCGCCACGCGGGCAGAGCGGCCTCGGCCAGAGCCTCTGCGGGCTTGGCGTTCGCCGCCCTGCGGGCCGCCGCCAGCGCGGCGACCAGCGTGGTCAGCAGCGAGATCGCGGCCGCGACCAGCGCGGGCAGCAGCCCCTGGCGGAACTCCACGACGGGAGGCACCACGCCCGCGGAGACGAGCCGGTCGAACAGCCACCGGCCGAGCAGCGGTCCGGCGAGACAGCCGAGCAGGGTCGCGCCCGCCGCCACGATCAGGGCCTCGCCGGTGACCATCCTCCGGACCTGCCCCGGCGTGCTGCCGATCGCCCGCAGCAGCGCCATCTCGCGCAGCCGCTGCTGCACCGACAGGCTCAGCGTGCCGCCCACCACGAACATCGCGATCATGATGCCCAGCGCGCCGAAGACGGCGGACAGGATGATCAGGTTCTCCCGGCTGGGCAGGGCCTCGGGGAACTCCGCCAGGCCGCGGTCGTCACCGGTCAGCGCCACGGCGGCGTGCCCCCGAAGCACCGTCGCCGTGATCCGCTGGGCCAGTTCCTCCGCGTCCTTCGCGTTCTTCGCGTCCTTCGCGCCGACCCCGATCGCGTCGAGCCGCCCGCCGGACGCGTCGTGGACCGGCTCGACCGACAGCACGCCGGGAACGGCGGCGACGGCCTTGACCAGGCGGGCGTCCAGCGGTACCCGCTCGGCGAAGGTGCCCCACTGGACGTCCTCCTCCTCGTCGCGCGGGTCGGCCTTGGGCAGGCTGTAGGTCTGGTCGCCGGTGACGACGACCGCCGCGCCCGCCAGCCGGTGCGGCGGGACGGCCAGCGTCACCCCGGTGGCGAACAGGCCCCCGCACGCGGTGACGATCGCCGCGCCGATGAACATGGCCGCGAACGTCGCGGCGAAGGCGCTGCTCCGGTGGCGCAGGCTGCTCAGTGCCAGGCCCCACATCAGATCTCACTCCCCCGGCGGTCCCACGCGCCCAGCTTGGTCATCCGCTCGGCCACCTCGTCGGCCGACGGGTTCCACAGCGTCCCGGCGAGCACGCCGTCGGCCAGGAACACCACCCGGTCGGCGTAGGAGGCGGCCACCGGGTCGTGGGTGACCATCACGATCGTCTGCCCCGAGGCGCGCACCGAGTCGCGCAGCAGCTCCAGCACCTCCAGCGCGGTCCGGGTGTCCAGCGCGCCGGTCGGCTCGTCGGCGAAGATCACCGCCGGGTTCGTGACCAGGGCGCGGGCGATGGCGACCCGCTGCTGCTGCCCGCCCGACAGCTCGGCGGGACGGTGCCCCACCCGCTGGGTCAGCCCGACCCGGTCGAGCACCCTGGCCACCTCCGCCTCGTCGGGCCGCCGGCCCGCCAGCTTCAGCGGCAGCGTCACGTTCTGCATGACGGTCAGCGCGGGCAGCAGGTTGAACGCCTGGAACACGAACCCCACCCGGTCCCGGCGTAACCGGGTCAGCGCCGCCTCACCCAGCCTGGTGATCTCGGTGCCGTCGAACTCCACCGAGCCCGAAGTCGGCCGGTCCAGCCCGGCCGCGCACTGCAGGAAGGTGCTCTTGCCGGATCCCGACGGCCCCATCACGGCCGTGAAGCTCCCCTTGGGAAAGTCGATGGTGATTCCGGCCAGCGCCTCGACCGCGCCCCCGCCACCGCCGTATGTCTTGCGCACGGCGTCCAGCCGTACCGCGTAGCCTGCGGTCATTTCCGCTCCTCGGGTCGTTGTGCCGCAATGCTCCCGAGACAGGCTGACAAGCCACGCACAGCCCGCTGACCACCCGGACGTCAGCCCCGCCGCAGGCCCGTCCGCGACAGGTGGGAGTAGGCGGCTGTGAGGGCGATGGCGACGGTCAGGAGGGTGATGCTGCCGGCGATGTCGAGGACGTAGTGGTTTCCGCTGAGGAGGACGACGGCGGCCATGCCGAGGGGGAAGAGCCAGGCGAGCCAGGCGGCGCGGGGGTGGGTGGGGCGGAAGGCGGACCAGACGGCGTAGGCGCACCACAGGGACCAGGCGGTGTGCATGCTGGGCATCGCCGAGTAGACGTTCTGGCCGCTCTCGATGCCCCGGGCGGCGTGGCCGCCCAGGATGTCGTGCTCGGCGATGATGTCGACGACGCCCGGCAGGGCGAAGCGCGGGGGCGACATGGGCAGCGCGAAGAAGACGGGCAGCACCAGGAAGCTCATGGCGACGAGGGTCCGGCGGACCCTGACGTAGGCGCCGGCGCGGCGGATGAAGATCCACACCAGCACGCAGAGGACCACGAAGTAGTACAGGCGGTAGTACAGCACCACGGGCTGGATGAAGACCGGGTGCTCGGTCAGCCACCGGTTCGCGCCCAGGGCGATGTCGATGCGCAGGGCCCGCTCGATGGACTGCAGGACTCGCGCGTTGGCGGTGGCGACGGCGGCCTCGCCGGTGGCCGCGCCGTGCAGCCGGGTGAAGAGCAGGACCACCACCAGCAGAAGCACGATCTCGACGAGAGGAGCGGGCCGCCCCTCCCTCCGCCCGGCCGACACCACCGACCTGACCCGCGCGCCCAGGCACGCTAATCGCCCGGGGGCCGCCTCACGCGTGCTCACGCGGGCCACCCTAGCCGACCCGGCCACGTTTCAGCAGGTGAGCGCTCGCACAGCACCGGCCTCTCACAGCACCGGAAGGTAGCGGCCCAGTTCGTATTCGGTGACCTGGCGGCGGTAGTCCTGCCATTCGCTGCGCTTGTTGCGCAGGAAGTAGTCGAAGACGTGTTCGCCGAGGGTTTCGGCGACGAGTTCGCTGCGTTCCATGGCGACGATGGCCTCATCGAGGGACTGGGGCAGGGGGGCGATGCCGAGGGCGCGGCGTTCGGCGCTGGTGAGGGCCCAGACGTCGTCTTCGGCGCCGGGGGGCATCTCGTAGCCCTCCTCGATGCCCTTCAGGCCGGCGGCCAGGATGACCGCGAAGGCGAGGTAGGGGTTGCAGGCGGAGTCGAGGGAGCGGAACTCGATGCGGGTGGAGCCGCTCTTGTGCGGCTTGTACATGGGCACGCGGACCAGGGCGGAGCGGTTGTTGTGGCCCCAGCTCACGTAGGCGGGGGCCTCGCCGCCGAGGCCGGCGATGGCCTCGGCGCCGCCCCACAGGCGCTTGTAGGAGTTGACCCACTGGTTGCAGACGGCGGTGATCTCGGCGGCGTGCCGCAGCAGCCCGCCGATGAAGGAGCGGCCGATCTTGGAGAGCTGGTAGTCGGCGCCCGGTTCGTAGAAGGCGTTGCGGTCGCCCTCGAACAGGGACATGTGGGTGTGCATGCCGGAGCCGGGGTGCTCGGTGAACGGCTTGGGCATGAAGCTCGCCCAGACCCCCTGCTCCAGCGCGACCTCCTTCATCACCAGCCGGAAGGTCATGATGTTGTCGGCCGTGGTGAGCGCGTCGGCGTAGCGCAGGTCGATCTCCTGCTGGCCGGGGGCGCCCTCGTGGTGGCTGAACTCCACCGAGATGCCCATCGACTCCAGCATCATGATCGCGTTGCGCCGGAAGTCGTGGCCGGAGCTGTGCGGGGTGTGGTCGAAGTAGCCGCCGTCGTCGATCGGCTGGGGCCGCACGCCGGCCTCGGGCCGCCCGCGCAGCAGGAAGAACTCCACCTCGGGGTGGGTGTAGAAGCTGAAGCCCATGTCGGACGCCTTGGCCAGGGTGCGCTTGAGCACCCAGCGCGGGTCGGCGTGGGACGGCGAGCCGTCGGGCATCAGGATGTCGCAGAAGATGCGGGCCGCGCCGGGGCTCTCACTGCGCCAGGGCAGGATCTGGAAGGTGGAGGGGTCGGGCTTGGCCAGCATGTCGGACTCGTAGACGCGGGCGAAGCCCTCGATGGCAGAGCCGTCGAAGCCGATGCCCTCCGCGAAGGCGCCCTCCAGTTCGGCGGGCGCGATGGCGACCGACTTGAGGAACCCCAGCACGTCGGTGAACCACAGCCGGATGAACCGGATGTCACGCTCTTCCAGGGTGCGAAGAACGAACTCCTGCTGGCGGTCCAAGGCGTCTCCTATCGCTGCCGTGCCGTACGACCCACATGCCGTGATCAGCGGGAAGACATGTCCGGTCGCCTACCAGTCTGCCCGCTGCGTGTTTCGCACACGTTACGACCGGCGGCTGTGAGGCCCCGCTGACCAGCGGTCGGCGAGTGCCCCGAGTGACGTCTGACGCGCACCACGTTAGTGGCAAGGATGCCGGTAGCGGATGGAGCGCGGCAACCGTCCGAAAATGCCGTTGAACGACCGTTGATCCGATGGAGATCGGCCGCGCATAGCGTCCACTGCCATACGGGTACGGATCGTCGCGGTTCCGGTGGCCGCGTCCCCCACGTCGCGGGGGATCGCGGGCGCCGGTTTCACCTCGCGCGTCCCCGCCCGGGGGAAAGGAGTGCACATGAGAGACGGTGGAGCCACCCGTCGGGTCGGAATCGCCGGAAGTGGCGCGATTCGGCGAACGGCCACTTGGAACGCTCCCCCCATGTGGGCAAAGCTGGTGGAAGTTGCCGTATCGATGACGCCCTACCGGGCTTACGCTAGCGGCTGAAATGTTGACACTTCTTGCACTCGGCCCTTTTCGGGCATGCCACGGCGACACCGTCCTGGACCTCGGCGGTCAGCGGCAGATGGCCGTGCTGGCCAGGCTCCTGGTGGCGGGCGGTCGTGCCGTGCCCGTCGGCATGCTCATCGACGAGCTATGGCCGGGCGAGCCGCCCGCGCAGGCGCTCTCGACGATCCAGGGGTATGTGTCGCGGCTGCGCCGCGCGCTGGAGCCGGACCGCGCGCCGCGCGAGGAGGCGGGCGTCCTGGTGTCCGCTCCCCCGGGCTACGCGCTGCGCGCCGAACCTCCGCAGGTGGATTCCTGGCGGTTCGAGTCGCTGGTGAAGAAGGTGGCGGACGGCGAGCGCGACCCGTCCGCCGAGTGGGACCTGATGGAGACCGCGCTCGGCCTGTGGCGCGGCCCCGCGCTCGCCGAGTTCGCCGACCTGCCGTGGGCGGCGACCGAGGCCGGACGCCTGGAGGAGCTGCGCCTGATCGCGGTCGAGCGCCGCGCCGCCGCCGGGGTCGCGCTCGGCCGCGCCGCGTCGCTGGTGCCCGACCTGGAGGCGCACGCGGCGGCCCATCCACTGCGCGAGGAGGCCTGGCGGGTGCTGGCGCTCGCGCTGTACCGCGCGGGCCGTCAGGGCGACGCCCTGGGCGCGATCCGCAGGGCCCGCGCGGTCTGGCGCGACGAGCTGGGGCTGGACCTGTCGGCCGTGCTCTCGCGTCTGGAGGGCGACATGCTCGCCCAGGCCGCGCACCTGGACGCCGCCCCCGCCGCCAGGACCGCGCCGCCGCCCGCGCACGTCCCGGCCGCCGGCGACGGCGAGCGCCTGCGCGTCGTGGTCGCCGACGACCAGGCCCTGGTCAGGACCGGCCTTCGGGTAGTGCTGGACAGCGAGCCCGGCATGGAGCTGGCGGGCGAGGCCGAGGACGGCGAGCAGGCCATCGCCATGATCCGCCGCACCCGCCCCGACCTGGTCCTGATGGACATCCAGATGCCCCGCCTGGACGGCCTGACCGCCGCCCGGCGCGTGCTGTCCGAGCCCGACCCGCCCAAGGTCGTCATGATGACCACCTTCGGCACCGACGACAACCTCTACGCCGCGCTGCGCGCCGGGGTGAGCGGCTTCGTGCTGAAGACCTCCCCGCCCGAGCAGCTCGTGGCCGCGATGCGGGCCGCCGCCGCCGGGGACGCGTTGATCGACCCGGCCCTCACCACCAGGCTGATCGCCGCCTTCACCGGTCGCGCCGATCCCACCGCGCCGCCCGAGCTGGCCGGTCTGTCCGACGCCCAGCTGGACCTGATCAGGCTGGTGGCGCGCGGCCTGACCAACCGGCAGATCGCCGCCACGCTTTCCATGCCGGAGAGCGCTGTCTCGGCCTCCGTCGCCGAGCTGCTGGAGCGCCTGGGGCTGTTCGACCGGGCCCAGATCGTGGTGGTGGCCTACGAGTCCGGCCTGGTGAACCGGATGGGCAGCGCCCGGTGAGCGCGGACCGGGCGAACGAAGCGAGGGTCGCGGCCAGGGTCGCGCCGCTGCCCGTCTGGGCGCGCGGCCTGACGGTGACCGTGGCCGTGGCGGGGGCGGTCATGACGACGGCGGCCGTGCTCATCGCCGCGCAGCTGCCGCTCGCGTGGAAGCCGCAGACGCCGCTGTTCCCCGACCACGCCGCCGGGCTGATGTTCCCGGCGGTGGGGGCGTTCGTGGTGGCGCACCGGCCGCGCCTGCTGATCGGCTGGCTGATGGCGGGGGGCGGCCTGGGCTGCGCCGTGAACGTGTTCTGCATGGCGCTCATGCTGTCGTCGGCCTCCAGCGGAGACTTGGAGAGCGCGGGGTACTACCGGATCGTCGGGGTGGTCGGCTGGGCGCTCGGCGGGGGCGTGCTGGCCGGGCTGGTGCCGCTCTACTCCCCCGACGGCCGGCTGCCGTCCCGCCGCTGGCGGCCGGTCGCCGCGTTCGCCCTTGCGGTGACCGTGACGGAGGGGATCCGCGCGGCCGTGCGGCCCACGCCGCCCCTCACGGGGTATCGGCTGCCCCAGGTGATCCCCAACCCGCTCGCGATCGAGGCGCTGGGCCCGTACAACCGCGCGATCCAGGACTTCACGATGACGGGCACGCTGGCGGCCGTGGTGGTGGCGCTGGCGTCCCTCGTGCTGCGCTTCCTGCTGGGCGATCCCACCACGCGCCGGCAGATCGCCTGGCCGCTGGCGGCGTTCGCGGGCTATGTGGTGTTCCTGCTGCTGGGCCAGGACTTCTGGCTGCCGGGCTCGCTGTGGACCGGGCTGCTGCCGATCGCCATCGCCTTCGCCGTGCTGCGCTACCGGCTGTACGGGATCGATACGGTGATCAGCCGCACGGTGGTGATCACCGGCGTGGTCGTGATCGTCGGGGCCGTCTACTTCGGGGTGGGCGGCCTGGCCGGGATGCTGGTGTCCGGTTACGACCGGGTCGCCGGGCTCGGCGCGGCGCTGTGCACCGGCGTGTTCTTCCAGCCGCTGGTGGCCCGGCTGCGCCGGCTGACCGACCTGATGATGTACGGCAGGCACGGCGACCCCCGCGACCTGGCCAGGCGGCTGGCCCGCGAGATCGGCGCGACCGACCCGCGCGGCGCGCTCGTCGCCGTCACCGAGGCGGTCCGCGACGCGCTCGGGGTGACCGGCGTCGCGGTCGAGCCGCGCGGCGTTCCCGGCGCCGAGGCCGGGCGGGTGGGGCCCTCCTTTCGCGAGGTGCCGCTGGTCTGGCACGGCGAGCCGGTGGGCCGCATGCTGCTCGGCCCGCCGGGGCCGCGCCGGTTCGCCTCCGCCTACAACGACCGGCTGATCAGGGTGCTCACGCCGTACGTGGCGGACGTGGGCCACGCCGTGCTCATGGCCGCCGACCTGCAGAGCTCCAGGGAGCGGATGCTGAACGCCCGCGAGGAGGAGCGCCGCAGGCTGCGCCGCGACCTGCACGACGGGCTCGGCCAAGCGCTGGCCAACATGTCGATGTCGATCACCGTGGCGCGGTCGTCGCTGCGCGGGTCGCCGGAGTCGGCCGACCGGCTGCTCATCGACCTGCGCAGCGGGATGGACTCGGTCAGCCAGGAGATCCGCGAGCTGGTCTACGGGCTGCGCCCGCCGTCGCTGGACGATCTGGGCCTGGCCGGGGCGGTGCGCGCGCTGGCCGGCGAGGCCGGTCTGCCCGTCACCGTGACGGCGGACGGCCTGCCCGAGTGCCTCCCGGCCGCGATGGAGGTGGCGGTCTACCGGATCGTCCAGGAGGCGCTGACCAACGTGCGCAAGCACTCCCGCGCGCGCACCGCCGCGGTGACGGTCCGGCACTCCCCCCGCCGGAACGCGCTGGTCATAACCGTCCGCGACGACGGGCGGGGGCTGCCGCCGGGACACCGTCCGGGCGTCGGGTTCTCCTCGATGCGGGAGCGGGCCGCCGAGCTGGGCGGAAGCTGCACGATCACCTCGCAGCGGCGCGGCGTCCAGGTGACGGCGGTGCTGCCGCTGCCCGGCGAGCAGGAGACCGCCCAGGCGGTGCTCGCCCGCGAAGGACCGCCGTCCAACGGAGGGTCCGCGTAGGTTCGGAGATCGCCGGTAATAGGCTGGTCACGTGGTACACCTGCGCATCGCCCTGGCCCAGACCAATCCCACCGTCGGCGACCTGGCGGGGAACACCGGCAAGGTCGTGGACTGGACCCGCCGCGCCGCCGACCGAGGCGCGCACCTGGTGGTGTTCACCGAGATGGTCCTGACCGGCTATCCGGTGGAAGACCTGGTGCTGCGCACCTCCTTCGTGGAGGCGTCCATCGCCGCCCTGGAGTCGCTGGCCGGTCGCCTGGCCGCCGAGGGGCTGGGCGAGATCCCGGTCGTCGTCGGCTACGTCGGCCGGGCCGGGCTCGCGCCGCGCGTCGGCCAGCCCAAGGGCGCGCCGCTCGACGCCGCCGCGCTGCTGCACCGGGGGGCCGTGGTCACCCGCACGGCCAAGCACCATCTGCCCAACTACGGCGTGTTCGACGAATACCGCTACTTCGTCAGGGGCGACCGGCTGCCGATCTTCCGGCTGAACGGGGCCGACGTCGCCGTCGCGGTGTGCGAGGACCTCTGGCAGGACGGCGGGCCGGTCTCCGTGGTCTCGAAGGCGGGCGCGGGCCTGCTGGTGGTGCCCAACGCCTCGCCGTACGAGCGGGGCAAGGAGGACGTGCGGCTCGACCTGATCGCGCGCCGGGCGCGCGAGGCCGGGTGCGCGCTCGCCTACGCCAACCAGGTCGGCGGCCAGGACGAGCTGATCTTCGACGGCGACTCGGTGGTCGTCGGCCCGGACGGCGAGGTGCTCGCCAGGGCCGCCAGGTTCGTCGAGGAGTTCCTCGTCACCGACCTTGAGGTCCCCGCCGCGGCGCCCGGCGCCGAGCCCGGCACGTTCCCGTTCGACGCGGGCGACGGCACCACCATCACCGTCGAGCGGATCCGCCTGCCCGAGGTGACCGCCCGCGAGGCCGAGCCCGCGCCGCCCCGGGTGGCCGAGCGGCTCGACGATCTGGCCGAGGTCTACACCGCGCTGGTGCTGGGCGTGCGCGACTACGCCGCCAAGAACGGCTTCAGTTCGGTGATCCTGGGCCTTTCCGGGGGCATCGACTCCGCGCTCACGGCCACCATCGCCGCCGACGCGATCGGTCCCGAGAACGTGCACGTGGTGCTCATGCCCTCCCGTCACTCCTCCGACCACTCCGTGGGCGACGCCCAGGACCTGGTGGACCGCCAGGGCCTGCGGCACCGGCTCGTGCCGATCGAGGGCATCGTGAACGCCTTCGAGACGGAGATCAAGCTCAGCGGCCTGGCGGCGGAGAACCTCCAGGCGCGGGTGCGCGGCATGCTGCTGATGAGCCTGTCCAACGAGCACGGGCACCTGGTGCTGACCACCGGCAACAAGAGCGAGCTGGCCACCGGCTACTCCACGCTCTACGGCGACTCCGCGGGCGGCTACGCGCCGATCAAGGACGTGCCCAAGACGATGGTCTGGCAGCTCTCCCGGTGGCGCAACGCCCAGCGCGGGCCGGGCGAGTTCCTGCACGGCTTCGAGCGCCCGCCGATCCCGGAGAACTCGATCGAGAAGGAGCCCAGCGCGGAGCTGCGCCCCGGGCAGCTCGACACCGACTCGCTGCCCTCCTACGATCTGCTGGACCGTCTCCTCGACGACTACGTGGAGAAGGACATGGGCGCCACGGAGCTGATCGCGGCCGGGCACGACCCGGAGCTGGTGGCCAGGGTGATCCGGCTGGTGGACCTGGCGGAGTACAAGCGCAGGCAGTATCCGCCCGGTCCGAAGATCACGCCGAAGAACTTCGGCAGGGACCGCAGGCTGCCCATCACGAACCGCTGGCGCGAGCGGCCCTCGTGACGGTCAGGCGGCGCGCAGGCCGACGAGCAGTTCGTCGGTGACGGTCTCGGCGATGTCGTCGAGCGCGGCGTCCTGCTCGGTGAGCCACTTGGTGTACCACATCATGGTGCCCACCACGCTCGCCATCGCGATCTCCAGGTGCAGGTCGGGCCGTAGCTCGCCGGTGGCCATGCCCCGGCTGAGCACCCCGCGCAGGACGGCCCGGCGCGGCTCGATGGTGACCTCGCGAACCCGCGCGGCCAGCCGGGGATGGCGGTCCGACTCGCTCATCGCGATGTTCATCACGCACCGGTTGCGGGGGTCGGCCGCCTCGCGCTGCACCGTGCGGAGGTAGACCACCAGGTCGTCGCGCACCGAGGTGCCCGGCAGCGGCGGGATGGGGGCCTTGAGCGTCGCCAGGGCGTCAACGACCAGGTCCTCCTTGTTGGACCAGCGCCGGTAGATCGTGGTCTTGCCCACCCCGGCGCGCGTCGCGATCGCCTCGATGGTCAGCTCGGACACGGTCATGCCCTCGCCCATGAGGTCGAGCGCGGCCTCGATGATGGCCCTCTCCGCTTTCGCGGAACGGGGACGGCCCGCCGTGCGGACCGTCCCTTCGGCCGTTCCATGCGTCGTCATCAGACACTCACACTACAGCCGGTTCCTTGTCGTGCTCCCGCTGTAGCGGAGGCTTCTGATCCTTGTCCTTGCCTGGCAGCCAGCGCAGCACGCCCAGCGCGCCGATCAGGGCGATCGCCGCCGCGGCCAGCGCGGTGACGTGCATGCCGTCGACGAAGGCGGCCTTGGCGGGCTCGATGAGCGCGAGGCCGCGCTCGCCCAGGCCGTGCGCGACCGCCATGGTGGCGGGCAGCGACTCCCCGGCGTCGTGCCGGGCGGCCTCGGGCAGGATGCCGAGCGCGGGCGCGATGCCGTCGCGGTAGGTGGCCGACAGCAGTGAGCCCAGGATCGCCACGCCAAGTGCCCCCGCGACCTGGCGTACCGTGTTGCTCATGGCCGAGCCGACGCCGGCCTTGTCCCTGGGCAGCGACTCCATGATGGCGGTGGTGGCGGGCGGCATGATGTTGGCCATCGCCGCGCCCTGCACGAAGAACACCACCTCGATCAGCAGGATCGGGGTGTTCGCGTCCATCAGCGCGTAAGAGGCCAGCATCAGGGCGACCACCACCATGCTCACCCCGGCCGACGCCTTGCCGCCGAACCGCGTCACCATCCGCTGGCTGAGCGGGGCGAAGATGAGCTGCGCCGCGGCGAAGGGGATCATCAGCGCGCCCGACTGCAGCGGGGTGAAGCCCAGCACCGTCTGCAGGTAGAAGATCAGGAAGAACATCGTGCCCATCATCGCGAAGAACGCGATGCCCACCATGCCGATGGCGGAGGAGAACCGGGGGTTGCGGAAGTAGGTGACGTCGAAGGCGGGGTGGTCGATGCGCCGTTCGTACCAGATGAAGGCCGCCAGCACGGCGACGCCCAGCAGGCCGGGCACGAGCACCTGCGGGCTGGCGATCGTGGCCAGCTCACCGCCGCGGATGATGCCGTAGGTCAGCGCGACCAGACCGATGATCGACAGGACCACGCCGACCGGGTCGAGCCTGGTGGGCTTGGGGTCGCGCGACTCGGGCACGACCAGCGAGATCAGCACGATGCCGACCAGCACCACCGGGACGTTGACCAGGAAGACCGAGCCCCACCAGAAGTGCTCGATCAGCAGGCCGCCGGTGATCGGCCCGATCGCGACGGCCAGGCCGACGCCGCCGGCCCAGACGCCGATCGCCCGCCCGCGCTCGTGCGGCGGGAAGACCACCGAGATGATCGCCAGGGTGGCCGGCATGATCGCCGCGCCGCCGACGCCCATGAAGGCCCTGGCCACGATGAGCTGCATCGGGTCCTGCGCGTAGGCGCTGGCCAGGGAGGCCAGGCCGAACAGCAGCATGCCGATGATCAGCATTCGCCTGCGGCCGGTGCGGTCGCCCACCACGCCGAAGGTGAACAGCAGACCGGCGAAGACGAGGGTGTAGGAGTTGATCGCCCATTCGAGCTGGCTCTGCGTCGCGCCCAGCCCCTCCACGGGGTCGGCGATCGTCTTCAGCGCGACGTTGAGGATGGTGTTGTCGAGGACCACGGCGAGCAGGCTGAATACCAGCACACCGAGGATCGGCCACCGCCGTGGGTGACCCTGCTGTGCGTCCAAGGGGGAACTCCCGAGCGGGGTGCCTAGATTTCGATACGCGCAAGTTTCGCAACGCAACCGTAGCGGATCTACTTTCCGATACGCAACCGTCCCGTTTCGAAATAGGTGCCCCTACCCGGGTGAGACCCGTCACACCGCGACGGCGTCGGCCTCCTCCGCCTTGACCGCCCCCGGCTTGCGCCGCCAGAACGGCACGGCCGCGCCCACCAGCAACGCCCCGATCACCCCGGTCACCATGAACGCCCAGCCGGGTCCGTGGGCGTCGATGACCGCCCCGGCGACCGGCCCGGCCGCCGCCATCCCGATGGTCAGCGCGGTGGCGTGCAGGCCCATCGCCTCACCCCGGGCAGAGGCGGGGGCCACGTCCATGACGGCGTCCACCGACGCGGCCAGGGCCGGGGCGCACAGCATGCCCGCGGGCACCAGCGCCAGGCAGAGCCACCACCAGCCGCCGCCGACCAGGCCGAGCGGCGCGGTCAGCGCGCACACCCCGGCGATCAGCGTCAGCGGGGAGATGGGGCGCGACAGCCCGCCGTACACGAAGCCGCCGATCAGGGAGTAGAAGCACCACAGGCCGATCACCAGGCCGGTCCAGGTGGCCGCGCCGTCCTCGCGCACCGTGGCCACCAGGGACAGTTCGGTGGCGGTGAGCACGAACGTGAGCGCGGCGACCGTGCCGAGCAGGGTGATCAGCCTCGCGCCGAGCCACTGACGGCGGGGCGCCGCGGGCGCGCCCGCCGGGACGTCGTCCTCCGCGCGGATCGGCGGGTCGAGCACCAGCAGCGCCACGCCCGCCCCCACCTGCCCCAGGCCGATCAGCGCCATGGCCCAGCCGCTGCCCAGGCCGGTCACCAGCCCGACGGCCGCCGCCGGGCCGATCATGTAGGACAGCTCGACCGCCATCGAGTCGAGGGCGATCGCGGACCTGCGCCGGGCGGGGCCGACCATGGCGGCCAGGCACTGCCGGATCACGCTGAACAGCGGCAGGCTGAGCAGGCCCGACACCGCCGAGGCGGCCAGCAGCGCGTAGTACGGCAGCAGTGGGGCGGCGAACCAGAAGAGCAACTGGGCGACCGTGGTCACCACGATCACCGGGCGCAGCCCGCGCCGGTCGATGAACCGCCCGGCCACCGGGGCCCCGACGGCCATTCCCACGGTGACGACCGCGCCCACCAGACCGGCCTGCGCGTAGCTCAGCCCCATGGTCTCGATCACATGGAACGTGAGGGCCAGACCGGCGGCCGTGAGCGGGATCCGCGCGACGAGACCGACCAACATCAGCGAGCGTACGCCCGGTACCGCCATGACCCATTTGTAGGGCTTTAGATCCATCTCGTCGGATACCTCCGGATGCATTCTCCATGAGGCCCCTGACAGATTCCCACCGGGTCACCGCGCCCGGCCTTTTCCCCGGATTACCACGACTGGGGGGAGCGTTGACAGCAGGGGTGTTACGGACATGCCCGGCATGCCATCATCGAAGGGTCCGGAGACGCCACAGGGGCGCTTCGAGACCAGGAGGGATCCACGATGTCCTCTGCACTGTCAGCCGTCGCCCGACCCGCCACCGGTTCGACCCCGTCCGGCCCGCCGACCACGCTGTACGGCGGCCAGGCCGGCCGGAGAGTGACCGTCCGCGACATCGCCGCCGCCAAGGAACGCGGCGAGCGCTGGCCCATGGTGACCGCCTACGACGCGATGACCGCCCATGTTTTCGACCAGGCCGGAATTCCGGTCCTGCTGGTGGGCGACTCCGCCGCGATGGTCGTCTACGGGTACGACTCCACCATCCCCGTCTCGGTCGACGATCTCATCCCGCTCGCCGCCGCCGTGGTACGCGGCTCCTCGCGCGCGCTCGTGGTCGCCGACCTGCCGTTCGGCTCCTACCAAGCCTCTTCGCAGCAGGCCCTGGAGACCGCCGCCCGCTTCATGAAGGAGACCGGCTCGCACGCCGTCAAGCTGGAGGGCGGGCGCCGGGTGCTCCCCCAGGTCGAGACGCTGGTCTCGGCCGGGGTCCCGGTGATGGCCCACCTGGGGCTCACCCCGCAGTCGGTCAACGCCTTCGGCGGCTACCGGGTGCAGGGCCGGGGCCAGGCCGGTGACGAGCTGATGGCCGACGCCAAGGCGCTGGAGCACGCGGGCGCGTTCGCCGTCGTGCTGGAGTGCGTGCCCGCCGAGCTCGCCGAGCGGGTCACCACCTCGCTGTCCATTCCCACCATCGGCATCGGCGCCGGGCCATCGTGCGACGCCCAGGTGCTCGTCTGGCAGGACCTGATGGGCCTGACCGAGCGCCCGGCGAAGTTCGTCAAGAAGTACTTCGACCTGGCCGGGGCGATGGACAGCGCGGTCCGCAGCTTCGCCGACGAGGTCACCAGCGGCGTGTTCCCCGCCCCCGAGCACAGCTACCGCTAGTCAAGGGCCGTCCCGTCCGGCGTGCGCCCCGCGCGCCGGACGGAGCACGCTCACTCCCCCCGGACGACGAGGTCCGCGGGGTCGGTGTTGGCCCCGCAGAGCACCACCGCGACCCGCTCCCCCGGCCGGCGCCCGCCCGCGAGCAGCGCCGCGTAGGCGGCGGCCCCGGCGGGTTCCACCGCGATCCGGAACGACCGCCACAGCTCGCGCCGCGCCTCGGTGATCTCCTCGTCGCTCACCAGCACGCTACGCACCCGCGCCACCCGCTCCTCGGCCAGCAGGCGGTGGGCGATCGAGCCCAGGCGGGTGGCGCCCAGCGCGTCCGCCGCCACGCCGCCGACCTCCACGTCCACCGGACGGCCCGCCGTCAGGGCGTGCGCGAGCGTCGGGATGCGCTCCGGCTCCACGGCCACCACCTCCGCCGTGTCGCCCAGCGCCGCGGCGACTCCCGCGACCAGCCCGCCGCCGCCGACCGCGATCAGCACGGTGTCCAGGCCGGGGATCTGCTCGCGCAGCTCAAGCCCGAGCGTGCCCTGTCCGGCGACCACCTCCGGCTGGTCGTAGGCGTGGACGTCGAGCGCGCCGGTCTCCGCCGCCCGCTTGAGAGAGGCGGCGAACGCGTCCGAGTACACCGCGCCGGTCTGGTTGACCTCGGCCCCCAGCTCGCGCAGCCCGGCGACCTTCACCGGGGCGGTCACCTCCGGCACGAAGATCTCCGCGCGCACGCCCAGCGTGCGGGCGGCGTACGCGACGGCGAGCCCGTGGTTGCCGCCGCTCGCCGCGATCACCCCGGACGCGGGCGGCACGCCCGCCTCGCGGGCGGTGAGGATCCGGTTGAAGGCCCCGCGCGGCTTGAAGGATCCGGCGTGCTGGAGGTACTCCAGCTTGAGGAAGACCCCCGGCTCAGCCTCGATCACCGGTGTCCGCCTGACATATCCGGCGATGCGCTCCGCCGCCCGCTCGACCTCGACGCGTGTCACATCCATGGCCGCCCTCCGCCCCCGTGCACAACCGACGCTCCAAAGTAGCGAATTTCTGGCGTATCAGTGATTAGCCAAGGTTTCACCTGGCAGCCGACCTAACCCCCGATACCGGGTATTGGCCGGTCATGCCACTGGGATCCGACCGCCTGCGCGCGTCGCTGCGCTGGGTCGCGGACGTCGCCACGACGCTCGCGGGCCCGTTCGCGGGCCGCCCCACGTGGTCGTATCCCGGCCGGGTCCACCTTGAGCTGCGCAGCCGCCCCGCCCCCGCAGCGGCCGTCGAGAGCGCGCTGGCGGCCGTGCCCGGGGTGCTCTGGGCGCGGGTCAACGAGCCGGCGGGCCGGGTGATCGTCGCGGTGGGCGACCCCGCGCCGCGCACCGCCGCGCTGGTCGCGGCGCTCGGCGAGGTCGAGCGCCGGACCAAGGAGGAGACCGAGCACCCGCACCCCGAGGAGCCGCCGCCCGCGCTGATGCTGGCCGCCGACCTGGGCGGCATGGCGGTGACCGTGCTGGAGTGGGTGCTCGGCCGGACGCCGCTGCCCGCCGAGGCCGCCGGGCTGGTCGGGCTCGTGGACACCATGCCCAGGCTGCGCCAGGCCGCGGGCCGCGCCGCCCACGCCGACGCGCTGAAGGCGTGGCTGCCGGTGCTGGGCGCCGCCGCGCAGGGGCTCGCGCCGGGGATCTCCGGGCTGCTCGTGGACACGGCGCACCGGATCGTGCAGGTGCGCGAGGCACTGGCGCTGGCCGGGGCGTGGCGGGCGGTGGAGCCGGAGCTGACCGGGACGCCCGAGCGGGCGGCGTCGTACCTGGCGCCCGCCGTACGGCCGGCGCCTCTGCCACCGGGGCCCGCCGAGCGGTACGCGGACCTGCTGCTGACCGGAGCCCCGCTGGGCGGGGTCACCGGCGCGCTGGTGACCGGGGTGCCCCGGCGTGGCCTGCAGACCTCGATGATCTTCACGCCGAAGCCGGTCTTCGCCGGACGCGAGGCGTTCGCCTCCGAGCTGGGCACGGTGCTCGCCCGCCGGGGCATGGTGGTCGTGGACCGGCGCGCGCTGCGCCTTCTGGACCGGATCGACACGGTCGCGCTCGACGAGCGGGTGCTGGACGGCTCGCCGTACGCCGAGCCGATCGAGGCCGCCACCGGCGCGGCCGGGCTGCGCCTGATCACCCTCGACGAGTCCGGGGACCTGGCCGAACAGGTGCGCGACGCGCAGCGGCAGGGCGCCGGGGTGCTGGTGGTGTCCCGCGACGGCCCGGCGCTGGCCGCCGCCGACTGCGGGGTGGGCGTGCCCGCCGACGGCGGCCCGCCGCCCTGGGGCGCGCACGTGATCCTGCCCGGCGGCCCGTCCTCCGTCGTGCACCTGCTCGGCGCGACGGCGGCGGCCCGCCAGGTCAGCCGGGACGGCGTGCGGCTGGCCCGCGCGGGCACCGCCGTCGCCGCGATCCTCGCCCTCACCGGCCCCGAGGAGCGCTCCGCCAAGCAGGCGCTCACCGCCGTCGGCGCCACCACCTGCGTGACCATCGGCTACGGAGCCTGGCGGGCCTGGCGCGCGGTCCGCGACCCCGTCCGTGAACCGGCCAGGCGCGTCGCCTGGCACTCCATGCCGGTCGAGGACGTGCTGACCGAACTCGGCGCGCACCCCGACGGCCTGCCGCGGGCGCCCGCCCCCCGCCGCCCGCGCGAACGCCCCACCGCCGAGAACCCGTCGCTGCTCGGCGGCGTGGCCGCCGAGCTGAACAATCCGTTCACGCCCGTGCTCGCCGCCGGGGCCGCCGGGTCGGCCGTGCTCGGCTCCATCGTGGACGCCGGTTTGGTCGTGGCCGTCATGGGAATGTCCGCGCTGGTCGGCGGCGCGCAGCGGACGGCCACCGCCAGGACGCTCGCCGCCCTCGCCCGCCACATCGAGGTCCCCGCGCGGGTGCTGCGCGAGGGCCGGGAGTGCGACGAGGACGCCGCCGCGCTGGTGCCCGGCGACATCGTGCTGCTGTCGGCGGGCCAGGTGGTGCCCGCCGACTGCCGGATCATCGAGGCCGACGGGCTGGAGGCCGACGAGTCGGCGCTGACCGGCGAGTCGCTGCCGGTCCGCAAGGACCCCGCGCCGATCGACGCCCGCGAGGTCGCCGACCGGCGCAGCATGCTCTACGAGGGCACGTCCGTGGCCGCTGGTACGGCCAGGGCCGTGGTGGTCGCGGTGAGCGCGGACACCGAGGCCGGGCGCGCGATGGCCGCCGCCGGGGAGAAGGCGCGGACGAGCGGTGTGGCCGACCGGCTGGCCCAGATCACCAGGGCCACCACGCCCATCGCGCTCGGCTCGGCCGCCGCGGTGACGCTGTCCGGCCTGGCGCGCGGCCGCGCGCTGCGCGAGAGCCTGGCCGAGGGCGTCAACCTGGCCGTGGCTGCGGTACCCGAGGGGCTGCCGCTGCTGGTCAGCGCCGCTCAGCTCGCCGCCACCCGCAGGCTGTCCGGGCACGGTGTGCACGTGCGCGACCCGGCGATCATCGAGGCGCTGGGCCGGGTCGAGGTGCTGTGCTTCGACAAGACCGGCACGCTCACGGAGGGCGAGATCCGGCTCACCACGGTGGCCGACGCCCGCTCCCAGCGTCCCCTGGCGGAGCTGGACGACGCACTCACCCGCGTCCTGGGCGCGGCGCTGCGCGCCACCCCGGAACGCGACGGCGACGGCGAGCACAGCCACCTGACCGACTCCGCCGTCGCCGAGGGCGGTGAGCGGGCGGGGGTGACCCGCGAGACCGGCGCGCGGGGCTGGCGGGAGGAGGCGGCGCTGCCGTTCGAGCCGTCGCGCGGCTTCCACGCCGCCGTGGGCCGCGCCGGGCAGACACGGCTGCTGAGCGTGAAGGGCGCGCCGGAGACGGTGCTGCCGCGCTGCGCGCGGATCCGGGTGAACGGGAAGAGCGTGCCGCTCTCCGCACGGGAACGACGGCGGGTGGACGAGGCGGTGGAGACGCTCGCGGCCTCCGGGCACCGGGTCCTGGCCGTCGCCGAACGCCGTCCCGCCGCGACCGGCAGTGGCGGCGGTGGCGATCTCGGGGAGGACGACGTGACCGGCCTGGTGTTCGTGGGGCTGCTCGGCCTGGCCGACACCGTACGGCAGGCCGCCACCCCGGCCGTGGCCCGCCTGCGCGCCGCCGGGGTGCAGATCGTGATGCTCACCGGCGACCACCCCAGCACCGCGAGCGCGATCGCCGCCACGCTGATCCCCGACGGCCGTCACCCGCGCGTGCTCACCGGGGCCGACCTGTCGGAGATGGACCCCGGCGAGCTGGACCGGCGGCTGCCCGGCGTGGACGTCGTGGCCCGCTGCACCCCCGCCCAGAAGGTCGAGGTGGTGCGCTGCTTCCAGCGGCTGGGCCGGACGATCGCGATGACCGGCGACGGCGCCAACGACGCGGCGGGCATCCGGCTGGCGGACGTGGGCATCGCGCTCGGCCGTACCGGCACCCCCGCCGCACGGGCCGCCGCCGACCTGGTGGTGGCCGACGACCGGCTGGAGACGATCGTGTCCGCGCTGGTCGAGGGCCGGGCGCTGTGGGCGTCGGTGCGCGAGGCACTGGCCATCCTGGTCGGCGGGAACCTCGGCGAGATCGCGTTCACCTTGCTCGGCGCGCTGGCCACCGGCCGCTCGCCGCTGACGGCCCGGCAGCTCCTGCTGGTCAACATGCTCACCGACCTGGCGCCCTCGCTGGCCATCGCGTTGCGCGCGCCGACCCGCGAGACCGCCGACGGCCTGCTCCAGGAGGGCCCGGAGTCCTCGCTCGGGCAGGTGCTCACCCACGACATCGTGCGGCGGGCGGTGATCACCGCCGGGGCCGCCGGAGCGGCCTGGCCCGCCGCCCGGCTCACCGGCTCACCCGCCCGCGCGCGGACGGTCGGGCTGCTGGCGCTGGTCGGCGCGCAGCTCGCCCAGACGCTCCAGGCCGGGGGCTGGGACCGCACGGTGCTGGTGAGCGCGCTGGGCTCGACGGCGGCCCTGGCCGCGGTGGTGCAGACGCCGGGGCTGAGTCACTTCTTCGGCTCGGTGCCGGTGGGCCCGGTGGGCTGGTCGATCGCCACCCTGGCGGTGGCGGGTGCGCTGGCGGTGGACCGCCTGGGCCTGCTCGACCACCTGCTGCCCGGTCAGGGAACGCCGGGCGCGTCCGCCTAGGCGGTCGCGACGGCGAGCGCCTGCGCCAGGTCGGCCCACAGGTCCTCCACATGCTCGACGCCGACGGCCACGCGGACCGTCCCCTCGCCGATGCCCTGCCGGGCCAGCTCCTCGGCGCTCAGCATCCGGTGGGAGGTCGTCGCCGGGTGCATGACAAGCGTCTCGACGCCGCCGAGTGAGGGGGCGAGCAGCGCCAGCCGCACGGCGGCCATGAAGCGCTCCCCCGCCGCGCGACCGCCCGCCAGGTCGAAGGAGAACACCCCGCCGAAGTCCGGCAGCAGGCGGACGGCCAGGGCGTGCGAGGGATGCGAGGGCAGGCCCGGCCAGTGCACGACGGTGACGGCCGGGTGGCCGTCCAGCCGCGTGGCCAGGGTCCGCGTGTTGTGGCAGTGGCGCTCCATCCGCAGGTGCAGGGTCTGCATGCCACGCAGGGTCAGCCAGGCCGCGAAGGGGTCGGCCGTGGCCCCCAGCTCGACGGCGAACGCCCACACCCTGCGGTACAGCTCGTCGGTGGCGAAGACCGCGACGCCGCCCAGCACGTCGGCGTGCCCGCTCAGGTACTTGGTGCTGGAGTGGACGACGACGTCGGCCCCGTGCTCCAGCGGACGGCACAGCAGCGGCGAGGCGAACGTGTTGTCCACGACGGTGAGCACCCCGGCCTCCCTGGCGACGGCGCACATCGCGGGCAGGTCGGCCACCTGGGTCGTGGGGTTGGCGATGGTCTCCAGGTACAGCAGCCGCGTCCGCGGCCCGATGGCGGCGCGCATGGCCTCGGGGTCGTCCTCGGCCACGTAGGTGACCTGAACGCCGAAGCGGGCGGTCAGCTCGGTGAGCGCGCCCGCCGTCCCGCCGTACAGGGCGCGCTGGGCGATCACGTGGTCGCCGGGGCCGAGCAGCGCGAGCAGCACCGTGTTGATCGCGCCCATGCCCGAGGCGGTGGCGATGGCCGCCGCGCCGCCTTCCAGGCCGCTCACCGCCTGCTCCAGCGACCGCACGGTGGGGTTGCTCAGCCGTCCGTAGACGAACGCGCCGTCCGGCCGCCCCATGCCGTCGGCGAAGACGGCCGGGTCGTCGAACGCGAAGCCGGAGGTCTGGTAGAGCGGCACGGCGATCGGCCGTCCGCCCTCGACCGGGGGCTGCGGATGGTGGACGACACGCGTCTCACGCCGTAGTTCGCTCATGCCTCAAGCATCGCAAGTCGTGAATTTCTCACTGCCGCCGCCCGGGCCGTGTGCCCACAATCGAGCATGTGACGAGCACAGCAGCGATCACGGTGGACGGCCTGCGCAAGCGCTACGGCGACTATGAGGCCGTCAAGGACGTCTCCTTCCAGGTGGCCGAGGGCGAGATCTTCGCCCTGCTCGGCCGCAACGGCGCGGGCAAGACCACCACAGTGGAAATGCTGGCCGGTTTCCAGTTCCGGACGCCGGCACGATCAGGATCCTCGGTCTCGACCCGATCCGCGACCGCGCGGAGACCCGCAGACGGACCGGAGTCATGTTGCAGGAGGCCGGGTTCTTCAACGAGCTGACGGTCCGGCAGACGATCTCCGCGTGGCGTGACTTCACCGCCGCGCCGCGCCCGCTCGACGAGGCGCTCGCGCTGGCCGGGCTGACCGCGCGCGCCGACACCAAGGTGCGTCAGCTCTCCGGCGGCGAACGGCGAAGACTCGACCTGGCCATGGCCACGCTCGGCCGTCCCGACGTGCTGTTCCTGGACGAGCCTGATGCCCTCGGGCGTGCGGGCGGTCTTCCAGGTGCTGCCGACCGACCCCGTGGTCGAGGTCGCCCGCCTCGCCTACGCCCCGGGCACGCTCGCCGGAGACCTGGAGGCGGCGCTGTGGCCCCCGGTCAGACTACTCGCGTGGGCGGCGCTCGCGATCTTCGTGATCGTCCGCTGGTTCCGGTGGGAGCCCCGGCGGTCATAATCAGCGTCGTGTCTCCCCAACGTCTGGCCGTCGGTGTCGTCACAACGATCATGATCGGCTATCCACTGGTCGCGGTGATGATGATCGTGGCCCTGGCCACACCGGGTCAGATCGCGCTGATGGTGGCCTGCCTGGTCGCCTTCTACGTGCCCTGCGTGCGGCAGCTCCGGGCGGCGTTCCGGGGCGCGCCGCCCGGCGGGGTCACGATCGACCTGGTCGTGCTCGTGCTCGCCGTCTTCCTGCCGATGTTCGTCTTCGGCGGCTACTGGGCGAGCTTCCCGCACATGCTGGCGGCCGTCCGGAACTGGTGGCGTCCGCCATGGCGTACGGCGAAAGCCCGCTCACCGCGCGCGAGACCGCCATGCTCCGCGAGACCGCGCGCGGCGCCACGGCCGAGGAGATCGCCACTCGCCTCAACCTGTCGGCGGGGACGGTCCGCAACTACCTGACCAGCGCGATCACCAAGACCGGTGCCCGCAACAAGATCGACGCCATCCGCATCGCCCAGGACGCGGGCCGGCTCTGACCGTCCGGGGGTGGATCACCACCAGTGGTAGAGCAGGTCCACGCCCAGCGCGGCCACCGCCGTGCAGAAGAACAAGGCCCAGTTTCCAAGCTTTCTGGACCCCACTCGCAGGTGCGCGAGAAGCGCGATGGCGAAATACACCACGAGGCTGTAGGCGGACAGAGTCCCCAGCAGTGGGATGACGAACCCGCCCAGCAACCCCAAGGCGCCCAAGGCCAGCATCATGCCCAGGACCGGCACCCACGATCGCGGCAGGCCCTTGATGTCCAGTTGGGCCTTCGGGAATTCGTGACCGATCAGGTAGACGACCGCTGCGCTGCCGTACAGGAGTGCGCCGAAGATGGTGATCGTCGCGTAGGCGGCGAACATGGGTCCTCCATGGTGATCATCATTTGGTGCCCTGCGATCCGGTTACCAGTCCAACGAAATAGCCGCTGGAAATGTGAGGCGACCGGAGCCGCGACATCCGCTGATCACTGCCTGAGGTCCACACCTGAACGTCAGCGGAGTGGCAGCCCTACCCGCCGTGAGCGGCGGCTCCTTCGCCGTCGGTGTTCTGGAAGGCGCGACCGGCGCCGAGCAGAGCGCCGCCGTCCACGGGGAGGGTGACGCCGGTGATCCATGCCGCGTCGTCGGAGGCCAGGAAGGCGACGGCGGCGGCGATGTCGGCGGGCCGTCCGATCCGGCCCAGCGGGATGGTCGGCTCGATCCGCTCCAGCGCGTCCGGCTGGTCGTCCCAGGCGCGGGTGCGGGTGGTGCCCGGTGTGACGACGTTGAAGCGCACGCCCCGCCTGGCGTAGCGGGCGGCGAGGTTCTGGGTGAGGTTGACCAGGCCCGCCTTGCCCGCCGAGTAGGCGAGCGAGCCGAACGGGGCCAGCCCGTTGATCGACCCGACGCTCACCACGGCCCCGCCGTACGGCGAGGCGGACAGGTGCGGCAGGGCGGCCTGGACGCAGTGGACCGCCCCCATCAGCGTGACGTCGAGCTGCCGGTGCCAATCTCCGGTGGTCAGTTCGTCGAAGTCGGGCAGGGACAGCCCGCCCCCGGCGTTGTTCACCAGCACGTCGGGGCGTCCCAGCCGTTCGACGACCTCGCCCACCGTCGCTGCGACGCTCTCTGGCGAGGTGACGTCGCACGTCACGGCGACGGCCTTGCGGCCCTCGCCGGTCAGTCGCTCCGCGACCGCGCGCCCGGCCTCGATGTCGAGGTCGGCCACGGCGACGGCGGCGCCCTCACTCGTCAGCCGTTCGACGATCCCGAGTCCGATGCCCCGCGCCGCCCCCGTGACCATCACGACCCTGCCGTCGAACCGCCGCATCGCCTGACACCTCCGTGATTCACGTACGATCAGGCGTCACATTACGGCTCCCCACCGCGTTGGCATACGCCTCATGGAAGTCGCGGGCGACCCCCAGCCCGGGGTAGCGCCTGGTTAGAACGCGGTCGAGGTCGCGCGCCTTGGTGCGAACCGAACGGATCAGGCGGGGACAGGTCAGCGCCTGCTGCCCGAGCGCGGCGGCCTCGTCGGGCGTGCCCAGCTCGGCCAGGGCGATGCCCAGCTCCGCACGCGCTATCGCCTCCCTGGCCGCCGTGTTCACGCCCAGGGGCAGGGACTCCTGCGCACTCACCGCCGCCCTGGCGTAGCCCCGCGCCTTCTCGAAGTCGCCGAGCCAGGTCCAGGCCGATGCCGGGTAGCTCGTCAGCGAGAACTCGACTGTCGGCGCGGTGTCCGTCCCCAGGTGCCCAGGAGGACGGGACGGCAGCCGATCGTTCTCAGCGATGGCCTCGGCGAACAGCGCCTGGAAGTCGCCGGCCTCCCCGACCCGGGCGTGCGCGCGCGCCGCCTGCATGCGCAGCCGGATCTGCAACGGGTGTCGGGCGGGCGTCTTCGCGATGCCCCTGCGGGCGGCGGCGATCGCGTGGTCATTGCGACCGCCGTAGAACGCGATCGACGCCATGGCGTCGGTGGCCCACGCGCACAGCTCGTCGTGGCCCGCCTGATCCCCGTGCTCGAACGCGTCGACGGCCCATGCCTCGGCAGCGGGTGACGCCCCGAGATCGTGGGCCGCCCAGGCGAGCAGTTCCGACAACCACGACGCCTGAACGTAGAGCTCACGCCCCTCCGCGAGGGTGTGCGCTCCTTGCAGGAGTTTCGCGACCTTCAACCGATAGGCGCGGGTGATCGCGAAGAGTTCGGCGGTGGTCTGATCGCCATAGCAATAAGCGGCATTGAGACTCGCTACAACAGACTCAAGGTGCTCAAGCGTGCCTTTTCCCACCACGCTCTCACCGCTCAGGCGGGTGAACTCCATCGCCTCGGCGACGGAATCGCCCAGCACGCGATGCAGGACCTCGGGGACGACGGTGGCGGCCAGGCCCAGCCGCAACGCGTCACGGCGTTTCGTCGCGTCCACCTCCTCGGCGGAAGCCGGAGGCGGCACCGACGCCGCCACAGCGCCTTTCGCACCCAATACGTTATCAAGCCGCTGAGCCAGCGCAACGGACGGCGGCTTTTGACCGTTGAGCACTTTACTCAGGTATCCGACGTCATAATTGATCGCCTTTGCCACGCCGCGCAATGAGAAGCCGCGCTCACGCATCAGCTCGCGAACCTTTTCCCCGAAAGCAGCCACTCGACCGTCCTTTCCCGGGTGTTCCGCCTGTTGCCCTGTTGCCCAGTTGCCCTGTTGACCGTTGCCCCGGCGCGGCAGGCCAACGGTCAACGTCTTCCCGGGCCGCCGCCGTCCACGATTCTATTACGCTACGTAATCGCAAAGTGACGGAAAGGTGCAACCGTGGACGCCGAGCAAGTACCCGATCTGGAGCGGCACCCGCTGGCGGTCTGGGAGGTCACCGGCCTCGGCAGGAGCGCCTCCGGCGCGCGCTTCACGACATCCCCGGCGGGCAGGGGCGGGTCCGTACGGCCCGCCTGCCGATCTGCGCGATCGGCTACGAGTACGGCGCGACCACCCTGGTCGCCCACCACGACGACACACGGTGCGGTGTGACATGGACGAACTGACCCCGACCACGCGCAACCGCCTCGCCGCCCTGGAGCAGACCTTCCCCGGCTGGGAGATCACCCTGATCGACGGCGTCTGGACCGCCACTCGGCACGATCCGCCCGGCCTGGCGGAGCTGGCGCTCGGCATCCACCACAAGATCACCCGGCCCACCCCGGCCGAGCTGGCGCAGGCGCTGGCCGGGCAGCTCGCCATCCTGATGCGCACCGGCCGCACCTGACACCGTGCATCCTGGGAGGATGAAGGGCACCGGGACGACAGCGGACGACGACCTCGCGGCGGCGCGCGAAGGCGATCGCGACGCCTTCGGGCGGCTGGTCGATCCGCTGCTGGGCGCGCTGCACGCGCACTGCTACCGGATGCTCGGCTCCGCCCACGACGCCGACGACATGGTGCAGGAGACGCTGGTCCGGACCTGGCGGACGGTCGATCGGATCGAGGACGCGTCGGCGGTCCGGCCGCTCATCTACAAGATCGCCACCAACCGGTGTCTCACCGAGATCGAGCGCAGGGGCCGCAGGGAGCTGCCCACCGACCTCAGCCCGGGTACCGCGCCCGTGACCGAGACGGCGTGGGTCGAGCCGTACCCGGGCGGGCCGGAGGCCAGGCTCCTCGCCCGCGAAAGCGTCGAGCTGGCCTTCGTCGCCGCGGCGCAGCACCTGCCGGGACGCCAGCGGGCCGTCCTGCTGATGCGCGAGGTGCTGCGCTTCAGCGCAGCCGAGGTCGCCGACGCGCTGGGCACGAGCGTGGCCGCCGTCAACAGCGCGCTGCAACGGGCCAGGCGCACCCTCGACGGCCTACTCCCCGAGACCACCCAGCGGGCGACGCTGAGCGCGCTGGGCGAGCCCGCCGTCCGCGATCTCGCCCGGCGCTACGCCGACGCGTGGGAGGCCGGTGACGTCGAGGCCATCGTGGCGATGCTCACCAAGGACGCCAGGTACTCCATGCCGCCGCTGACCGCCTGGTACGAGGGCACGGACGGCATCGCCGCCTTCCTGCGCGAGGGCCCGCTGACGCGGCGGTGGCGGGTCGTGCGCGCGGCGGCGAACGGCCAACTGGCCTTCGGCACCTACATGTGGGACGCCGGGGCCGGCCGCTTCGTGGCCGCCGGGCTCGACGTCGTCGCGCTGCGCGACGGGCTGATCAGCGAGGTGGTCTCGTTCCTGACGGCCGACCTCACGGCCTTCGGGCTACCCGCCGAGCTGAGCGGCTGAGAAAGAGATCCGGCGCGGAGCGATGAGTTCGCCGTCCGCCGGGGGTTGTAGTCGCGTACGACCCCACCGGAGAAGGGCAGACACATGGGCACCACCGAAGAGACGCGGATCAAGGAAATGATCGAGGAGTGGGCGCGGGCCGTCCACGCGGGCGACCTCGACGCCGTGCTCGCCGACCACGCCGACGACATCGTGATGTTCGACGTCCCGCCGCCGCACGACGGCGTGCGCGGCCTCGGCGAGTACCGCCGCACGTGGCCGCCGTTCTTCGAATGGCAGGCGTCCGGCGCGGTCTTCGAGATCACCTCCCTGGAGGTGACGGCGGGCGCGGACGTGGCCTTCGCCCATGCCCTGCTGCGCTGCGGCACCCCCGCCGAGCTGGCCCGGCATCCCGAGCGACGGCTGCGCCTGACGATCGGCCTGCGCCGGGACGGCGACCGCTGGGTGGTCGCCCACGAACACCACTCCTTCGCCCACACCGGCGACCAGGACGACGCCGAGTCGGAGCACGAGATCCGGGCGATCCACCAGGACTGGTTCGAGGGCACCTCGGCCAGAGACCTCGACGGCATCATGGCGCACATCGCCGGCGACGTCGTCTCCTACGAGCACGAGACGCCGCTGCGCTACACCGGGGCTGCCGACGTCCGCGAGGTCTGCGACGCCGGGCTGCGCGCCGCGACCGGCCCCGTCGGCTGGGACGTGCCCGACCTGCGGATCCTGGTGCGCGGCGACCTGGCCGTGGCCTGGGGCCTCAACCGGATGACGGCTGGACGGCCCGGCGGGGAGATCGGCGAGAGCTGGTCCCGGGGCACCCGCGTGTTCCGCCGCTCGGCGGACGGCTGGTCGATGGTCCACCAGCACGTCTCCTACCCCTACGACCCCACGACGGGCCTGGCCCGAACAGATCTGACGCCATGAAGTCGCGCCGTCACCGTTCACAGACAGGGCGGCGAGGCGAACTCTGGGGGCATGGCGAGAGACCCCGATGGAGTGGTCGTCTACTGGCGGCCGATGCCGCACACCACGTAGAGCCCCACCAGCCCGCGACTCCGGTCCTCCCGGCGACCAGCCCGGCGCCCTGGTGATCATCCGTTCACACTAGCGACGCCGGCGACCCCCGGCCAGGCCCATTCGGCCGCGTGGTACTCACGCGGGCCTGGGCCGTCAGGTACGGACGGCCTCGCGGGTGATCTGGTCGAACTGTGCGCCCATGGCCTCGGCGAGGGCATTGGCGCCCGACAGCGGGCGGACCATGACCGTGAGGTCGTCGATCAGGCCGTCGTCGTCGAAGTGCAGGAAGTCGCAGCCCTGGACCCGTTTGCCCGCCACGGTCGCCTCGAACATCAGCGCGTGGTCGCGGCCGTCCACGATCTCCCGGACGTACCGGAAGTCCTCGAACACGCGGACGGCGGCGCGGACGATGGCCGCAGTGAGCGCTTTGCCCGGATACGGCCGGAACACGACCGGACTGGTGAAGACGACGTCGTCGGCCAGCAGCGCCTCGATCGCCGCCAGGTCCCGAGCCTCGACGGCCTCGCGGAACGAAGACATGTCCGCCCCCTATTCAACTTGTTGACTATGTTGGCGAATCATGTGCGACGCTAGCCCGGCAGGTGGCGCGCGTCCAGGCGAGGCGTCCGTGGCGATAGTCACATTGTTGAATAGTCAACTCGGCGATATGGTCGGGCCATGTCGTTGCGCCACGCGGTGATGGCCGCGCTGCTCGAAGGCGAGGCGTCCGGATACGACCTGGCCAAGGGCTTCGACGCGTCGGTGGCCAACTTCTGGATGGCCACGCCGCAGCAGCTCTACCGCGAGCTCGACCGGATGTTCGCCGAGGGCCTGGTCCAGGCGCGCGTCGTCCAGCAGGAGCGCCGCCCCGACAAGCGGCTGTTCTCCCTCACCGACGACGGCCTGCGCGCCCTGCGCGAGTTCACCGCCACGCCGCCCCGCCCGGGCGCGATGCGCGAGGAGCTGATGGTCCAGGTCCAGGCGGTGGACGCCGGTGACGCCGACGCCGTCCGCGCGGCGATCGAGGAGCGCAAGGCGTGGGCCGAGGCCAAGATCGCCCGATACGAGCGCCTGCGCGGCCGGCTGCTCGGCGATCGCGACGAGGACGAGTTCCTCGCCGGGGCCGAACGGATCGGCCCCTATCTGACGCTGGCGCGCGGGCTGTCCTTCGAGCACGAGAACCGGCGCTGGTGCGAGTGGGCGCTCGCCGTACTGCGGCGGCGCTCGGCGGCGGCGAAGTGACACCCGGCCGATCACGAAGGCAGGCGGGGCGATGGGATACCTGAGATACGTCGCGGTCGGCGACAGTCAGACCGAAGGGATGAACGACGGCGACGAGACGATCGGCTACCGGGGGTGGGCCGACCGGCTGGCCGAGTCGCTGGCGGCGGCCGAGCCCGGGTTCCGCTACGCCAACCTCGCGGTTCGCGGGCGGCTGGCCGCCCGCATCCGGGCCGAGCAGACCGCCCCGGCCCTCGCCCTGCGGCCCGACCTGGTGACCGTCATGGCGGGCATGAACGACATGCCCCGGCCGGGCTTCGACGCCGCCGCCGTCGCGGCCGAGGTGGAGGCAATGCTGGCCGCCTTCCGCGCCACCGGCGCCCAGGTGGTGACCTTCACCTTCCCCGACGTCGCCCGCATCGCCCCGCTGATGCGACGCCTGCGGCCGAGGGTCATCGACCTCAACGACCGCATCCGCGCGGCGGCCCATCGCCACGGCGCCCTGCTGGTGGACACCTTCCCGCACCCGGTCACCACCGACCCCCGCCTGTGGAGCCCCGACCGCCTGCACGCCACCCCCCTCGGCCACGCCCGCATCGCGGCGGCGGTGGCGCACACCTTGCGACTCCCCGGCAGCGACGCCTCCTGGACCGAGCCCCTCTCCCCCCTTCCCCCGCCCGGCGCCTGGCGCCGCGCCCGCACCGAGGCGGTCTGGGCCACGACCTTCCTGGGCCCCTGGGCACTCCGCCGCCTGCGAGGTCGCTCATCCGGCGACGGCCGAACGGCGAAGCGGCCCGAACTGCGACCGCTGCGGGGATGACCGGCCGGAGGCCCGTTCGGTCATCCAAGATCAATGATCGCTTCCGTGTCATGCCGCCGTTTCCAGATAGTTTCGAGTGCCGTCCTCGCCGAGACGCGCACCTCGGGGGCGATTTGGAGCGTCTCATCGGTCACCCGGCCCATCACAAAGTCCTGATCCACCGTGCTCGACGGAAGGGTGAGCCGCCCCGAGTCGTCGAGCACGATGAACCAGTCGCGACGCGAGTAATCGTGTACTTTCATTCCTCCCGGCAGGCGATCCGCGCGGCCGGACAGCGTATCCCTCAGTTCGGCCAGGGCCTGCGGCGTGTCCCGAAGCCCGAACCTGGAGTCGACGTGTGCACGCCGGTTATAAATATAGGTCTGGAACAACACGTCGTTGAAGCCGTGCACGGCCACGTCGTCGAGAAAATCCCCGACATCGACCAGAGATTCCGCTGACAGCATGTAGTTGGCACCCACGATGACACCGTGGTCGGCGATGAGCCGCTTGGCCAGCGACAACTGCTGATCGTAGTTCCCACTCCCCATCAAGCGATCGTGGGAGGAACGCGATCCATAGAAAGAGAGTTTCACGTACTCGAACACCCCGATCCACTCGGGAATTCCGGTCAACAGCCGATCACCGTTCGTCGTGACGAGCTGAATCATGCCCAGGACGCGCACATGACGCACCAGAGAGGCGATCAGCGGATACTCGAACGGCTCGCCACCGGAGTAGGAGATCTTTTCGACTCCCAGTTCCACCAGCCTATTCGCGATCATGAACGGATCGTGTTCGGGATGTTCGACGCGCGGGCCACTGGTGGACAGGCAGAATGGACATGCACGGTTGCAGTGGCGAGAAAGGCGCCAGCAGAGCATACAGTGAGTGCTGAAGTGGCGAGCCATGAGCCCAGCGTGATCCCTACGCGTTGAAAGAGAGCTTGGAGATCCAGGGGCTCAGCCAGAGATCAGAGGCACCACTTACCAGAACATCCCTTAGCATCACCCTTGATCCGGCCATTCGCTCAAGCCCGCAGAGTATCCACGAGACATGATGGAGGTGCACTATCCGCGCGGTCGGGGTACGTATACGTATCCAGCGCGGCATACCGAAGCTCTGTCCAGAACCAGGCTCGATGACACCTTCGCAATCGGTCAGAATTACCTTTCCGGACCGCACGTCCGGAATTCTGCTGTTTCCGCTGCCCGCCAGGAAGAAGTCGGCCACCGCCCCGTCGACCCGCAGCGCGCACCAGCCTTTCCGTAGTATCCTGAGAACATCTTTCCTGCTGGTCGAGCCGAGTGTGTTGACCTCGTACGACGCAGCGACACTTGAGATCTCCGGCCATCTGGGAAAAGCGTCCGGCCGGGCGTTGCAGCTTCGCAGAAGTTCGGCGAGATCGCCCCGGCACTCGACGATGAAGTCCCAGTCGGAGCCGGCCGAATTCCGGCCGAGCAGACGCGACCCGTAAAGGTACGCATGAGCCCCCCGGGAGTGCATCTCGGACACCAACCCCCGTAGCGCGGCGGGCTGGTCTCTCGCATAAGAGCCTGATGCGTCCACTGCCCGGGACCTCCACGGGGCCACGAGAGCGACCTCCTCCGCCCTGGCCAGCGCACAATCCCGGTCCAGCAGCAGGTGTCTTCGCCCCGGCAGGGCCGCCGCAGTCGACGGCGTCAGCTTCGCCCATGCACAGCCGGCACGCCGGTAGACGGGCCGGAAGGCCACGTCTCCGCGTTCCGTGTAGGCACGGAACGACCCCAGAACGCCTCCCGAGATGGCAACGTAATCATAGGGCTCATACATGGAAGCACTCAGACTAGTTTGAGGCACTCATCACGCATGAATCTCTCGTGAAGTGTGAGAACAGGCGCGCCCCGGGCCACCACATAGGACGACTTGATGTTTATCCGCCGCCACGAGTGATCCGACCCGGACCTGCCGGCGAAGTCGAAGGCATCCTCCAGGCTCGCCCCGTAGACGATTCCCTCGACCTTGGCCCATATCGCGGCGGACGTGCACATCGGACACGGCTCCAAGGTCGTGTACAGGAAGTAGCCGGGCAGGTATCTGCTGTTCACGGCCTTGCACGCGCGCCGAAGGGCGAGTATCTCGGCATGCGCGGTCGGATCCGGCTGCGAGTGCAATTCGGTGAACCCCGCCCCGATGACCGTCATTCGGCCGCCTATGACGATGGAACCGACCGGATAGTTTCCCGACGACTCCGCGCCTTCAGCGATCTTTATCGCCTCCCCCATCGCCTGCTCACTGGGATGCATGTCATCCATGCCCGGCCGCCCTCTTCTCCTCTTCCGTCTCCAGCACCTTGAGGCGGACTATGACGTCCGTCACGCCGACCGCCAGACCCTGAAACGTTCTGCGAACGGCCGCCTCCGCCAGCACCCTCTTGTTTCCAAACGCACACAGGACGCCCGCCGGCGTCTCGTTCTCACGGTGCATGGGCAACGCCAGCACCCATGTGATCTGCGGGTCCACCTTATTTTTGATTCGCGCGTTGTACCGCTCCGGGTGCGTCACCGGAAGCTCTTCGTAAATTATCTCATCGCCCCTGTAGGAGTCACATATGACCAGCTCGTCAACGTCGGGGTACGCTATGTCAAGGGAATGGTTGAGCGGCAGGTCCTCACATTCATAGTAGACAAGACGATCTTTACGAAGCACCGTCCGACCGTCTACACCGTCCGCATAGAAGAGATGCACGTTGACGTTTCCGCGTCGCGGGCTCCTGCCTATCAACTGTAAGAGCGATAAGATTATCTGACGATTGCTCTCCTTCAGCCGCTTCAGGGATTCCAAGTGTGCCTTCCGTTCGGCGGCCGCGGCGGCACGCTGCGTCAATATATCGTTTATAAGGTCAAAAATGAGCAAGGCAACTCCTATGGGCAGTAGGAGATTCCACCAGCCGAGGCGACCCGGCACCGATGCCAGTCTTTGCCCGTCAGAGACGCTATTGGCTACCAAGTTGGCAAAAAATCCCAGCGTGGTGGGTACGGATAGCTTTATCAAGACACGCAGGGCGACGATGTTCCGCGCGTTACGCCATCGCAGTGCGGCACCCGACGCTCTCGATGCAGTCATCATCCGGCTCAACTTTCCGGCTACGCCAATAGACGTGCGGGGTCACAGGAAGAGGATCAGCATTCATCTCGACTTGTATCATGTTTACGGGTGATCTTCAAATGATTGGCATGCGGTGATCGCACTGACCATGTTCGGCGATCTCAAGTTGGTACGTTCCACAGCAATTGCAGACCTATGCACGATCCAGGGGCCCAATGGGCGAGTCAGGCGAAAATGGGCTGAGTGTGACAGCAGGTAAGGGAATGACCAGGCATCCCTCCCCGTACGAGATCTAAAGATCGGCCGGAACGGCTGAGCCACCTGAGTGCGCGGCTACAGGACTCCCGGTTCATCGCGGGGTCACGTCCGCCGGGGAGATGTCGGCTAAGGTGCAGATCTCGGTCGATATGACGAAGCGAGAGTGTTCCGTGTGCAGCCACCGGACGGTCATGTGGGTGTCGCTCAGCCGGGTGGCGAGGGCGAAGGCGGAGTTCAACCATTGATCGTCGGGAGTGGTCGGGAAGGGCAGGCCGGCGATATGCGGGGCGACCACGCCTTGGATGGCGGCGGGCCACTCGGTGACGGGGGATCTGGGTACTGCTGCGATGAAGCACCCTTGTGCCGCGTAGTTGAACTCGGTGTGCACCGGGCCGTTCCAGTAGAGGCCGAACGCCCGGCCGGCCGTGGAGAGCGCGGTCAGGACACCGGTGGAGCGTGCTTCGCCGCCGTTCGGTTCGATGGCCAGGGTCCAGCCGTCGAGTGAACCGACCAGGACGGTCTGCCAGGCTTCGTCGTAGTGCTCCATCTCGGCGTCCAGGAGTGTCATCGGCGTGGCGCTCTCCGGCTCCGCGCCGAAGCAATGAGCGACCTGTTCGACGTCGAGGCCGGAACACCAGGTGACGCAGGCCGAATCGGGCAGCCATCGGGTGACCGGGCGGCGGTGGTCGGCGATATAGAGATCTGACATAAGATCCTCCCGAGCGTGAGGGCATACTGATCTTCATGGGTGATGAGGAACTCCGGAAGCGACTGGCCGATCTGCTGACTCGGGACCAGGGCGACCCAGAGGTCCTTCGGCAGCTCGCGTATGCCAACGACGCGCTGGGAAACGAGCACGAGGCGCTGCCCTATTACGAAAGGGCGCTGGCCGCGGGCGCGAGCGACCGACTCGGCATGTGGACCGGCTACGGCAGCACGCTGCGCGTGTGCGGGCGTTATGAGGAGGCGTTGGCGGCCTTCGACGAAGGGCTGACGGAGTTTCCCGGCGATCGGGGGCTGCGCGCGTTCCGGGCGATGGCCCTGCACAATCTAGGGAAGCACCAGGAGGCCGTCCAGGATCTGCTGCGACTCCTCGCCGAGGGCAGGCAGGTCGGCGGATATGAGCGGGCGGTGGAGTTCTACGCACGAGACCTCGGATTCACGGTCTGAGCCGGGCCGCCCGTCAACTCCGCCGCTGCGCGACCGCGAGGACGAGAGCGGCGACGAGTCCGTTACGGACGACGGTGGCGGTGTCGGCGCCGTAGGCAAAGGAACGGTAGATCGCGTGGCCGAGCGCGATCACCGGAATCAGCAACAATAGAAAGCTCAAGCTGTCGTGCATAACGGCCGATCTTATGCCGGACACGGGGCCCAGACGGAAAATCCATCATTCCCGGGAGACGGTCCGCCGATCGCGTGGGACGCCGTTTCAAGGGGGTGGGCTTCGCGGCGAATGAGGGATCGCCACGACTCCGGTGCCCTGGAAGCCGGTGCCGTGACGGCGAGACGTGACGCGCCCGGTGAGCGCCGGTGACCGGGCGGCGGTGGGCGGGACGTCGGCTGGAAGGGCTTGCCGTACGAGCCGGTCCTGTTCATGCTTCCGCTGATCGCCATGAAGCTCGCCCCGGACCCCGTAGGAAACGGCGAGCACGTGAACGCGGGCTTCATGGCACTGGCGCGCTGCTGGGGCGCCAGCTCTCTCGTTTTCGGTGCCGGCATCCTCAGGATCGTGGTGCGCAACGGCATGCGAACGACCGGCCGCACCCCCCGCCCGCCTTCGCCGACGATATGACCACCGCGCCGTACGACAAGGTGCCCGTACGGCGCGGCGGCGCTGTGACCGCGATCGGTCAGACGTCGGTGACGCGGATGCCCGCGTGGGACTTGTAGCGGCGGTTGACGGAGATCAGGTTGGCGGTGAGGGCCTCGATCTGGTGGGCGTTGCGCAGTCGGCCGCCGTAGATGCCGCGCATGCCCGGGATCCGGGAGGCGAGGGCCTGGACGGTGTCCGTGGCCTCGCGGTCGTCGCCGAGTACGAAGACGTCCAGGTCGATCTCCGGCACCTCGGGGTCGAGCAGGATGACCGCCGAGACGTGGTGGAAGGCCGCCACGACACGGCTGTCGGTCAGGACGGCGGCGGCCTGCTCAGCCGCGCTGCCCTCCTCGACCGGCAGAGCGTAGGAACCGCGCTTGTCGAACCCGAGCGGGTTGACGCAGTCGACCACGATCTTGCCCGCGAGCTGCTCGCGCAGCGACTCCAGCGTGGCCTTGTGGCCGTCCCACGGCACGGCGATGATCACGATGTCGCTCTCGGTGGCGACGGCGGCGTTCTCTCCGCCCGCCACGCCGTGGCCGATCGACTCGGCCGCCTGCTGGGCGCGTTCCGCGTTCCTGGACCCGATCAGCACCTTGTGCCCGGCCAGCGCGAAGCGCCGGGCAAGGCCCTTGCCCTGGTCGCCCGTGCCGCCGAGGATTCCCAATGAGAGCCCGCTGACGTCGGGAATCGCACTGTCCGCCACAATCATCACTCCTTCAATCACCGTAAGCCCAGATCATGCCAGGAGGTGAATAGCCCGGCGCCTCCGGGGTCGCTGAGGCAGCATGAAGGACATGGACGCGTCGTCGGTCGAATTCCTGCGCGAGGCGCTGGCTCCTACCGGATGGGTGGAGCGCACGCGCGAGTTCGCGCTCGGGCTGCGCGCGACCCGTTCCCCAGGCGGGCTGCTGGTGGTGGGCACTCCGGCGGAGGAGCCGTGGCACGTCGCCGCGCATCTGGACGACGAGGCCCGGCTGGCGGGCATGCCGCAGCTCGCGCCGACGCTGGTGCGCTGGTCGGTCCCGGTGGGGGCGCCGCCGCATCTGCGGGTCGGGCTGGAGCGGCTGCGCGCGACGCGGCGCGGCGAGACGCTGTTCGTGGTGACCGAGCACGGGGCCTCCGTCCCGCTGCTGGAACGGCTGGACGACGCGCGCCGCACCGGGGCGACGATCCTCGCGCTCGACGGCGACGAAGGCGATCCGGAACTGAGCGGCCTGGCGCACGACGCGCTGACGGTCCCCGCCGACGCCCCGCTGTCGTTCGACGCGGCCCAGCACCTGGTCAGCATGGCCGCGGCCGAACGTCGCGGCGGCGGCCTCCGCGACCGCCTGGCCCGCCTGCTCGAACGCGTGAGCGGCCCCCAGATCGACTGACCCGCCAGACCCCGGCCCGCCCCCGCCCACCGGCAGCACCGCCACCTGCGGCATTCAGCCGGGAGGGGGGTTGAGGGCCACCGAGAGGGCGGACAAGGTTCGGATGACCTGTTGGGCGTCTGGGGCGTTGTCCGGGTCGATGAGCCATTGCAGGATCAGGCCGTCCTGCAGGGCGATGACCACCGTGACGAAGACCTCCGGGTCGAACGGTGGCTCGACGCCCGCCTCGGCCGCCGCGCGGCGGACCATGGCCACGCCCGCGGCGCGGGTTTCGGCGTAGGTGGCCGCGAGTTTGGCGCGGAGGGTCTCGGAGCGGGCGGCCGGGGGGAACGCCTCGATGAAGGAGACCAGCATCGGGCGGGATTCCCTGAACACCTCGAACAGCACCGACAGGGCGCGGGACAGCGCCCCGGCCAGGCCCTCGTCCGTGATGTCGCGGTCGAAGAGCGCCTTTTCCACGCGTGAGACCCACTGGCCGAAGCAGTCGGCCAGGGCTTCGTGCAGCAGCGCCTCCTTGCCGCCGAAGTGGTAGCCGATCGAGGCCATGTTGGTGCCGGAAACGGCGACGAGGTCGCGGACCGTGGTCCCGGCGTAGCCCTTCTCCCGCAGGCACAGCATGGCCCCGGCGAGGAGTCTTTCCCGGTGTCCGCCCACCGGCTGTTCACGTGACACAGAGGACATGATACAAATCTATTCAAATGCATAGGGCGTACGATCGAATAGATCAGACGAGAGGACACACGATGCCTTCACCACCGCCCGGCCCCCGTAAGTCGGTCTTCCGCCAGACCTACCGGTTCCTGCGCGACCCGATGGGGCTCTTCGGCGAGACCGCCCGCCGCCACGGCCCGATCTTCACGCTCAGGTACCTCGGCTTCCCGCCGGAGGTTTACATCACCACCGCAGAGCTGGCCGAGCGCGTCTACGCCCTCGACGGCGACGGCGGCGGCCGGGCCGGGCAGGTGCGCAAGGACTTCATGGAGCCGGTCGTCGGCCGGCACTCGCTGCTCAGCCTGGACGGCGAGCCCTGGCGGCGGCACCGCAAGCTGCTCAGCCCGCCCCTGCACGGCCGGGCGATCTCCGGCTACCGCGACGAGATCACCCGGATCACCCTCCGCGCGCTCGACACCTGGCCCACGGACGAGCCGTTCCGGCTCCGCGACCGGATGCAGGAGATCACCCTGGAGGTGATCATCCGGCTGGTGTTCGGGATCAACGACGCGGCGCGGTTCGGGCGGCTGCGGACGCTGCTCCCCCGGCTCATCGACGAGAGCGGATCGTCCCAGTTCATGATGCTGCCCGTCGGGCTGCGGGAGCGGATGACCGCCTCGCCGCTGCTGCGGCGCGTGCCGTATCTGGCCACCACCCGCGTGGCGGTGCTGCGCGAGGCCGTGGACGCGCTGCTGCACGACGAGATCTCGCAGCGGCGCGCCGCGCCCGTCGAGGGCGCGACCGACGTGCTGTCCCGGCTGCTGGCAGCCCGTGACGCCGACGGCGAGCCGATGACGGACCAGGAGATCCGCGACGAGCTGATCACCATGCTGCTGGCCGGGCACGAGACCACCGCCACCGGCCTGGCCTGGACGTTCGAGCGGCTGGTGCGCGACTCCCGGGTGCTGGACCGGCTCCGAGCCGACCTCGCGGCGGGCGGGGACGAGTACCTCGACGCCGTGATCAAGGAGGCGCTGCGTTCGCGCCCGGTCGTCTACGAGGCTCCGCGCCTGCTCGACCGTCCGCTCGCGATCGGCGGGCACGAGATCCCGGCGGGGTGGTACGTCGCGCCGCTGATCGCGCTCATCCACCGCGACCCCACGGCCTTCCCCGATCCGGACGAGTTCCGGCCGGAGCGCTTCCTCCCCGCCGGCGAGGGCCGGGACGAGGAGGCCGCCGAGCGCGCCCGCCGTTCGTGGATGCCGTTCGGGGGCGGGCGCCGCTACTGCGTGGGCGCGCAGCTCGCGCTGCTGGAGATGCGCGTCATCATCCGCGAGGTGCTGAACCGCTTCGACCTTGAGGCCCCTGCGGGCGCCGGTCCGGAGGCGGTGCTGCTGAAGAGCGTCACGCTCATGCCCGGCGACCGCGCAAGGGTCATCGCCCGGGCGCGGACGGCGGTGCCCGCCCGCTGATCCCCGGGTGGCTCATCGTGCTGGGACGGCGCGCGAGCCGCGCACGCGCGCGCTCAGTCGCCGTCCCACTCCTTGTCGGCCTTCCGCCACGCCTCGTTGCGCTCGGCCGCCGTCTGTAGCGCGCGCGCCGCGGCCTCGCGGGTTTCGTACGGGCCCATGCGGTCCTTGTCGGGACAGCCTTCGTCGGGCTCGACCTGCATATGCGTCAGACAGAACCACCATTTGCCGCTCACGTGATGAATCCTGCCCGGTCCAGGGCCCAACTAGACTTGCGCCCATGACGACAATGCTCCGGCCCGGGCGGATCTCGCCCATGCGCAAAGTGCCCGCCCACATCCAGCGGCCGGAATACGTCGGCAAAAAGGCGCCGAAGACCGGTGAGCCCGACGTGAAGTCCGCCGAGATCATCGAGCGGATGCGCGTGGCGGGCAAGCTGGCGGGCCAGGCCCTCGAAGAGGTCGGCAAGCACGTCGCGCCGGGTGTGAACACCGACGAGCTCGACCGGATCGGCCACGAGTTCCTCTGCGATCACGGGGCCTACCCGAGCACGCTCGGCTACCGCGGCTACCCCAAGTCGCTGTGCACGTCGATCAACGAGGTCATCTGCCACGGCATCCCCGACGACACCGTGCTACGCGACGGCGACATCGTCAACGTCGACATCACCGCGTTCATCGGCGGCGTGCACGGCGACACCGACGCCACCTACCTGGTCGGCGAGGTCGACGAGGAGTCCAGGCTGCTGGTCGAGCGCACCCGGGAGGCCACCGAGCGGGCGATCCGGGCGGTGGCCCCGGGCCGGCAGCTCAACGTGGTGGGCCGGGTCATCGAGGCGTACGCGAAGCGGTTCGGCTACGGCGTGGTGCGCGACTTCACCGGGCACGGCATCGGCACCACCTTCCACTCGGGGCTGATCGTGCCGCACTACGACGACCCGTCGCTGACCACCACTCTGGTCCCGGGCATGACGTTCACCATCGAGCCGATGCTCACCCTGGGCACCATCGACTACGACATCTGGCCCGACGGCTGGACCGCCGTCACCAAGGACCGCCGCCGCACCGCGCAGTTCGAGCACACCGTGCTGGTCACCGACTCCGGCCGGGAGATCCTCACCCTCCCCTGACCCGCCTCAGCGGGTGGGTATGACGCCGGTGACGGTCGTGCCCTCCCCGGGCACGCCGCCGATCGTGAGCGAGCCGCCCAGTTCGGCGAAGGCGGCGCGCATCATCGCGGTGCCGCGCCCGCCCCGCGGCGCGGTGAAGCCGATGCCGTCGTCGCTGACCGTCATGCGCAGCCCGGACGCGCCGAGGGTGACCGCGACCGACACGGTCGTGGCCCTGCTGTGCTGTTCGACGTTGGCCAGCGCCTCGCGGAAGGCGACCAGCACGGCGCGTGACACGCGCGGCTCGACGTCGCCCTCCGGCAGCGCCCACGTCTCGACCGTGACGCCCGTACGGCGGGACCAGCGGTCAAGGTGGTCTTCCAGGGCCTCGGCCAGCCCCGGACTGCCCCCGCGCATGCGCGTTTCTTCGGTCACTGCCATGCGTCCTCTCGCACGGGGGCACCTCGCGCGCTCCGCGTGGACGCTCACCCGCGCCGGCTCGGCGAAGAACGCGAGACGGCGCGTGTCGTGGTGTGATGCGCGTCTCCCCCCGGCTCAAAGGCTACCGGCCAGGTGAGAGATGTCGCTGGTGAGGATACAAGGGCGTGGCCTCGCCGCTACTCCACGCGGCCCCGCCCTCACACCGCGCGGCGGGAGGTGCCCGGAGCGCGCGTCACTCGGCGCGGTCGCGCTTCTCCAGTTCGGCGAGGTAGGCGTTGTAGGCGTCGAGCTCGGCGTCGCCGCTGCCGCCGGTGCGCGCCGCGACTGCGTCCGCTCTGCGGTCGGCGTGCCGGGCCTTGCGGTCGTCGTCGCGCCACCACTGGATGGCCAGCGCGATGAGCACGATCAGGGTCGGGATCTCGCCGAACCCCCACGCGATCCCGCCGCCGGTCTGCTGGTCGACCACGGCCGAGGTGCCCCACGTGCGGCCGAGCTGGTCGTAGTAGGTCGGCGCGAGCGGGGTGGTCATCATCATCAGCGCGATGCCGAAGAACGCGTGGAACGGCATCGTCACGAACAGCGTGAGCAGCCTGCCCACGTGCGGCAGCGAGTGCGGGGCCGGGTCGACGCCGATGATCACCCAGAAGAACAGCGTGCCGCTGGCCAGGAAGTGCACCGACATCGCGATGTGGCCGAGATGGCTCTCCATCGCGGAGGCGAACAGCGGCGTGAAGTACAGCGCGTAGGTGGAGACGATGAAGATCGTGGTGGCGATCGCCGGATGGGCCAGGAACCGGGCCGCCCTGCTGTGCAGGATGACCGTGATCCACTCACGCGGCCCCCGGTCGCCCCGGCGGACGGCGGGCTTGAGCGCCCGCAGCGCCAGCGTCACCGGCGCGCCGAGCACCAGGAAGATCGGCACCAGCATGGAGATGACCATGTGCTCGGCCATGTGCGCGCTGAACAGCACCTTGGCGTAGCGGCCGACACCGCTCTGGGTGACCAGCAGCAGGATCAGGACGCCGACGACCCAGGCCGCGGTGCGGCCCCACGGCCAGTGGTCGCCGCGCCGCCGCAGACGGATCACCCCGGCCGCGTAGAGGCCGCCGAGCAGCGCCGTGACGACGGCGAAGAACAGGTCGAACCACCACAGGGAGACCAGGTTGCCCAGCGAGATCTCCGGCGGCACCGGGAAGCCGAGCAGTTCGAAGGCGCGGTCGATCGGCACCGGCGCGGGCGGCGGCGGGGTGCGGCCCAGCCCCATGGCCAGGCCGACCGTGGCGAGCATGAGCACGGTCTCGCCGGTGGCGAGCCGGATGTAGGAGCGGGGCTCGCCCTTGGCCAGGCGGGGCAGCGTGCGCTCGCGGTGCAGGTAGCCCAGCACGCCGAGGACGCAGAACGCGGTCGTCTTGGCCACGATGAGCAGGCCGTAGCTGGAGGTGAACAGGTCGGACAGGGTGGTGAGCTGGGCCAGGGTGATGAACACCCCGGACAGGCCCATGCCGACGAAGCACCACAGCGCCATCCGGGAGAACCGGGCGGCGGCGATCGGCAGGTGCGGGCCGCCGCGCATGGCGTGCACGGTGAGCACGACCAGCCCGCCCACCCACAGGGCCAGGGCGATCAGGTGGAAGGCGATGCCGCTGGTGGCCATCGAGTGGTTGGGCGAGGAGGAGGAGTGGCCGGTCAGCGCGGGCGGCAGCAGCGTGGCCACGGCCAGGACCAGCAGCCCGCCGGACGCGCCCGTGGTGATCGCGCCCCGGGAGAACAGGGCGATGGCGACGGCGAAGAGCACCACCAGGGTGAGCGCAACGCCCTGGGAGCTCTGGCTGGCGAAGCTGAGCAGCTCGTTGCCGTTCAGCACCTGGGAGACCGGCGCGCCCCAGATCTCCGAGACGGTGAACAGCATCGTGGCGGCGGTGGCCCCGGCCCAGGCCAGGGCCAGCCAGGAGGCGGCCTTGACGTATTCCGGGGCGGGCCTGGCCAGCAGCCCCTTGTCGCTGGGCAGCAGCATGGTCGAGACCAGCAGCGCGCCGACGGTGAGCACGCCGGAGGCGTTCATCACCAGCTTGGACAGCGGCAGGCCCCACCTGGTGAGCATGCCCTCGTCGGGCAGGCCGGGGATGATGCGCGGCGTGGCCGCGCCCCCGACGTACATCGCCACCACGAGGGCGGCCACCGCGGCGGCGGAGGCGGCCAGCGCGAGACGCACGCTCCTGTTCACCGGGTCACCGCTTCTTCTTGCCGCGCAGGCTGAGAACCATGCCGATGCCGACGCCCGCCAGGCCGCCGATGATGATCCACAACCACATACCGGGCCCTTCATCCCCCGAGGGGGCGAAGGCCGCGTCGGCGAGGGCGGGCGGGGCCAGGGCCCCGCCCAGTGACACGGCGAAGAGGACGGCCAGCACGGCGCCCAACGGGAAAGTCTTCATGACGCCCCCAGGCTACCGAGACCACGGGCCGGTCCGGACCTCGGAGCACCGCCTTTGGGCCCCCTGACCCGGCTACAACCCGACGCTGGTGAGCGCCCGCTGGTAGGCGGCGACGCTGCCCGGGCCGTCGTCCAGCTTGCCGAGCACCTCGGCGACCGTCCGCCAGCCCTGCGCGGCGCGCCGCGCGGGCGTCACCTGCTCCAGCCACCGCTTGGCCGCGTCGATCGCCGCGTGGGCCTCGTTCCGCTTGCCGAGCATGGCGTAGGCGCCGGACAGCAGGAGCTGGACCTCGGCGCCCAGGCCGTTGGTCGTGCTGGAGACCAGGTCGTGGGCGGCGGCAGCGTGGACCACGGCCTCGTCGAAGTTGCCGAGCGCGAACTCCACCCGGGACAGCTCGCGTTCGCACCTGGCCTGGTCGCCGCTGCCCGCGGAGGTCTCGGCCAGTTCGTGCTGGGAGCGCAGCAGCGCCTCCCGGCAGTTCTCGGCCTCGTCGGGGCGGATGCGGAAGCGCAGGTAGGTGTAGGCGAGCTTGACGCGCGCCAGGTTGCGGGGGTCGCCGTTCTCGGAGTGGACGGCGAGCGCCCGCTCGGCCAGGACCAGGGATTCCTCCTTCTGGTTCAGGGCCTCGGCGAGCATCGCACCGTTCCAGCACGCCGCCACGGTGGCGCGCGGGGTGCCCAGCAGGTCGGCGGCGGCGATCAGCTCGGCGCAGAACTGCTTGGCGCGCATGAGGTCGCCGCGGAGCTGGTAGGCGGCCAGGAGCGTGGCGCCCAGCTCGACCAGGTCGTCGTTCCAGGCGGGACGCACCGGCCCCATCAGGATCTGCTCGCAGACCTGGACGGCCGCCGCGAAGTCGCCCCGCTCCCGGTAGCAGCGGGACAGCGCGATGGCGACGGCGACGTGCCGTTCCGGCGTCATGCTGTCACCGGCGGAGGCGCGCAGGCCGTTCAGGGTCGCGATCGCCGAGTCGAGGTCGCCCCCGGCCTCCATCGCCCGTGCCAGGCCGAACTCGGCGTCGAGGCGGAACTGCACCAGGCCCGCGACGTTGTTGTCGGCGACCAGGTCGGCGTAACGCCTGCGGGCCTCGGAGACCTCGCCGTTCTCCAGCGCGATGCGGGCGTAGCCGAGTTCGAGTTCGAGCTCCTGCATCTGCTCGGCGGTCACACCGTTGACCAGGTAGCTCAGCGAGCAGTCGAGCTTATTCGCGAGCAGCTCCAAAACCGCCGAAGTTGGCGTCCGCTTCCCGCTTTCGATAAGAGATACATAGCTGTCGGACAGCTCCGGATGCGCGAGCTGAGCTTGGGACAGACCGCGCTGCCTGCGGATTGTCTTAATGCGCTGGCCCACCAGATCTTGACTCACCGGCACCCCTTGGAACAATGTCGTCGAACGAAAACCAGTGACGGGAGCACCACCATGCGTCGACGCCTCGCTGTCTCCGCCCTGACCGTGCTATGCACGACCATCCTGGCTGTCGTGGCCAATACTAGCGCCGCGTACGCCGGTCCGCCGGGCACGCAAATCATCACCAACGCGAAGGACATCTTCTGCTGCTAGAAAGCTGATCGGCTGCACCGATCACCGCAGTCGACGAACCCCCGGGGCGCAGTGCCGGCAGGGTGCGGGATCTCCGCCCCTCCCCCGGATCTCGGCCGGCGCCAGACCGTGCGCGTCTGATTCATCGCCGGCCGAGGTGCCGTCGTTACACGTCCCGGTACCGTCGTCACAGCCCGACGCTGGTGAGAGCCCGCTGGTAGGCGGCGACGCTACCGGGGCCGTCGTTGAGCTTGCCGAGCACCTCGGCGACCGTCCGCCAGCCCTGCGCCGCCCGTCGCGCGGGTGTCACCTGCTCAAGCCACCGCTTGGCCGCGTCGATCGCGGTGCGCGCCTCGACGCGGCGGTCGGCCATCGCGTAGGCGGCGGCCAGCAGGAGCTGGGCGTCGGCGCCCAGCCCGTTGGTCGCGCTGGAGACCAGGTCGTGCGCGGCCACCGCGTGGTGGATCGCCCGGGAGAAGTTGCCGAGGGCCAGCTCCACGTGCGCCAGCTCAAGCTCGCACCGCGCCTGGTCGGCCACGCTCGCCGACGACTCGGCGAGCTCCCGCTGCGAGTGCAGCAGCGCGGCGCGGCAGTCCTCCGCCTCCTCCGGGCGCAGCCGCAGCCGCAGCCAGGTGTAGGCGAGGCGCACCCGCGCCAGGTTGTGCTGGTCGCCGATCTCGGCGTGCACCGCGAGCGCCCGGGTGGCCAGGGTCAGCGCCTCCTCCTTGCGGCCGACCACCTCGGCCAGCAGCGCGCCGTTCCAGCAGGCGGCGACGGTGGCGCGGGGGCTGCCGAGCAGGTCGGCGGCGGCGATCAGCTCGGCGCAGAACTGCTGGGCCCGCAGCAGGTCGCCGCGCAGGTCGTAGGCCGCCAGCAGGGTGGCGCCCAGTTCGACGAGATCGTCGGTCCAGGCGGGACGCACCGGCCCCATCAGGATCTGCTCACAGATCTGGACGGCCGCCGCGAAGTCGCCGCGCTCCCGGTAGCAGCGGGACAGCGCGATCGCCACCGCGATGTGCCGCTCGGGGCTCATGCCGTCACCGGCCGAGGCGCGCAGGCCGTTCAGGGTGGCGATCGCCGAGTCGAGGTCGCCCCCGGCCTCCATCGCCCGCGCCAGCCCGAACTCGGCGTCGATCCGGACGGTGAGAAGCCCCGCCACGTTGTTGTCGGCGACCAGGTCGGCGTAACGCCTGCGGGCCTCGGAGACCTCGCCGTTCTCCAGCGCGATCCGCGCGTAGCCCAGCTCCAGTTCGAGCTCCTGCATCTGCTCGGCGGTCACGCCGTTGACCAGATAGCTCAGCGAGCAGTCCAGTTTGCGCGCCAGCAGGTCGAGGACCGCCGGGGTGGGTGTGCGTTTCCCGCTCTCGATGAGTGACACATAACTGTCGCTCAGCTCCGGATGCGCGAGCTGAGCTTGGGAAAGTCCGCGCTGCCTGCGGATTGTCTTAATGCGCTGGCCCACCAGATCTTGACTCACCGGCACCCCTTGGAACAATGTCGTCGAACGAAACCCAGTGACGGGAGCACCACCATGCGTCGACGCCTCACACTCTTCGCCCTGGCCGTCCTGTACACGGCCCTCTCGGCCGTGCCAGTCAATGCTATGACTGCGGAGGTCTCTACGTCTCCCGCGGTAAACACCGACGCCCCGCGATGCTGTTAAGTAATCCGTAGAGCGAGAAAGAGATCGACGCGGTCGGTCATCGTGGACAGGTCGCGGCCGGTCAGTTCCTCCACTCTGCGGATGCGGTATCGCACTGTGTTGACATGCACGTGCAGGCGCTCGGCGCACATGTTCCAGGAGCCCGCGCAGTCCAGGAACGCGCCGAGCGTACGCACGAGCTCCGACTGGTGTCTGCCGTCGTAGTCGAGTAGCGGGTCGAGCAGGCGTGCGGCGAACGACCGCCGTACATCCCCCGGGACCGTGGCCAGCAGCAGGTCGTGCGTGTAAATCTCATCGCTGGTCACCACACCCCCGTTACGGGCTTCGGCGAGCCTTCTGGCGTGCCCGGCCTCCTCCGCGCCGCCGCGCAGCGCCGCCGCGCCGGTGAGCGCGCCGCTGACGCCGATCGAGACGCGCATCTCCGGCACGCCCTGGGCCAGCGCCCGTGCGCCGTCGCGCAGCCGTCCGGCCAGCTCGGCGACGGTCTCGCGGTCGCCGAGGGGCACCACGGCGACCGCGCCGTCCGCCCCCGCGTGGGCGACGACGCCGCCGCCCGCCAGCTCCTCCACGATCTGCCCGCCCAGCGTGGGCGCGTCCGGGCCGCGCCCGGCGCGGGGCCTGGCCGCCACGGCGGCCACCACCGCGTACGGCTCGGCGGGGTCGATCCCGCAGGCCGAGAACCGGGTCGCCACCTCGGCGGGCTCGCCCCCGGCCACGGCCAGCGAGACGAGCTGCTCGGCGAGCCTGCGCTCCACCCGGCGTCCCTCCTCCAGCCGGGTCCGCTCCAGGGCGACGCAGGCCGCCAGCTCGTAACCGAGGTCGACCTGCTCGGTGAGGTCTCCGGCGCAGATCAGGGCCCATCCGGCGGCCCGGTGCCCCCGGCAGACGCCGAAGACGGTGTAGCGGCCGTCCGGCATGGGCGCCACGTGCGGCAGCCGGGGCGCGGTGAGGTAGACGTGGGCGAGCCGGTCCAGCGGGGCGCCCGCCAGGTCGCCGACGATCACCTCGCCGGTCGCGGAGACGACCGCGGCGTCCAGGTGCAGCTCACGGGCGGTCAGGTCGAACACGGCGGTCAGCCCGGCGCCCTCGGCGACTGCGGCCACCAGGCGGCGGTGCCTGCCGAGCGCGTCGCGAACGTCCACGGTCAGCCGGGCGCCGAGCACCTCGGTGATCTCGCGGAACGAGGTCTCCTCTGGCACCGCGAACACCGGCAGCCCGCGCTCGGCGCAGGCCCGCACCAGGTCGTCCGGGATCATGCCCAGCCGGGCCCGGCCGGCGCCCACCGCCGCCACCCCGGCCCCGCGCAGTGCCTCGGCGAAACGCTCGGAATCGGCGGGGTCCGTCCGCCACATCAACCCGGTGAGCACCAGCTCACCGCCGCCCAGATAACGCCCGGGATCGGGCAGATCGGTGATGTGCACGCCGGTGAATTCCCGGTCGAGATATTCACCGCCGGCGAGCAGGGAAAGGCCGAGCCTTTCCATGGACAGGAGTTCGCGTATTCGCACAGGTAACGATACCCCCGCCATTTGGAGGAAGCTACAACCACACGCGCGGGGCGGACGCCCGGTTTGATCGCCGAGCCCATAGGCCCTTTCCCGGCCGCGCTGATGTACTGCCGATGTGACCAGCATCGACACCGGCGCGCCCGTCCTGGGCGTGGGGCGGCCCGCCCCGCGCCCCGACGGCACGCTGAAGGTCACGGGCGAGTTCGCCTTCTCCTCCGATCTGTGGCTGGACGACATGATCTGGGGGACGACGCTGCGCAGCCCCCACCCGGCCGCGCGGATCCGCTCCATCGACGTGGGCCCGGCACTGGCCATGCCGGGCGTGCTGGCGGTGCTCACCCACGAGGACGTCCCCGGCGACAAGCACTACGGCCTCAACCGCAGGGACCAGCCGGTACTCGCCATCGACCGGGTCCGCTACCAGGGGGAACCCGTCGCGCTCGTGGCCGCCGACCATCCGGAACAGGCCAGGCGGGCGGCGGCGGCGATCGCGGTCCGCTACGAGACCACCGAGCCGGTGACCGACGCCCGCCGGGCGGCCTTCGACCCCGGCTGCCCGAAGGTCCACGACTCCGGCAACGTGCTGCGCCATCAGCCGGTGCGCACCGGCTCGGAGTTCCGCGCGCCCGTCGTGGTGCGCGGCGAGTACGAGGTCGGCATGCAGGACCAGGCGCCGCTCGGCCCGGAGTCCGGGCTCGCGGTGCCCGCGCCGGACGGCGGCGTGGACCTCTTCGTGGCCACCCAGTGGCTGCACGCCGACCGCGACCAGATCGCGCCGTGCCTGGCGCTGCCGCCCGAGCTGGTCCGCCTGTCGCTGGCCGGGGTGGGCGGCGCGTTCGGCGCGCGTGAGGACCTGTCCATGCAGACGCACGCCTGCATGCTGGCGCTGCGCACCGGCCGGCCGGTGAAGATGGTCTACGGGCGGGAGGAGTCGTTCTTCGGGCACGTCCACCGGCATCCGGCGCTGATGCGCTACGAGCACGGGGCCACCCGCGACGGGCGGCTGATCTACGTCAAGGCCGAGATCGTGCTCGACGGCGGCGCGTACTGCTCCACCTCCCCCGCCGTGGTGGGCAACGCGGCCTCGCTGGGCGTCGGGCCCTACGAGGTGGCGAACGTGGCGATCGACGCCTACGGCGTCTACACCAACAACCCGCCGTGCGGGGCCATGCGCGGGTTCGGCGCGGTGCAGGCGTGTTTCGCCTACGAGTCGCAGATGGACCGGCTGGCCGCCGCCTGCGGGGTGTCTCCGGTGGAGGTCCGGGTGCGCAACGCGGTCTCGCAGGGGTCCCGCCTGGCCACCGGGCAGGTCGTGGACTCCCCCGCGCCGCTGGCGGCGATGCTGCGCGAGCTGGAGGGGTTCCCGTTGCCGCCGCCCGCCGTACCGGCCGACCTGCGGGAACTGCCGGGCGGCGTCTCGCAGGCCACCCATGGCGAAGGGGTGCGGCGGGGCGTCGGCTACGGCGTCGGCATCAAGAACATCTGCTTCTCCGAGGGGTTCGACGACAGCTCCACCGCCGTGGTGCGCCTCTCGGTCTCGGGCGGCGAGCCGCACGCGCTGGTCCGGACGGCCGCGGCGGAGGTCGGGCAGGGCCTGGTGACCGTCCAGGAGCAGATCACCCGCACCGAGCTGGCCGGCTACGGCGTGCGCCAGGTCACGATCGCGCCCGCCGACACCACCGTCGCCTCGGCCGGGTCGTCCTCGGCGTCCCGCCAGTCGTACGTCACCGGGGGCGCGGTCAGGGCGGCCTGCCAGGCGGTCCGCGACCGGCTGGACGCGCTGGCCAGGCGGCACCCCGGCCTGCCGGCGGCCGGGCTGCTGGAGCGCTTCGGCCCGATCGAGGAGACCCGCGTCTACCGGCACCGTCCGACGTATCCGATGGATCCGGCGACCGGTCAGGGCGCCTCCCACACCCAGCTCGCGCTGTGCGTGCACCGCGCGGTCGTGGACGTCGACGTGGAGCTCGGCCTGGTGAAGGTGGTCGAGCTGGCCGCCGTGCAGGACGTGGGTCGGGCGCTCAACCCGGTCGCACTGGAGGGGCAGATCCACGGCGGGTCGGCGCAGGGACTGGGCCTGGCGCTGATGGAGGAGGTGCGAGTGGTGGACGGGCTGGTGCGCAATCCGTCGTTCACCGACTACCTCATCCCCACGATCCTGGACATGCCGCCGATGCGGGTGTCGATTCTGGAGTATCCGGATCCGGCCGCGCCGTACGGGCTGCGCGGGGCGGGCGAGCCGCCGACGCTGTCCTCGACCCCGGCCATCGCCGCCGCCGTGCGCGACGCCACGGGACTGGCGCTGGCCCGCGTCCCGATCAGCCCGGCGCACATCGCTATGCCCGCATCTGGGTAGAACGGTCCTCGTCCCCCCGTCGCCGCGAAGGGGGACGCGTGGACTGGCTGAACCGGTTGTTCGAGCTGCGCGGCCGGGAGACCACCGTGGGCGCCGAGGTGCGCGGCGGGGTGACCACGTTCGTGGCGATGGCCTACATCATCCTGCTCAACCCGATCATCCTGGCGGGGGCCACCGACGTCACCGGGGCCAGGCTGAGCATCCACCAGCTCACCACGGCGACGGCGCTGGCCGCGGCGGTCAGCACGCTGCTCATGGCGGTGGTCGGCAACGCGCCGCTGGCGCTGGCCGCCGGACTGGGCCTGAACGCGGTCGTCGCCTACCAGGCGGCGCCGCACATGACCTGGGCGCAGGCCATGGGGCTGGTGGTGCTCGAAGGCATCGCCATTGTGGCGCTCGCGCTGTCCGGCGTGCGGCGAATGATCATGAACGCCATCCCGCTCGCGCTCAAGCACGCGATCAGCGTCGGCATCGGCCTGTTCATCGCGCTGATCGGCCTGGTGGACGCCGGGTTCGTGGCCAGGGGCACCGGCACGCCGGTCCAGCTCGGCTCGACCGGGCACCTGACCGGGTGGCCGGTGACCGTCTTCTGCTTCGGCCTGCTGCTGATGATCGTCCTCTACACCCGGCGCACGCCGGGCGCGATCCTGATCAGCATCGTGGTCACCGCGGTCGTCGCGATCGTGGTGAACGAGCTGGTCACGATCGACCCGGCGGAGTGGGGCGTGGTGGCCCCCCGGGTGCCGGAGTCGATCATCTCGGCCCCGGACTTCGAGTTGCTCGGCCGTTTCGACCTGTTCGGCGGGTTCGTCACGGCGGGCGCGGTGACCGCCACGGTGGTGCTGTTCACCCTGGTGCTGTCCGGCTTCTTCGACGCGATGGGCACCATCATCGGGGTCAGCGACGAGGCGGGCCTGGTGGACGAACAGGGCCGGGTGCCCCGGCTGGGCGCGATCCTCACCGTGGACGGAGTGTCCGCGGCGCTCGGCGGCGCGGCCAGCGCCTCGGCCAACACGGTCTTCGTGGAGTCGGCGGCGGGCGTCGGCGAGGGCGCCCGCACCGGCCTGGCCAGCCTGGTCACCGGGGCGCTGCTCGGCCTCACCCTGCTGTTCACCCCGATCACCACGGTGGTGCCGGCCGCGGCGGCGGCGCCCGCCCTGGTGGTCGTCGGCGCGCTGATGATGACGCAGGCGCGCAACGTGCCCTGGCAGGACCTGGACGTGGCCATCCCGGCCTTCCTGACCATCGCCCTGATGCCGTTCACCTACAGCATCACCACCGGGCTGGGCGCGGGGATCATCGCCTACGTGGCGGTCAAGCTGGGTCGGGGGCGGTGGCGAGAGCTGCATCCGCTGCTCTACGTGGTGGCCGCGCTGTTCGTGCTCTTCTTCGCGGTCGGCCTGTTCGGCGGCTGACCCGGACGCGCCGTTCGGCGGCCGGGCCCAGCGGAATGTCGAGCGGCCGGGCCGGGGCCGGGGACCTGCCGCGGGACCGGCTTCCCGCGGCAGGAGTTCACGGCGCCGCGTAGCGCGGCGGGGCCGTGCGTGGCCGTGGTCTCTCGGAGGCCGGGTGTTGCTCAGGGCCACGCCAGGGCGGGTCTCCCGCGTGACGGGGGGTCGTCCGGCCCCCGAGAGTGCTCATCACACAAGATCCCCCGTCTCGAACTTGATCTCGTTCGTGCGCCGGCAGGCCCGCTCCATCCGCTTCAGCGCGGTGTTGACGACGTGCCCCAGCTCGGCGAGTTCCCGCTTCCGCCGCTCGGACTCCCCGGACTCCCAGTGCCGGATGGCCTCGTCCAGGGTCCGGAACCGGCTGTCGGGGGCCACCACGATCTGGCGTCCGTTCGCATAACGAATGGCCACCCTTCCGACGATGGTCCAGTCGCCATGAGCCATGACACGCCTTTCCGGTCGGTCGTGCACTCCGGGACCGCCGGACGGCGCGGAAGCCCCGGGCGAACCTGGAAGCGCTTCCGCGCCGGACGGCGCTGGGCCTCGAATCGATCGGCAGACCACTCTGTCGGCCGGTTTCGTAGCGGCGGGGTCTCAGCCGGGCCCGTAGCGCTGGGAGGCATGCCTCCGACGATAGGAACGCGCCGTTTCCCGGCTCAACGAGCTTGCACGAACTTGCACGCGACTTTGGGCAAGGTCCTGCCGCTTCAGGCGAGGTCCTGCCGCGCGACCGTGATCAGCTCCTGGGCGTGCCTGCCGTACCGCGCCATCCCCGCCAGCTCGTCGAAACCCTTGGCGTACTGGGCGATCTCACGTGGCTGGATGACGTTGACCGACGCGGTGAGCAGCTCCACCTTGACCGCCGTGTCGTCGAAGATGTGGAAGGCCTCGACGGGCCACAGGCGGCGCGACTCGGTCTGCGGGATCACCCCAAGCGAGACGCGCGGTAGCGCCATCACCGCCACGAGGTGATCGAGCTGGCCCGCCATGATGGCGGCGTCGCCGATGCGGTAGTGCAGCACCGACTCCTCCATCAGGATGGCGAACCGGTGATCGCCCTCGTGCAGCACGCGCGAGCGGGTCAGCCGCGCCTCGGCCGCGGCCTCGGAGTCGTCGGGCAACCCGCGGAACGCCGCGACCGAGGCCAGCAGGGCGCGGGCGTAGTCGGCGGTCTGCAACAGCCCCGGGACCACGTGCGAGCAGTAGACCCGGAAGTGCCTCGTCGCCTCGTAACGCGCGATGCCGGACTCCTGGGTCCGCCGCAGCCCCGCGCGGTGCACCCGCCTCCACTCGACGTACATCTCGTCGGCCTGCCTGGCGGCCGCGATCAGTTCCTCGATCTCCCCCTCGGCCCCGCACGCGCCGCACCAGGCCCGCAGGTCGGCGTCGGACGGGACTGTCTTGGCGTTCTCTATCCGGCTGGACTTCGACTCGTGCCAGCCAGCCGCGGCCGCGAGGGCGCGGGCGCTCAGGCCCGCGTCGAGCCTCAGTTCGCGCAGCCGCTGCGCGATGAGTCGGCGGGCGGCCAGCACACTGCTGGAGGGGAGGGCCCCCAGTGGACGGCGAACGGGTGTCAGTCGAGGCGACAGCGCTTGCGCGGATCCCATAACCAGCTCACAGACTGCCGATCGCAGCGACCGGCTCGAAAACGGCGGCGCCCCCGCCACCGACGGTGCTGTCAGTGTGACACACCGGCACAACCGGGGCCGACGCGATCAGGGCCGATGCGATCAGGTCACTGTGATCGCCGCGGGTCGGCGTCACGGCACGCTTCCAGGAGGAGCGGAGCCATCCGAAACGGGATTCTGACCACCCGCTCTCCTTCGGCGACCGGGTTTCGCGCCGTCATCAGCACCCTGGTCTCAGGGTCTTCTACCTCCCTGCCCTGGATCACGATGCTTCCATCGCTTTCGTCCACCCAGACCGAGGGGCAATCGTCAACGTCACTGGCTGGATCTTTGCCGAGGAACTTCAAAGCCATCGTCGAACTCCCGACCGTGGTGAGGTGCGTGGGGCTTGCCAACGCTTGAACGTAGGCACACTCTAACGCACGGTCAATGCCGTCTAACGCACAGTGAAAGAAGAGTCCGCCGTGGGCGAAAAACGCCGTCCGGTCAGCGAAGTTCGTCCAGGTCACAGGCCACGTTGTCGTGGTCGCGGTCGGGATAGTAGAAGTACTCCTGGTGGGTCTCCTTGTAGTAGGGGCCGTACCCCGCGTCGTTGGCCTCCCGGCACGTGGCGAACCTCGTGTCGGGCGCCCCGTCCGGCAGAGGGGCGGTGGCGGGCGCGGTCGTCGGCGGCGCCACCGGAGGGGTCGTCGCGCCCGTCACGGTGCCGGTGGGAACCCCGGGGGCGGTCGCCCCGTCTGAGGGCGCGGCCGGGACACAGGTGAACGACGGCGCGGGCGACTCGGCGGGCGGCGTGGTGCCCGGCTGGCCCTGATCGGTGGGAAGCGGCACGGTGGGCTGCCCCTGATCGGTGGGCGCCTGGCCCGTGGGCTGGCCCTGGCCGCTGGGCACCGCTCCGGTGGGCTGCTGCTGACCGGTGGGCTGGTCCTGCCCGGTCGGCTGGCCCTGCCCGGTGGGGGCGCCTCCCGGCGGGGTGACGCCGGGCTGGGGCGCGCCGCGCTGCGCCTGCCGTCCGCCGCCCGGCGGCTGGGACGCGCCCGGTTGACCGGAGGAGGGTGGGTTCACCGGACCCGGACCCGTGGTTTCGGACGTGCCGGTAGGCCCTGTTTGAGGCGGAGTCTGCGGCAGCGTCTCCGGGGCGGTCTGCGGGGCCGTCTGGGGCGCCGTCTGCGGGGCGGTCTGCCCCAGGCCGCTGGGCACCGTACCGGGCGGGCACTCGGCGCCGGGTCCCCGGAGCCGGGCCACGATGCCGTCGGCGACCTCCTTGGTGAACGCCCCCGAGATGCTGAGGCTGTCCTCGGTGATGGCCTCCGCCACCCTCGGCGCGGCGATCACCCGGTCGCCCGCGACGACGACGATCTGCTCGCGGACGGCCTCCTGGGTCAGCGCGCCGACCTGGTCGCGGAACGGCGCGGGCAGCGCGATCCGCACCGCGTAGGTGCCCTTCGACTCCTCGACCGCCTCGATGGCGTGCACCGACGTCACCTCGACGCCGGCCGCCGCGAGGTAGCACGTGGTGCCCGCCTCGTCGAGCAGCGCCTCCACCCCGGGACAGGGCGCGGGCCGTGTGGCCGTCAGGGGCGCGAAGTAGATCGGCGCGGCCAGCTTGCTCGGCGGCGTGCCCCCGGGCAGCACGTCGGGATTCGTGGTCATCAGCACGGCGACCGTGCCCAGCACTCCGCTGGTGACCACGACCGCGACGAGCGCGATGGCCAGGAGCGCGGTGGTCACCCTGCTGGCCCTCGGCGCGTCATCCCCCGGCGCGGAGGACGGCGGCCCGGGCTCCATGCCCGGAACCGGCTGCTTCTCCATCGGTGTCGACCCCATATTCGGAACGGTGCTCGCGGCAGAGCCTACCGATCGTCGCCAACTGCGGGTAATCCGCGCGTAAAGCCACGCTGTCGTTGACAAATTGTCATCAAGCCCTCGCGATTCAATCCATCCTGCGCCATGGTCCGCCTCCTCCGGGGAACTCACAGTGAAAGAGGGCGAGCCGAGGAGGGGCCGTGAAGATCGGAGTTCCGCGCGAGGTAAAGGACCACGAATACCGGGTGGCCCTGACTCCGGCGGGAGCGCACGAGTTCGTCCGGCACGGGCACCAGGTCCTCATCGAACGCGAGGCCGGGGTGGGGTCGGCGATCCTCGACGCCGACTTCGAGGCCGCCGGGGCGGCGATCCTGCCGACGGCGGACGACGTGTGGGGCGAGGCCGACCTGGTGCTCAAGGTCAAGGAGCCGGTCGCCGAGGAGTACCACCGGATGCGCAAGGACCAGGTGCTCTTCACGTATCTCCACCTGGCGGCCTCGGCGCCGTGCACCAAGGCCATGCTCGACGCGGGGATCACGGGGATCGCCTACGAGACGGTGCAGACGGCCGCCGGCTTCCTGCCGCTGCTCGCGCCCATGTCGGAGGTGGCCGGACGGCTCGCGCCCCAGGTGGGCGCCTACCACCTGATGAGCATGGGCGGCGGGCGCGGGGTGCTGATGGGCGGCGTGTCAGGAGTGCACGCGGCCCGCGTCGTGGTGATCGGCGCCGGGGTGTCTGGGATGAACGCGGCCGCGATCGCCCTGGGCATGCAGGCCGAGGTGCTGCTGCTGGACAAGAACATCGACCGGCTGCGCCAGGCCGACGTGATCTACCAGGGCCACCTCCAGACGATCGCGTCGAACGCCTACGAGATCGAGCGGGCCGTGCTGGAGGCGGACCTGGTCATCGGGGCGGTGCTGGTGCCGGGGGCGCGGGCGCCCAAGCTCGTCGGCAACGAGCTGGTCTCGCGGATGCGCCCCGGATCCGTCCTGGTGGACATCTCCATCGACCAGGGCGGGTCGTTCGAGGACTCGCATCCGACCACGCACGCCGACCCGGTCTATCGGGTCCACGACTCGGTGTTCTACTGCGTGGCGAACATGCCGGGCGCGGTGCCGCACACCTCTACCTACGCGCTGACCAACGTGACGGTCCCGTACGCGCTGACCATCGCCGACCTGGGCTGGCGGGCGGCGCTGCGGGCCGACCCGGCCCTGGCCCGCGGTCTCAACACGCACGCCGGCTCACTGACGAACCGGCCCGTGGCCGAGGCGCACGGGCTGGAGTTCGTCAGTGTGGAGGACGCGCTGACCTGACGGTGCCAGGCGCCGGGCGGACGCTCAGGAGCTGGGCGTGGGGGTGGCCATCGTGTCCGGGGTGCTCTTCGGCGCGGTCGTCGGGATCGGCTCCTGTGCCGCCGTCTTGTCGGTGCTGTTCGGTCCCTCGCAGGAGGCGCCGAACTCCGGAGTGGTGGTCGCGCTGTTGCGGTACTTCGAGATGAAGCGCTGGAGCTTGGGGTCTTCCGCGTTGGGCAGCTTGAGCTGGTTGTTCCACGAGCTGGCCACGACCGGTGAGGGCAGCCCCGGGTAGGGGCTCAGCAGCATGTACTCCTCGGCGGCGAGCTGCTTGAGCTTGTCCACCTGCGCCTTGGCCAGGTCGGGGCGGTAGGTGATCCACACCGCGCCGTGCTCCATCGAGTGGACGGCGTGCTCGCTGTTGATCGGCTCGTCGTAGACGCCGCAACGCTGCCAGATGGAGTTGTGCTCCCCGCCCATCGGCGGGGTCTCCTTGTAACTGATCTTCGTTTCCTTGTGCTGGCTGGCGGGGTAGCTCGCGGTGGCCACCTCTGACAGCGACGTCAGCGATCTCTCGCGGATCAGGTAAAAGGCGACGGCGCCGACGAGCACGATGATGACGAGACCGCCGGCGCCCCACATGAGCATGGCGGTGCGACGTTCCTTGCGCTTTTGCTCGGCACGCATCCGCGCGAGATGCTCACGCCTCGCCTGCGATTTCTCCTTCGACGACATCGTTCCTCCATCGGCGGGCCCAAGTAGGGGTCACCTTATTCGTAACTTATGTATGTGGAGGATAAAGGTGCCTTGCGCCTGCTTCACGCCGCTTACCGGAGATCGCGGGTACTCTGGGCGCACGATGGACGTCCCTGTTGAAACCCCAGCCAGGCCCAGGCGCCGCACGCTGATCGTCACCGTCTGCGTCGTGGTGGCCGCCGCCGTCGCCGCCCTGCTCTTCGCCGGCCGCTACGGCACTCCCTCCGACGCCTCGCCGGAGGCGGGCTTCGCCAGGGACATGGCGTTCCACCACGCCCAGGCCGTCGAGATGGCCTTCGCCGCCCGCGACGCGACCAAGGACGAACGGCTCCGCTCGCTGACCAGTGACATCATCATCACGCAGACCGCACAGCGCGGCATGTTCATGGCCTGGCTTCAGCAGTGGGGGCTGAACCAGGCGGGCGAGCGCCCGCGGATGGCGTGGATGGCCGGGCACGGCGGGCACGCGGCCGGTGCTCCGGGGACGGCCGGGGCCTCCGGCACGGCGATGCCGGGCATGGCGTCCGCCGCCGAGCTGGAACGGCTGCGACAGGCCACCGGCAAGGACTCCGAGATCCTGTTCCTGCAGTTGATGATCCGACACCATGAGGGGGGCGTGCAGATGGCCGACGGGCTGCTGCGCCTGTCCGACCGCGAGGAGGTCGCCACCATGGCCAGGAACATCACCCAGGGTCAGAGCGGCGAGATCAAGCTGATGACCGACATGCTCCGTGAGCGCGGCGCGACGCCGCTGCCGACGATCCTCGACTGACGTCCCGATTCCAGGGCGAACCACTCCCCCTCCACCCCCACAGCCGCGAAGGACGGAGAGACAGTGAACGACGAGCCGGAGAGCCATCTTGAGGTGAGCATCTCGGCCGAGGTCGAAGCGGGAATGTACGCGAACTTCGCATCGGTCTGGCACACCCGCGATGGTTTCGTCCTCGACTTCGCCGTGATCACGAGGCCACCGCAGCTCACCGGCGACCCGCAGTCGGGACAACGCATCCTGAGCGTGCCGACCCGCATCGTCAGCCGCATCCGGCTCCCTCCCAGCCAGGTCTTCGAGCTGATGAAGGCGCTGGAGCAGCAGCTCACCGCCTATGAGAAGGAAACCGGCCACAAGGTGTGAAAGGCGTGAAAGGCGTGAAAGGTATGAGCGATCCGGGATGTCCGGGCGCTCTGTGGGGGGAGGCGCACGAGTGCGGGCCGACGGTTTCGACGCGGTGGTGGTCGGTTCCGGCCCCAACGGGCTGACCGGCGCGCTGACGCTGGCCTCGGCCGGGCGGCGGGTCCTGCTCGTCGAGGGCGCCGAGCGGTTCGGCGGCGGGCTGCGCACCGAGGAGCTGACGCTGCCGGGCTACGCGCACGACGTGTGCGCCTCGGTGCTCGCCGTCACGCTGGCCTCTCCCGCGTTCCGGGAGCTGGATCTCAAGATCGACTTCGCGCATCCGGATATCCCGGGCGCGCACCCGCTCGACGACGGGCCGGCCGTCCTGGTGCACCGCGATCCGGCCCGCACGGCCGCCGGGCTGGGCCGCGACGGCATCGCCTGGCTGGAGACCGTCGGCGCGGCCGTGCGGGCCGGGACGCCGCTGATCGACACGCTGCTCGCGCCGCTCGGGGTGCCCGGGGCGCCGCTGGCGGCGGCCAGGTTCGGCGCGCTCGGCCTGCTGCCCGCCACGGCGCTGGCCCGCACGGTGTTCCGCGGCGAGCGGGCGCGAGCGGTTCTGGCGGGCATGTCCGCGCATTCCATGCTCGACCTGGGTGCCGCGCTCTCCGCCGGATACGGCCTGACGCTGGCCACGCTCGCCCACCTGGTGGGCTGGCCGGTGGCGCGAGGCGGCTCCCAGACCGTCGCCGACGCCATGGTGGCCAGGCTGCGCGAGCTCGGCGGCGAGGCCGTCAGCGGCCAATGGGTCGGCGATCTCGCCGAACTGCCCGCCGCGCGCACCGTGCTGCTCGACGTCACCCCCCGCCAGTTCCTGCGGATGGCCGGGCACCGGCTGCCGCCCGGCTACCGGCGCGGCCTGGCGCGCTTCCGCTACGGCCCCGGGGTGTTCAAGCTCGACTGGGCGCTGTCGGGCCCGGTGCCCTGGCGCGATCCTGCCGTGGCCCGCGCGGGCACCGTCCATCTCGGCGGCACGTTCGCCGAGATCGCGCTCAGCGAGGCCGAGGTGACGGCCGGGCGGCATCCCCGGCGGCCCTATGTGCTGCTGGTGCAGCCGTGCGCGGCCGATCCGTCCCGCGCCCCCGAGGGCCGGCACACCCTCTGGGCCTACTGCCATGTGCCGAACGGCTCCACCGTGGACATGACCGAGGCGATCGAGGCGCAGATCGAGCGGTTCGCGCCCGGTTTCCGCGACCTGGTGCTGGCGCGCGCCGCCAGGGGCCCGGCCGAGCTGGAGCGGCGCAACCCCAATCTGGTCGGTGGCGACATCGGCGGCGGGCTGGCCAGCCTGTGGCAGTTCGCCTGCCGTCCCGTGCTCTCCCCCCGCCCGTGGTGCACCCCGCTGCGGGGCGTCTACCTGTGCTCCTCCAGCACGCCGCCGGGCGGCGGCGCGCACGGCATGGGCGGACGGCAGGCCGCCCGCCTCGCGCTGCGGGAGCCCTGACCCGCCTACCCGGTGCCGCCCATCTCCTCGGCGACGGCCGCCGCGAAGGCGTCCACGTCGTCTTCCGTGGTGTCGAACGCGCACATCCAGCGGACCTCGCCCGCCGGTTCGTCCCAGACGTAGAAGGGGAACCGCTTGCTCAGCCGGGCCGACGCCGCCGGCGGGAGCACCGCGAAGACCACGTTGGCCTCGACCGGCCGCGTGACGCGGACGCCGGGCACGTCGGCCACCGCCCGGCCCAGCCGCGCCGCCATCGCGTTGGCCCGCCGGGCGTTGCGCAGCCACAGGTCGCCGCCGAGCAGCGCCTCGAACTGGGCGGCCACGAACCGCGACTTGGAGGCGAGCTGCATGGCCGTCTTGCGGACGTACTCCACGCCGCGCGCGGCCCCGGGGTCGAGCACCACGACGGCCTCGCCGTACAGCAGGCCGGACTTGGTGCCGCCGAAGGAGAGCACGTCCACGCCCGCGTCGGTGCTCAGCGCGGCCAGCGGCACGTCGAGCGCGGCGGCGGCGTTGGCCAGGCGCGCGCCGTCGAGGTGGACGGCCAGCCCGAGCCCGTGGGCGTGCTCGCAGATCGCCCTGGTCTCCTCCGGGGTGTAGATCGTGCCCAGCTCGGTCGCGTTGGAGATGGACACGACCCTGGGCTGGGCCCGGTGCGGGTCGCCGAACCCGATGGCCCGCCGGTCGATCAGGTCGGGGGTGAGCCGGCCGTCCGGGGTGGGCACGGTGAGCAGCTTGAGCCCGCCGGTGACCTCGGGAGCCCCGCCCTCGTCGGTGTTGACGTGGGCGCTCTCCGCGCAGATCACGGCCTCCCAGGGGGCGCACATGGCGCGCAGCCCGACCACGTTGGCGCCGGTGCCGTTGAACACCGGCCAGACCTGCGCGCCGGCCCCGAAGTGGGCGCGAAACGCCTCGCCCATCGCCTCGGTGTAGACGTCGTCGCCGTAGGCGGGCTGGTGGCCCTCGTTGGCCAGCGCGATCGCCCGCAGCACCTCCGGGTGGACGCCGGCGTGGTTGTCGCTGGCGAAGCCGCGGGCGGCCGGGTCGTGGCGGCGTGCGAAGGTCACTTGGAGAGGTCCAGGCGGCGGCCGTTGACCTCCTTGACGGGGGCCTCCCACAGGCCCGCGACCATCTCCGCAAGGTCCTCGACGTCGGTGAAGCCGGGGAAGGTGGCCTCGGGGTTCTCGGCGCGCATGGCGTCGTGAACGATGGCGTTGACCACGAGGATGGTGGCTGCGGCGCCGGTGCCCTCGTAGGCGTCGGCCATGGCGAGCGTCCATGCCTCGGCGGCGGCCTTGGCCGCGGCGTAGGCGGCGCTGCCTTGGGTGGGCGCCTGGGCGACCTTCGCCGAGACGATCACGAACCGGCCGTTGTCGCTGCGGGACAGCAGCGGGTCGAAGGCCAGGGAGACGTGCTGGAGCGTGCGGATCAGCAGGTCGTGCAGCACCTCCCAGTCTTCGAGCGAGGCCTCGCCGAAGGTCTTGGCGCCGCGCCAGCCGCCGACCAGGTGCACGACGCCGTCCACCCGGCCGTACTCGGCGGCGACCTGGCGGGCGAGGTCGCCCACCGCGTGCGGCTCCAGCAGGTCGACGGTGACCTGCTGGACGCCCGCGACCTCGGGATGCGGGCGGTGGTCCACCGCCACGACCGTGTCCCCCTCGGCGGACAGGCGGCGCACGACGGCCTGTCCCGCCGGACCTCCCGCCCCCGTGACGACGACCACCTTCGCGCTCATCAGCGGATCCCCTCCGTGGATTCGACGACGTGACAGAGCTTACGGCGCGATGCCCCTCGGAACAGGCGCAACCGGACTTCGTCCGCGAGCCGCGGCCCCGGTGACGACGCGCGTCCTCCGGAATTCCACACCGCCGGGCGATCGGGTTCCACGTAATCCGGCACGCCGGACGGCCCGAATTCCCCCGCGCGACGGACGGCCGGTCCCCCGTACGGCGGACGCCCCGGGAACATTCCGGCAGGTAGCGTCCGAGCCCGGACGGTACGGCGGCCACATCGGTCACGGCCGGACCGTGGAAACGAACGCGACCATGGGGGGCCGCCATGCTCAATGACTCGACCAGGTTCAGGCGCGTCTCCAGCGGAGTGCTGCTGATCGTCGCCCCGCTGCTGCAGGCGGCGGCCGTCGTCGTGGACCCCGGCACCTGGGGCGACGACCGGGAGGCCGTCAGCTTCGGCGACAACCCGGCGCTGGCCCAGCTCCAGTCGGTGCTCTACCACTGGAGCTGGATTCTGACCGCGATCGCCGCCTTCGGGCTGATGCACTTGACCCGCCGCCGGGCCGTGGTGTTCGGCAACATCGCCGGGACCATGACCGTCGTCGGATACATCAGCATGTCGGCGCTGCTGCTCACCGACCCGGTGTCGTGGTGGTTCGGCGCGCGCTACCCGGCCGAGGAGGCCGAGCGCCTCACCAACGAGGTGCTCGACCTGCCCGGTGTGACCTTCGGTTTCACCATTCCGTGGCTGTGGCTCGGCTTCATCGGGCTGCCGCTGCTGACGGTCGCCGTGTGGCGGGCGGGAGCGGTGCACTGGTGGGTGCCCACCGTGGTGATCGCCGGGCTGGGCGGCTCGATGCTGGTGCCCTACGGGCCGCTGACCATCCCGTTCTGGGTGGCGCCCGCCGTGGCGCTGGGCGCCGTCGGGGTGCGGATCCTGCGGATGACGGCCGAGGAGTGGGCGGCGGGCTATCCGGTGGCGCTGCGCGACCCGGCGACCCCGGTGGACCCGGTGGCCGAGCCGGGGCGCACGACCCCGGCCTCGTAGGCGAAGACCACCGCCTGGGCGCGGTCGCGCAGGTGCAGCTTCATCAGCACCCGCGCGACATGCGTCTTCACGGTGGCCTCTCCCACGAACAGCTCTCCGGCGATCTCGGCGTTGCTGCGGCCCCTGGCGAGCAGGCGCAGCACCTCCAGCTCGCGCGGGGTCAGCTCGGCCAGGCGCGGCGGCGGGACCGGGTCGTGACGGCCGGCGAAGGAGGCGATCACCCGGGTGGTGATGGCGGGGTCGAGCAGCGCCTCGCCCGCGGCGACCACCCGGACGCCCTCGACGAGCTGTTCGGGCGGGGAGACCTTCAGCAGGAAGCCGCTGACCCCGGCGCGCAGCGCGGCGTAGAGGTTCTCGTCGGTGTCGAAGGTGGTGAGCACGACCACCTTGGGCGGGTTGGGGCGGGAGAGCAGTTCCGTGGTCGCGGCCAGGCCGTCCATGCGGGGCATCTGCAGGTCCATGAGCACGATGTCGGGTTCGGTACGGCGGGCGACGGCCACCGCGTCCACGCCGTCGGCCGCCTCCCCGACCACCCGCATGTCCTCTTCGGATTCGAGCACCATGCGCAGACCGGCGCGGACCATCGCCTGATCGTCTGCGATCATGATGCGGATCGGGGGCTTCGTACCCATCCCTGCACCTCCAGGAGCACGTCTTCCGGAGCCTAAACCCGCACAGGCCCCCTTGCATACCGGACAAATCACCCAGCCAACCGGCTTGCAAGTGAGCCCCAAGTGTGAAGGCCGGTGTGACGGCCCGTCCGGCCCGGGCCGTCCTCAGCCGGGCAGCAGATCCACGCTCCCGGCGATCCGCTGCGCGACCGTGTCCTGGCAGGTGTTCGGGGCGCAGAAGTACACCAGCAACGCAGCGGCCCCCTGACGGTCGATCGCGTAGCCGACGAAGTCCAGCCGTCCGCCGCCCTGGGGGTCGGCGAGAGCGCCCTCGATGCGCACGGCGGGACGCCCGCCGACCGACACCTGCACCACGCCCGAGGTGATGCTCACGCCGCCGGGCATCGACGACTGGAGGGTCTCCTGGAGCTCCTGGGCCTGGGCGTTCGGGTCGAGGGTGTCCAGAACCTGCACGTACAGGCCGGTCGCGGTGGCGGGGTCGGCGCGCAGCAGCCGGTTGGTCTCGGTCCAGTCCGCGCTGACCGGGGTGACGAACAGCCGCTCGAACTCCGTCCCGTGCGGCGAGGCGACGGTGAACAGGTCTGCGTGCGTCTTGGTGGTCCAGTCCTGAGGGTAGTCGAAGCGCAGCGGAGCCGCCTTCGACCCGTCGTACCTGGCCCATTCGATCTCGCCTGTGCCGCGCAGCATGATGGACAGCACCGCGGCCGCGGCCACGATCACCGCGACGGCCGCCGAGGCCCCGATCAGGATGCCCTTGCGCCCGCCGCGCGCCTTGGGCGGCGCGGCGACCGGGACGGTGGGGGTTCCGGCCGATGGTCCGGTGACCGGCGAGCCCGGCCACGACTGCGGCACGGGGTCGGCCGCCACGGGAGCGCCAATGGGTGACGCCGTGGGCGGCGCTACGGGGGGTGCGACCGGCGACCCGACGGGCATCGAGAAGGTGCCGGTGCTCCTGCCGCCGATCGCGTCGCGCAGTTCGGCGACGAACTCCCCGCAGCTCGCGAAGCGCTGGTCGGGCGACTTGGCGAGGGCCCGCGCCATCACGCCGTCCACTTCCAGCGGCAGTTCCGGGCGCAGCGAGCTGAGCGGGGCCGGGGCCTCGGCCAGGTGCGCCCACAGCAGCGCGATGTCGTTGTCCCGCTGGAACGGCAGGCGCCCGGCCATCGCCTCGTAGACCACGCAGGCCAGCGCGTACTGGTCGCAGCGGCCGTCGATAGTGTCCTTGTTGATCTGCTCGGGCGCCATGTAGCGGGGGGTGCCGATGAACTGATCGGTCTGGGTCAGCCCGGAGATCGACGTGCGGTGCTTGGTGATGCCGAAGTCGGTGAGGTAGACGTGCTCGGCGTTCGTTCCCCCGGCGACCAGGATGTTGGCGGGCTTGATGTCGCGGTGGATCAGGTCGTGCGCGTGCGCGGTGTCCAGCGCGGCGGCCACCTGCGCGAAGATCCGGTTGACCTGGCTGATCTCCAGCGGGCCGCGGTCCATGAAGAGCCGCCGCAGGTCCATGCCGTCCACGTAGCGCATGGCGATGTAGAGCAGTTCGCCGTCCGCGTTGGCCTCGTAGATCGGGATGATGTTGGGGTGGTCGATTCCGGCGACGGTGCGTGACTCCAGCACGAAGCGCTGGCGGAACCGGTCGTCGGTGCTCAGCACCGGGTGCAGGATCTTCAGGGCCACGCGGCGGCTGAGCCGGGGGTCGGTGGCGAGGTAGACCACGGCCATGCCGCCCTTGCCGATGATCTCCTCGACCTGGTAGCCGGCCACCTCCTGGCCGATCAGGGAGCGCTCGTTCACCGGCATCACGTCTCGGCCGGGTGACCGCAGTAGCCGCAGAACCGGTGCGCCGGGCCCATGCCCATCCCGCAGGCGGTGCAGAACCGCTGCGTCTTGCCCGTCGCGCCCTGCTGGGTGGTGGAGACGGGCGCCTTTGACGGCTGGGCGGGCTGGACCGGTGGCCGGGCGGTGAGCAGCGGCTGGGACTGGGCGCCGCCCTGCTCGGCCGGGATCGGACCGGTCTGCGGGGCGGACGGGGCGGGGAAGGACGCTCGGGAGACGATCCGTGTCACGTCGGTGGGGGACGGCTCGCCCCGCGACGGGTCCTCACCCGGAGACGGCACGGGCATCCGCGGCCCGGTCGGCGGGCCAGTGGATGGGCCAGTGGATGGGCTCGTGGATGGGCCGGTCGATGGTCCCGTCGGTGGTGCGGCGGAGGCCACGGGTTCGGGCACCATCGGAGCCCGCGCCGCTGAGGCGGGGGCCGATGTCGGTACGCCCGTGTCCTCGTCCTTGGCGCGGCGGCGCAGCAGGAGCAGGGCGACGCCGAGCACGATCAGGACCAGCAGTCCCGCCCCGGCGATGAACGGCCACAGCGGGATGCCGCCGCCGGTGCTCGGGGGCACCGCCGCCTTGGCCCCCGCGTCCTCCTTGCCGTCGCGCTTCTCCTGGGCGGTCTTGAGGTAGCGGGTCGCGATCACGTGCCCCGGATACAGCTCCAGGACGCGCCCCAGCGCCGGTACGGCGTCACCGTAGTACTTGGTGTGGAAGCGGGTCAGCGCCACCTCGAAGGCGGCGTCGATCGGGCCGCGCCTGGGCTTGACCTTGGCCTCGGCCAGCGCCTTGGTGACCTCCCTGACGCCGATCATGCGGCCTTCGGAGCCGCCTCCCGCGAGGACGCCGACGACCGCGCCGTCCTTGTCGCCGATGACCGGTGCCCCGCTGAGCCCCTTGTCGATCAGCGCGCCCATCTTCGCGGGCTCGTCGACCTTGCCTTCGGGGTTCTTGAACGGCCTGCCGGAGCTGCCGGAGCCGCCCGCGTCCAGGTGGGCGATGTCGATCGTGTGCGGGCGGTCGGCCGCGGGCCGTCCGGTGAACCCGGCGACCGAGACCGGGGATCCGGCCTTGTCGGGCACCTGGACGGCGAGCGGCGCGGTCGGCATCCCGGTGCCGCCCTCCGCGCGCCCGGTGGGCAGGAGCACCGCCGGGGCTTCCGGCTGGTCACCGGTGTGCGCGATCTCGGCGGAGATGCCCTCCTTTTCGGTGGGCAGGATATTCGGAAATATCTTAATCCGGGTGGATACTTCAGTCAGGCAACTCGTGGTCGACGTCTTCGGCGGGTAGCACTCCTGCAGATGCCGGTTGAGCAACTCGTCCTTCAGGGTGTGCCGGTCGAAGTCATCGTCGATGTCCACCTTGTGGTGCTCGGCGAAGATCTTGTTGGCCGCGTACACCGCCACGTCATCGTCCGTCTTCACCACGTTGGTCAGCGTGACCACCGCGCCCTCCGGGTTCACCACGAACCCGGTCCCCGTGCCGATCGGTACGTCGTAGGACCGCTCCACATGCTGAAGCTTGCCGATGTGATCCAGCAGCGTGACCTTCACGTGCGAGACGGCCTCGACCCGCACGAGCGCGGGGGTGACGAGGTCGGTGATGCCGCTGGGATGCTCATGCGCCCACGCGGGGACGGCCGCGCCGGACAGACCGGTCACGGCGGTGAGAGTGCCTAACGCGAGCAGGGTCAACGGGCCAGGGCGCCGCATCACGCCTTCCCCCCACGGGAGCAGCCAACGGGATACGACAAGGTTCCCAACCGGACGACATAAGTCAATACTTTTATGGGTGGACACGGGCGAAACACCAAAAGGCGTTACCAAATTGGTTCACCAGGGCAATCTGCTTATGTGAGTCCTGGTCACGTTTCACTGGAACGTGACAGGAAGGGCGGAGCGGCGTCCCAGCCGACGCCGTCCCGCGCGGCGAACGCCGCCCAGTCGGCGGCGCCCCGCCGTACCGCGGCGTGGACGGCCCGCGCGACCCGCGCCCCCCAGTGCGACCGGGGCCCGCCGAACAGTTCCTCCGCCCCCGGCGAGTCGTGCCGCGCCGGGGCGCCGGGATCGCGGACGCCCACGCACACCGCGTCCGAGGCGGTCCCCGTGCCGGGGAAGCCCACCTCCGCGAGCGCCTGCGTCTTGGCCTCCGTCACCGTCATCACCGCGTTGACCAGCGCGGCGTCGGTCATCGGAGCGGGCACCGCCACCACGATGTTGATCGTGCCGGGCGCGGGCGCCCCGCCGCCGCCCACCATCGGCGCCAGCTCCAGGTCGGGCACGTCCGCCGGGGCCGCCGCCCAGGTCGGCACCCGCAGCCCCACCGTGGCCACCGCCCGGACCCCGCCGTCCTCGCACAGCGCGTACCGCTCGACGTGCGCGGCGGTCATCATCCCCACGCCCGGTGTGCCCGGCGGCGCCAGGCCGGTCAGGTGCTCCACCGGGTCCATCCGCGCGTACCCGGCCACCACCTGCGCGTTCAGCACCCACTCGCGCGGCCCGATGCCGCCGCCGAGCATCGCGGAGGAGATCATCCGCCAGCCAGGGCCGAACTCCCACAGCAGCGCGCCGAGCGGCTCGCCGTCCTCGGTCCGGCGGCTCAGCACCGGCCGGGGGCCCATGGCGGCCGGCCGCACGCATGCGGGGCAACCGCCGTCAGCGCACTCAGGACACACCCGTGATCACCGATCCCTTCGCATCAGATGCACCTGGGGCCTGCCGTCCGGGCCCGCCTCGACCTTCACGTTCGCGCCGAAGTGGGCCGCGATCAGTTCCTCGGTCAGCACCTGGGCCGGGGTCCCCGAGGCCACCGAGGCGCCGTCGGCCAGCAGCGTCATGGTGTCGGCGTACTGGCCCGCCACGCTCAGGTCGTGCAGCGTGGAGATCACCGTGAGCCGGTCGGCCAGCCGGAGCCGGTCCACCAGCTCCAGGACCTGCTGCTGGTGCCCCAGGTCGAGGGCCGTGGTCGGCTCGTCGAGCAGCAGCACCGGGGCCTGCTGGACGAGCGCCCTGGCGATCACCACGCGCTGCCGCTCCCCGCCCGACAGGTGACCCAGCCGCCGGGCGGCGAACGCGCCCAGGTCCAGGCGTTCCAGTACCCCTTCTGTGACCTCGCGGTCGCTCCTGCTCTCCCGCCCCAGGTAGGAGATGTACGGCGTGCGGCCGAGCAATGCGTAGTCGAAGACCGTCATGTCCGGCGGCAGCGCCGGGGTCTGCGGGGCGAAGGCGACCAGCCGGGCCCGGCCGCGCGGGGTGAGGCCGGTGGCGGGCTCGCCGTCCAGCAGGATCTCCCCCCGGCCGGCCAGCACTCCGGCCAGCGCGCGCAGCAGCGTCGACTTCCCGGCCCCGTTGGGGCCGATCACCGCCAGCCAGCCGCCGCGCGCCACGGCGAGATCGACGCCGCCGAGCACCTGGCGGCCGTCGAGGGTCACCGTGAGGTCCGTGACCGAGATCATGCTCACGTCTCCACCCGCCGGGTGACCCGCAGCACGAACACGAAGAACGGCGCGCCGACGAACGCGGTGACCACGCCGATCGGCAGCTCGGCGGGGGCCAGCACGGTCCGCGCCACCAGGTCCGCGAGCACCAGGAACGCCGCGCCGCCGATCAGGGACAGCGGCAGCACGATCCGGTACGACCCGCCCGCCAGGCGTCTCACCACGTGCGGGATCACGATGCCGACGAACGCGATCAGCCCGCTGACCGCCACGGCAGCCGCCGTGGCCAGGCACGCGGCGAGCAGGACGGCCAGCCGTACCCGGCTCGCCCGCACGCCCAGGCTCACCGCCTCGTCGTCGCCCACCGACAGCACGTCCAGCATGCGGCCGTGCAGCAGCATCGCCCCCGCCGCGACGAGCGCGTACGGCGCGATCAGCCGCAGGTCCTCCCATCCCCCGGCGACGTCGCCGAGGATCCAGGCGTAGATGCGCTGCAGCTCCTCCACCCGGAGCTGCTGGACGAACGTCTGGATGGCGGTCAGGAACGAGGTGACCGCGACCCCGGCCAGCACCAGCGTGGCCGTCCCGTCGCCGCCGCGCCGCGCGCTGCGGCCGAGCGCGTACGCCAGCAGCACGCCGCCGATCGCGCCCACGAACGCCATCGGCGGCACCGCAGCCGACGCCGCGTCCCCGCCCACCAGCACGATCGCCAGCGTCACCGTCAGGCCCGCGCCCGCCGCCGCGCCCAGCAGGTACGGATCGGCCAGCGGGTTGCGGAACACCCCCTGGTATCCGGCTCCGGCCACGGCCAGCAGCCCGCCGACCACCGCGGCGAGCAGCACCCGGGGCAGCCGGAGCTCCAGCAGCAGCCCCTGCTCGATGGGGGCCAGCCCGGAGTCCACCGAGACGAACGGCAGCCAGTCGGCCAGTTGCAGCACCACGCCGCGCACCGGCAGGCCCGCCGCCCCGGCCAGCAGCCCGGCCAGGAGGGCGGCTGTGAGGAGCACCAGCGCGGCCACGATCCACCAGGGCCGCAGCCGCACCGTGCTCCGCTCCCGCGTACTCACCACCATCGCGCCCGGCGGGGGTGGGTCAGGGAGAGGTGGTGCCTCACTGTTCCGCCGCGGCCTTCTTCACGGTCGTGGCGACCACTTCGGCGAAGTCGGCGACCCGGGGACCCCACCGGGAGACGATGTCGTCGTCGAGCTGGACCACCCGGTCGTTCTTGATCGCCGACAGGCCCGACCAGCCGGGGCGCTTGGCCAGTGTGTCCTTGGACTGCCCGCAGCACTTGGTATCGCCGAGGAAGATCAGGTCCGGGTCGGCCTTGGCCACGAACTCCGCCGACAGCTTCGGGTAGCCCCCGGCCGGGTCCGGGGCCTCGTCGGCCACGTTGGTCAGCCCGAACAGGCCGTAGATCTGGCCGATGAAGGTGTCCGAGGTCGCCGAGTACGGCGTGACGTCCAGCTCGTGGTAGTACGTCAGCTTGTGGTCCTTGGGCGCGTCGGCGACCAGCTTGTCGATCTTCTCCTTCATCTCGCCGACGACCTTCTCCGCCTCCGGCGCGTTCCCGGTCGCCGCCCCGAGGTCGGTGATCTGGTCGTAGCTCTCCTCCAGCTTGGTGGCGGCCGGTTCGAGCAGCACCGGGATCTTCACCTTCTGCAGAGTGCCCACGATCCCGCCGATGTCGTTGGCCAGCACGACCAGGTCGGGCTTCTGCGCGATGATCGCCTCGGCGTTGGGCTTGAAGCCCGACAGCGCCGACTTGGGCGCGTCCGCCGGATGGTTCGACTGGTCGTCCACCGCGATGACCTGCGCCCCCGCGCCGATGGCGAACAGGCTCTCGGTCGCGGTGGGGGCGAGCGAGACGATGCGCTGGGGCCGGACCGCGATGGTCACGGACCCGTTGCCCGCCTCGACGGTGACGGGGAAGCCCGTTCCCGCCGAGGCGCCGGAGGTGGAGGGGGAGGGGGACACCGACGCGGCCGTGCCTTCGCCCGAAGTGCCTGTCTGACCGCATCCGGCCAGCACCAGCACCCCCAGCAGGGCACCCGCGTAGGCCGTTCTCAAGGGCCTCACGAGGATTCCTTCCGAAGTCGCCGGGAACCGAGAGACCCGTGAAACGACGGATCACCCTTTTCCACGAGGGCTGTGACGTCGGCGCGGCGAGCAGGCGACCTGGCTCTGGCTGGGGGGCCATCACAGTTGCGGGACAGCGCCGGTTTCACACCGGACTTCGCTGCGCGCAGCGCGTCGGACAAACGCTATCAATCCCGCTGCCGACGCTTCCGTCAAGGTGCCGAACCACCGCTAGCGGACGACGCGGTACCTCGTGTGGGTGACCCGGGAGTCGCCGGTCACCGGGCCTGCCGGTTCGAGGTCGATGTCGCCGACGCCGTCGAACAGCCGCTCTCCCCTGCCCAGGATCACCGGGGTCACGTGCAGGCGCAGCTCGTCGATGTGCCCCGCGGCCAGGTACTGGTTCACCGTCGAGGCGCCGCCCGCGATCGACACGTCGCGCTCCCCGGCGGCCTCACGCGCCAGGGCGAGGGCCGCGTCGATCCCGTCGGTGACGAAGTGGAACGTCGTGCCGCCCTCCATCGGGATCGGCTCACGCGCGTGGTGGGTGAGGACGAAGACCGGCCCGTGGTACGGCGGCTCGTCGCCCCACCACCCCTTCCAGTCCAGGTCCCACTCGCCGCGCCCCGGGGAGAACATGTTGCGGCCCATGATGAAGGCCCCCGCGTCGACGATGGCCGCGATCGCCTCCGCGTGCGCCTCCGAGTCCTCGAACATCCACCCGTGGAGGCGGTTCTCGGCGTTCTCCCCGATCGGGTTCCGCAGGCTCTGGTTCGGGCCCGCCACGAAACCGTCCACCGACATCGCCATGTCGCAAACGACCCTGCTCATCTGACTGCCGTCCTCTCGTGGGGCGCCCCTTCGGCGCCGTGTCATGAGGGGGTCGGAGCCGGGAAACCGTTCTCTACATGTCTTTGCATGGCGCCCCGATTTTCTTCTCACGAGGTGAGCTGGGCCTCCGCGGCGGCGATGAGCCGCTGGACGCGCAGGCCGTGCGCGGCGTCGAGGGGATGCGGCGACCGCTCGCGGACGGTCCCGGCGAACTCGGCGGCCATGGCCGGGAAGACGGCGTCGCCGCTGAGCGCCGTGTGATCGACGGTGGCGCGGCCGTTCTCGCCGTACACGGTGACGGCGGCGTGACGTTCGCCCGGCGCGCTCATGCACAGGGAGATCTCGCTGAGCGCGCCGCCCTCGTGTTCGAGCATCAGCCCGGCCCACCCGAGCACGTTGCCGCGCGCCCGCACGCCGACCACCCGGCCGAGTGCGGCGTCCACCAGGTCGATCATGTGCGGGCCGATGTCCAGGATCGCGCCCCTGGCCAGCCGCCACGGCGTGGCGAACGGCGACTCGGGCCGCAGCGAACCCGAGACGTACGCGGCGTGCGCCCCGAAGGGGGCGAGGTCCCGCGCCGCCGTCAGGAACGCGCGCACCCCCTCGGCGTACCGCCAGGAGAAGACCATCTGGGACGGCACGCCCGTCTCCGCCACGGCCTCCGCGACCCGCTCGGCCCCGTCGAGATCGGCGGCGAGCGGCTTCTCCAGCAGCAGCGCCTTCCCGGCGCGCGCCGCCCGCACCGCCAGCTCGGCCTGGACGGCGGGCGGCACCGCGAACGCCACCGCCTCGCACACGTCGAACAGCTCCTCAAGCCGCTCATAGACCGGCGCCCCGAGCCCCGCCGCCGCCTCCGGCCGCCGCGCCCACACCCCCGCCAGCCTGGTGTGCGGCCCTGCCGCGAGCACCGGAGCGTGCGTCCGCACCGCCCACGGCCCCGCTCCCACCAGTCCGACCGCTACGGGTTCCATGCCCGGCCCGCCCTTCCATGAGCACTTCCCGATGACCTTACGCTCCCGCACCCCGGCCGACGGGACCGAGCCGGGGCGTACACATGCCCCTCCCACCCACCCTGACACCCACGAATCACCTGCCTGGCCCGGTGCGATCACCGCGATCGCCCTAGCGGCCGGCACCCTCGTCGTCGTACCGGCCTCCCCCGCCTCGGCGGCCCCCGCGGATCGGCCGACCTACCTCGGCAAATCCCTCTACACTGATGAGTTCCACTCGCACACCGGAATGAGCGACGGAGCCGAGACTCCGGACGCGGCGTTCGACCACGTACGCGACAAGACCGACGCCGACTTCTTCGCCCTCACCGAGCACGACGTGATGTGGGACGTCCGCGACGGCGACGACTTCATCAGGGACTGGCGGGACGCCGACTCCACGAGTGGCGTGCGTTGCACGAGACGGCGGATTCACTGAATATTGAAGTGGAAAGCAGGACTTATGCGGATACAGAGGTGGTCGGCCGCCGCCTTGCTCGCGCTGCTCCCCACGGCCATCGCCTGGTTCGGCAGCGAGATCATCGCGAGCACCGGCCTGTTCTACTACGACTTCGACGTCATCGACGGAATCGGAATCCTCCCTCTGTCTCAGGGACTCGGGATCGGCTATCTGGGCGACGTCGGCATGGACATCATTCGGCCGCTGTGGAATGCCGAAATCGCCGTGCTGGCCTTCGCCCTCCCCGTACCCATGGTGGCCGCGGCGGCCTTGCTCCGGCGAAAGTGGCGAGATCGGACCACCCTGCTCCTGGCGGTCTTCCTTGGAGTTCTCGCAGTGATCAATTTCGCCGCCAACATCGTCGGCCCCTGGTCGGACCTGACCCACTGCCCGCCCCCCGAGGATCTACTTCTCCCCGACGGCTACAACTGCTACAGGAACGGCACAGGCGTGGGCGTTCCACCCTTCTTCTACGGTCCGCCTTACGCCCTTGCCGCCCACATCCTGCTCAAGATCCACCGTCGCAACCTCGCCGACCTTTCTCAGGGTCCTGAGACGCGAAGCAGCGCCGACGCCGCTGCCTGACGCGCTAAGGATCGCCCGTCACCCGGACCCAAGGCGACGAACGCGCCAACAGACACTCGGCATACCCAGGTCATAACCGGGACACAGGGGTCGGCTACCCGCCGAGCGCCCCTCGCAGGACAGGTTCGGCCTGCGCGCCTACGGCATAGCGAATGCCATGCCGTCCGGTGGATAGCGTGCGCTGTCGGGGCAGCGGTGGCTCTGCCTGGCCGTATCCGTCCCGGGACTCGGCTGGGAGGGAGAGATCGGGTAGGGGTGGGGAGGATGGAGGGGTTATGGAGACGATGACGTTGTTGCGGCATGGGGAGACGGAGTGGAGCCGGGACGGGCGGCATACCGGGCGGACGGATGTGCCGTTGACGGCGAGGGGGCAGGGGCAGGCTCGGGCGCTCGCGCCGCTGGTGGAGGGGCGCGAGTTCGAGCTCGCGCTGGTCAGTCCGGCGCGGCGGGCGCGGGAGACGGCTGAGCTTGCCGGGCTCGCCCGCTACGAGGTCGAGCCCGATCTGTGGGAGTGGGACTACGGCGGTTATGAGGGCATCACGACCAGGCGGATCAGGGAGACCCGTCCGGGGTGGTACCTATGGCGTGATGGCGTGGTGCCCGGTGACGCGGACCATCCCGGCGAATCGATCGCGCAGGTGGGCGAGCGCGCGGACAAGGTGATCGCGCGTGCCCGCGCGACGGACGGCGCCGTTGCCGTCGTCGCCCACGGGCACATGCTGAGGGTGCTGGCGGCGCGGTGGCTGGGACTGCCACCGAAGGACGGCCGACTGTTCCGGCTCGATACCGGCACCTTCAGCGAACTCGGCTACGAACACGACATTCCGGTAATCCTCCACTGGAACTCGCGCGTCTAACGGTTTTGGAGCACGACGGAGGGGTCGGATGAGTCGGGTGCGCACCGCGTGGCGGCGGGTGGGCGCCGTGTGGGCTACGGCACCCGAATATCTGGAGGGCGCCGTGTGGGCTACGGCACCCCTTGACCACGCGATGAGAACGACCGCCCCCACGAGCGCATGCCGGATCGACCGCCGTCGCCGGCGCTCGCGAACCGCCGGGCCGGGCTCAGGCGGCCTCCGCGTGTGGCGCGGGACCACGCCCGGTCAGCCATTCGAGCACCTTGCGGTGGCCGTGGCAGGCGTCCTCGTAGTGGGTCCACCTCCAGTAGCGCGGATGGTCGCGCACCCCGACGACCCAGGTCCGATAGGACACGTCGCGTGGCATACCGTCCGCCGACGCCGCGGCCGCGACGCCGTAGGTCCGGATCACGACGCGCCCGCCTGGCGCGAACAGCACGTCGTCCGCCACCGGATACAAGGTCATCTGATCGAGCATGCTTCAGGCCCCCAACGAACCGATCGTGGGCCCGAATCTGCCGGACGGACGAGACCACCCCGTTAAATCATCCCGCGCGCCCTGTTAAGCCGGTGCGCCGGATGTGAAAACGGCGTTACACGAGCAGGCTGTCGAACTCGCCGTCCTTGACCCCCATGACGAGCGCCCGCATCTCCTCGCGCGTGTAGATGAGCGCGGGCCCCTGCGGGAACCGGGAGTTTCGGACCGCGACACTTCCGTCCGGAAGCTTCGCCAGCTCAACGCAGTTCCCCGTCGAATTGCTCCGCCGGGACTTGCGCCAGCTCACGTCGATCAGGTCATGTGCGGGCATGCCGTTGTAGGTGAGGTTCATTTAGATCTCTCTGAGAAGTTCGCCGAGGATCTCGGCAGTGCCCCCAGGAGTGGTGCTTTCCACGCACAACTGCTCCATGGCCGTCAGGTACGGGTCAACGTCCTCACGTTTGTCCAGGTAGAGGGCACCCCAGAGCTGCTCGACGTATACGACGTCCGACAGGTCGGACTCGGGAAACCGCAGAATGCTGAAGGCGCCTCCCTCGGCGGCGTGCATGCCGAACCGAAAAGGCATCACCTGGATGGTGATGTTGGGCAGGGTGGCGACCTCCTGCAAATGGTGAAGCTGCTCGCGCATGATGGCCGGCCCGCCGATGGGCCGTTTCAGCGCCGCCTCGTCGATGACGGCCCACAACCGCAGGCCGTCCTTCTTGGTCAGGCGCTCTTGCCGTTGCATGCGCAGATGCACGCGTCGCTCGATGTCATCCGCAGAGTCGTCGGGGTAACCCAACTGGACCACGGTCCGCGCGTACGCCGTCGTCTGAAGCAGGCCGGGAACGAACTGCACCTCGTAAGTGCGGATGACGCTCGCCGCCTCTTCCAGTCCGACATAGGTGTTGAACCAGCCCGGCAGGACGTCGCCGTACTTGTGCCACCACCCAGGGGTGTTCGCCTCGCGGACCATCTCCAGCAGGCTCCGCCGCTCGGCGTCGTCGAGCACACCGTACAGCGTGAGCAGGTCTTCTACGTCACGGGTCTTGAATCCGACGCGTCCGAGCTCCATCCGGCTGATCTTGGACTCGGAGGCGCGGATGTGAAATCCCGCCGCCTCACGGGTGAGTCCTCTGCTCTCACGCAACCGGCGCAGGCTCGCGCCCAGCATGATGCGCCGGACAGTCGAGCCGGTTCCCGGCGGATCCATCGACACGTGCTGCTCCTTGGTCGTTTCCGTTATTTACAGTCTGTCACTTTGCGGGCCGAAGATCAGGACCCGCGGCCGACTTCCCCTTTGCTGCCGATTTACCGGTTCAAGGGGTAACGGTAGCGCCTGCACGACCCCGATGCACGTGCATCCGCTCTTGCACCTGCACGCTAGTTTGCACCATCATGATCCTGTGCAGTCCGCTCACAACGGAGTACTACGGGCCTTCGGTCAATGGACCACGCTGGGCTGGTGGCCTCCGGTGGGATGGTGGCCCGACGCCGCGCGCGATCTGCTGACCATCACCCCCGACGCCACGCCGGCCAGCGCCACGTTCGTGTTGCCGCCAAGCGCCGAGTCCGTACACTCCTCCCGCAGCTTCGCCATGGGGACCCTCACCGGATGGGGGCTTCCCGAGCTCAACGAGAACATGGAGCTGATCGTTTCGGAGCTGGCCACCAACGCGCTTCGGCACGGCCTTTCCCTGGGAGACCCGGCGCGCGCCGCCGAACGGCGGCCGGAACGCGACTCCAGGATCGAGGAGATCCGCCTCTCGCTGGTACGCCGGGGCAACCTGGTGACCTGCGCGATCGCGGACCCGGGCGCCACCGGGCCGGTGCTGCGCTACCCGGGGCCGCTGGAGCCCGGCGGGCTCGGGCTGCACATCGTCGAGTCGCTCAGCGCCCGATGGGGCTGGTCACCGCTCCCGCCGTACGGCAAGATCGTCTGGGCGGTCCTCGCCGCTCAGACGGCGCAATGCCGGCCGAGCGATCCACCTGGGACGCCCGAGCTCACACGGTGACCGGCAGCTCCTTGATCCCGTTGATGAAGTTGGAGACCAGCCGTCTGGCCGGTCCGGCGGGACGGATGCCCGGCATGCGCTCGGCCAGCACCTCGAACAGCACGCGCAGCTCCAGCCGGGCCAGGTGCGCCCCCAGGCAGAAGTGCGGTCCCCCGCCGCCGAAGGCGACGTGCGGGTTGGGGTCCCGGCCGATGTCGAAGCGCCCGGCGTCGGGGAACACGTCCTCGTCGCGGTTGGCGGCGGCGTAGTACAGGACGACCTTGTCGCCCTCGCGGATCCGCTGCCCGCGGATCTCGGTGTCCCGCGTCGCCGTACGGCGGAAGGCCATCAGCGGCGAGACCCACCGCAGCACCTCGTCGGGCAGGGTCCGCAGCAGCGACCGGTCGGCGAGCAGGCGCTCCCACTCCCCCGGGTGCTCGAAGAAGGCCAGCATCCCGCCGCTGACGGCGTGCCGGGTGGTCTCGTTGCCCGCCACCGCCAGCAGGGTCACGAACATCCCGACCTCCACCTCGCTCAGCGTGTCCTCCCCGCTGACCAGCCGGCTGATCAGGTCGTCCGCCGGGCGTTCGCGGCGGGCGTCGGCCTGGGTGACGCCGTAGTGGAACAGGCTGTTGATCGGATCGGTGTGCGCGGCCCGCACCTCGGGGTCGTCGAAGCCGATCAGCCGGTTGGACCAGCGGAAGATCCGTTCGTGGTCCTCGGGGGGCGCTCCCAGCAGCTCGCAGATCACGTGCAGCGGCAGCGGCGCGGCGATCTCGGTGACGAAGTCCACATTCCCGGTGCCGACTCCGTCGATCAGCCGATGGCACACGGCACGGATGTGGTCTTCGAGGCGCGCGATCACGCGTGGGGTGAATCCACGGTTGACCACCGCGCGCAATGCGGTGTGCCGGGGTGGGTCCTGATTCAGAAGGATCATGCGATCTCGTCGCAGACGCTCCTCATCCGCGTCGTAGAGCATTGACGAGCGGCGATATGAGGAGAACAGTGCCGGATGACGAGAAACATAAGTTACGTCTTCATGGCGAGTGAGCGCCCAGAACCCCGGCCAGTCGGGATCCGGGTGCCAGAAGACCGGGGCGTTCGCCCGTAACCAGGCGAACTGGTCGTGGGGAACGCCCAGCCCGTATGGCTCCGCGGAGAAGATATCGATGTCGGGGGTCATGCAACGCGTTCTATTGTGGCCGGCTCATCCCGTCAAGGATGTGATCTGCATTACCGTGGTTGCCTATGGCACTCGGTTAGTCCCGCGCGACCCCCGAAGAGAGCTGAGAGATGGAAGATCACCTGCTCGGCTGGCTCAGAACCCTCGATGAAGACCGGCTCGCCCGCCTCCTCGCCAACCGGCCCGACGCCATCGCGGCCCCGTGGCCGCGCCGCCTCGACACGCTGGCGCAGCGCCTCGGCAACGGCTTCGCGGTGATGGAGGCGCTGCGCGGGCTGCCCTTGCCGTGCCTGGAGACCGCGCAGGCGTGCGCGGTGCTCGGCGGCTCGCCCACCCCGGCCGAGCTGGCCCGGCTGCTCGACGTGCGCGAGGAGGACGTCCGGCCCTGGCTCGACCGGCTCTTCGACCACGCGCTCGGCTGGCCTGACGACGACGGCAGGGTGCACCTCGCGCAGGCGGTGTCGCGCTGGTGGGCCGCCCCGTGCGGGCTCGGTGAGCCGCTGTCGAGCTACCTCAACTCCTGGACGATCAGCACCGACGCGCTGCGCTCGCTGGCGCGCGGCCTCGGCGTCGCCTCGCACGGGCCCAAACGCCGCGTCGCGGCCAAGGTGACCGAGATCCTGACCGACCCGGCCCAGGTCGAGGCCCTGCTGGAGACGGCCCCGGCGGGCGGCAGGAAGCTGGCCGAGGAGTTCGCCTGGGACGGCCCGGTGCGCGACGTGGACGGCGGGCGGTTCGTCACCCCCGGCACCCCCGAGAAGTGGGCCGCCGACCACGGGTTGCTGTACCGCCCGAGCTGGAACGTCGCGGAGATGCCGCGCGAGGTGGCGCTCGCCGTGCGCGGCCCCGGCTACCACCCGCCGCTGACGCAGGCCCCGCCCGAGCTGGCCACCCTCCCGGTCGATCCCGAGGAGGTCGACCATCTGATGGCGCTGGCCGCGCCGCATGTGGTGGAACGTTGCGCGGCGCTGCTGGACAACACCGCGAAGACCCCGCTGCCGCTGCTCAAGAGCGGCGGCGTGGGCGTGCGCGAGGTGCGCAGGGTCGCCAAGGAGACCGCCTGCGACGAGGACGAGACCCGGCTGCTGCTGGAGATCTGCGCGGTGGCCAGGCTGCTGGCGTGGGACGAAGGGGCCGGGGGCCTGGTGCCGACCGACCGTTTCGACCACTGGCGGCTCGACGACGGCGCGGCCCGGCTGCGCACGTTGCTCTCGGCGTGGTGGCGAATGGAGCGCTCCTCGCTGCGCAGGGTGGACGGCAAGTACACGACGGTGCTCGGCGACGACTCGGCGGGCCCGATGATCGCCCGGATTCGCCGCTCGGTGCTCGGCGTGCTCGCCGGGCTGCCCGCCGCCACCGCGCATACGAGCCGCGCCGAGCTGGTGCGTCACGTGCACTGGTACGCGCCCACGCTGGACATCGCGCTGCTGGCCGAGATCACCCCGGCCGTGCTGGACGAGGCCCGGCTGCTCGGCCTGATCGCGCATGACGCGATCACCGACCTCGGGCGGGCGCTGGCCGTCCTGGATCGCCTGGCGGGCAGTGAGAACGACGACTGCTCGCCCGCCGTGGAGCACGACCCCGCGCTGGTGGAGTGCTCGGCCAGGGCGCTGGCCAGCGTCCGGCGCAGCGCGCTGTTCGGGGCCGACCTGACGGCCGTCGTCACCGGCCCGCCGTCGGCGGAGCTGGCCGCGCTGCTCGACCGCGCCGCCGACCGCGAGTCGCGAGGGGCGGCCTCCGCGTCGGTCTGGCGGTTCTCCCGGCAGAGCGTGCGCAGGGCGCTCGACGCGGGCGACACCCCCGAGGGCCTGCTGGACGACCTGGCCACGGTGGGCACGGTCCCCCAGCCGCTGAACTACCTGATCCACGACGTGGCGCGGCGGCACGGCGAGGTGACCGTGACCACCGTGTCGTGCATCGTGCAGGCGTCCGACCCGGTCCTGCTGGCCGAGATCGCGGCCAACCGGCGGCTGTCCCGGCTGGGGTTGCGGGTGCTCGCGCCGACGGTCCTGGCGGGGTCGGCCCCCGCCGACCGCACGCTCGCGGCGCTGCGCGAGGCCGGTTACGCGCCGGTGCCCGTCGACGACACCGGCGAGATCACGATCCGCCGCGCCAAGATCGAGGAACCGCAGGGCGGCCGGCTCATCCTGCTGCCCGGCGGCCAGGTGGCCGAGCTGGAGGCCCCGCCGGGCGCGCTGATGGAGCCGGTGCCCGATCCGCGCGAGCACGCCAGGCGGCTGCTCACCATGGGCGACCCCGAGCGCCAGCAGGGCGGCCGCACCTGGGCCGTGATCGGCCGGAACGCCACGCGGCTGCCCACGGCGCAGCAGTCGCTGCTCGGGTTCGTCGTCGATCGCGGGGTGCGGGCGGCGATCACCCTCACCGACGGCCTGACGGCGACGATCAGCCACGGCGAGCTGCGGCCGGGGGTGCTCGACGCCTGGTGTGAGGAGGCCGGCGACTACCTGGAGTTCCCACTGGCGGAGATCGTCGAGGTGCGGGGCTCGCACGTGTAGCGATCGAGTGCCGGCGGGGATTGATCCCGACCCGTTCCATGCGTTTCGATGAGGTTAGGCTAACCTTCATCGAAGGCGGAAGGAGCGACGTTGGGCTTCAACGGCACGGACGCGCGACTGCACGGCAGCGGCCTCACCCTCGGCTACGGCGAACGCGAGATCGCCGCCGACCTCTCGATCACCATCCCCGACCGGTCGTTCACCGTGATCATCGGCCCCAACGCCTGCGGCAAGTCGACCACGCTGCGCGCGCTGGCCCGGATGCTCAAGCCGAGCGCCGGGTCCGTCTACCTGGACGGAAGCGTGATCACCTCACTGCCGTCGAAGGAGGTGGCCAGGCGTCTCGGGCTGCTGCCGCAGAGTTCGATCGTGCCCGACGGCATCACCGTCGCCGACCTGGTCTCGCGCGGGCGCTACCCGCACCAGCGGCTGATGCGCCAGTGGTCGCGCGACGACGAGGCGGCGGTGGGGGCGGCGATGGCCGCGACCGACGTCCGCGACCTCGCCGACCGGCCGGTGGACGAGCTGTCCGGCGGGCAGCGGCAACGCGTCTGGCTGGCCATGGTGCTGGCCCAGCAGACCTCGATCCTGCTGCTCGACGAGCCGACCACGTTCCTGGACATCGCCCACCAGATCGAGGTGCTCGACCTGTGCGCCGAGCTGCACGAGCAGGGACGCACGCTGGTCGCCGTGCTGCACGACCTGAACCAGGCGTGCCGTTACGCCACGCACCTGCTCGTGATGCGCGACGGGCGCATCGTCGCCGAGGGCGATCCGCGTGAGATCGTGACCGCCGAACTGGTGGCCGAGGTGTTCGAACTGCGCTGCGAGATCATCGAGGATCCGCAGACCGGCACCCCGCTGATCGTCCCCGAGGCCCGCCGCCGCGTGCCGAGCGCGGCCGCCGCATCCTAGGCTCCTCACGAAAACCCGCTCACGACGGGATTCCGCGCAGGACTCGTGCAGATCCCGTGCGGGCCCGGCGTTCCGCGGATGTGATCGTTTACGCTCCGCCCATGGGTCTGGACGTGACGGACGTACCGCCGGAGACGACGCGCGGGCGACGGCGGCGCGGCCGATGGGTGAGCGCCCTGGCCTGGCTGCCGGCCGCGCCGGTGCTCGCCTGGACGGTGCTGCGGCTGACCGGGTGGGACGCCGGGTTCCGGTGGGTGCAGCTCGTCGCCTTCACTCCCTATGTCGCCCTGGCCTCGGTGGCCGTCTGCGCCGTGGTGTTCCTGCTGGGCCGCCGCCTGGCCGGTACGGCGTGCGCCGCCGCCGCGATCTGCCTGGCGCTGGCCGTCCTGCCCAGGGCGTTCGCCGAAGGCAATCCCCCGGCGGGCGGCCCGAACCTGCGGGTCATGGCCGCCAACCTGGCCAAGGGCGGCGCCGACGCCAACGCCCTGGCCAAGCTCATCCGCCGCGAGCGCCCCGACGTCATGGCCCTCCAGGAGATCACCCCGGCCGCCGCGCTGGCACTCGACGAGCACGGCCTGCGCGCCCTGCTGCCTTACCGGACCGAGTCACTGATCCGTCCCGGCGTGGGCGGTTCGGCGGTCTACGCCAGGTTCCCGGTCCGCGAGCTGACCCCGATCGACCTGGGGAACTTCGGCCAGTCCCGCGCGCTGCTGTCCCTGCCCTCGGGGCCGCCGGTGGAGATCGTCTCCGTTCATCCATGCGCCCCCGCCTACGACTACAAGTACGCCTGCTGGGCGGACGGCCTGCGCGCCCTGCCCCGGCCCGGCGCCACCCTCACGGTCCTCGCGGGCGACTTCAACGCGACGCTGGACCACGCCCCGATGCGCGACCTGGTGGCGAGCGGCTACCGCGACGCCGCCGACGTCACCGGCCACGGGCTCACGCCGACGTGGCCGATGCAGGGCTGGTCCACTCTGCCAGGGGTCACGCTGGACCACGTCCTGGCCGACCAGCGGATCGCGACGCTCGCCTTCCGCGCCCATCCGCTGGCGGGCACCGACCACAAGACGGTGGTCGCCGAGCTGCGGCTGCCATGACGATCCGCCGGGGTGCATAGACTTCGTCTGTGGCTGAGCCGAAATTCGAGATCCAGATGCTGCACGACCGCGTGATGATCAAGGTGGAACGAGACACCGAGGAGCGGCGCAGCACCGCCGGGATCGTCATCCCCGCCACCGTCAAGATGGCCAACAGGCTTGCCTGGGGCGAGGTCTGCGGGGTCGGCGTCAACGCCCGCTCGGTCAAGGTCGGCGACAAGGTGCTGTTCAACCCGGAAGAACAGTACGAGGTCGAGGTGCACGGGCAGCTCTACCTGGTGATGCGCGAGCGCGACCTGCACGCCGTGGCCACCCCGCAGACCGACCACGGCACCGGGCTGTACCTGTAGACCTCACGAGACCTCCAGCATGCGCTACCAGGCGGGCGACCGCGTCTGGACGCAGTCATTCGTCGACCGCGCCCTCAGCACGACGACGAACTGGCCCGCGGCCCGTCCCATCGCCTGACACGCGTTCGGTTCAAGCGTTGCCCATGTGGTGTGTTGCGCCGTCGTCCCCGCCCCGCGGCCCCCTAGCCTGACCCGGAGTTCACGACTTCGACGGAGAGGGGCCGGATGGTCGCGACGACGGCGCGAGCCGTGCTCAGGTCGGCGGACGGCGCCCGGGTCACGGTGGACCTGCCGCCCGCGGCGGGCACGCTGCGATGGTTCGGCCACACCCGCATGGCGGGGCCGCGCCTGCTGCGCGCCTTCGACCTGGCGCCGGTCGGCCAGCACGCGGTGATCCCCAAGAAGATCCTCCCGGGTGCGAGCCCGCGCGTCGTGACCCGCCGTGGCCACGACCTGATCGTGTACGAGGCGGCCGACCGCTCCAACAGTTGCCTGGTCTGGGCGGGTCCGTACCACGAGGCGACGACGTGGTTCGGCGGCCCGGCCCCGCGCCAGGACGTGCTGGAGCGGATCACCCGGTCGGTGCGGTTCCGCGACGCGCCCGAGGGGGCCAATCTTGGCCCTCGCAGGGGCGCGGGCATCCGCCAGTACGGCACAATCGTCGCCGGGATGAGCAAGCACCTGATCGTCACGATCAGGGACGCCGGTTCGGCCAAGCCGGGCCTGCCCGAGTGGCGGGGCGCCCCGCTGGGCGAGGCGGAGGTGTGGAAGGAGCGGCTCGACCTCGACCCCGCCCACCACGCCGCGCTCAGGGGCACGCCGTTCGAGTGGCGTTACATCTACGCGACCTGCACCGCCGCCTACACGGTGATCTTCCCCGCGCATCCGGCGGCGCCCAACATCCGCGCCCAGTCGGCGGGCGACGCGGTGGACGCCGTGCTCGCCGGCATCCGGGTCCGGTGGGAGGCGTGATGCGCGGACCGGGGCGGGGCCGGTGAACGCCGCGACGGCGCTGGCGCTGCTGTCGCTGGTCGTGTCCGGGTTCACGGTGCTGGCCGTCGGGGCGGTCTACGCGCGCCTGCGCGCCCTGGAACGGGGACGGGCGGGCGCCGAGGACATCCGGCACGCGCCCGCGCCGCTGCTGCCCGGCTCCGGCCACGTGGTGTCGCTGGTGCTGCTCATGGACGCCGGGTGCCCGATCTGCCCGCGTCTGTGGCGGGCGGCCCGCGCGTTCGCCGCCGACCGGGCGGAGGTCCGCCTGATCGGCCTGGTCGCGGGGCAGGAGGCCGCCGAGCGGCTGCGCGACCCGTCCGGCGAGACCCTGATCGCCGACGCCGCGATGTGGGCCGAGCTGTACGAGGGCTACACGCCGTGTGTCTACCTGGTGGGCGCGGCCGGGGCCGTCACTCACCGGCACTTCGTCTACGGCGACACCGACATCCCGGCGCTGCTCGCCCGCATCCTGCCCGAGCCCGCCGTACCCGCGATCCCAGGAGGACCAGACGGCCATGCGCGCTGACCCCGTTGACGTGATCCCGCAGATCGGCGCCGACGGCGGCCCCGCGGACGCGTCCGTCTCCCCCGTGCCCAGCCGGGTGCGCGCGCGGATCGCGGACCCGGCCACGCCGCGCAGGACGCTGCTGAAGGGGCTGCTCGTGGCCGCCCTGGCGGCCACGCTCGCGCCGTTCGAGTGGTACCTGACCCGGCGCGAGGCGCGCGCCGCGCGGGGCCCGGCCTCGGAGTGGACCTCCTCCAACTGCTCCGACGCCTACCCCGAGGGCTACACGGAGGCCCCCGCCAACTGGTTCTCCGGCCCGGCCGTCTGTTACGGCGGCTGGCGGATCGGCTCCTACCCGTGCAACGACTCGAAGTGGCACTTCGAGGGGTACCGGAGCAACACCGACGTCGGGGAGGAGTACATGTCGCTGCGGACGGACTCCTTCTGCGGGACGACCGGCGCGAGGAACGCCTGGCGGTGGACCGCCGCCGGGAGCGTCTACCGGTGCTCCGACGCGGTCACCGAGGTCACCTGGAACGACGGCGACAGCTACCGGGGCCTGACCATCGCGATGTGCGCGGTATGACGGCTCCCGCGCGCCTGCGGCGTGCCGTGCTGGCCCCCTGGGCCGTCGCGCTGCCCATCGTGGCCGGGGCGGGGGCGCTGGCCGCCCTGGGCGCTCCGGCGCCCGCGCTGTTCCTGTGGGCCGGGCTCAACGCCGGATACGCCAACTCGGGCAGCACCTGAACGCACAACTCGGCCTTCCTGCTGAGCGCGCCGGTCTGGCGCGGACGTACTCCCCTGGGCGCCTTGGCCGTGTTCGGCGTGGGCCTGCTCGCCGGCGCATGCGCGGTCGCCCTCGTCGCGGGGGCGCTGGGCGCGGTCGTCCAGGCGCTGACGCCCGTCTGGGCGCGTCTGCCGGCGCTCGCCGTCCTGGCGGCGGTCGTGCTGTCGCGTGAGGCGGGGCTGCTGCGGGTGAAGGTGCCGGAGAACCGGCGGCTGGTGCCCGAGCACGTGGCCGGCGCGGGGCCGGTCGCCGGGGCGCTGCAGTTCGGGTTCGAGATGGGGACGGGGATGCGGACCTACTCGCCGTCCGCGCTGCCGCATCTGCTGCTGGCCGCGCTGCTGCTTGCGGTGCCGCTGCCGGGGGCGTTCGCGGCGGCGGCCGGGTTCGCCGCGGCCCGCTGGATCGTGGCCGCCGCCGCGCCCGTCCACGACCGGACGGCGGGCGCCGCGTGGCAGGGGCGCTGGCGGTCCGCCCGCCGTCCGATGGCGCTGGCGACGGCCCTGGCGACCGTGGTGGCGCTGGCCGCGGGGGTGACGCGGTGAGGGGCGTGACGCGGCTGGTGCTGGTGCACGACGGCGCGTGCGGGGGGTGCTCGTCGATCGCCGCCGCGCTGGCGGGCCTGCTCACCGTCCCGGTCGTGACGCGGTCCTGCCGTGATCCGCACCTGGCCGCCGAGCTGCCCGTGCTGCGCGCCGCCCGCCCACGCGACGCCTGCGCCGTGCCCATGGCGGTGGCGATCGACGGCTCGGGAGGCATGGAACTGCTGCGCGGCGTGCGGTTACCGTTGCGGACGGCGACCCTCGTCGCCCCCGGCAGGCGCGCCGCCGCGCTGCGGCTCGGCCTGCGGGCCCTGTGGCGGCACCTGGCACGCTCCGCCGCCCGGCATCTGGAGGTCCGATGAACGCTCCCGCGATCAGCCCGGACGGCGGAACGACGCTCCGGCTGACCCACTACGCCCAGGGCGGCGGCTGCGCGTGCAAGATCCCGGCCGGTGAGCTGGAGGAGGTGCTGGCGCGGTTGCCGGCCCCCGGCGGCGGGCACGGCGGCGAGCACGGCGAGCTGCTGGTCGGCCTGGACACCGGCGACGACGCCGCCGTGGTCAGGATCTCGGCGGGGCAGGCGATCGTGAGCACCGCCGACTTCTTCACGCCCGTCGTGGACGACCCCTTCGACTGGGGGCGCGTCGCGGCGGCCAACGCGCTGTCCGACGTCTACGCGATGGGCGGCAAGCCGCTGGTCGCGCTCAACCTGCTGTGCTGGCCGCGCGAGGGCCTGCCGTACGACGTGACGGCCGAGGTGCTGCGCGGCGGGGCCGTCGTCGCGGCGGAGGCCGGGTGCCATCTGGCGGGCGGGCACAGCGTGCACGGCCCCGAGCCGCTGTACGGCATGGCGGTCACCGGCACCGCCGACCCGGAGCGGCTGATGCGCAACGACGCGGGCCGTCCCGGCCTGCCGCTGTCGCTGACCAAGCCGATCGGCTCTGGGGTGCTGAACAACCGGCACAAGACGACCGGGGAGGTGTTCCCGCAGGCCGTCGAGGTGATGACCGCCCTGAACGCCGGGGCCGCCGAGCTGGCCGTGCGGGCGGGGGTGCGCTGCGCCACCGACGTGACCGGTTTCGGCCTGCTCGGTCACCTGCACAAGCTGGCCAGGGCCTCGGGAGTCACCGCCGAGCTGGACGCCTCGGCGGTGCCGTTCATCGAGGGCGCCAGGGAGTCGGTGCGCGACGGCCACGTGCCGGGCGGGTCCCGGCGCAACCTGAGCTGGGTCGCCCCCCACCTGGACGCCGGGGGCGCGGACGAGCAGGTGCTCCTCCTGCTCGCCGACGCGCAGACCTCGGGCGGGCTGCTGCTCGCCGGGGAGATCCCGGGAGCGCCCGTCATCGGCAGGCTGGTGCCGCGCGGAGAGCACACGATCGTGATCCGCTGAGCCGGGCGCTCACGGGCGCCGGGTCAGCGGCGGGAGTACGACAGGTAGACGTCGTCCTTCTTCCACGCGTTGGCGGTGATGTCGGCGAGGACGCGGGTGGTCCTGCCGGTCAGGTCGGCGACGACCGACTGGTAGGCCCGGCCCTTCTTGACCACGCCGACGAAGTGGGTCTCGTCCCACCAGCCCCACAGGTACTCGGGGTCCCAGGCGACCCGTTTGACGATCTTGCCGGACACCCGGTCGGACACGCAGACGTCCTCACGGTAGCGGCTCGGGCACCAGGTCAGCAGCCGCTTGCCGGACGGCGAGTACACGTCGTCGCCGGAGACGGTGGTGCCGATGTCGAGGGTGCGGCGCAGCTTGCCCTTGAGGTCGTACTCGCGGATCTTCTTGTCGTAGACCGCGATCACGCCGCGCGCGTCGGGGGCCCACTCGAAGACGGTGTCCTGTTTCAGGTTCGGCACCTGCACCAGGCGGCTGGTCCGCCCGGCGACGTCCACCAGGGTGAATCCCGAGGTCACCCACTTCTTGCCGACCTTGCGCTGGGTGGTGCCCAGGATCTGGCGGCCGTCGCGGGACCAGAAGAGCGAGGCGGTGATGTAGGGCCGCTTGACCGTGCGGATCGGCTTGGCGGCGCCGCCGCCCTGGTCGATGATGATCACCTGGTCGTACCCGGCCTTGGAGTACTTGTCGCGCAGACCTGCGGCCAGCGCGCCGCCCGGGGCCACGGTGATTTCGGTATAACCGGCCTTCTTCACGAAATCATCGCTGTCCTTGGGACGCAGGTACACATCGTCCTTGATGGTGAAAGTCCTGACGAGCACCGGATCGGCGGCGTCCTCGTGCAACTTGACCCCCGTGTCGGGAAGGTCGATCGCGATCTCCTCGGCGGCCTGTGCCGCCACGGCGGTGCTCGTCTGCGCGGCCAGTGTCAGGCAACCCGCGAGCACCCCGATACGGATGGATAATCTCACGTCGGCATCATAAACCGCTTTAGTCGCGAAAAATTACACCATTAACAAATGGGATTACATCTACCACGCGAGATCAGGGGCGGGAGAAGAAGTCCCGCGTCATGGCGATGACGTCGATGCCCATGCTCAGCTTGAGCGCCGCCCAGATGATGGCCCCCGCCACGAGGAAGGTGACGCCCACGACCAGGATGCGGACCGTCCAGCCGCGCTCCTTGAGCCAGTCGGTCCAGGAGGCGAGGGTGCGCTTGCCGAACTGCAGCACCCGGTGCGCCCAGGCGAACTCGGTGGCCAGCACGGCGAACCCGGCGAACACCACGAGCCAGCCGGGCCCCGGGAAGGGCACCATGATCAGGCCCCCGATGACCAGGGCGGCCCCGATGACCCCGACGACGATCTTGAGGGCGAGACTCCCGCCGGGCGTGGCCCGGATCCCCTCGCGCCAGCCGCGCAGGCCCGACCGCCGTGCCGCGTCCTCCTTCAGGACGTCGGCGTCGCCGATCCGCGTCTCACCGGAATCGCCCTGCGGCGGATAGGCCGGCCGTCCGGCCGGGGTGGCGGGCTCCGGCGGCACCGGACCCGGAGCGCCCGCGCCGGCCGCGGCGTCGCCGGGTGTGCCGGGCTCACGCGGGGCCGCACGGCCGGGACTCACTCGCCGTTCCCCGTCTGAGATCGCCACCTGACCCCCTCGAAGCTCCCGTTTGATCCCAGGATAGGGGGACTCTCACACCCCGGCGTCATCCTCGCGGACGACTCGCCGTAACCGGACGCCCCGCCCGTACCTGACAGTTTCTGACAGCATCGGGGGGCAGCATGACGGCATGAACTTGGACGACATCAAGGAGATCAACCGCAGGACCATCGAGGAGTTCCGCGCGAACGGCGGCGCGGGCCCCTTCGCGGATCGCCCGCTGCTGCTGCTCACCACCACCGGGCGCCGGAGCGGCCGTGCGCACACGGCCCCGATGATGTACCTGCGCGACGGCGACCGCCTGCTGGTCTTCGCCTCCGTGATGGGCGCGCCCAGGCATCCCGACTGGTACCACAACCTGATCGCCGACCCGTCCGTGACGGTCGAGGTCGGCTCCGACAAGTACCGCGCCAGGGCCGTGCCCACCGAGGGCGAGGAGCGCGACCGGCTGTTCGCGGCGGCGGTCGAACGCCATTCGTTCTTCGCCGAGCACCAGGCCGGCACCGACCGCGTCATCCCGGTGGTCGCCCTGTCCCGCGCGGAGCCCGCGGACGGCTAGGGCACCTGGAACCGGTGGTCGCGGGCGTCGGTGATCGCCATGTGGCCGGGCAGGTGACCGATGGCGAACGGCACGCCGCTCGCCATCACCGCCGCCTGCGGGGTCACCCCGCAGGCCCAGAACAGCGGGATCTCCCCCGGGCGCACCTCGACCGGGTCGCCGAAGTCGGGCCTGGCCAGGTCGGCGATGCCGATCTCCGCCGGATCGCCGACGTGCACGGGCGCTCCGTGCACCGCCGGGTAGCGGGCGGTGACGCGGATCGCCTCGGGCACCAGCCCGGCAGGGACCGGCCGCATCGACACCACCAGCGGCCCGCCGAGGGCCCCCGCCGGTTCGCACTTCACCGAGGTGAGGTACATCGGCACGTTGACCCCGGCCTCCACGTGGCGGACCGGCACTCCCGCGCGGATCAGCGCGTCCTCGAAGGTGAAGCTGCACCCGATCAGGAACGGCACGAGGTCCTCGCGCCACAGCCCGGTCGCGTCCCGCACGTCGGCGATCGGCTCGCCGTTCTCGTAGACGCGGTAGCCGGGCAGGTCGGTGCGCAGGTCGCCGGCGAAGATCGCGGTGGCGGTCGCCCCCGCGTCGCCCACGTCGAGCACCGGGCACGCCTTCGCGTTGCGCTGCCCGAACAGCAGCAGGTCGTAGGCGAAGGACCGGGGCACGGCCAGCAGGTTCGCCTGGGTCCAGCCCAGGCACCAGCCCGCCGTGGGCGTGCGCAGGCCCCTGCGGAACAGCTCCCTGGCGGCGGCGGGGTCGAGTGCGCCCACATCCGAGGGCGTCATAGATCCTCCTTTACGAGGATATTGGACACTCTTTCCCAGTCGCCTACCGGTAGTCCAGCCCCCAGTCGTGTGGACCCATCACGAACCCGTCGCCCTTCTGGATCAGCCAGCCGTTCTCCACCAGTGTCACCAGGGCCTGCCGTACGTCGTGCTCCGGCCACCCGGTCATCTGGGCGACGTCGGACACATGTGCGATCCGGCCGTCCACCGCGAGCGACGCCACCGCCTCGTACACGTGCGTCTGCGCGTCGGACAGGGCCTGGACGTCGTGCAGTGCGGCCGGACCGGTCGTCTTCCTAGACACGTTGCCGCGCTCCCTCCCGCAGGCGCTCGGGGTCGATCTCCCGCTCGGGGTAACGCCTCAGGTACTCGGTCTCGAGTTCCCTGGTGCGCACCGTGTGGTTGTCCAGCGCGTCGTCGGAGCCGTGCCGCAGCGTGTCCGTCCGTGTCTCGTGGACGTGCCGCAGCTCGCGGAGAAGATCTTCGTCCGGCAGTTCCCGCGGATCGATTCCCATCGTCATAAAGTCTCTGCTTACCCACCAGGGGCGGAGCGTCACCCGGAATACCCGCGGGCATGCTCCAGGTTGTGCCCGAGGTGAGCGACGAGATCAGGGGCATCGCCAGGGGCGATGCCCGAGTCCCGCTGTCGGTGCTGGACCTCGCGACGGTGAGCGCGGGCGAATCGGCCACGGAGGCCCTGGCCACCACCACCGAACTGGCGCGCAAGGCCGAGGAGTGGGGCTACCACCGGCTGTGGGTGGCCGAGCACCACGGAATGCCCAACGTGGCCAGTTCGTCACCGCCCGTGCTTCTCGCGCACCTGGCGGCGAGCACCACCTCGATCAGGCTCGGCTCCGGCGGCGTGATGCTGCCCAACCACGCCCCGCTGGTCGTCGCCGAGCAGTTCGGGCTGCTGCACGCGCTGCACCCCGGCCGCGTCGATCTCGGCCTCGGCCGCGCGCCCGGCACCGACGAGGCCACGGCCGCCGCGCTGCGCAGGGGCGACGCCGACCGGTTCCCGCAGGAGGTCGCCGAGCTGACCGGCTTCCTGGACGGCTCCTTCGAGCCGGGGCACCGCTACGAGAGGATCCGCGCCGTGCCGCGCGACCCCGGTGGCCGCCCGCCGATCTGGCTGCTCGGCTCCAGCGGGTTCAGCGCCCGGCTCGCGGGCCTGCTGGGCCTGCCGTTCGCGTTCGCGCACCACTTCAGCGCCGCCAACACCGAACCGGCGCTCGATCTGTACCGCAAGAGCTTCCGGCCTTCGGCGGCGCTCGACCGGCCGTACGCGATGATCGGCGTGAGCGCCGTGGCCGCCGACACCGGGCGAGACGCCTACCGGCTGGCCCGCACGGGCGGCCTGTCCATGCTGCGGCTGCGGCGCGGCACCCCCGCGCCGGTGCCCACCCCCGAGGAGGCCGAGAACCACCCGTACACGGCGGTGGAGGAGGAGTTCCTCGACGCCTGGCTGTCGAACGTGGTGTACGGCGAGCCCGACGCCGTGCGCGCGGGCCTGGCGGCGCTGCTGGATCGGACGGCCGCGGACGAACTGATGATCACGACCGGGGTCTACGGCGGCGCGCACCGGATCCGATCTTTCAGGTTGATCGCCGAAGCACATAAGATGACCGATTAATGACCTTGTGCCGCATTTAGGAACGTTCCGACTGAATCTCGTCAAACTTCATGACTTGTTTTCATTGGCAGGGAGACGTTCGGGCCATACCGTGCGGCTATGGATCTCGAGCTTCGCCACCTTAGGATAGTGCGTGCCGTCGCGGAAGCGGGCAGTGTATCCAAGGCCGCCACCGTACTCGGGCTGGCACAGCCCGCACTGACCGCCCAGCTCAAACGCATCGAGCGTGCGCTGGGCGGCGCCCTGTTCGAGCGCGACCACACCGGCGCGCGCCCGACCCCCCTCGGGGAGCTGGTGCTCACCCGCGCCAGGGTCCTCCTCCCGGCCGCGCGTCAGCTCCAGGAGGAGGCCGCCCGCTTCGCCAGGTTCGCCGACGCGACCGGTAACGAGCAGCAGCGTTACCGCCTCGGCGCGACCAACAGCCCCATCATCGGGGGGCTGGTGGACCGGCTCGCCGCCTCCTATCCCAACTCCAGCGTGAGCACGCAGACCTCCTGGTCGGCCAACGAGCTGTCGGAGATGCTGATGCTCGGCCGCCTGGACTTCGCCCTGGTGGGAGTGTGCGGCGACAGCAGCCCGCCGTCCGGCGACAACCTCGCCTGGCGGACGGTCGCCGTGGACGCCGTGTGCGTCCTGGTCGGCGACAACCACCCGCTGGCGGGCGAGCCGGAGATCGAGCTCGGCGCGCTGGCCCAGGAGGCGTGGGCGGTCGCCCCAGGCGACGGCTGCTTCGCCGACTGCTTCGCCGCCGCGTGCGCCCGCGCCGGCTTCACCCCGCGCACGATCTACGAGACCGACCCGGCCACCTGCGCCCACCTGGCCCAGGTCGGCAGGGCCGTGGCGCTGTGCCAGGCGACGTTCCGCCTGACCGCGGGCGTGCGGATGCTGCCCATCTCGGGCGCGCCGCTACGCTGGCGGCAGGTGCTCGGCTGGCACCCAGAGGCACCGGCCGCGGTGGCCGCCCCCTCCATCGTCGTCCACGCCAAGGCCGCGCACATGGACTCGGTTCGCCGCAGTCACAGCTACCTGAGCTGGCTCAGCGTGCATCCTGGGTTCGGCACGGTGCCATAGGGGGGCATAACACCTGGCCCTTAAAGCCATGACATCTATCATCGATCGGCATAACAGGACGTTATAGGCACACTGATAGGTCCCCGGTTTCGGAGCAGGCCGTACGTTGACGGCACCGACCGAGGAGAGCCCTTGCCTCGACACCACTGCCCGATCGTGGGCGCGGCGCACACGCGCACCGCCCGCGTCACGGCCACGGCCAGACCGCCGACGACGCCCTCGTCGCGGCCTCCGCCCCGTCGCCCGTGCCCGGAACACCGCACGCGACGCGGCCCATGCCCGGCCCCCGAGGAGATCCAGCGGGACGGAGCCCGGAACGCCCGCCGCCGCCACCGGACTGGCGGCGGCCCGCGAGACCACCGCCGCGAACGCGCGTGCCCGGGAACCGCCGCACCGGCCGTATCGGCCCACTGACCTTCTGCCGCGGCGGAACCGGCCCATCGCGGGCGAACGTGGCCGCCCGCACAGGGCCCGGCTCCCATGCCGTCGGCGTCGCCTTTCGCGACGCCGCCCGACCGCCGGTTCCCGGAGCGCCCCCCGGTTCCGGGAACCGCGCGGCGGCCCGCCGCGAGAGGCATACTCAAGGTCCACCCCCAGCGGACCTGGAGCGCTCCATGGCACGGATCGTCGGTGTGCACGGAATCGGCAACCACGACTACGTGGACAGGAACGGCGGGGCCGAGGCCGCCGCCAAGACGATCAGCCGCGACTGGACCGACTGGTTGCAGGGCGACTCGGAGGTCGCGGTGGGCTACTACTCCCACCTGCTGCACCGGGGCACCCCGCAGGGCGACGTGGCCCTGCTCACGCCCGGTGAGCAAGAGCTCTTCGTGGCGTTCGTGGACCAGCTCCAGCCGTCCCCGCAGGCGGCCCAGGGGCAGATCACCGCGCGCGCCCGGCAGGCGGGCGAGTGGCTGACCGAGCGGTACGGCGAGGCCGCCAGGCGCCTGGCCGCGATCTTCGTCCGCGAGGTCCACACCTACCTGCACCACGCCGACGACTCCTTCCGCACGGCCGCCAGAGAGGCCGTCGCCGCCGCGATCCGCGACCACCGGCCCGAGGTCGTCATCGCCCACTCCCTGGGCAGTGTGGTGGCCTACGAGGCGCTGTGGGCCGATCCCGGCCTCTCGGTGCCCACCCTGATCACCCTGGGCAGCCCGCTCGGCATGAACGGCGTGATCTTCCAGCGGCTGCGGCCCGCCCCCGAGGCCGGTCGGGGCGCGCGGCCCCCGGGGGTGAAGCGCTGGGTCAACCTCGCCGACGTCGGCGACCTGGTGGCCGTCCCCGCCGACCTGTGCTCCCGCTTCGACGGGGTTGAGCAGTCGCCCCCGGTGCGCATCGCCAGGTTCGACTTCCACCGCGTCCGGGCCTATCTGGGCTGCCCCGACGTGCGCGACCTGGTCTCAGGAGACTTCTGACATCCGCCTGCCGAGTTCCCGCAGGAAGTCGGCGGCCGTCCCGACATAGAGGGCCACGCTCCACCCCCCGAGGTAGCGGGACAGGTAGTCGCGCGCCCGGGCGGCGGCGGCGGGGCTCGTGACGTCCAGCTCGGGCATCAACATGACCACCGTGTGGCGGCGGCGGCGCGTGCCGGGCACGCTGTTGAAGAGCGAGCTGAACAGGGAACGGAACGTCCAGTCCTGGATGCTGTACCCGAGGAATAGCAGCGGCTTGGACAGCAGTTCACCGAGGACGTCCACCGGGATGAGGGGGCGCTCCGCGTCGGCCATGGCGACGACGAACCGCAGGTAGTCGTCCTCGCTGAGCACCATCGAGTGGGGCGAGTCGAAGCTGCCGTGCAGATGGAAGACCAGCGGGTGCTCGGCCGTCGGCTTCGGCCGGTCCGGCTCGCCGGGATCGTCCCCCTCGTACCACCGGCAGATCTCGCCTGCGGGATCCTTCCCGGCGTGCCGCAGCGCCCGCGCCATGAAGTCGTCGTAGTTGGTGGTCACGAACAGCTTGCACGGGAGCGCGGCGAGCGGGGCATAGGGGTTGCCGGGGTCGGTGAAGTCGGGTGGGCCGTGGGCGCTCAGGTCGCGGCGGATCAGCTCCTTGACGTAAGTCGGGTCGCCCGTCACGGTCTCGGCGTACTCCAGCACCCGGGGCAGGTTGCGGCGATCGGCGAACGGGTAGGCGAATCGCCGCGCCCACACCTCGCTGAGGTCGCCGCCCGTCGGCAGCACGCCCGCGTTGACCCCCGCCCCCAGGAAGGGGACCAGATCCCCGTGCAGCGCCTGATGGGTCAGGCGCGTCCAGTCGGCGTCATCCATCGGCCCCCACCCCTTCCGCGCGGAACACCACCAGGTCTCCCGCCAGCGCCACCAGCAGGCGGCCTTCGGCCTCCAGCGCGACCGCACGGGCCTCGGCGGGCAGCGCGTGCTCATCCCAGCGCGGCTCGCCGAGCAGATCCCGGCAGGTGCGCAGGCGCTCGCCGCACGCCGCGACCGCGACCGCGACGCCGCCGATCATCGCACAGCTCAGCGCGCGGACGGGGCCGCCCTCGGCTTCGGGCGGGATCGGGGTGACCACCCGGGTGTCCAGGTCGAGCACGCCCAGCGACCCGCCCGCGCCGGAGGCCACGACGAGCGAGCGCCCGCCGGCCTCCAGCGCGGCGAGCGCCCGGATGGTCGTGCCGTCGGGCCACACCGTGACGGTCTCATGAGATCCACCCTCCGATAGCCCCCAGATCCGCAGCTTCCCGGCATAGGTGGGGGTCACCGCGACCGATCCGGACGCCGCGGCGACGCAGACGACGCGGCGGGCCAGGTGCCGGCGACCGGCCCTCCGGAGCAGGACCTCGCCCTCGGGTTCGTCCTCGGTGAGGTCCCACAGCCGGATGCTCCGGTCCTGCGACACCGAGACGGCCACCGGCCGGCCGTCGACGACCGTGGCCGCGACGTCGAGGACCGGACCGGTGTGGCCGATCAGCGGGGCTCCGATGGGCGTCGGCGGGTCGAGGTTCCAGCGCAGCAGCGTGCCGTCCGCGCTCGCGGTCACGGCGAGCGGCCGGTCGGGCAGGCACGCGGCGGCGAGCACCGGTCCCTCGTGGCCCGGTAACACCGCCTCGGGCGCGAGACGGCCGCCGGGACGCCAGGCGCGCACGACCCGGTCGTCTCCGCCGGTGAGCACCAGCGGGCCACCGGAGCGCGCGGCGGCGACGGCGTTCACCTGCTCGCTGTGCCCGGACAGCGGGCGGCCCACCGGTCCGGCCACGTCGAGGTCCCATACCCGCACGGTGCCGTCGCCGCCGCTGGTCACGGCCAGCGGCCGGCCGTCCACGGCGATGGAGCCGATCGCGGTGACCACGCCCTGGCCGGTGAAGGGGTCGCCGTGCGGCTCGCCGCGCCGCAGGTCCCATGCGCGGATCGCATGGTCGTCGCCGGAGGCGATCACCACGGGAACGCCGTCCATGTCGGTGGCGTGCAGGGCGCGGACGGGTCTGCCGTAGGAGACGGCGGGGCGGGCGGCGGGCCGTACGAGCGGCCAGACGCGGATCGCGCCGCCGACGTCGGCGATCAGCACGGCCGGCTCGCCGTCGATGGAAGCGCCGCACACGGCGGTGCCCAGCCCGCGCGGGCCGGGCAGATGTCCGACGGCCACGCGTTCGACCAGGTCCCACATCCACACGGTGCCGTCCATTCCGGTGCTGACCGCCACCGGGCGGCGTCCGGCAGCGGCGCACGCCACCGCGTGGCTCGGGCCGACGTGGGCGCGCAGCAGGCCGTCCGGCCGGTGCCCGGCGAGGTCCCAGAGCCGGACCGTGCCGTCGGCGCCCGTGGTGACGGCGAGGGGCCGTCCGTCGGCCTCGGTGACGGCCAGTCCCTGGACCGGACCGAGATGTCCTTCCAGTGGCGCGCCCCTCGGGCGGCCCTCCGGCAGGTCCCACAGCCGGACCGTGCCGTCCGCGCCGGTGCTGACGGCCACCGGGGTCCCGTCGATCGCGGTGAGAGCCACGCCGGTCACCGGGCCCCGGTGGCCCCGCATGGGCAGGCCGCGCTGGGCGTGCCCGGCGAGGTCCCACAGCCGGACGGTCTGGTCGTCGCCCGCCGTGACCGCGCTGGGCCGTCCGTCGGCGAAGCCGGTGGCCAGGGCGTTCACCCGGCCCTCGTGGCCGGTGAGGGTGGCCCGGTGCGCCGGGGTGAGGGAGCTGCCGCTGGCGGCGACCGGACGCCAGCGGGGCCGCCCCTCCTCGGTCCGCGCGCTTGGACCGGTCTGTGCGGCCGGATCGGTCTGTGCGCTCTGATCCGACAGGGCGCTCGCCCAGCCGGGTGAACCCCAGCGGGCCGCGTCCACGGCCAGGACCTCGGCCCGGCGCGGCGGCGGCAGGTCGCGATGGCGGTGCGCCGAGGTGCGGTAGACGGCCCTGGCCAGCCGCCGCCTGCGGTCGTCACCCGGCAGCCGCAGGCGGTCGAGGGCGGGCAGCAGGAAGGCCGGGTCGGCGTGCGCCAGGAACGACGCGTCGCCGAGCAGTTCCGCCGCCGCGCCCGCGTCCTCCGCGTGCTGGACGGCGTGCCGCAGCAGATACGGCTCGGCGTGCTCCCACCCCCGCGACCGCACCGAGCCGGACCCCCGCCCCAGGACGGCCTCCAGCACGTCGGCGCCGCCGCCCGCGCTCTCGGCCAGGTGGTTCGCCAGCCCCTGGTGGTAGATCCGGTAGAGCGCGGTGCCGTCGGTGTCGGGCGACCGCCGCAGGTAGAAGGACGCCTCCCCCAGCGCCCCCAGCAGCTCGCCCATCGTCGCCTCCCCCTGGTGGCCTGGCTTCCACACCGGGGCGAGGCGCGCGAGCACCCGCAACGGCATGCCCTGCCCCCGTGCGTGGGAGACGGCGGTGAGCAGCGGCAGCAGCCAGGGCGCGTGGCCGGGGCGGCTGCGGAGGTCGAGCCGGAACAGCTCGTGCAGGGCGCGGGGCACGCCCTCCCCCAGCGCACGCGCCGCCGCCGGGTCGGCGGCGGGGGTCGCGGCCCGGACCACCTGGTAGGTGTAGAGCCCGGCGACCAGGAACGGGCCCCAGCGGGGCTCGGCCCCGGCGTCCGACGCCAGCGCGCCGGCCAGCCCTCCCGCGAAGGCCGTGCGCAGACTGCCCCGCAGCGAGTGCCCGCCGGTGAACTCCAGCAGCCGGGCGACGTAGTCGCGCAGGTCGTCGGTCAGCTCGCCGGGCGCGACCAGGTCGAGGTCGGTCACCTCGCCCAGTGCCGCCAGCGGCTCCAGAGCGGCCCCCGGACGCCCGCCGACGAGCAGCCGCACCCCCGGGACCCCACCGGCCAGCGGCAGCAGCAGACCGGCGGTCAGGCGCGTGGGATCGGTGGCCTCGTCCAGGGCGTCCACGACGATCGTCGCCGGACGCGGCCGGGCGGCGAGCGCTTCGAGCAGCCGGGACGGCGTCCACGGCCCCTCCCCCGCCAGGCCGAGCTGCCCGGCGATGGAGGCCGTCACGGCGGGCAGGTCGCGCTGGCGGGCGTGCACGGCCGCCAGGTCGCGGTTGAGCGCCGGGCACAGCTCGGTGATGTGGGCGCGCAGGCCCGCCGTGGCCGCGCGCAGCGCCGGGTGCGCCGCGCAGACCAGAACGCCGAGCAGGGCCGACTTGCCCGCCCCCGGACCGCCGGTCACGACCCGCAGCGGCGGGGACGCGGCGGCGTCGTCGAGCCAGGCGGTCAGCTCGCGCAACTGGCGGCGGCGGCCGACGAAGCAGCCGCCGTCGATGTCGCGGGTCAGCGGGCCGGTGCCGGCCGTGCGGTCGAGCCAGTGCCGGGGGTCCACGACGTCGTCGAGGTAGGTCGCGATGCCCGGATCGACCTCCCCGGCCAGCAGGTCGAGCGGGGCCGCCCGCCCGTAGCCGGGGTTGGGGAAGAACGGCAGGTCGGGGTAGTCGCCGTCGATGGGGGACGCGGCGACCCGCTGCTCGTAGCCGTGCCCCCCGTGCCCCCCGTGCCCGCCGAGCGCCCGGACCTCGGCGCGGATGCTCTCGACGACCAGGCCGAACGGCACGTACGGCCGGTCGGCGTAGACCAGCGCGCCCAGGCCGCCCAGGACGGTCGCGGCGGCCCTGGTGAGCCGGGCGTCGTAGGCCGCCTCGCCGCGGCCGGTGGCCGCGATCACCCAGGCGTGGTTGCCGCCGTCAACGACCTCGGACAGCCAGGGCGGCCGGGCCGCCTGCCCGGCGTGGCAGGTGTCGATCAGGAACAGCGTCCGCGGGCGCCCGGCGCGGCGTTCGACCATCCGCAGCCATCCGGTGACCTCGGTGGTGTCGTCCACGGCGCCGTCGGAGCCGACCACGTAGAGCGCGCCGGTCCGATGCGGCTCGCCGTGGCTGCTGACGTGGACCACCAGCGGCCCGGGCGACTCCGATCCGATCTCGGCGTGGACGGCCCGGCCGAGCGCGCTCGCCGTCGGGTCGTCGTGCCCGGCGACGGTGTAGCCGAGCCCGGCCAGGGCGGCGCGCAGGTCGGCGCACGCCCGCGCGTGCACGGCGGCGGGCAGGTCGGGCCAGCGCTCACCGGCGAAGGTGGCGACGCCCAGGCTCAGCGCGCGAAGCCCTTCGCCGTCCCGCGCCATCGCACCCGCCCTCCGGCCCACGCCGTTCCGCAGCAGGAGGGTATCCCGGCCGGGCCCGTCAGGGGTGGCGCAGTGTCAGTCGGGCGACCCTGCCCTGCTCGCCCGCCGCCCAGCAGGAACGGCAGGTGCGGCAGCCAGGTCACGCCGGAGCGGTAGGCGAAGACGCCGCGCGCCGGGTCGCCCGCCGGAATGGGGGTGTCGGAGACGGTCCAGGTCCTGGAGTCCGCGGCCGAAGCGCTCACCACCGCCGCGACCTTCGACACCGGACGGCCCGAGTAGCTCGCCGCCGCCCACACCCCGCCCCCGGCCAGCACCACGACCACCCCGACGGCGGCCACCACCCCGACCGGAAACCGCCGCACCGCCCCTTCCCGCGCAGCCGGCGAAGACGCCGGAACCGCCCGTGCGCCCTCATACGGCGCCACCGGAGCCCCCCACGTCGGGGTCGTCCGGGCGGGGGTGCCGAGGAGGTGGAGGAGGGTGTCCTGGGGGGCGGGGCGGGCGGCCGGGGATTCGGCGAGGCAGGCCCCGAGCACGTCGCGGAGAGGGGGCGCGATCGAGGTGAGGTCGGCGGGGGCGTCGGCGGATGGGGGCTCACCCATGGCGGCGTAGGCCATGGTGGCGGCCCAGGAGAACAGGTCGCCGGGCGGCCAGGACGGCAGGCCGAGGATCTGTTTCGGGGAGCGGTACGCGTGGGCCGCCCAGGAGCCGCCCTCCCCCGGCTCGACGCCCGGGTCGCAGAGCCTCGGGCCGTCCGGGCCGAGCAGGACGTTCCCCGGGCTCAGGCCTCGATGGGAGAGCCCCGCCTGGGCGAGCGAGGCCAGCGCGGTGAGGGTGGCCACGGCGAGCCGTTCGAGTGCGTCGTCCCCCAGGGGCCCGTCCGCCTCGACCGCCTCGCGCAGCGGACCGGATCTTGCACCCGCAACGGGGTCATCTCCCCCATCAGGCACACCCTTCCCCCAACTCCAGCATGCGCGACCTATCTAACCGAATACCTCTGAACAGGTCATCGGTTTCCGTCAGTACCGTCGAACCGGTACCGGCTCTTCACCCACCGGCCGCGCGGCGTGCCGGTGCTCGTGGACCCCCGCCGCGTGCGGCAACGGAGGCGACGCGCACGCCCGCTAGCACTGTCTGAACGCGCCCGGGTTCCGCCGGGCGCCGGGGCGATCCCCGGCGCCCGGCGAACCGGGCGCTCAGGGCTTGATCTCCCTGAGCCTGCCGGTTTCCACCTCGTAGATGAATCCGCGCACCTGATCGGTGTGCTTGATCGAGGTGTCGGCCCTGATCCTGGCGATGGACTGCCGGACGTCGTCCTCCAGGTCGGGGAACGCCTCGGCGGCCCAGTCCGGCTTGACGCCGGTCTCGGCCTGGATCTCGGACCGGAACACGTCGTCGGCGAAGGTGAGCATGCCGCAGTCGGTGTGGTGGATCAGGATGATCTCCCGCGTGCCCAGCAGGCGCTGGCTGATGGCCAGGCTGCGGCGGGCGTCGGCGGTGACCACGCCCCCCGCGTTGCGGATCACGTGCGCGTCGCCCTCGCTCAGGCCGAGGATCGCGTAGGGGTCGAGCCTGGCGTCCATGCAGGCGAGTACGGCGAGCCGCTTGGCGGGCGGCAGCGCCAGCTCGCCCTTGTCGAAGCCGGCGGCATACCGCTCGGCGTTGGCCAGCACCTCGTCGGTCACGCTCATCAGGGGTTCCCTTCGTCCGTCGCTCAGAAGTACCCCACCAGGATTGTGCATTTTACCTACTCTTTCAATAGGGATTTTCACCGAATGTGGCCGATCGACTACGTCCGAATGATCACGGTTCTGTCGGAGTCGATCTCTATCGTCTGCGCCATGACGAACACGGTGCAGGCGTACTCCTACGCCTCCCCCTCCCGAATGACGGGGGATCGACTGGGACTATCGACGTCCGGCGGGCGGACGCCGAGCGGACCGGCCACGCGTCCCCGATTCTTCAGCGGCCTGGTCACCCAGGCCGCTCCCGCGGCGGCGGCGCTGCTCGGCCTCGCCGACGTCGCGATGGCGCGTTACCACCGGCCCCGTGCGGGCGGCGGCGTCTGGTCCCGTGACCCGGTGGTCACCTGCGACGGCGACCGGCTGCGGATGGAGTCCTTCTCCGCCTGCGGCGGCGTCTACGCGCGCCTCGACCTGCTCGGCGGCGCGCTCGACGGCGAGGTGTTCGACCGGGGCACCACCAACGTCGACGTCAACCGGCCGCTGCGCGAGGCGCTGGCCAGGGTTGGCGGGCGCGACCCGCTGCACCTTGGCGTCGGGGCCGAGGAGATGGCGGTCACCACGCTCGACGGGGCCGTGGTGGAGAAGAAGGTGCCGCTGCCGTCCCGGTGGCTGCGCGGGTTCGCCGAGGTGCAGGTGATCGCCTCCGGCTTCGACCTGCGGGCCGAGCTCGACGCCGCCAGGGCCGTCCGTTTCCTGCGCGGGCTGCCGAGGAAGGCGTCGGCGAACCTGTGGACGCTGCCGCAGGGCCGCGAGCTGCGGGCGTTCTCCCCCGCGGAATCGGCGTCCGGCTCCCCGACGGCGGGCGCGGTGTGCCTGTCCGGCGTCGGCCGGCTGGTGACCCTGCACCCGCTGCTGCGCTTCGCCACCGCGCTGCGCGTGTACGGACCGCCCGTCTCCGGTCACGACGTCGCGCCCAGCGCCTGGGAGCTGGAACTGCCCGGCATGCGCTACACACTGGTGCTGTCGCCGGAGACGTGGCGCGGCTTCTCCGGCGAGGGCGCGGTGCTCGACGACCTGTCCGGCGACGACGTCGCCGCCGACGCCGACGTGGTCGGCATGCTGCTCAACTTCGAGCCCGCCGTCGAGGTGGGGCTGCTCGCCGAACGGGCGGGCCTGTCCCCGGCCCGGGTGCGTGCCGCGCTCACCCAGCTCGGCACGGCCGGGCGGGTCGGATACGACCTGGCCGAGGCGGGTCACTTCCACCGGGAGCTGCCTTATGACCGCGAGCACGTCGAGACCCTGAACCCCCGGCTGGCCTCGGCCCGCGCGCTGGTCGAGAGCGGGGCCGTCCGCGTCACCGGGCCCGACACCGCCGAGGTGACCACGCCGGGCGGCCTCCGCGAGGTCCGGCTGGGCGACGGCTCCTGCACCTGCGAATGGTGGTTCGACCACCGGGGCTCGCGCGGCCCCTGCAAGCACGTGCTGGCCGCCCGCATCGCCGCCAGGGTCACCGAGGCGGTCCCCCGATGACCGCGTGGGACGACGTCCGCGGCCTGATCGACCGGGGCGACGCCGACCTGCTCGTCGAAGCCCTCGTCGCGCTCGGCGACGGCGAACGCAAAGAGGTCGCGGCGCGGCTGCGCGGTCACATCGGCGTGCTGGCCGAGCGGGCGGAGGCCAAGCGCGCCCGGCGCTGGGAGGAGTCGCTGCGGATCATGAAGCGCGAACCGGAACGCTGGAACTTCTCCAGCCCGCGCTTCCCGCACGAGCCGTGGGAGGACTGGGCCGAGCTGACCCGGCTGGCCGGAGCGGGCGCGCTGAGCGCGGTCACCGACGTCGTCTCCTGGGTCAACCGGCGCGACCTGCTCACCTGGGGAGAGTCCTCCTCGCGCGGCCGGTACGGCGACCCGGTCCTCATGGTCCGGCTGCTGTCGCGCCGGCCGTCCGCCTGGCAGGCGGAACTGGCCGGACGTCTCGCGCGGAGGGTACGCGGCCCGCGCGACGCGGGTACCGCGCTGGCCCTGGCCATGCTCCGGCACACCGGTGTGACCCCGCCTGAGCACGACCCGCTGGTGGTGGCCTGGGTGTCGGAGGGGGCGGCGAAGGCGTCCGATCCGCTGGCGCGCGTGCTGCTGCCGCGCCTGTTCGAGGCCGAGGGCGTGGGGCGCGCGCTCCAGCACGAGCGCGCCCTCCCTGACTCGCCGTGGCTGTCGGGGATCATGACCATGATCCGGCGCGGCACGGTGGACCGCGCGATGGTCGTCGACGGGTGCGTGCGCCGGTTCCTGCGCGGCGGCGACGCGCAGGAGCTGCGGTTCTTCTCCCGGCTGCACGAACTGCTCGACCCCACGGACGCGGAGGCCGAGACCCACCGCCGCGACTACCTGCGGATGCTGCCCAACACGCCCGCCCTGATCGCCGAGTCGGCGGTCGCCCGGCTGCGGCGGCTGCCCGTCCCCGAGCCGGACGACCTGGCCGAGGCGCTGGAGTCCCTGCTGTTCCGCCCCGAGGCCAAGCTCGCCAAGGCCGCGCTGAGCTGGCTCGACAAGGCGGTGCGCGAACGGCCCGGCCTCGCCGACGCACTGGTCCCGGCGCTGGTGCTGGCCTTCCGGCACGAGTCCTACGAGGTCAAGAGCCGCGCGGCCCGGCTGGCGGTCAAGCACCGGGCGCGGCTGGGGCCGGACGCCGCAGGCCAGGTCGGCGCGGCGGTGGGCGACCTGCCGTCCGCGCTCGGCGCACCAGTCGCCGAGGCCTTCGGCGGGGAGCCCCCGGCAGAGGAGTCCGCCGAGGTCTTCGTCCCGCCTCCGCTGCGCGAGCCCGCTTCCCCGGAGCCCTTCCCGCCGCTGTACGAGAGCGGCCGACAGATGGCCCCCCTGGCCCCGACCGGCGGCTGGCGCGAGACCGAGCGCTGGCTGGAGGGGTTCGTCAGGCTGGTGCGGGCCGACCGCGAGGCCCTGCGGGCCTCGCTCGCGCCCGGCTATCGCGGGGCGCACCTGGCCATCTTCGCCCTTGAGATGTGGGCGCGCGAGGAGGAGTGGATCGCGGGCATCGCCCAGGAGCTGATCGGCGCGGACGACGCCCCCGAGGGAGACGGCACGGCCACCGACGCCGTCTGGGCGCTGGTGCGCGCATCGACCACCGGCGTCAGCTTCCCCGGCCGTCGTGCCCGCCTGCCCAGGGTGCAGGACATCGGGCCGCTGCACCTGCTGCGGTTGCGCAGGTGCGCGGAGATCCTGCACGCGTTCCGGGAGGACCGCCTGCCGCCGGTGCTGCTGGCCACGCCCACGCTCGCCACCGGCGCGCTCGACCCGGAGGTCCTGGTCGAACGGCTGGAGCTGTGCCAGGCGGCGGGGGTCGAGCCGCTGCCCGCGGACCTGGCCCAGGCGCTGCTGCGGCTGCCGCGCGGCTCCCATCCGCCGGCGGCGGACCGCGCGGGGCGACTGACCTCGGCGGCGGGCCGTACCGCGGCGCGCCTGCTGGCCTCGGACGGCCTGCCCGACCCGGCCGCCGTCGTGCGGTGGACCAGGTGGCACAACGGCACCCCACGCCCGATGATCGAGTCGCTGCCGCCCGCGCCGACCGGCGTGGAGCTGGTCGACGAGGTTCTCGGCGCGCCCCCCACGCCCCACCACGTGCACGGGGACATGTCACCGTGGCCCGGGGTGCTGCCCTCGCACCGCGAGGTCGTGGCCGTCCACATGGCGGCCCCGCAGGGAACGCACTGGCGGCACCCGATCGTGACCGCCGAGCACGTGGCGGCGCTCGCCGCCGGCGACGGCCCCATGGGGCCCGCGTCGGCCCTGTTGCTGGCGCGGCTGCTGCCAGAAGGCGACTCCGCGCCCGGCGTGGCGGTCCTGCTGTCCATGGCCGGCCGGGGCGACCTCCCGGTCACCGGCCTCGGCGAGCAGCTCGCCCTGCTGGCCCGGCACTCCGGAGCGAAGGTCGCACCGATCGCCACCGCCCTGCGCGACGCCGCCGCCGGCGGCGCCCACGCGGCGGCCTGGCGGGTACTCGCCGCCCTGCTCGCGGCCCTGCTCCCCGCCCAGGGCGAGCGCCCCCGCGCAGGTCTCGCCGAACTGACCGAGGCGGCGGCGACGGTGGCGGAATGGACCGGCGCGCACACTCCGATCCCAGCCGTCACCCGCATCGCCGCGGGCACGAGCACCGCGGCCTACGCCCGAGCCTGCCGCCGCCTGCACGACCACCTCGCCCGCCCCTGACCGGTTCAGCGGTGGCGGCTGGCCTCGATGCCGTCGAGGAGCCAGGCGAGGCCGATGCCGAAACTGGCGTCCCAGTCGCGGTCGGCGGCGAGGGGGCCATGGACGGCGAGGACGGGGTACCGGTCACTGTTGGCGCGGAAGTACTCCCGGGCGGCTTGTGGCACGCCTTAAATCCCACTTCCTGCGCCTGCTGGCCGAAGCGACGGACGGCGCGGTCCCCTCGGTCCGGCACACCGGCTCCGTACGTCTGGGCGCCCGGGTCACGCCCGGCCACTTCGTGCAGACCCACGCCAGGCCCGAACTGCACGGCCGCACCCCCGCCGAGCTGGCGACGGCCGGGCATGCCCTCACGCTGAACGAGGCCATGGCCGCGCTCGCCCGCTACGAACTCGCACCGGCCGCCGCTCAGCGGTTCGAGACCCTGTCCGGCGGGCAGCAGGCCCGGCTGCAGATGCAACAGGGCCTCGCGTCCCTCGCCGGCACCGTGCTGGCGGTCACCCACGACCGCTGGTTCGCCGCCGACTTCGACCGCTTCCTCATCTTCGGCGCCGACGGGACCGTCTACGAGAACATGGCAACTCCTTCATGAAGGCTCACATCCTGAAGACGAACGGGCGAGGGACAGATCAGACGCCACCCATGACAGAACGTCACCGGTCGCGGTAGCGCTCGATCCGCCGCAGGTCATGGCCACTGGGCCGCTTGAGCATCCACCAGCCCACCCGCGGCACCTGATGCACCAGGACGCGCTCCAGGTCGGGCAGCGCCGACCGGGCCGTGCCGGTACGGCCGCGGACATCGACGAGCACCGCCTTCAGCCGGAAGCGGCCCGGGCCGTGCGGCGCGACGTAGCGGGCGTGCACGGCATCGACCGTCCAGTACTCGATCGGCTCGTCGGCCGGGGCGATCTGCCCGCCGTGCCCGCCGTCGGAAGGCCAGTTGAGCAGCCGCACACGCAGCGGCAGGGTGACATCCACGCACCCCATCATCGAACACACGTGCGACAAGGCCAAATCGATCAAGCCGGGCACGGATGAATTCGGTTGGTGGGACCGGCGGGCTTGGTGCGGTATCCGCATGGACGGTGCCACAGAGCAGGCGCGATGGGCGAGAACCGGAAGAGATCAGACGAGCACCCCCCGACCGGCTCCATGGCAGAGGCTAGCGGTGCTCGGGGCCCCGATGCCGGCCGCCCTCACCTTCAACACCGCGGAGAACCTGCCGGTCGGCCTCCTGACCGCCACCTCCTGCGCATCCCTCCTCTAAATGAGAACCGACTCCTAACCGCCACCGGCTCAGACGACCTGACGCGAGCCGGGAAGCCCGGATCTGAGTTCGGCGCGGATCCGCGCCCGGATGCCCGGCCACTCGTCGGACAAGGCGAATCGGGCATAGGTGAGGCCGTCGAGGACGCTCGCCCCTTCGTTGAGAGAGCGCAGAGCATGACGGACCCCGTTGGCCGCCACCCATCGCCGCCACTCGTCTTCTGCCTGTTCCCGGTACGCGGCGCCCTGCCCGGCCCACCGTTCACCGAGGGTCTCCCACTCGCCCGTCACGTCCGCCAGCAGATCGGCGCCGATCGGCAGGCGGTCGTGCGCCGCTCGCCTGGCTCGGGTGACGGCGGCCGAGCCGAGGTCGAACCGCTCGGTCAGGACGTCGATCAGGTGCAGCAGGATCGTACGGCGGCGCTCCGGAGCCGCCAGGCGGAGTCTGGCGTCCAGATCCGGCTCGTGGTGCCGCAGGCCCGATCGGCGGGCATTCCTCGCCGAGCAGCGGATCGATGGTCGCCACCGTGCGGGGGTGCTCGTACCAGTCCCCGGGCAGCCGTGCCCCGGTCCGTGCCTCGATGACGGCCATCGCGGTCGCCTTCTGGGCCGGCCAGGGTGCTCCGGCCACCGCTTGCAGGGCCGCGGCCTCCTCTTCCAGCGCGCCGGGATCCACTCCGTACAGGGATTCCGGTTCGAGTGAGGGAATCCGGGCGAGGTACCGTCCGTGGGCCGCGTACTCCAGGCCGGGGGTTCCCGCGACATTCCATGACAGGTGCCAGACCTGCGCGTCCTGGCTCAGCCACGCCATCACCTGCTGCCGGGCGGCGTAGCTGAACCCGCTGGGCTCGGTCAGCATGATCACCGCCCCAGTCGCTCCGAGGTAGACGGGCGGGCCGTCCATGAACACCGCTTCCTCGGTGAACTCCTCGTCGGACTCCACGAGAACGGGGCTGCCACCGCCGGTCAGCCGCGAGGCGACGTCCTCCACCGAGGGAGGCGGCCCCTGGACAGGGCGGACGACGGTCCATGCCAGAGTCTCCCCGAACGGGGCGGACGAGTGGAGCAGGTCCGTGTAATAGGTGACGGCATCGTTCAGATCCATGCGGAGGGGGCCATTCAGTCGGGGGGATGATGAGAAATGCGAGCAACCGCCACGGAGACGGCGGCCGTTTCCGTGGCGGTTGATTAAATCGCTACCTTACGCCGATGCCCCCGGCCAGCGGAGATTCGCCATGGTCGGGACCGTTCCACCGGCGGGTCGTTCTTGAACCGGTTGAAGAACGTGTCCTCGGAGAGGATCCTGTCATTGTTTAGAGACGTCCCAGCGCGCCGCCCGCCCGAGCACGCGCCTCCTCTCGCGCTCGCCGTCAGCGGCGGTACTCGCGGAAGAACGTGAAGCTGCGGTACTCCCGCACCAGCCCGCTCTCGTAGATGTAGTCGTAATTGCCGAAGCCGGGGTGTTCGACGACCCTGTAGCCCTCCTCATCGGGGTGTCGGGGCTGGAAGCAGCAGGCGCTGGCGGGTGTCGCCGGACCGATGGCGGCGACGGTGAAGCCTGCGGTCGTGACGGCAAGGGATGCCAGCAGTCGGACCCAGCGGCGGGTAGGACGGGAAATGTCGGCTTGCATGTCTGCTCCTGTATTGCTTGGAACGCCGGGGAACCCCGGCCAGTTCTATTCGCCACCGAGCGGCCGCAGGGATGGGCGACATCGCCGATCACTAAGCGCTACGGATGATTACCATCTGTTTCATGATGGCTCTGGTCCCCTCCCCACACCGCCAGGACGGTGTACGGGAGGAAACGGCCCCTCGCCGTGCGAGCGTTACGTGATCCGCGTCCGCCCCAGCGGGAGAGTCCTCGGAGGCATCGACGCTGCGGTGGTGGCGGTGGCCGCGTCATGGCCGGTCGCGTACCTGTACGTGTCCGGGCCGGACGGCTGGCGGCGGCCGGCGCTGGTGGCCGTGGCCGTCCTGGTGGGGCTGGGCGCCTACTGGGTCGCCTCGGTGGCCATGTTCGAGCGGCCCCTGCTGGTCACCGCGTTGTACCTCGCGGGAGGGGCATCGCTGATGCTCGCGTCCACCACGGCGGTGGACAAGACGCTCACCGAACGCGGCCGGATCAGCGCGTGCGTGGTGGAGGAGGAACGGGGGGAGGTCGTGATGGCCGGGTTCCCCGATCCCGCAAGCCCCGGCGACATGTTCGAGACCGAATACCACTACCGGCTGCGCTGTCCCGGTGGTGCGCCGGACGCCATGCAGGCGTCCACATCGGTGGCCACGCCGGGCGCGACCGTGCGGATCATCTGGGACCCCGCGGGCAGGATCGGCCCCCGCCGCGCCGATGGCCTGGCCCCGCTCCGGGCCACTGTGGCGCGCGGGTCATGGGTCATCGGTGGTCTGGTCGTGCTGCTCCTCCTCCTGGACGTCGCACTCTTCAGCGTCTCCTCCGTCAGGCGGTGAGGTACATGATGAGGGTCCAGGCCCAAACGCTGATCGCCTACCAGTGTGGCGACTGACAAGTGCCCTCCCTCATCTTGATCGGATAGCCTTCTGGCACGAAACCGGAGTTTCGGACGACGGACGTGCGGTAGCCGGTGGTCATTCGATTCGTCCCCACCCGAGCGGTCGCACTGGAGTACAACGACCATGTCTGAGACGAGCCCGCGTGAGTGGCTGAAACGCTTCGCGAATGCATGGGCCGGGCGCGACGTCGGCGGACCGCACAAAGACCCGCGGTGATCATCGGAGATGTCGTCGGCCTGCTCGGGGTCGGCCTCGCGGCCGGTGTGGTGAGCACGGTGGTGAGCCTCGCCTCGATCGTCTCCTACCCCGCCCTGCTCGCCTTCGGCCTGCCGCCGCTCACCGCGAACGTCACCAACACCGTCGCTCTCGCCTTCACCGGTGTCGGGGCCGCCGCCGGGTCCCGCCCCGAACTGGCGGGAGCGCACCGGCGGATGGTCCGGCTCGGCCCGATCGCCGCGCTGGGCGGCGCGACCGGCGCGCTACTGCTGCTGGTGACGCCGGCCACGACGTTCGAGCGCATCGCACCCTGGCTGATCGCGATGGCCTCGCTCCTGCTGGTCCGCCCGCCCTCCGGCGGCGGGCGGGGTGAGCACGGGACGCTGGGGCGGATCGCGCTGTTCGTCGTCACCTGCTACACCGGCTACTTCGGCGCGGCCGGCGGCTTCCTGCTCGGCGGGTGGGTCGGCCCCAAGATCGCACGCCGCCTGCCCGGCCACAGCCTCCGCTACCTCGCCGCCGCCTGCGGCCTCACCGTCGCGATCAAGCTCGGCTGGAACGCCTACACCGGTTGAGCCCATCGCCCGAACTCGGATCACAGCACAGCGTGGCGCCGCCGATCAGTTCCCGGCCGAGCGCGGGTGCCGCCGTCGCCGTCGCAGACATCGGCCTCGGCCGGGGCGGTGGCGGTCATCGGGCGGGCGGCGCACGCGCTGGTCATGGACGGCTGCGCCGACAAGTCGGGCGACCGGGTGGCGACATCTCGGCCTGATCGCGTCGCCGGACACAGGGGGCGGCGGCGTAGGTGAGTGCGATCCGGGAGGCCCTCGGCCGATCCGGCCGGGTAGGTGCGCGCCACCTCCCCACTACCAGGTGGAGCGGCGACGGCGAGGTTGGCTTCCATCCCGCGTCGCAGGCGCGTGCCCCGGGCGGCACGGGCTGCGCGCCGTCTGATCCGGCCGCCTCCCCCTGCCGTAGGCTCACGGGTTGGTCAGAAGGACCTCTGCGCCTACCGGGATGAAATCCGCCGCGAGGAAGGCTCGGACGCTGGCCGCGTTGCCGGGGGCGATCTGGGCCCATAAAGGGCCGGGGACGAGGTGGCGGGCGGCTCGGGCGAGGGTGCGGCCGACGCCGTGGCCGCGGTGGGCCTCGTCGACCTCGACGGCGACCTCCCAGCGGCCCGCGACTCCGCGGCCGGTGAGGACGACGCCCTCCGGGCAGGTCCATACCCGGACGTCGTCGCGGTGGCGCAGGGCGCGGGCGACGCGGGGGTGGCCCGTCGGGGTGACCTCGGTGAGCGGGATCGGGGGTGGGCCGGGCAGCGGCGGGGCGAGGGCGAGCAGGTCCACTGTGCCGATCTCGCGGCCGGTCTTGTTCCCGAGGGCGTGCAGGAACGGCGGGCTCAGCGGGGCCGAGACGTCGTCCGGCGGCAGGAGGCCGTGGATCCAGGCGGGGTCGATATCGGCGAAGACCAGGTTGCGGCCGGTGAAGGCGATGACGCCGAAGTCGCGCGGCGAGGGCTGTGGCACGACAACCGTGCGGCCGGACGGTTCCGGCATCAGCCCATGTTCCACGTCCGCCAGCCAGTCGCCCAGAGCGCGCATTAGATGACCGCTTTCAGATATCCCACCGCTATTGCGCCGGAGCGGCGATTTCGCCTTCTAGATATAGCGCAATGGTGGCGAGGACGCGGCTGGTCACGGTGTGCGTGCCGTCCTCTTCGGTGTGCTCGGCTACTACGACGTAGCGGCACTGGCCGCTCGCCAGCCAGCCGGAGGCGGTGATCGCGACGATGGACCGCGCGTCGCCGGGGCGCATGCACAGCAACAGGCTGGGGCCGCGGAAGCCGAAGGCGATGCAGGGCAGCCCGGCCAGGGACGCGGGGTTCGCCCCGGCGAAGCGCAGCGGCGAGACCCGGCCCCGGTCGGCCGAGGCGGCCAGCTCGCGCATGGTGTGCCGGGTGCCGTGCGCGCTGACCGCGAGGACGCCGAACTCGGCGGCGCGGGCCCGCACGTCGGGGGGCGTCGCGGTGAGCGCGGCCTCCACCGAGGCCACGACCAGCCAGGCGGCCGGGTCGGCGTACAGGCACGCCGCGCGGCGCCCGGCCGTGGCCGGGTCGCCGGTGCGGGCCGTCCCGCTCCCCACCGTGCGCAGACCACCGGCGGGCAGGGCGTCAGCATGCACGGCGTTCTCCCGGGGTGAAGGCGAGGCCGGTGACGAAGCCGCCGAAGCCGAGGGTCAGGCTTAGGCCGGTGCCGGGGAGGACTGGGAGGGGGGTGGTGGTGGGGAGGGGGACGGGGAAACCGCCAAGCGGCTCGGCCAGGCCGGCGACTGGGGGGACCGTGCGCGCCCCGAGGGCCAGGATGAGGGCGATCGCCTCGATCGCGCCGGAGGCGCCCAGGGTGTGGCCGAACGCGCCCTTGGTGGCGAACGCGACCGGTCGTGGGCGGCAGCCCGCGAACAGGCGTGCCAGGGCGCGGGACTCGGCGTGATCGTTGGCGGGGGTGCCGGACCCGTGGGCGTTGACCACGGTCACCTCACCGGGCCGCAGGCCGCCCATCGCCAGGCAGCGGCGGGCGGCGAGGACGGCGCCAATGCCCGCCGGGTCGGGTGCGGTCAGGCCACCGCCGTCGTTGGCCGCGCCCGCGCCGTTCAGCACCGCGTACGGCCTGACGCCGCGCGCCCGCGCCGCGTCCTCGGGTTCGAGCACCACGAAGCCCGCCGCCTCGCCGAGCAGCGTGCCGTCGGCGCTGCGGTCGAAGGCGCGCAGCCGGGTCGGCGACATGGTGCCGAGCGCGGTGTGGGCGAGCCGTTTGACCGGGGTGAGCACGTCGGCCGCGCCGCAGACGCACACCTCGGCCGCGCCGGAGCGGACCAGCTCGAAGCCGACCGCGATCGCGTCCGCACCCGAGCAGCAGGCCGTGCCCACGGCCACCGGGGGACGGCGCAGCCCCGCGCGTACGCGCACGTCGGAGGCCCAGGCGTACAGGTCGCCGTCATCGTCGTCGAGGAGGGCGCCGAAGCCGGTGCCGAGGACCGCCAATGGGTCCTCGGGGGACGCGGCGTCGTCCAGGGCGCGGCACAGGGCGTCCGCCGCGATCGCCCGCTGGCGCTCGGACGGCCGGCGCTCAAGGGGCGGGGCGTCCAGCACGGCGGCGAGCGGGTTGCGCACCGGGTGCTCGGACGGCACCTCGCGGAAGCCGTCGTCGCCCGCCAGCAGCCGGTCCCACACCCCCGGCAGGTCGTCCCCCAGCGCGGTGGTCCACGCCATCCCGGTGACGCAGACGTTCGCCACTGCGGGACCGGTCGTCACCGGTCCTCCATCCGGGCGCGCAGCGCGGCGCGGAAGGTGTCGGGCAGCACGGCCGGCGCGCCGTCGCCCGCCCTGACCACGCCCAGCACCAGCCCGCCGGTGGCCAGCAGGGTCTCGCCCCCGGCCGCGCCGTTCTCCACCCGGTGGACGGTGCCGCTGACTCCGCAGGTCTCCCCCGCCACGTGGTCCACGTCGACGCGGACCACGAGCAGGTCGGGGAACCGCGCCGCGGCCCGGTAGGTCATGCGCAGCTCGGTCACCGCGGGCTCCAGCGCCCGCGCGCTCAGCAGGTGAGTGCCCACGCCCAGCTCCTCCAGGTTCTCCAGCAGCGCGGTCTCGATGAGCGAGGCGTAGCGGGTGAAGTGGACCACCCCCGCCGCGTCGGTGTCGACGTGCTCCACCCGGCGGCGCAGCGGGCGCAGTCCGCTCATTCCCGGCTCGCGAAGACGTTCACGCGTCGTCTCCCTGAAGCCGCCGGATCAAGTCGGCCAGATCGGCGACGGTCCGGAAGTTCTCCGGGACGAAATATTCGTCGTCGATTCGCACATTGAAGGCGTCCTCGCACTGGACCCGTAACTCGGTGAATCCGAGTGAATCGAGACCGTAGCGGTCGCGCAGGCTCTCATGAGGGTTGATGCGGCCGGTCGTCGTCTCGACGAACAATTCGGTCACCAAGATCTTGGTTATGGTGTCCTCGATTTCCATCCCACCTCCACGGTTCGCGAGCCGGCCGTCTCAATACGGTCAGCATGTACCGCTCAATGTCGTTCGTCAATTGCGCTGTCACGACAAGGACGGGAACGTTCGGAGGTCTTTCCCGGGAAATGGAAAGGTCGCATTACCGGGGTGATTTCGGCCGGTCAATCACCTGATGGAGAGGGCGAGGCCGCCGCCGGGGGCCTGGTCCGGCGGCGCCGCGCGGCGGCGGCCTCGCGAGGGGGGGAGGGGGGTCAGCGGCGGAACGGCCCGGTCACGCAGTAGGTGATGCCGCCCGAGGATGAGCCGGACGTGCCGCGCTGGGAGGAGAAGTACAGCCGGTCACCCGCCGGGGTGAAGGCCGGGCCGGTGATCTCGGAGGAGCTCTGGCCGCTGATCCGCAGGAAGACGGAGATCTTGTCGTCCGGGGTGATCAGGCAGATCTCCATGTTGCCGCCGTCCTCGGCCACGTACAGGTCGCCGAAGGTGGAGCCGGTGATGTTGTCCACGCCGGTCAACGGGGCCGGGCCGGGGTTGACCAGGTTGTCGTCGTAGGCGAGTTCGTAGGTGCCCGCCGCGAGGTTCACCTGCCAGACGCGGTTGTCGCCCTTGGTGGTGAACCAGACGGTATCGGAGGCGTAGTGGCAGCCCTCGCCGCCGTTGAATCGCTTGGCGCCGGAGACCTGGTTGCGGGTGGCGGTGGGCGAGCCGTCAGGGTCGGGCACGTTCGCCCAGGTGAAGGATCCGGAGGTGGCGGTGCTCGCGCGGAGCACCTGCAGGGTGCCGGAGGAGAGGTCGCCCCACGTGGTGGGCAGGAAGCGGTAGAAGCAGCCGTCGCTCATGTCCTCGGTGAGGTAGATGGCGCGGCGCACCGGGTCGCAGGCGGCGGCCTCGTGGTTGAACCGGCCCATCGCCGGGCGGACCACCGCCGTGCCGCCCGACCCGCTGAGCGGGTAGGTCTCCCAGACCCTGCCGGTGGGAACCTCTTCGCAGGAGAGCCAGGTGTTCCAGGGGGTCGCGCCGCCGGCGCAGTTGCGGTCGGTGCCGGACAGGATGCGATACGCCGAGGTGGCGGTGCCTGAGGAGTTGAATCGGATCGCCGACGCGCCGCCGGAGGGGGCGCCGAGCTCGGCGTTGGAGACGTAGATCCAGCCGCCCGCGCCGTCGGCGAAGCACGCGCCGCCGTCGGGTGCGCCGTGCCAGGTGTAGGAGGTTCCGGAGACGACCTGGCCCGAGCGGGCCACCACCTGGCTGGTGAAGCCAGCGGGCAGGCGGATGCCGTTGGCGTCGGCGGCCTGCAGCGCGCCGTAAGGGCCGGTGGCGTTCTGCGCGGGCGCGGCGAGCGCGCTCTCCCAGAGGCTTCCGCTGACGGCCAGAGCGCCGGCCCCGACCACGGAAGCGCGAAGTAACGTGCGGCGTTTCATCGGTGTTCCCTTTCCTCGCGGCGCGACCCGGCATCGCGCCACGCACAAGGTAGGCCGCTCGTTTGACCGGGGACCGGTCACGGGATGAACACCGGATGACTCCGGGGAGTATCGGAGGGCGCGGGGCCGCCCGCCGGGAAGGCCCGGGACGGTGGCGCGGTCGCCCTGTGTGACCGGGCTGCGTAGGAGATCCACCTCATACTGGGAAGTTGTCCATTATGAGGTGTCAGCGACCGCCATTAGGGTAACAAGCGGTATTCAGCAGACACCCCAGGAGCACTCTTGACCATCTCGACGGACGCCGGACGGCGGCGCATCGGAGACCTGCTCGGCTCCGGCGAGGAGCAGATCCTCCAGCGCTGGCGCCACATCTCCGAAGCACCAGCCGACGAACTCCGCGAAATGTACGCGGCCCTGCGCGCCGCGATGAGTCCCGCCCACGGCGACTTCAGCGACGTTCAGGGACTCCTCGCCGAGTTCTCCCGTTCGCGCGCCCGGCTGGAGCTCACCCCCTCCGAGACCTCCCGCGCCGTGTTCGCGCTGAAGGAGGCCGTGTACGAGACCGTGGAGGCCGATGGGGACTCGGACGCGCTCCGGGGCTTCATCTGGTTCTCCAAGCTCATCGACGATCTCGGGCTGTTCACCTTCGAGACCTACTCCGCCGCCCGCGAGAAGATCATCCGGGACCAGGCCGAGCAGTTGCTGGAGCTGTCCACCCCCGTGGTCAAGCTCTGGGAGGGCATCGTGGCCGTCCCGCTGATCGGCACGCTCGACTCCGCCAGGACCCAGGTCGTGATGGAGAAGCTGCTGCAGAAGCTGGTCGAGACCGGCGCCGAGCACGCGGTGATCGACATCACCGGCGTGCCCGCGGTCGACACCGAGGTCGCCCAGCACCTGCTCAAGACGGTCGCGGCGGCCCGCCTGATGGGCGCGGAGTGCTCGATCTCCGGCATCAGCCCGCAGATCGCGCACACCATCGTGACCCTGGGCATCGAGTTCGGCGACATCGTGACCAAGGCCACTCTGGCCGACGCGCTGGCCCACGCGCTGTGGCGCAGCGGCGTGCAGATACGCGACGAGCGCTCCACGCGGTTCAGATTCAAGGCGGAGACCACCTGATGGACCGGGTCCCCATCCTCAAACTCGGCGACACCCTGGTCGTCACCATCCAGATCGACCTGGAGGACCAGAGCGTCCTGGTCCTCCAGGAGGATCTGGCGGACGCCGTGGTGAACACCGGGGCGCGCGGTCTGATCATCGACATCACGGCCGTGGAGATCGTCGACTCCTTCATCGGCCGGATGCTGTCCACGATCGCGGCGGTGGTCCGCATGCTCGACGCGCAGACCGTGGTCGTCGGCATGCGCCCGGCGGTGGCGATCACCCTGGTGGAGCTGGGCCTCTCACTCGGCGGAGTGCGGACCGCGCTGGATCTGGAAAAGGGCCTCGCCCTGCTGGAGCAGCTCAGGGCCGACTCGCGGTGACCGGACCGACCGATGTGCCCATCGTCGAGAACGGCGACGTGGTGCTGGTAAGGCAGCGCGTCCGCGAGGCCGCGCTCGACCTGGGCCTGTCCCTGGTGGACCAGACCAAGGTGGTCACCGCGGCCAGCGAGCTGGCCAGGAACGCCCTGGTCTACGCCGGGGGCGGCCGGATGCGCCTGCACGTCGTCGACGAGGGGCGCAGGCGCGGCATCCGCCTTGAGTTCAGCGACGACGGGCCGGGCATCCCCGACATCGGCAAGGCCCTCACCGAGGGCTGGAGCAGCGGGCGCGGGCTCGGCCTGGGGCTCACCGGCTCCCGCCGGCTGATGGACGACTTCGACCTGGTGTCCACTCCAGGGAAGGGCACCGTCGTCACGGTGACCAAGTGGGCGCGATGACCGCGCAGTCCGGCACCTGGGTCTGGGCGGAGGAGCGCAGTGCCGTCGGCGCGCTGCGCAAGGCCGCCCTGGACCTCGCCAGGGCGGCGAAGTTCTCCGAGGTCCGCACCGAGCAACTGGTCATCGCGGTCAGCGAGGCCACCTCCAACCTGGTCAAGCACGCCGTCGAGGGGGTCGTCCTGGTCCGGCCGCACCCGGAGCGGCCCGACGTGATCGAGTATGTGTCGATCGACCGGGGCCCCGGTTTCGCCGACCTGGGGCGCGCCCTGCGCGACGGCTACTCCACCGCCGGCACCCTCGGCGTCGGGCTCGGCGCGATCTCCAGGCTGGCCTCCGGTTACGACATCTACTCCGTGCCCGGCAAGGGCACGGTGCTGACCATGCACTTCTCCCCCGACGACGTCCCCGTCTCGCCGCTGCGGGCCAGCGGCCTGACCCGGCCGATCGGCGAGGAGATGGTCTGCGGCGACGCCTACGCCGCCGTCGAGACCGACGACTTGATCACGGTGGCGCTCTGCGACGGGCTGGGGCACGGGCCCGCCGCCGCCGAGGCGTCCGCCGAGGCGATGGAGATCTTCCGCCGCGCCGCGCACCTGCCGCCCGGCGAGATCCTCACCCGCGTCCACGAGGGCATCGGACACACCCGTGGCGGCGCGCTGGCGATCGCCAGGATCGGCCGCGCGGCGGTGACCTACGCGGGCATCGGCAACGTCGCGGGGTGGATCATCAGCGAGGGCGCCCGGCGCGGCCTGACCTCGATGCCGGGCATCGCCGGGCACCAGAGCCGGACTCCGCGCGAGTTCGGCTACGACCTGCCGCGGAACGCGACGGTGGTCCTGCACTCCGACGGCCTGACCTCCCGCTGGAACCCGGCCACCGTCCCCGGGCTGTTCGCCCGCTCCCCCTCGGTCATCAGCGCCGCCCTGCTGCGCGAGGCCGGCAGCCGCAGGGACGACGCCTGCGTGGTCGCCGTGAAGGCGGCGTCATGAGCGAGGAGCTGCTGCGCGTACGGCTGACCGGCCACCAGGACGTCTTCGCCATCCGCCGGGTGGGCCGGGAGATCGCCGAACGGGTGGGGCTGCGCAGCCAGGACCAGATCCGGGTGGCGACCGCGCTGTCCGAGGTCGGCCGGGAGGCGTTCAGCGCCGACGGGAACACCTCGGTGATCTTCTCGGTGGACGACGACAACGTGATCATCACGGTGGACTACCCGCCCGCACTGGGCATCGGCGCCTCGGCGGGCGTGGTGCTGGCCGGGCGGCTCGTGGACCTCATCACCATCGACGAGGCGGTGGGACACATCACGATGACCAAGGGCCTGCCGTACAACCGGCCGGTGACGGACCCGAAGGTGCTGCGCGCCCAGCTCGCGCACCTCGCCCCGGTCACCGCGCTGGAGGAGCTCCGCGAGCAGAACCGGGAACTGGCGCAGACCCTGGAGGAGGTCCTGCGGCTCAACGCCGAGCTGGAGGAGACCAACCAGGGCGTGCTCGCGCTGTACAACCAGCTCTCCGCCGAGCTGGAGGAGACCAACCGGGGCGTCGTCGCGCTCTACGGCGAACTGGACGAGAAGTCCACCCGGCTGCGTGAGGCGAGCGACGCGCGCAAGCGATTCTGGGCCACGGTCAGCCACGAGCTGCGCACCCCGCTCAACTCGATCATCGGGCTGGTCCGGCTGATGCTGGGCCCCGGCGCCGAGCCGCTGGCGGAGGAGCAGATCCACCAGGTCAGCCTGATCGGGCGCTCGGGCGAGACGCTGCTCGGCCTCGTGGACGAGCTGCTGGACATGGCCAAGGCCGAGGCGGGACGCCTGGAGCCGCACGCGTCGCTGATCGACGTGGTGGCCCTCGCCGAGCAGCTCGCCTCGGTGATGCGGCCTTCTGCGGGCGGCGGCGAGGTCACCTTGGAGGTCGAGGTGACCGAGGCGGCACGGGAGATCGTCGCCGACGAGGTGATGCTGACCCGGATCCTGCGCAACCTGCTGTCCAACGCGCTGAAGTTCACCGAGCGGGGATCCGTGCGGCTGCTGGCCGACCTCGACACCGCGGCCGGCGAGGTGGTCTTCACCGTCGCCGACACCGGGATCGGCATCCCGGCGGCCAGGATCGAGCAGGTCTTCGAGGAGTTCTACCAGGTGCCGGGGCCGATCCAGGTCCGGGCCAAGGGCACCGGGCTCGGCCTGCCGTACGCGCGGCGCGTGGCCGAGGCGCTGGGCGGCGGGCTGGAGCTGCGCAGTGAGGAGGGCACCGGCACCACCGCGGTGCTGCGCCTGCCGCACGGGCTCGGCTCGCCGGAGATCGACCGGGTGCTCATCGCCGACGACGACGCCGACTTCCGCGCGCTGGCCGGGCGCATGCTGGCCGGGGTGGCGGCCAACGTGGACGAGGCCACCGACGGCGCCGAGGCGCTGGCGCTGATGCGGGCCAACCCGCCGGACGTGGTGCTGGTCGACCTGATGATGCCCCGCCTGGACGGCACCGCGCTGCGCCAGCACATGGCCGAGGACGAGACGCTGCGCGGCGTCCCCGTGGTCACGGTCACGCACGGCTCGCCGGAACAGTCCACCGACGCCATCCTGTCCAAGCGAGGGCTACGCCGCGACGTACTGCTCGCCGCGGTCCGCGCCGCGCTGGACGGCCGGAATGCCTGACCCGAGGGCCACCGTGCTGGTGGTGGACGACACCCAGACCAAGCGCTACATCCTGTCGAGCTGGCTGCGCCGCGCCGGTCACCAGGTCGTCGAGGCGTCCGGGGGCGAGGAGGCGCTCACCAGGGTGGCCGAGCTGCGGCCCGACCTGGTGGTGCTCGACGTCCGGCTGCCCGACATCGACGGCTTCGAGGTGTGCGAGCGGATCAAGGCCGATCCGGGCACCTCCTCGACACCCGTCATCCAGATCTCCGGCAAGGCCGTCACGCCCGCCGACCGCACCGAGGGGCTGGAGCGCGGCGCCGACGCCTACCTGTCCGAGCCGGTGGAGCCGCAGGAGTTCACCGCCACCGTCGAGGCGACGCTGCGCTACTACCGGGCGCGGCAGCGGGCCGAGCTGATGGCCGCCCGCCTGGCCCGGCTCGCCGAGATCTCCTTGAAGATCAACGAGGCGGAGACCTTCGACCACCTGCTGCACGTGGCCGTGGTGGGCGCGGCGGGGCTGCTGGAACGCCACACCGAGGTGCTGGCGCTGCCGCCCGACGGCCGGCTCCGCAGCTACGGCGCGCACCCCGGCCGCACCGCGATCGCCAAGATGACCGTGCCGGACTCGCTCAACCGGTTCCGCAAGCTGGACGCCACCGACCAGGCGGGCATCACCACGATCACGCTCGACCCAGCCGACTGGCCGGCCGCGACCGGGGCCGACCCCACCGTCGCCGGGTGGGGCATCCTGTGCCGCACCAAGCAGGGCAGGCCGCCCGTCTACCTGGGCGTGCGGACGCAGGCGCCGCTCGACTCCGACGAGGTCAACCTGCTGCGCCAGCTCGGCCAGGCGCTGGCGCTGGCCGTGGACGCGCTGCGGGTGTTCACCGAGGAGCACACCATCGCGCTCACCCTGCAGCGCAGCCTGCTGCCCAGGCGCCTGCCCGAGGTGCCCGGCCTGTCGTTCGCGGTGCGGTACCAGCCCGCCGCGGACAACGTGGAGATCGGCGGCGACTTCTACGAGGTGCTGCCGCTGGGCGACCGGCTGCTGGTGGCGATAGGAGACGTGGCGGGCCACTCGCTGTACGCGGCGACCGTGATGGCCGAGCTGCGGCACGCGCTGCGCGCGTCGATCATCGGCTCGGCCGACCTCGCCCGCACGCTCACGCTGCTGAACAAGGTCCTACTCCGCTACCACCCGGGGATGACGGCGACCGTCTGCCTGCTGGTCATCGACCCGGCCACCGGCGAGGTGGAGCTGGCCAACGCCGGGCACATCCCGCCGCTGCTGGTGAACGGCGAAACCGAGTACCACCGGTTCGGCAACCTGCTGCTCGGCGTCGCGGACGAGGAGTACCGGGTGGACCGCATCCACCTGGCGCCGGGCGGCAGCATCGTGCTGTTCACCGATGGGCTGGTCGAGGACCCCGCCACGCCGCTGGACGAGAACCTGGAGGTGGTCAGGAAGCTGTCGGAGTCGATCGACGACGACCTCGACGGCTTCTGCGACCGGCTCGCGCGGCGGTTCGGCCCGCGGACGGACGACGTCGCGCTGGTGGCCCTGCGGCGGCCTCAGCGCTGACCGGGGACGGCCCGGCGGTCGAACCGCATCGTCACGGTGGTGCCGGCCGTACCGGTGTCCAGGTCGAGGACGGAGGCCATCCGGCGGGCCACCCACAGTCCCATGCCCCGGGTGGGGAACGGCCCGGGGGCGGCCTGCCCTGCCGGGGAGGGCCGCCACGCGCCGTCGTCGTGGACCTGGACGACCAGGTGACCGTCCTCGTCCCAGACGCGGACGCTCGCGGTCTCCGCGCCGTGCGTGACCGCGTTGGTGGTCACCTCGTTGACCGCCAGCACGAACCCGGCGATCCAGTCGTCGCCCATGCCGAGCCGCCGGGCGAAGCCACCGGCGAGATCGCGTACGGCGGCCAGCCCCGATAACCCGAAGGCCATCAGGGATCGCGCGGAAACGGGCGGATGGCCGCTCTCCTTCACAGAACCCGCCTCACCTGGGAATCCACCTCAGCACGCCGCCCGCGGTCAGGCACGGCCGAGTACGGCACGTTTCGCGTGAGAGCCCGTCCGCCACCTTAGGGGAACCTCTCGGCCCCGCTCCAGCCCCATGCGTACACCCGGTGTACGGTCCTCGGTCGATTTACGTATGGCTACCGATAGCCTTACGGATTTTTCTGAGCGGGGTCACCCCTTAGCGTCATGCGGCACAGGGCGAAGCGGGTCGATCACCCCCCATGACCTTCGACGCCCTGCAAACATCCTTCACCCCCCGTTTCCCGTTACCGCACCGCCGGGCGACCCCCGGCGGTGCGGTGGCCGCTGGCCGCCGATCGGCGGCCTGGCCTGGGAGAGCCGAAAGGACAACAGCACGTGAAACGCAGAACCTTAGTCGCGGCGGCGCTCGGCGCCGCCGTGGTCGCGTCGACGGCGCTACCGGCGTCGTCGGCCCTCGCGGCCCCACCAGGGGCCAAGCCCACCACCGCGCGGATCACCAAGTCCGCGGCCGACCCCAAGTCGCTCGCCGCGGCCGTCGCCGACCAGGCGGTCTCCGCCAGGGTCGATGAACTGCGCCGGGGTCCCAGCGAGGAGTACCGCCGCCTGAACGTCACACCGGGCGCCGGCGGCATGTACTTCGTGGCGTACGAGCGCACCTACAAGGGACTTCCCGTGGTCGGCGGCGACGCCGTCGTCGTGACGGACTCCGCCGGCAACGTGCGCGACACCACCGCCGCCTCCGGGCCGAGCCCGGACAACGTGCCGACCAAGGCGAAGATCGACGCCGCGCAGGCGCTGAAGACCGCCAAGACCAGGCTGAGCAGGGTCGACGACAGCGCCGCCCCGCGCCTGGTCGTCCTGGCGTGGGACAAGCCGACGCTGGTCTGGGAGGCCGTGGTCTCCGGCGTCGCCAAGGACAAGCCGAGCAAGCAGCACGTCTTCGTGGACGCGAAGTCGGGCAAGATCGTCGACTCCTACGACGAGGTCCGGGCCGGCACCGGCAACAGCCGCTACAACGGCAATTCGGTGACCATCGACACCAGCGGCTCGGGCAGCTCGTACTCGATGACGGACACGACCCGGCCGGGCATCAGCTGCGGCGGCCAGGGCGGCACCGCCTACACCGGAACGGACGACTCCTGGGGCACCGGCTCGGGTACCAACCTGGAGACCGCCTGCGTCGACGCCCTGTTCGGCGTGCAGAAGGAATGGAACATGCTGCGCGACTGGCTGGGTCGCAACGGCATCAACGGAAGCGGTCGCGGCTTCCCCGCTCGCGTCGGCCTGAACGAGGTCAACGCGTACTGGAACGGCAGCTACACCAACTTCGGGCACAACCAGGCCAACTCCCTGCAGGCCACCCCCATCGACGTGGTGGCGCACGAGTACGGCCACGCGATCTTCCAGACCACGCCCGGTGGCGCCGGTTCCGGCAACGAGAACGGCGGTATCAACGAGGGCACCGGTGACATCTTCGGCGCCCTGACCGAGCACTACGTCAACCACCCGGCCACCTACGACGAGCCCGACTACCTCGTCGGCGAAGAGGTCAACCTGGTCGGCCGGGGCCCGATCCGCAACATGTACAATCCGAGCCTGGTGGGCAACGACCCGAACTGCTACTCGTCGCAGATCCCGAACACCGAGGTCCACGCGGCGGCCGGCCCGCTGAACCACTGGTTCTACCTGCTGGCCGAGGGCAGCAGCCCCGGCGGTGGCAAGCCGAACAGCCCGATCTGCTCCGGTGGCCCGTCCTCGGTGACCGGAATCGGCATCCAGAAGGCCGGCAAGATCTTCATGGGCGCGCTCAACCGCAAGACGTCGAGCTGGCGGTACGTCAACGTCCGCTCCGCCTCGATGGCCGCGGTCGTCGAGCTGTACGGCGCCAACAGCGCGGAGTGCAACGCCACCAAGGCCGCGTGGTCCGCCGTGGCCGTGCCGACCCAGTCCGGAGAGCCGGCCTGTGGCACCCCCGGCAACGACTGGAGCATCGGGCTGAACCCGGCCTCCGGCACCGCGCAGCCGGGCAACTCCATCTCCACCACGGTCACCACCCAGACCGTCTCCGGCAGCCCGCAGTCGGTGACCTTCGCCGCCTCCAACGTGCCCAGCGGCGTCTCGGTGTCCTTCAACCCGACCACGGTGACCTCGGGCGCCAACTCGACCATGACGGTCAACGTCGGCGCCAACGTCTCGCCCGGCCCCTACCAGATCACCGTCAACGGCGCGGGCAACCCCGTGCACAGCGTGGTCTTCAACCTCCAGGTCGGCGACGGCGGCCCCGGCGGCAACGATCCTCCGGACGTCAGCCTCAGCAACGTCAAGGCTCACCTGACCCAGTTCGGCTCGATCGCCAGCAGCAACGGCGGCAACCGCCGTTCCACCGGCGCCGGCTACACCGCCTCGGTGACCTATGTCGAGAACAAGCTGCGCGCGGCGGGTTACACCGTCGTCCGCCAGCCCTGCACCTCGGGCTGCACCGCCGGCTCGGGTCCCAACCTGATCGCCGACTGGCCCGGTGGTGACGAGAACCAGACCATCATGGCCGGCGCCCACCTCGACGGCGTCTCGGCCGGACCCGGCATCAACGACAACGCGTCCGGTTCCAGCGCCCTGCTGGAGGTCGCGCTCACCCTGGCCGCGCAGCGGCCCACCCTGTCCAAGCACGTGCGCTTCGGCTGGTGGACCGACGAGGAGCAGGGCCTGAACGGCTCGCGCTTCTACGTCAACTCGCTGAGCTCCACCGAGCGCGCCAAGATCAAGATCTACCACAACTACGACATGGTGGGCTCGCGCAACGGCGGCTACTTCATCAACAACATCAGCACCGCCGCCGCGGCCGACCTGCGGGCCTTCTACACCGCGCTCAGCCTCGCACCCGAGGAGAACGTCGAGGGCGCCAACCGCTCCGACGACGCCTCCTTCCGCAACGCCGGCATCGCCACCTCCGGTGTCGCGGCGGGCGCGAGCGCCATCAAGAGCCAGGCGCAGGCCAGCAAGTGGGGCGGCACCGCGAACGCGGCGTACGACTCCTGCTACCACTCGGCGTGCGACACCACCAGCAACATCAACGACACGATCCTGGACCGGGCGTCCGACGCGGCGGCCTACGCGATCTGGAAGTACGCCGTCGGCGGCCCCTCGCCCGACCGCAACTTCACGGTCTCGCTGAACCCGTCGTCCGGCAGTGTCAACCCGGGCCAGCAGGCCACCGCCACGGTCAACACCCAGACCACCTCCGGCACGGCCCAGACGGTGAACCTGTCGGCCACCGGCCTGCCCAGCGGCGCCACGGCGAACTTCAACCCGCCGTCGGTGACCTCCGGCAACTCCTCCAGCCTGACCATCTCGACCTCGTCCACCACCCCGCCCGGCACGTACAACGTGACCGTCACGGGCACCGGCGAGACCACCACGCGCACGGCGACCTACGCGCTGACCGTGCAGGGTGACACCGGTGGCAGGACCTTCACCAACGACACCAACTACATGATCTACGACTACGGCACGGTGCAGAGCCCGATCAACTCCACGGCGACGGGCGCCGCCTCGTCCCCGGTCCGGGTGAGCATCTCGATCAACCACACCTGCGCCGAGGACCTGGACATCCTGCTCCGCGGGCCGAACGGTCAGTGGTACGCGGTGGACCGCTACGGCGGCACGAGCTGCACGCCGTACGGCACCCGCACCTACTCCGTGCCGGTCAGCCAGCAGGCACGTGGCCAGTGGCTCCTGTACATCCAGGACGTGTACCCCGGTGACACCGGTTACCTGGACTCCTGGAGCGTAACCGTCTAAGAGGAAGGGGGATCCCCGCCCCGGCCGGTGACAGCGTGCTTGCCCCAGTGCGCTGCCACCGGCCGGGACCTTGCCGGATCGGGGTCTAGTCGGGCGGACGCACCTCACCGCGCGACCGGACGCCGAGCTTGCGAAGGACGCTCGCCACGTGGGTGTCCACCGTTCGCCGGGACAGGAACAGCACCTCGGCGATCTCCCTGTTCGTCCGGCCGAGCCCGACCAGCCTGGCCACTTCCCGCTCTCTCGGAGAAAGGGCGTTCCCCTTGCTCTTCTTCACCCTCGGCGGCGGACTGCCCGCGCCGATCTCGCGCAGGGTGCGACGACACCGCGCCGCGTCGTGGGTGGCTCCGAGCCCGGCGAAGCGCTCCGCCGCACCCCCCAGCAGCTCCGCCGCGCCCGGCCGGTCGCCGAGCCCGATCAGCGCCGTGGCCTCGGCCTCCGCCGTCCGCGCCGCGGTGAACGGCTTGGGCATCGCCTCGCAGCCCGCCCGCGCGGCCCCGAACAGCCGCGCGGCCTCCGCGAAGTCGCCTCCGTCGTACGCCAGGGTGCCGCGCGCGAATTCCAGCGCGGCCATCGCCGACGGCGCGGTACGGCCCGCCAGCCCCTCGGCGAACTCGTCCACGAGGCGGCGCGCGTCGGCCTGCCAGCCCGCCCGCAGCAGCGCCGCCACCGCGGAGGGCACCAGGTGATCGCCCCAGACCCAGACGCCCTTGCGGCGCAGCCTGGACACCGCGCGGTCGACCTCGGCCAGCGCGTCCTGCAGGGAGTCGCGGGTCAGGTACAGCTCGACGAGCCCGCCGGAGGCCACGCACATGACCGGCAGGAACCCCGACTCCTCGTCGCGCAGCCCGGCCGCCAGGAAGTGCCCCTCGGCCTCCTCCCACTCGCCGCGCGCCGAGGACAGCATGCCGAGGACCAGCCGGGCGTCCACCGCGAGCAGCGGCGTCTCCCTGGTCAGCTCGACCACGGCGGCGGCCCTCTCGCGCAGCCCCTCCCACTGGCCGCACAGCCAGTCCAGCCGCAGCTTGGACACCTCGAACAGGTAGACCGGGTAGAGCGCGCCGGACTCCTCCGCGATGCGCCTGCCCTCCCCGGCGAACCGCCGCGCCTCGGTGTAGTGCCCGAGCGCGATGGCCGCGTCGTACAGGTTGGAATAGGCGCGGGCGGTCTGGCGGCGCACCGCCGCCGAGGGATCGCCGCCCGGCAGGGTCGCGACCAGGTCGAACGCCTCGGGCGCCCCCACCAGCATGGCGAAGGCCACCTTGTTGCCGTGGACGGCCGCGGCCTGCTCCGGGTCGCCCGCGGTGGCCACCAGCTTCTCGGCGCGCTCCATCCACTCGGAGTGCACGGTCAGCGACTCCTCGCCCCAGGACGGCATGGCCAGCAGGGCCAGGCCGCGCGCCGCGATCGCGGGACGGTGGTCCAGATCGACGAGGGCCGCCTGGATCTCCTTGCGTCCCTCCGCGACCGCGCCGCCCTGGTTGCTGAGCAGCACGCCCAGGTTGATCCGCGCCTCGCCGCGCACCTGGCGGGACAGGGTCTCGTCGACCAGCAGGTGGCGGAGCAGCCGGACCACCCTGCGGTGCGAGAGCCCGACGGCGGCGACCCGGCTGAGCCGCAGGACCAGCGAGCCCCGCGCGGAGGAGGGCAGCTCCGGGTCGGCGAGCATGCCCTCCAGCACCTCGACGGCGATCGGCATGTCGCCGACGGAGGCGGCGTGGGCGGCGGCGGCCGTGCCGTACCGCTGCCACGCCTCGAACTCGCCCGCGCGGCGGGCGTGGAAGGCGAGCTGGACCAGGGGCGGCGGATCCAGGGGGGCGAGCGCGGCCATCGCCCGCTCGTGCCGCAGCCGCCGGTCGGGGCCGGGGGTCGAGTCGTAGACGGCCTGCTGGGCGAGGGTGTGGCGGAAGCCGTACCGGCCTTCGCGGTACTCGTGCAGCACGCCCGCCTTCAGCGCCTCGCGCAGCCCGGTGCCGGAGGTGACGCCGCCGACGGCGGCGATCAGCGCCTCGCCCGCGGGGACGCGCAGCACCGCCGCCGCACGCACCGCGCTGAGCGCGGGCGGGGACAGGCCGGCCAGCCGTTCGGCGATCGCCTCGCGAAGCAGCAGGGGCACCGCCATGCCGTCCAGGGCGTCGGGCCCGGCGTCGGCGGCGAACGGGGCGCCCTCGCCGTCCTGCAACGACCGCAGGACCTCCTCGATCACGAACGGGATGCCCGCCGTGCGCTCCTGCAGTTTGTGCACGAAGCCGGTGTTCAGATCGGATCGGCCGAGCAGTGCCCCGGCGAGCTTGCCGACGTCGTCGGCGCCCAGCGGGCGCAGCGCGATGACCCCGCTGCGGGTGCCGGGGGGACGCCGGTAGGCGCGCCCGAACGGCAGGCCGGGCACCGGAAGGTCCTCCCGCCGGTAGGTGACGATCATCGCCAGGCCGTCGGGAGGTTCGTCGGTCAGGAAACGCAGCAGGTCCCGGGTGCCGTCGTCGGCCCAGTGCAGGTCCTCGATCACCAGGACGGCCGGCGCGATCGCCGCCAGCAGCGCGTGCACCGCCCGGAACAGGCGGTGCCGCTCGGCCCTGGCGTCGTCGAGCGGTTGCAGCGACGGCGGCAGTTCTCCGGACAATTCCGGCAAATACTCACGCAATGCCCCGATTACCGGGTTAAGCGCACGATCTGACAATCCCGACACGTGTCTCAACGCGTCGAATACAGGACCGTAAGGGAACGGCTCCCGGATCTGGTGGCAGTGTCCGAGCAGCACGGTGCGCTCCTCGGCGGGAAGGCCCCCGATGGCCGCGTGAACGAGACGCGTCTTACCGATCCCCGCCTCGCCTTCCAGCAGCGCCACGGCCGGCGGCAAGGTGATGACGTCCATGAGCGCGGTGAGTTCCGCGTCACGGCCGACGAGAACGGAAGCGGCGACACTCGCCATCGGCGGCTCCGATATGGTCAGAACAGATCTGGATTACGGGGCCCCCTCCCGGTTTACTGTTATCCACTACCTTCCGTCCATCGGTCAACCCTCTGGGCTACATCTAGGTCACCAGGAGAAGGGCCAGACCGCCGAGGGTATAGCCGACCATGAGTAGGAACAACGGAATCTGCCGCGAAACCGCCTGACCAGCCGAAAACAGACGTAGGGCTCGATCGTGCGCGGCAATCACTCCCAACACATGCCCTACGATGATCGCGATCACCTGCACCGTGGCGATCGTGGCGGGGGTCACCACAGTGTCGTCGGGTTTCGCGTCGACGCCCAGGGCCAGGATGACCGCCCGCTGTCCGTCGATCACCAGGAGCGAGAAGTAGTGCGCGACCAGGTAGCCCACCGCGACCGGGACCAGCGAGTGCGCGAACTCCGTGGTCCGTCCCGCGCACACCAGGTACAACCCGGCCACGACGCCGATCGTGCCGAGCAGGCCCAGCGTTCCTGTTAGGGTTGGCCCGAGTGATCCACTCTGCAGCAGATCCGCCCACGCCGGGGCGCTCGACAGCCCGTCATAAGCGGTGCCACCGAGCAGCACGCACACCGTCGCCACCAGGCCACGTTCACCCGGCAGCGCGGAAAGTCCGCTGAACGGCCCGCGCAGCACCAGGCGTCCGTCCGACCGGCGGCCCAGCGGCGAGAGCGCGCCCGCCAGCGCGGAGTAGACCTCGAAGGCGTCGGCCCGGTCCAGCCAGGCCGTGCCGTACACCGCGACCCCGGCCAGGTGCGCCACGGTGTAGACCGCGCCGAAGACCATCAGGGTGGACGTCGCGGCGGGCTCCGGCCAGACCAGCTCCATCCAGGTGAACGCCAGCAGCCCGGCCGTCGCGGGCAGCAGGCCGAGGCGCTCCGGCAGCGGCCGGGGCGGACGCCGCCACATCGCCCGCACCAGCGGCACGACCGTGCGCAACGGGTTGACCAGCCGCCATACCGGCCCGAAGACCAGCGAGACCGGCGCCAGCCCGACCCAGAACACGATGTAGACCAGCCAGGGCGCCGGATTGCGCGCCGGGTCGGCGGGCCCGGCGACCAGAAACCACGTGATCATGGCCGCCGCCGCCAGGCCGCCCGCCCGCAGCACCCCGCGAACCGCGCGCGAGTCCGCCGCCCGCTCCAGGAACGGCACCGGCCGCCCGGCCGCCGCGCCCCGGAACCTCGGTTCCCGCCACAGCACGGCCAGGCCGAGGAACGACACGAACAGCGCGGCCAGCGCGGCGGCGAAGGCGTAGAAGACCGGAATCGGCAGGTCGATCCGCGTGCCGATGCCGTGCGCGAGAACCTCCACCGATCACCGCACCGCGAGCTGGGTCAGCAGGAGCCCCGACTCATGGGTCTCCACCTCGAACACGCCCGTGCGGTCCGCGACGAACGTGACGGTCAGCGGCTTCCCGGGGACGAGCTTCCCTCCCACGTCGAACCCGTGCACATGGACCTCGTCGGCCCGGTCGGAGGTCACCGACAGGCTCACCCGCTCCCCCACCTTCACCTCAAGGCGGCCGGGCGGCGGCGCGACCCGGCCGTCCCGCACGGCGATGTTCGCCAGCGGCAGCTCCTCCCCGGCCGGTCCGGACGCCGTCGCGTGCGACGACCCCGGCGGGTGGTGCCCCTCGGAGATCGGCCCGCAGGCCGCCGTCAGCGCGACGGCCAGCAGCGCCATGGCGACCGTCCGCGTTCCGCCCAGGCAGATCACGCCGGGGCCTCCGCCGTCCTTGTAGGTTCCCGGTGGGCCAGCACGACGACCGCCCACAGCACCCACACCACCGACACCAGCCCGCGGATCCAGCCGGGACCGAGCGGCAGCAGCGGCAACATCAGCACCGCCTTGTCGAAGGCGTCCACCAGGGCCAGCGCCCCGACGGCCACCGTCGTCCAGCCGAAGGCCGCCCGCGACCGCCGCAGCGCCAGCCCCGCGGCCACCCACCCGGCACCGGTCAGCACCAGCGCCACGGCGGGCAGCACGGTGTGGTCGTACGCCACGGCGGGCACGTCCAGCGCCAGCCCGGCGAGCACGGCGACCGCGCCGAGCGTCCCGAGGACCGACCCGCGCAGCCGGCGCCACCACAGCAACCCGGTCACCAGCCCGAGGAACACCGACAGCCCGAGGGTCACCTGCACGTCCACCCGGCCGAGCCCCGTGGCCCCGAACCAGTCGCACCCGGCGGGCACCCGCGCCTCCCGCGCGTTGTACTCCGCGCAGACCATCAGCTTGGCCAGCTTGACCGGCTCGCCGAGCACGCGCCCGGTCGCGGGCCCGGCCAGTTCGCCCGGACGGCTCCCGCAGACCGGCACCGTGGCCGGGCTGGTCGTGACGGCGTCGGCCTGCCAGCAGTTGGCCGTGCCCTGCCCGTCCCACCACAGATCGGCCTCGTTCGGCCGGCGCTCCCCCGAAGGGCTCACACCGAGCCGGTTGCCGATGTACGCGTTGTGGTGCGAGGTGTCGAACATCTTGGCGAGGTCCTCCTCGCCGCGCAAGAACGCCGGGGCGCCGAACAACTGGAAGGCGGCCCGCTCGTGGCCGTGGATCCAGTTGCCGGAGAAGACGTTGTAGTTGCCCCCGGCGGTCAGGATGCCGGTGCCCGGCGCGGTGCCGATCTGCGGGCACACGACGCCCTGCTCGTAGCCGCGCTCGGCGGGCGGCTTGGCGCAGGTGCCGTCGCGGATGTACTTGACGTAGTCGGCGTTGTTGTCGCGGATGTCGTTGCGCTCGAACTTGGCGTGGTTCTGCGGCAGGCCCGGGTGGCCGGGGAAGAGGCTGTCCATCGCGACGCCGGACATGTTCTCGTAGAACTCGTTGTCGTGCGCCCAGACGGAGTCGCCCGCCGTCCCCGAGTAGCCGGTCATGTTGTGGTGGCTCTTGCAGCCGGTGATCTCGATCGCGTAGCGCCGCACGTCGTGGCCGCGGTCGTCGTTGAGGTCGGAGGCGCTGCCGGGGTAGATGCCGGAGTCGCCGTTGCCGTACGACTCGCAGTCCTTGTAGAGGCCGTGGTCGGAGGCGAAGGTGAGGAAGCCGTACTCGTCGTTCCACCGGGTGAGCACCCGGTCGATCACGAACCCGTCGGTGGCCAGCACGTACAGCGAGTTGAACGTGGTCCGCTGCGCGGTGAAGTTGCGGAAGTAGACGCCGTCGCTCGTGTCCGCCCTGATGGCGTTGAGCTTGCGGTACCGCGCGTCGATGATCACATCCTGTGGGGCGGCCCCGGTGCCCTCGATCTGCAGGTCGCGCACGCCCATGATGGCGACCAGGTTCTGGTTGTGCGGGCACTGCCGCTGCTGTTCGAAGGAGAGGATCTGGTAGCCCAGGTCGGACCAGCGCGCCTGGAGCCTCCTGCACGCCTCGGCGGGCTCGGCCAGGCTCGGCTCCTCCAGGTAGGTGCCCGGCAGGATCCGGATGATCGACCCGGGTCCGCGGACCTGGTCCACCGCCTCCTGGAGGTGGCGGTATCCCTTGGCCGCGCAGCGTTCGAAGAGCTCCAGGTTGCGCGCCTTGAGATCGGCGGGGAAGACCGCCACGCGGCGCTCGAAGTCCGCCCTGTCGGTCTTGCAGACCAATAACTCCGGGCCCTGCGTGCGGAACACGGGGACGCTCCCCGAGCCGTCGGGGAAGGCGACCGGGCGTTCTTCGTGGGCCAGTGCGGTGGAGGCGGACAGGAGGAGGACGGCGGCTGTGAGGGTGGCAACGGCGGCGGACGCGAGTCTCCTCGACCAAGGCATGCCGCAAAGGTAAATGTGACGCGACCTCACGTCTGCCCCTCGATGCGCAAGTGTGACCTCAAAGCGGCCCGCGATGGCGCCGAATTTCTCCGCGCCGGTCAGGCATGTTCATGAATCAGCCCCGGCCGCCCCTGGCGCGGCCGAATCGGCACACCGTCATCACGGAGGGACATGACGCCACCGAGATCGGGCTTCTGAATCATTCTGAATCATCATGCATCGGGGATGGCCCGTCTGGGCGCCAGCACGCCCGGCTGACAGGGCGAAGCGAAGGAGATGTCCGGTCTGCTACTGGTTTGACATCATCGACTCAACCTGATTGAGTGCTACATCATTTGGAATCACGCTAAATCAGGTAATCCAATGATGCTTGATTGGGGCAACGCCACGGGGGGCTCGGTGAAAGACGGAAGCGGTGGCGACGGCGCGGTCCATCTGACCAAGCGTCAGCGACTCGCCACCGAGCTGCGGCGGCTCCGCGACCTCGCCGGGATCTCCGGACGCGACCTGGCGCACCGGATCGGCATCAGCCAGTCCAAGGTGTCGCGGATCGAGTCGGGCACCGTCATTCCGTCGATGCCCGAGGTGACCGCGTGGGCGCAGGCCGTGGCGGCGTCCACCCAGACCCGCGAGTGGCTGGGCGACCTTACCGAGTCGGCGTTCACCGAGGTGCACACCTGGCGGACGGCACTGCAGCGGCAGGCACACCTGCAGGACGACATCCGGGACCAGGAGGATCAGGCGCAGATCGTGCGCGTGTTCCAGCCCACCCTGGTTCCGGGTCTCCTGCAGACCGCGGAGTACGCCAGGCGGGTCTTTTCGCTATTCGACCCGCCGTACTCCGAGAGCGACCTCGCCATGGCCGTCGCGGCGCGCCTGCAACGCCAGCTCGCGCTTTATGAGGAAAGCCGGCGTTTCGAATTCCTCATCACCGAGGCCGCGCTCAGGTGCCGGCCGGGACCGGTCAAACTGTTGCTCGCACAATTGGACCGGCTGGGCTCATTGAGCACCCTGGAGAACATCTCCATCGGACTGATACCGCACAACCGGGAAGCTGTGGTCTGCCCCGCGCACGGGTTCACCGTCTACATCGGCGACGAGAGCGCCGAGGACACCTTCGTGGAGGTCGAGACGACCCACGTACGGCTGAACGCGAACGACGCCGAGGACGTCGCCATCTACGACCGCCAGTGGTCGCTGCTGAGCGGAACGGCGATCTTCGACGAGGAGGCCGCGGAGTTCCTCGCGGCCCTGCGCGCCGAGATTCGCGGTGCCTCGTCTTGACCGCCGTGACCAGGCAGGAAAGTCCGCCCGCCACCCACCCCGCAGCGCGGGTGGGCAGGTGGCAGGCGTGGTCCCCCGCTGATCTCAAGTGCGGATCACCTCGTCCCGTCGAACTCCCCGGCGTGGACGCATGCGATGAAAGCCGCCCATTCCTGGCCGCTGAAGTGGAGCACCGGCCCTCCCGGGTCCTTCGAGTCGCGCACCGAAACCCCCTCGTCGCGCATCGAGACCTCGACACACCCGCCACCGTTGTCACTGGCGGTGGCCTTGAACCATACGGCGCCCTGTCGCCGCTTTTCCTGTGCGGTACCCATCGGTTTTCCCCTTCCCTTGTGGGATCTAATGCGGGGGTCCTTGTGTCGCCCGCTCTGGAAATGAGGATCGAATATCGCGCCGGGCGGTGGCCTGTAGATCGAGAAGGAGCGGGCGATGCGGTTTCGATTGTTGAGTGAAGTCGATGCTCATCGGGAGGGGGTATGGGTACATCTCGGTGATCGAAAGCAACGACTGCTGCTGGCCGTCCTGCTCCTCGCCGAGGCCCGGCCGGTCTCCATCGACGAGTTGATCGGCAGTCTCTGGGACGACGAGCCGATCAAGAGCGCGCGCAAGGTCATCCACCACTACGCGAGCGACCTGCGCCGCCACCTGGGCAAGACCGGTTCCGGGACCTTCCTGCTACCCGAAGGCAAGGGCGGGCTCTACCGGGTCCTGGCCGGGCGTGACGAGGTGGACGTGCACCGGTTCCGCGACCAGGCTCGGGAGGGGCGGTCGCTGCTGCACCGCGACGACGAGCGGGCCGTGCGGGCGCTGCGGGCGGCGCTGCGCGAGTGGCTGCCCCCTCGGGCGCGGGAGTGGGACTCCGGCCGCGCGCCGGTGGGCGACCCGCTGACGGGCCTGACCGGCCGCTGGGCGGCGGCAGAGCGGCGCAGCCTGCTCGCCGAGCACCGGGCCACGCTGATCTCGTGCCTGGGCGCGGAGCTGCGGCTCGGCCTGCACGAGCAGCTCATCCCCGAACTGGGCGAGCTGGCCGACGCCGAGGCGCCGGACGAGCAGATCACCGGGCTGCTGATGCTCGCCTACCACCGGGCGGGGCTGCGCGAGGACGCGCTCGCCGCCTTCTCGGCCTACCGGGCGCGGCTGGCGGACGCGACCGGGGCAGGTCCCGGTCCCGAACTCGAAGGGTTACGCGGGCGGATCATCCGCCAGGATCCGGACCTCCTGCTGGAGCGTGATTCAGCGGGATTCATCGAGATGTCCGCTGATTCCCCGCAGGGGATCACCTATCCGGTCGGCTGAGGCCGCCCGTGTCCGCGCCCGGAACGCGCGGCGATAGTCGCCGGGCGCGACGCCTAGCCGCTCGGCGAAGTGCCGCCGCAGGTTGGCCGGCGACCCCAGCCCGCTGCGCTCGGCCACCTGGTCGATCGGCAGGTCGGTGGCCTCCAGCAGGTCACGCGCCCGGATCACTCTCCGGGCGAGCAGCCAGCGCAGCGGGGTCGTCCCGGTGGCGGCCAGGAAGCGCCGGGCGAAGGTCCGTGGGCTCATCCCGGCCCTTCGCGCCAGCGCGGCGACGGTCAGCGGGCGGTCGAGGCGTTCGGTGATCCAGTCCAGCAGCGGGCCGAGCGCGTCGCCGTCGGTCTTCGGCACGGCCACCTCGACGTACTGGGCCTGGCCGCCCGGCCGGTGGGCGGGGGCGACCATGCGGCGCGCGAGCTGGTTGGCGACGTGCGCGCCGAGGTCGGTGCGCACCACGTGCAGGCACAGGTCCAGGCCCGCCGTACGGCCGGCGCTGGTCAGCACGTCGCCCTCGTCCACGTAGAGCACCGAGTCGTCCACCTGGACCCGGGGGTGCCGCCGTCGCAGCAGGTCGGCGTACATCCAGTGGGTGGCGGCGCGCCTGCCGTCCAGCAGGCCGGCGGCGGCGAGCGCGAACGCGCCGGTGCACAGCGAGACCATGCGCGCCCCCGCCCGCGCCGCCGCGCTCAGAGCCTCCACCAGTTCGGCGGGCACCGGCCGCCCGTCCATGACGCACGCGTACGGCAGCGCGGGCACGATCACCGTGGCCGCCTCCGCGACGGCGTCCAGCCCGGCGACCGTGCGCACCTGGAACCCGAACTCGGAGCGGGCCGGAGTGGCGGCGCAGATCCGCAGGTCGTACCACGGGTCGGCCAGGTCCGGCCGGGGCGGGCCGAACACCTCGCAGGCGATGCCCAGCTCGAACAGCGGCATGTCGTCGATCACGGCGAGGGCGACGGTGTGTGCGAGGGGGCGTGCGGCCATGCTCCGCACTCTAGGGCCGCCGGTGGCAGAAAGCGTGCGTATATCGGCCTTTCTGCCACTCGTGTAGGTCTCGGGGCGGCTGACATGGTGGACCGCGAACGAATCCCCTGTCCGTTATGGAGCACTCATGACCGCTTCAACTGATTCCAGTGCGCACAGCGCCGCCCGTGACGTGCCGTGGCCGGTGGTCGAGCTGCGGCGGTACACCCTGCACCCGGGCGCCCGCGAGACGATGATCGACCTGTTCGACCGGGAGCTGGTGGAGACCCAGGAGGAGACCGGCATGCGGATCCTCGGGCAGTTCCGCGACGAGGACGACCCCGACCGGTTCGTCTGGATGCGGGCCTTCCCGGACATGGCCCGGCGTACCGAGTCGCTGACCGCCTTCTACGTGAACGGCCCCACATGGCGGGTCCACGGCCCGGCGGCCGGCGCCACCATGGTGGACTCCTCCGACGCGCTGCTGCTGCGCCCGGTGGGCGGGAGCCTGCCGCTGGCCGCCGCCCGCGCGGCGGTGGGGGACGCGGGCGTGCCGGGGAGGCGGATGGCGGCGGCGATCTGCCACCGCGACCGTCCGGTGGACGCCGGGTTCGTACGGGCCTTCGAGGATCGGGTGCGGCCCGCGCTGGCCGCCGCCGGGGCGGCCCCGCTGGCCTGGTTCGAGACCGAGAGCGCGCCCAACACGTTCCCGCGCCTGCCGGTGCGGACGGACACGCACGTCTTCGTGTGGTTCACCGCGTGGCCCGATGACCGTCTCCCGGCCGAGTGGCACGAGGTGGTGGAGACGGAGCTGAGCGCCCGCCTGACCGGGCCGCCGGAGGTGCTGCGGCTGTCCCCGACGGCCCGGTCCCTGCTGCGCTGACACGCCCGTACGGGGGCCTCAGCGGCCGAAGCAGATCGTCCGGCCGGCCTTGACCTGGTCCTGCTTGTAGGAGACCTGGTCGACCAGGGCGCCGGAGGGATCGGTGAGGGTGAGCGCGTCGCCCGTGTTGCCGAGCTGGACCGCGGAGCCCAGGGTGATCTGCGTGACCGCTCCCCCGGCGACCACGCCGCCGAGTCCCTGGCGTCCGCCGCCGGTGTCGGCGAGGTTCCATCCGGTGAGGGTGATCTCCCGCGCGGTGGTGTTCAGCAGGGTGACCGTCTCGTGGCCCCGGTCGGCGCCCAGGGGGTCGGGCAGCGCGGCGACGATCAGCAGGTCGCCGACGGCGGCGGGCTTGGGCGTCGTGGGGGTGCCCGGCAGGGCCGGGTCGGGGCTGATGACGAAGTCCTCGGGCCAGACGGTGAGCTGGATCCGCTGCCCGGAGGCGCGGACCACGTCGTGGATGTTCCCGCGCTCCAGCCGGTCGAGCAGGAACAGCTCGTCGTCGCGGTGCACCGGGTCGGCGCGCAGCCAGGCGTCGAACCCGTCGAAGCCGGTGTTCCCGGCCGCGAGGTAGGGGACGATCCGCCGGAACAGCTTGGGCCAGACGACCAGCGCCTGCAACGCGTCGAGGTCGGCGACCGTCGCCGCGCCGTCGGGGTCGGCGACGGATCGCGGCCACAGGCCGGTCGGCGCGGCGGCGGCCCGCGCCGCGCGTGACACGGCGGCGAGGTGGTCGCGCAGGACGGCGGGCAGCGTGGCGTAGAACGCGGGGTAGGCGAGCCCGGCGGCGAGCAGCGCGGCGTTGGCGGAGGTGTCGGTGAGCGCCTCGTCGAGGAAGATCACCGAGCCGTCGGGGCCGGGGTGCTCGCCCGCGAAGGCGAACGCGATGAGGCGTCCGTTGGCGTCGATGCCGTTGGACAGCACGTGGCCGCGGACCGTGTCCTGGTCGGCGGACTGCACCTTGTTGGGCAGGTCGGGGAAGTAGACGACGTTGGTGAAGCCGAGCAGGCGGAGCAGTTCGTCGCGGGCGGCGTTGGCCCCGGCGAGTTCCTGGTGGGTCTCGCCGAAGTGCGTCTCCAGCGCGTCGATCGCCTCCAGGCGGACCGAGATGCCCCGCGCGTTGATGCCCGGGGGCGTGCCGGAGGGCCGCGACAGGCCCTCGACCAGGGTGGGCGAGTCGGGGCGGAACTTCACGGTGTCGCCGTCGGGTTCGGGACCCTGGCGAGGAAGGTCTGGATAGCGGATCACGAATTCGCCGCGCAGCAGTGTGTAGCCCATGACGACCCCTCAACTCTGGGACTGCCCCCAGGTCCCGCCGACTTGGAACGTACCCACGTTGTACTACACAGCCCCGCTACTTACGGCTAAATCGCGCTATGCGGCGAAACGGGGTGATTGTCCAGGTCGGGTCAGTAGCCGGCGGCCCCGTTCAGCAGCCACCTGCGCATCACGCGCAGCGCCATCGCGGGCGGCACCGTGCCCGCGCCGAGGCCGACCTCCACCAGCAGGTCGAACATCGACCGGCTGCGCGCGGCGGACTCGATCGCGGCGTCCACGAAGCCCGGCCGCCGGGCGGCGCGGGCCAGCACGTCCGTGGTGCGCAGGTGACGCCCGAGCGCCTCGCGCAGGGCGCCGCGGTAGGCGGGCAGGGGCGCGCCCGGCCGCCCGGCGGCGGCCTGCCCGGCCAGCCTGCCGGACACCAGCGCGTAGTAGATGCCCTCCCCGGTCAGCGGGTTGATCAGGCCCGCCGCGTCGCCCGCGAGCAGCACCCGGCCCACGCCGGGGACCGGCCTGCCGGGCGACAGCGGCAGGTGGTGGGCGCGCAGGTCGCGCGCGGGCAGGTGCGGCAGGAGGGCGGCGAGCCCGCCGTGCAGGACCTCGCGGCCGGGCCGTCCGGTGGCCGCGAGGCGGGTGCGCAGCATGCCGAAGCCGACGTTGGCGGTGCCGTCGCCGATGGGGAACGACCAGGCATAAGCGGGCCAGCCGTCCCTGGTCATGGCGATGAACTGCACGTCATCGGACGGCGGGACGTCGGCGTAGCCGCGCACCGCGATCGCCGTCTGCCCGGCGGGCGGCGCGGGTACGCCGATCAGGCGGCGCACGGTCGAGTTGGCCCCGTCGGCGGCGACGACCACGCGGGCCGGGATCGTGCCGTCCACGAGCACGTGGTCGCCCCTTACGGCGAGCGCGCGGACACGGTGGCGGCGCACCTCGGCCCCGCGCTCCCCCGCCGCCCGCACGAGCCGCGCGTCGAAGACCATCCGCGGCACCACGTGGTTGGGACGCGCGACCGCCGCGCAGACGTGCGCGCCGCCCGGCGAGATCATCGAGAGCCGCCCGGACGGACGGTAGTCGTCGATCAGGCCGGGCACGCCGAGCAGCGCGAACTCGTCCCGGCAGTGCGCGGCGATGCCGTCACCGCACGCCTTGTCCCGGGGAAAGGCGGCCCGGTCCAGCAGCAGCACCCGGGCCTGCGGCCGCACCCGCAGCGCCCCCAGCGCCGCCGCCGCGCCCGCGGGCCCGCCCCCGACCACCACCACATCCCACGACTCTTCCACCCGCCAGAGCCTGCCACCCCGCTCCCCCGCCGAAACCCGCGCCGGCGCGCGGCTCAGGCCCGCAGCTCGACGCCCCTGATGGCGCACTCGGCGAGCAGCCGCCCGCAACCGATACGCCCCTCCAGGCAGCCGCGCGATCCGCAGTGGCACGGCGGGCCCTCGGCGTCGAGCGACACGTGCCCCATCTCGCCGCCGACGCCGACCGACCAGCGCACGTACACCATGTCGCGCATCGGCCTGCCGACGCCCAAGGTGGCCTCGGCCAGCGCGGCCAGCCGGGCGTTGTTGTCCACGGCCACCCGCACGCCGAACTCGTCGGCGAGCCTGCGGGCCGGCGGCAGGTAGCGGACGGGAGGGAGATCCGCGCCGTAATGGCGCGGATCTCCCCCTCTTCCCCTACCGCCGATTCACCAGATTTCGCTAGACTTCCCCCTCCCCGTAACCGGTGATCTGTACTGGCATCACGCGGTATATGTGAGAGACTGCACGTCTGCGGGGCGGTAGCTCAGCTGGTCAGAGCAGCGGACTCATAATCCGTGGGTCGTGGGTTCAAGTCCCACCCGCCCTACCCACGTTCAGGCCCACAGCCTGCGGCTTCGTATCCCCGTCGGAATCCGTGGGTCGCCCTTGCGGGAGATGGGAGACCGAAGGGAGACCGGCAGTTTCGGACCCTTCCCCTACCGGCACCGCCCGCGGCACCAAGCTCACGCTCGCCTCCGCCGCAGCGCGGGCCACCTCCGGAAGTACGTTCGTGTAGATGTCCGACGTGATCCGTACCGACGAGTGCCGCAGCATCGCGCTCGTGGTCTTCATATCGTTGCCCGCCGCGAGGCTCAGCGTGGCCGCGCCATGCCGGAGATCATGAAGGCGGATCGGCGGTAGCCCAGCCGCGAACGCCAGCCGCTCGAAATGCTCGCTGACCCAGTCCGGGGACAACTCCCGCCCGTCCTCACGAGTGAAGATCCGGCCGGTGTCCGTCCACGCCTCACCCCAGGCCAGCCGCTCCTCAAGCTGCTGCGCCCGATACGCTCGCAGCACGGACACCGTCACGGAGTCGAGCGCGACCGCAGCATCCGAGAGTTCCGTCTTGGGAGCGCCCTCCTTCACCACCTTTCCCACGGTGGTGAGCTGCCGCGCCGTTGTGAGAAGCCCCTCGTCAAGGTCGGCGTCCACCCAGCGCGCGCCACATGCCTCGCCGCGGCGCAATCCTCGGAAAGCGACGAGGTGGTACAGGGCATAAAGCCGCTCGGTTGCGATCGCGTCCAGGAACGTGCCGAGCTGGACCGGCGTCCACACCATGACACGAGATGGACGCGTCGTCGCCAGCCAGACCCTGAACTTCTCCAGCGGCTTCGCCGGGCGTACCGATGCCGTCCGCTCAGCCTCCAGGCGTTCCCTGAACGCCGCCGCGAACGCCTCCACTCGCGGGCGCGTCCAGACCACACCTTTAGCCCTCTGCCCACTGTCCAGCTTGACCAGCGCGGCGGCGTTGAACTCGACGAGATGCTCCCGCTCGGCTGCGGCCAGGACGGTTCGGATGGTCGCCCGAATGCGCTGCTTCGTCACTGGACCGGTGATCCGCTTGCCTCTGGTCGCCGCCCGGATCCCGGGATCTTCCGACGCCCGCGCCGCGAGCAGGGCAGCGTTCTTCTCGTCGATCCTGGTAAACACCGCCTCAATAGTCGGCACGAACAGCCGGTCCAACCGCACCTTCTCCAGCACCTCGCGGATATGGGTCTCATAGTGCGAGGTGTAACTGATCAGCGTGCTTTCCCGGATGTCCTGGAGCCTGCCCCTGCGAGCCCGCCACGTCGCCCAGTAGTCACCGAACGTCATGGCCTGCAGCGGCTGGCCAGCCCGAAACTTCCGATGCAGTTCCTCATAGTCCGGCATCGGCAGCTCCCTGCGATGCGCAGCCCGAATCATGGCGAGGATCTCCATCCGCGCCTCATGCCCTTCCGTGCCCGCGTCCGGGATGTCGAGGAGCCGCCCGGCTCTCTCGTAGAAGGCGTCCAGCTCGGCAGCGCTGGCGAAACCTCCGGCCCTCAGATAGATACGCTTGCCGTCCGGTCCGGCCGGCACCTCGGCCTTGCCGTACCAGCTCCCATGGGTCGGATTCCACGAGCCGTTCGCGCGGCGCAACTTCGGGCACCTCGCGCCCAACTCCCGACCGTCCCCTGTACGACACTTGCAGCGCTTGAACCCGTTGCCGGTCACCGCACCTCCCGCAGACGCGTCAGGCCCTCATCCTGCCTTCCCGCCCGCCTGCCCGCCGAGCGCCGACCGCCGCCGCGGATCACCGTGCCAGGCGGCCACGTGCGCGCGGCGCGCTCCACGCGGCCCGCCTCCGCAGCCCGCCGCCCCACAGCGGCGGCCACCCCCGGCCGGGCCTGGCCGCCGGCGAACTTGTTGGCTAAGAAGACTGCGCGGTCCACGAGGGCGTCGAGCGCGTCCGGCTGAGGACTGGAACTTGGATCGGTATTGCTGGTCACATCGCCTCCACCCCACGTGGGTGAGTTGCCCCGTCCTCGCCTGGCTAATAGCCGACGCCAAACGACGGGTATAGTCCATATGTTCTACGGCGATGTGACCGGCTTGTGACATAATTTGCGTCTGGTAGGCGGCCCTACCCGCCTTTTTCAGGCAGACTTGCCCGCCGACATGCCGCCGTTCGCGTCGTCATCGTCTTCGGGCTGACGTCCGGCGAGCCGGTCCAGCTTGCTGGACAGTTCGCGGAACTGTCGCTGCTGGTCGGCGATGAGCGTTTCCATCCGCTGCTCGTTCGCCTGATAGATCGCAAAGAGTGCTTTTTCTACGGGCGTTGTCGGAACGAACGTTGCCAAATCGAATTCGGCATCATTCTCCTCGCTGCCACTCGGCGCAGCCTGCAATGGCGGTTGGGATTTGGGTGTTGTGGTTTCGTAACCTGCCGCGGCGACCAGTTCCTCTGGCCCTACACCCAGGACGGGAAAGCGGTCCCGCAGAGCGGTGCCGAGGGTGACGAGGCTGGAGAACTTGGGCTGGCTGCGCCCGCTCTTCCAGCGTGAGATTTGCGCCTCGCTCACACCCACCACGGCGGCGAGCGCCGCCTGGGTGAGCCCCGACTTGTCGAGGACATGATCGAGCAGGGCGCCGAGCTGCAGCGCGGGCTCTGGCGTGCCTTGACTCCTGACCATGCGCAAGACGATAGACGCAAGCGCAAGATCGGTCAATGTTGCGGCGCTCGCAAGGTGCGAGGTCACCTCACAAACCGCCGCCTGACTGGCTGTATTGACCGCATCCGGTCATCAAGTTCTTGCGCCTTACAACTTACGTAAGTGTCTTGCGCAGGCGGCAAGGGCGAGGTACGGTTCCGGCACGGCAACCCTCCGAGACCAGGGAGAGCTCATGGCACCGACCACACGACTCCGCGAAGGGGTCGCCGAGCGCCTCAAGGCGACGTTCGGATGCGCGACCGATGGCGAGGTCGCCGAGCGCGTCGGGATCCACCCCGCCACCTGGAGCCGAGCCACGCGAGGCAAGGCCGCTCCCGGTGAAAAGCTCGCCCGCGCACTCCTCAAGACGACTGGCATGACCTTCGACGAGCTGTTCGTGATCGACCTGCGGGACGAGCAACCGTGAAGGCCGGCCCCATCGGCATGACCGAGCAAGAGCTGGTCGCCCTGCCCCTGGCCGTAGACATCGTCACCGCCGGACGCGCCCTCGGAGTCGGCCGAACCAAGGCCCACGAACTCGTCCGCTCAGGCGACTTCCCGTGCCAGGTGCTGCCCCTCGGCCACACCTACCGAGTCACCAAGGTCGACCTTCTCCGCACGCTCGGCCTGGAGGACCTCATGGAACGCGTCCTCGCCGCAGCCGTGCGCGGCCTCGAAATCTCGCACTGACGGCCAGCGCGGGCCCCGACCACGGCCCGGCCGGGCGCCCGCCCAAACCCCCGCTCACCTCAACCTCTGGGAGCGAAGATCCATGACCGACCCTACGCGCACCACCGTCACCGCCACCATCGTCATCCGCAACCCCCGCGCCGAGCACATCAACGTGACCAGCGCCGACCGCCTCCCCGGCATCGTGGTCCTGGAGCTGGCCCCCAGCAACAAGGGCTACTTCGAACTCGGCGGCGCGGCTGGCGACCGCGAGGCCGACGCCGCCGCGATGGACCGCCTCGCCCAGGCCGCCACCGAGGCCGCCGCCAAGCTCCGCGCCCCGCAGCCCACCAACGACGGGCGGGCTGTCTGATGGCCGTCGCGAACTCCAGCATCGAATGGACTGACTCCACGTGGTCGCCGGTCACCGGCTGCACGAAGGTCTCGGCCGGGTGTGACAACTGCTACGCCGAGACGATCGCCCGCCGCTTCGCCGGGAGCAGGGCGTTCCCGTACGGCTTCGAGGTGACGCTGCACCCGGAGCGGCTCGACCAGCCGCTCAAGTGGCGCAAGCCGCGCCGGATCTTCGTCAACTCCATGAGCGACCTGTTCCACGACGCCGTGCCGGACAAGTACATCGCCCAGGTGTGGGAGGTCATGGCTGCGACTCCGCAGCACACCTACCAGGTGCTCACGAAGCGGCACGCGCGGATGCGAGCGTGGTTCACCCGTTGGCCCAACGCCGTGCTGTCGAATCTGTGGTTGGGCGTGAGCGTAGAGACCCAGCAGTGGGCGGACGTCCGTATCCCGGCACTGCTGGAGACGCCTGCCGCCGTCCGGTGGATCTCAGCTGAGCCGCTGTTGGGGCCGGTGGACCTGTCCCGTTGGCTAAGAAAGGACGAAATCTGTGGTTGCCCCCTTATATCGGGAGAACGAGGTATACCGGGCGGTCGAGGCCGGAGAACTGACGATCGACTCTCAAGGGAGGATCTGGCGGGTAGCGGCGCGTCGGGGCGACCGCTGGGGCGGACCAACGCGAGTGATTCCGTGCTCGCCTCGCAGGGCGGAGCATCCGACCGGGACGTACCTCCAAGTTCGGGTGATGTTCGCCAGCGTGCGGGTGAACGCCATGGCGCACCGGTTGGTGTGGCTTCACCTGAACGGCCCGATTCCGGTTGGGCTCACGGTGAACCACAAGAACGGCACAAAGACGGACAACCGGCCCAGCAATCTGGAACTCGCAACTCCCGAGGAGCAGGCGCGGCACGCACGGCAAGTCCTGCGAAGGGGGAGGCTCGACCAGTTCGGGTCGCGCAACGCGATGGCGAAGCTGACGACCGAGCAGGTTCGAGAGATCTGCTCGCGCCGCGCGGACGGGGTGCTGTTACGTGTTCTCGCTGCGGACTATGGCGTGCGGGAGCAGACGATCTCCAGGATCGTCAGGGGAGACCGTCGCTCTCGTGGATAGTCACGGGTGGCGAGTCCGGACCCGGCGCACGGCCGATGCACCCGGACTGGGCGCGCGGGCTCCGTGACCAGTGCCAGCAAGCGGGCGTCGCCTTCCACTTCAAGCAGTGGGGCGATTGGGTCCCCGAGTCGCTGTGGCTGCACCGCGACACGGCACCCGCAGGCTTCTTGGCGACCGACGGCACCCACCGGCCCCTGGTCAACGGCAAGCCAGTCGCTGCGCCGATGAGCCGCGGCCGGGACATCACGGTCCGCCGCGTCGGTAAGAAGGCCGCCGGCCGCCTGTTGGACGGCCGGACCTGGGATCAGTACCCGGCGGCGACAGCATGACCGCCACCACACCCGCGACCGTCCCGGGCGTCTACGACATCCCCGCCGAGACCTACCACGCCGATCCCGTGCCGGGCGGCAGCCTCAGCTCTACCGGCGCCCGGCGGATCCTCCCGCCCGGCTGCCCCGCCCGCTACCGGTGGGAAGCCGACCACGGCACGCTCCCCAAACCCGCGTGGGACCTCGGCACCGCCGCGCACCGGCTCGTCCTCGGCACCGGCCCCGAGCTGGTGCGCATCGACGCCGCCGAATGGCGCAGCAGGAAGGTCAAGCAGCAGGTCGCCGCCGTCCGCGCCGCAGGGGACATCCCGCTGCGGCCCGCCGACTACGACCAGGTCCGCGCCATGGCCGCCGCGCTGCGCAGCCACCGCATCGCCGCCGCGCTGCTCGACCCCGACCGTGGTGACCCCGAGCAGACGCTCATCTGGCGAGACCTGGTCACCGGGGTCTGGCGTCGGGCGATGCTCGACTGGCTGCGCCACCCGGGGGGCGGCCGGTTCATCGTCGGCGACTACAAGACCTGCCGCTCCGCCGATCCCGACGCCATCCAGCGTGCCGTGCACACCTACGGCTACCACTGCCAAGGGGCGTGGTACCTCGACGGCATCACCGCCCTCGGCCTCGACCCGGCCCCCGCGTTCGTCCTGATCTGCCAGGAAAAGGAACCGCCCTACCTGGTGACCGTGGCCGAGATCGACGCCACCGCCCTGCGGATCGGACGCGCCCTGAACCGGCAGGCCATCGAGATCTACGCCGAGTGCACCGCCACCGGCCGGTGGCCCGGCTACAGCGACGACATCGAACTCATCCGCCTGCCCGCGTGGCTGGAAAACCGATTCCTCCTGGAGGCTTCATGACCGGCAACACCGTCGATCGGGCCATGCCGCAACTCCCCGCCCCGCGGCGAGTCGGCCAGGCCACCGCCATCGAGCAGAGCAGGGCCGTCGCCGAAGTCCACGCCGCCATCCTGGTGGCCCAGCAAAACCCCCGCGACACCGACGCCGCGCTCGCCGAGATGCGCCGCTCCTGCGAGCGGCTCGCCCTCGCGGAGAAGGCGTTCTACGACTTCCCCCGCGATGACAAGATCGTCACCGGCCCTACGATCTACCTGGCGCGCGAGCTGGCCCGGATCTGGGGAAACATCCAGCACGGCATCCACGAACTGTCCCGCGACGACGACCACGGCCAGTCGGAGATGCAGGCGTTCGCCTGGGACGTCGAGAAGAACACCCGCGTCTCCAGCACGTTCATCGTCCCGCATAAGCGGGACACCCGCCGCGGCGCCAAGCCCATCACCGACATGCGCGGCGTGTACGAGAACAACACCAACAACGGCGCCCGTCGCGTCCGGGAAGCCATCTTCGCGACGCTGCCGCCGTGGTTCTCCGAGGAAGCGCAGGCGATCTGCCGTGCCACCCTGGAGGCCGGCGACGGGCGGGTCCTGCCCGCGCGAGTCACCGAGGCCATCGCCGCGTTCGATGCGCTCGGCGTAACGGCCGACCGCATCGAACGCAAGCTCGGCATCCCGCGCGGCGAGTGGACGCCCCGTGACGTCTCCCGCCTGGAGATCACCTACCGCAGCATCCGCAACGGTGAACTGAGCGCGGACGAGGTGTTCCCGGCGCCGCGTGTCACCGCGTCGGACGTCATCGGCGAGCAGGCGCCCCCGCAGGGGGAGGCGTCATGACGCTCACCACCGCGCACATCGAGCACCTGCGCGCGCAGCTCAAGGCGTCGGAGGACCGGCTCGGCGAGGCCCAGCGCGACGTCAACGGCTGGAGGCACCTGCTCACCTACGCCACCGCCAACGGACCACAGCCGGACCCGGGCGCGATCCCGGACCCGCTAAGCAACGGCAACCGAGTTCACCTCACCGCGCTCTGCGCCTGCCGCAACGCGTCCGACCCGACCCGCGAGCACGGCACCCTGATGTGCTCCCTGCTGAGCGATGCCCCCGCCACCTCGGTCCCGGCCGGTCCCCGCCACCGCGCACCCAAGGCGGGCAAGTCATGAGCGGGTGGCTGATCGTCTTGGCCGCCGTGCTCGGCGCGGGCGGGCTCGCCGCAGCCCTCGCAGTGATCGCCGCGAGGGGCCGCCGCTGGTTCTCCGCCGCCACCTGCACCCTCTGCCTGCTCGTCATGGTCGGCTGCGCGGTCGCCCTCGGCCAAACGCCCCCAGGCTCCGACCCCGGCCCCCGCGCGGTGCCGACACCCAGCCCGCAGACCTCACCCACCCCACCCGCATGGAGCCAGCCATGACCGAGATCTACTGCCAAAACGAGGACCACCCGCGACCCACCCGCGCCGTGGCCCGCCTGTCCTGGCTCAACCACTGCTTCGTCCCGGCTGACGTCTGCGTGGGTCACCTGAACTGGGCCATCCGCGACTCCCTGGCCGCGGGCCACGTGATCCTCGTCGAGCCCGCCGAGCACAAGGAGGGCGGCTACGTCAGATACGTCGTCACTCGACAGGTGAAGGAGATCGCGCGCCTCCACCGCCGCGCCTACTCCGAGCCGGTCAAGGCGATCCTCCTGGAGGCCCCCGACCACCCGCACTATGAGGACCTGCCGGACACGCTGGAGGAGCGGCGCAAGCTCCCCGCCCGGTTCCACACCCCGCACTGGCTCGGCGACTGCACCCCGCCCGCGTGGGTGTGCGCCGTCTGCTGGGAAGACGGCGTCACCTGCGGCTGGCCGTGCGAAGTCGCCGCGGAGCAGGGCGGCGAGGTGTTCGCACGATGAACCCGCGCGTCATCGGGCTGGACCTCTCACTGACCGGCAGCGGCATCGCCAGCAGCCGCGGCTGGTGCGAGGTCGTCGGCCGCGCCGACATCACCACCCTGCCGCTGGCCCAGCGTGACGCCGCCCTGGTCGCGCTTGCCCGCGAGATCACCCATCTCATCGGCGGCGTGAGCGACCTCATCGTCATCGAGGCCCCGGCCTACTCCCGCTCCGGCGGTGGCGCCCACGAACGCGCCGGGCTGTGGTGGCGCGTCGTCCACATCCTGCTCGGCGAGGGCCACACGCTGGTCGAGGTCCTGCCGAACCTGCGATCCACCTACGCCACCGGCCGCCACAACGCCCCCAAGACGCACGTGGTGGACGCCGTCGCCCGCCGCTGGCCGACGTGGCAGACCGGCGGGGATGAGAACGCCGCCGACGCCGTCGTCCTCATGGCCATGGGCCTGGACCACCTCGGCCACCCCGCCGCCATCGTGCCCGCCCGCCACCACGCCGCCCTGGAGCGGGTGGCCTGGCCCGAGGCGGTGGCCGCATGACGACCGCCCGCACCGCGCTGCGCCGCGACCCCGACCCGCTGCGCACCCTGCAGTCCATCGAGATCGAGAACGACAACGCGCGCCGGTTCCCGAGCACGGCCCAGCGCAGCCGCGCCATCGGCGCCGTCCACCCGCCCGCGAACGCCCAGATCGCCGCCGCCTACCGGCAGACAGTCCGCATCTGCGCCCGCCTCGACCTCGCCCCCGAGCAGGCAGCCGAGGTGCTGGAGGCGCTCGGCTTCATCCCCACCATCCCCGCCCGCAAGAAGACCACCAGAAGGAGGGCCGCGTGATGGCCATCAGTGGATGGATCCGCCCCTGGTACCCCGGCCGGATCAGCGTCGCCACCGCCGAGATCACCGGTCACATCTACGCCGACTGCGAGGACCTGCTGGCCGTCGTCTCCGAGCCGGCCGAGGGCGCGGGCTGGCTCGACCCCCGCGCGCCCGGTACCTGCCCCGAGTGCCTGCTGCGACACGCGCCCGACATCCACGCCGACGTGTACGGCCTGGACGAGGAAGGAGACGAGGCGGCATGAAAGCCACCTTCGACGCCAAGACCCTCGCCGACGCCGTCACCTGGACCGCCCGGCACATCCCCGCCCGGCCCACCACCCCCGTCCTGACCGGCATCCTCATCACCGCCAACGAGGGTGAGGCCACCCTGTCCGCGTTCGACTACGACGTCAGCGCCCGCGCCACCCTGCCCGCCGTCGTCGCCGAGCCCGGCACGGTCTTGGTGCCCGGTCGGATCTTCGCCGAAGTCGTCAAATCGCTGCCCGCCGGGCACCCCGTCGAGACAGGGCTGTCCGGGACCGACCTGTCCATCACCTGCGGCGGCGTCGAGTTCACCCTGCCCACCCTGCCCGTGGACGACTACCCGACGCTGCCCGACGCCCCCGCGACGGTCGGCACCATGCAGGCTGAGGACCTGCGGCGCGCGGTCACTCACGTCGCACCCGCCGCATCCAAGGACCCCACCATCCCGGCGCTGACCGGCATCCGACTTGACGCCACAGGCCAAGACCTGCACCTCGCCGCCACCGACCGGTACCGCATCGCCGCCGACACCCTCCCATGGCAGCCCGCTGGCGACATCGGGCATCTCATCCCCGCCGCCATCCTGTCCGACCTCGCCAAGACCCTCGGCCACGGCCCCGTCGAACTCGGCATCGCCGACGACGGCGGACTCGCCGCCATCACCCACGCCGGGCGCACCACCACAGTGCGGCTCCTCGACCCCGAATACATCGACTACGAGCCGCGCCTGAACCCCGAACAGATGACCACCTGGGGCGAATGCGACCTCGCTCCGCTCACCACAGCGGTCCGCAGGGTGGCGCTCGTCGCCGACCGGGGCACCGCCGTACGGCTCGCGTTCACCGCCGGGCAGGTGCAGGTCCTCGCCGGTGGCGGCGACAGCGGACGCGGCACCGAAACGCTTCCCGCCGACCTCGGCGGCGCCCCCATCGAAGTCGCCTTCCAGCCGGGGTTCCTCCTCGACGGCCTCGGTGGCATCACCGCCGACCGGGTCCGCATCGGCATGACCGGGCCCGGCAAGGCCGTGCTGTTCCTCGGCGCCGACAACGACACGTTCCGGTATCTGCTGCAGGCGGTCCGCCTGTCATGACCTACGCCGCCTTCCTCGCTCGCCGCGCCCAACTCGGCGGCGAGCATGGATTCCGCCCCGACCTCCTGCCGGACTTCCTGTTCCCGTTCCAGAACGACCTCGTCACCTGGGCTCTCACCCGGGGCCGGGCGGCGCTGTTCGCCGACTGCGGGCTCGGGAAGACCCCCATGCAGCTCGTGTGGGCCGACACCGTCCACCGGCACACCGGGCGCCCGGTGCTGGTCGTCACGCCTCTTGCGGTCGCCTACCAGACCGAGACCGAAGCGGTGAAGTTCGGCATCGACGCCGCTGTTTCCCGCGATGGCCGTGTCACCGCACCCATCACCATCACCAACTACGACCGGCTGGAGAAGTTCGACCGCGACGCCTACCGCGGCGTCGTCTGCGACGAATCATCCTCGATCAAGGCGTTCGACGGTGCCCGCCGGGCCCTGGTCACCGACTTCCTGCGCAAGATGCCGTACCGGCTGCTGGCCACCGCCACTGCGGCGCCGAACGACTACATCGAGCTCGGCACCAGTTCCGAGGCGCTCGGCGAGCTGGGCTACATGGACATGCTCGGCCGGTTCTTCGTCAACCAGCAGAAGAACGCCGCCACCGGCCGTGGCTACCTGGGGCAAGCCGCCAAGTGGAGGTTCAAGGGGCACGCCGAGCAGCCGTTCTGGCGGTGGGTGGCCTCCTGGGCTCGGGCCCTGCGCCGACCGTCCGACTACGGATTCGACGACGACGGGTTCGTCCTGCCCGACCTCGTGCAGCGCGAGCACGTCATCTCGGCCCGCACCCCGGCAGACGACGTCCTGTTCGACGTGCCGGCCGTACGGCTCCGCGAGGAACGGCAAGAAGCACGCCGCACCATCGCCGAACGCTGCGAGGCCGCCGCCGCCCTGCTCGACGGCCCCGGGCATGGCATCGCCTGGTGCCAGCTCAACGACGAAGGCGACACCCTCACCCGGCTCATCGACGGTGCCGTGCAGATCAGCGGTTCTGACCACGTGGACGCCAAGGAGGAAGCCCTCACGGCGTTCTCGCGCGGCGACATCCGGGTCCTCGTCACCAAACCGACGATCGCCGGCTGGGGACTGAACTGGCAGCACTGCAGCCGCATGACGTTCTTCCCCACTCACTCCTACGAGCAGTACTACCAGGCCGTTCGCCGCTGCTGGCGGTACGGCCAGGCCCGGCCCGTGACCGTGGACATCGTCACCACCGAGGGCGGTGCCAGGGCGCTGGCGAACCTCAAACGCAAAGCCGCCCAGGCCGACGCCATGTTCGACGCGCTCGTGGCGCACATGCGCGACGGCCTCACCGTCCGCCCCGGCACCACCTACCCGCACCCTGTGGAGGTCCCCGCATGGGCGTCCTAGAGCAGACGATCAGCGACCGGTACGCCCTCTACCTGGGTGACTGCATGGATGTCATGCCCGCCTACCCGGACGGGTCGATCCACTTGTCGATCTATAGTCCGCCGTTCGCTGGGCTGTACCAGTACTCCTCCAGCGAGCGCGACCTGTCCAACAGCCGCTCCTACCCCGAGTTCCTGGAGCACTACGGGTACGTCGTCGCCGAGATCGCCCGCCTCACCATGCCGGGGCGTATCACCGCCGTCCACTGCATGGACATCCCCAAGTCCAACAGCGGCCGAGGCGATGCGCTGCTCGACTTCCCCGGGGACATCATCCGCCTCCACGAGCAGCAGGGGTTCGGGTACGCCGGTCGGTACTCGGTGTGGAAGGAGCCGCTCACCGTCCGAAACCGCACCCTGATGAAGTCGCTCGCGCACCGCACCATCGTCGATGACTCCTCCCGGTGCGGCGTCGCCTCCGCCGACTACCTGCTCGTCTTCCGACGCCACGGCGATACCGCGGTTCCGATCAGCCACCCTGTCGGGCTCACCGAGTACGCCGGGGAACGGCAGCCCCCCGCCGAGCTCCTGCGGTATCGCGGCTGGGAGGGCAAGCAGACCGAGAACCGTTACAGCCACTGGATCTGGCGACAGTACGCGTCCGCGTTCTGGGACGACGTACGCCTGGACCGGGTCCTGCCCTACCGGGAAGCACGCGACGAGGAAGACGAGAAGCACGTCCACCCCCTGCAGCTCGACGTCATCGACCGGTGCTTGGTTCTGTGGTCCAACCCGGGCGAGCGGGTCCTGACCCCGTTCATGGGCGTCGGGTCTGAGGTGTACTCCGCGGTTCGCGCGGGGCGGTACGGCATCGGTGCCGAGCTGAAACCGAGTTACTACCGGCAGGCCGTGAAGAACGTCACCTTCGCCACGGAGCAGGTGGCGACCGACACCCTGTTCGGCCTCAACGAGACACCGGCGTCATGACCACCACGCCCACGCACCGCCCGGCCGCCACCCGCGGCCGGGCACCCCGGGCGAGCCTCGACGAACTGGCCCAGCCGTGCGCCCGCTGCGCACACCCGAACGCCGTCCACGTCGCTGGCCCCGACCGGCGCCGATCCGGCTGGCCTATCTACGACCCGGTGTGGGTCAACGCCCTCGGTGCCTGCGCCGACCCCGGATGCGGCTGCCCCGCCCGTACCGCCAACCCTGCCGCTGACGCGCCCGCACCCCAGGCAGAGCCCATGGCGCTGCAGCCGCCGCCACGGCCACCCGCCGCGCCCTGCGGCACCTGCGGAGCCCACCCCGCCCGCCTCTACATCCAAGGCCCCCGCTGCGCCGCACACACCCCCGCGGCCATCGCGGGCGAGCCGGAGCCCGGCCAGCGCGCCTACTGCTCGCCCATGTGCCGCTGCACCGCATGCACCGCACTACGCACCGCGCCCCCGGCCGTGCGCATCCTCATCACCGGCTCCCGCACCTGGACCGACGCAAGCACGATCCGCGACGCCCTGGCGGCGCTCACCACCGAACACTCCCCCGACCGGCTGATCATCGTCCACGGCGCGTGCCCACGCGGTGCCGACGCACTGGCCGACCGTGCAGCCGCCCGCCTCGGCCTCGCCGTCGAGCGGCACCCGGCCGACTGGCAGCGACACGGCCGGGCCGCCGGGATCCGCCGCAACGCCGCCATGGTCACCGCAGGCGCCGATGTGTGCCTGGCCTTCATCCGCGACGCCTCACCCGGGGCGTCCGACTGCGCCCGCCGCGCCCACCGCGCGGGCATCCCCGTACGGAGGTGGACCGCGTGACCCTCACCCTCATGGATTGGTTCTGCGGCGCTGGAGGCTCCAGCCAGGGCGCCCACGCCGTGCCTGGCGTCACCGTCACCCGCGCCGCCAACCACTGGGAACGGGCGATCCAGAGCCACGCCGCGAACTTCCCCGCCGTCGACCACTGGCGCGGCGACATCCGCGAGGCACCCGTCGAGCGATGGCCGGTCACCGACATCTTCTGGGCATCCCCCGAATGCCCGCAGTGGAGCCGGGCCAACGGCCGGCGACGCGACTTCCACGCCACCATGCAGCCGGACCTGTTCGGCGAGAACGCCGTCCCCGAAGAGGTCGAGCGCTCCCGCGCCCTCATGGAAGAGGTCCCGCTGTACCTGCGCGGCGCGCAGGAGCGTGGCGGGCTGGTGCTGGCCGGGGTCGTCGAGAACGTCGTCGATGTCCGCGCCTGGGACCAGTGGGACCGCTGGCTCGGCGAGATCCGCGCCTTGGGGTACCGCACCCGGACGATCGCGATCAACTCGATGCACGCCCACGGCACCCGCACCCCGGCCGCGCCGCAGTCCCGAGACCGGCTCTACGTCGCCTACTGGCACCGCTCGCTCGGCCGCGATCCCGACTGGGACAGGTGGCTGCGCCCGCAGGCGTGGTGCCCGGCCTGCGACCAGGTCATCACCGCGATCCAGGTGTTCAAGAGGCCCGGGGCCGACATGGGCCGCTACCGCATGCAGTACGTCTACCGCTGCCCTCGGACGACCTGCCGCAACGCTGTGGTGGAGCCGGGCGTGCTGCCCGCCGCGGCGGCGATCGACTGGACGTTGCCGGGACAGCGCATCGGCGACCGGGACCGGCCGCTCGCGCCGAAGACGATCGGCCGCATCGAAGCGGGGCTGAAGCGGTACGCCCGGCCGCTCATGGTTCCCGCGGGCGGCACCTGGCGGGACGACGCCACCCCCGTCACCGAGCCCATGCCGACGCGGACCACCAGGGAGAACGACGGCGTCGCGATCCCACCGTTCATCACCGAACCTCGTGGCGGCAGCAACGTTCGCCCCGTCACCGAGCCGCTTGCCACCATCGCGACGTCAGGCGGACACCACGGCCTCGCCATGCCCCCCTTCCTGGTGCCGCTGCGCTCCGGTCGCAACCGCAGTCTGCGCGCCGACACCGAACCGCTGGCCACGGTCGTCGCCGATGGCGGAAACCACGGGCTCGCCGTCCCGCCGTTGCTCGTGCCCGTCGAGGGCCGCGAAGGAAAGGAAGCCTCCCCAGCAACCGAGCCGCTGCGCACCCAGACCGCCCGCAACGAGACCGGCCTGGCGTGGCTGCCGTTCGTCGCCGAGCTGCGCGGCGGCTCGTCCGACGCCCGGCCGGTCAGCGAGGCCCTCGCGACGGTGACCGCCTCCGGCAACCACCACGGTCTCGTCGTCCCGCCCGGGTTCGTGATGCGCAACAACACCCCGCGCGGCGACGCGGGCCATCTGTGCACTCCGTTCGACGAGCCGGTCCGCGCGCTCACCACCGCCGGACACCTGTCACTCGTCACCTGGGAATCGCTGCTCGTGCCCTACTACGGAACCGGCACGGCACGCCCGGTCTCCGACCCGGTCGGCACACTGTCCACGCGCGACCGCTACGCCCTCGTCTCCGGGATCCCGCCCGTCGAGGACGTGCTGTTCAGGATGCTCGAACCCCATGAGATCGGACGGGCGATGGCGTTCGGCCGCGAGTACGTCGTGCTCGGCAACAAGCGCGAACGCGTCCGGCAATACGGCAACGCCGTCACCCCGCCCGTGGCCGAACTCATCATCTCCGCCCTGGCCGAGGCCATCACCGGCGAGCCGATCGAGCGCGCCGCATGAGCTGGGTGAGCAGGTGCTCCACCTGCCCCCGCCCCGCCACCCGGCGCATCACCGGACGCGTCCCCGGCCGCACCTGCTACGCCGCCCTCACCTGCACCGAATGCGCGCCCAAACACCGCACGAAGGCAGCCCGCGCCGGGCCCGTCGTCGAGGAACCACTCACCGACCAAGACCCGGACGTGCTGTTCTAACAGGAGCCGCCGTGAACCATCCGCACCTGCACCGCGCCGCGCGGCACGCCCACGCCGCCGGGCTCTGCGTCATCCCCGCCGCCACCAACGGCACCAAACAGCCCTGGCCAGGCGGCGGCACCTGGACCCGCTACCAGCACCACCGGCCCACCACGGCACAGCTCGACGCGTGGTTCACCGGCCGCCGCTACGACGGCCTCGGCATCGTCTGCGGGCGCGTCAGCGGCAACCTGGAAATGCTGGAGTTCGAAGGCCGCGCCATCGCCGAAGGGCTCGTCCGCGAACTCGGCGACATCGCCGACGCCTCCGGACTCGGCGACCTGTGGGCACGCGTCGCCGCCGGATACCGCGAGACCACCCCCTCCGGCGGCGCCCACCTCCTCTACCGAGTCGCCGGACCGGTCGCAGGCAACACCAAACTCGCCCGCCGCCCGGCCACCACTGCGGAACTCGCCGCCTGGATCGCCAGGCAACAGGCCACCATCGACACCACCAGAGACGCCCGGCAGAAGGCCAGACGCCAGCACGTCCTCGACCAGATCACCAGCGGCGACCAGCTCCCCCAGGTGCTCATCGAAACCCGCGGCGAAGGCGGATTCGTCGTCATCGCCCCCTCCGCCGGGCGCACCCACCCCACGGGCGGCGCGTGGACCCTCGACTCCGGCGGCGTCGACAGCATCCCCACCATCACCCCGGCCGAGCGGGACGCGCTCCACCACCTGGCGGGCGCGCTCGACCAGATGCCCGCGCCGCCGCCCGTGGCCCCGCCTCCCCGGAGCCCCGTTGCGAGCGTCGGACTGCGGCCCGGCGACGACTACAACCAGCGGGCCACCTGGGACGACATCCTGATCCCGTACGGGTGGACGAAACTCGCCACCCGCGGCGGCACCACCTACTGGCGCCGCCCCGGCAAAGACGGCCCTGGGATCTCCGCCACCACCGGCCGCAACGCCGCCGACCGGCTCTACGTCTTCTCGACCTCCACCGTCTTCGACGCCGAACGCCCCTACAACAAGTTCGCGGCCTACACCGCACTCACCGAAGGGCAGGTCACCCCGGCCGCGCTCAGCGCCGCAGGGCGACGGCTGCGCGCCCAGGGGTACGGCGGCGACCACCCGGGCCGGTACGGCACGCAGCGCCGGGAAGGAGCCGCGTGAGCGCCGCCGCCGTCACCGAAGTGGCCTGGCCACGCCGCATCGACCTCACCCACGAAGACGAGGCCGTCCGCGCGATCACCACCGCCATCAACGACCGCATCATCCCCGACACCTACGTCCGCAGCGGCCAGGTAACCCACGTGGCCGAAGTCGACCACGGCACCGGGCCGCAACTCCTCATCCACGCCCTCGATGCAGCCATGCTGCGCGAACAGCTCTCCCGGCACGCCCAGCCCTACCGCGTCCGCATCATCAAGGTGGAGGGGAAGCCGGTGCCCCGAGAAGTGCCCGGGCTGCCCACCGTCGCCACCTCCAGCGCGGTGCTGTCCCGCACCGACTGGCCAGGGCTGCAACCGCTCGCCGGCGTCACCGCCGTGCCCATCATCCGCCCTGACGGAACCACCCTCACCTGCCCCGGCTACGACCCCGCCACCCGCCTGTTCCACCGGCCCACCCTGACCGTAGGCGCCATCCCCGACCAGCCGACACCCGACGCCACCGGCGCGGCCCGAGACTTCCTGTTCGGCGAGGTCCTGGGCGACTTCCCATGGGACAGCGACGCCTCCCGCGCCAACTACCTGGCCCTACTCATGACACCGCTGCTGCGCCTGTACATGGGCGGGCTCCCGCCGTTCGGACTCATCTCCGCCACCACCCGCGGCTCCGGCAAGACCCTCCTGACCGAGATCATGCGCGCCGCGTACGGCCTGCGCATGACCGCCTGGGTCCGCCGCGAAGAGGAGATGTCCAAGACCATCACCTCCCTGCTGAAGGACACCGTCGAGCCGGTCATCTGCTTCGACAACGTCGATTCGTTCGACACCATCAGCCATGGCGTCCTCGCCGCGCTGCTTACCTCCACCGAGTGGAGCGCGCGGCTGCTCGGCGCCTCCAGCATGGCCACCGCCGTCAACGACCGGTTGTGGCTGGCCACCGGGAACAACCTCACTGTCGGCGGTGACATGGCCTCCCGCAGCGTCCTCACCCGGCTGGATCCGCGCACCGAGCGGCCCGAGGAACGGACCGGGTTCGTCATCGACGACATGTGGGAGTGGCTGAAGGCGCCCGCCAACCGGATTCGGCTGCTGCGCGCGCTGCTGGTGCTGGCTCGGGCCTGGATCGCCGCCGGGGCGCCGCGGGCCGTGGTGAAGCTGCGGAACTTCTCCGCCTGGGCGCAGGTCATGGGCGGGCTGACCGCCTTCCACGGCGTGGAGGGGTTCCTGGCCAACCGGGACGAACTGGAGGCCGCCGATGAGGAAGAGACCAGCACGGCCGCGTTCCTGCTCAAGTGGCATGAGAAGTTCGGTGCTGAGCCGAAGCGGTCCACCGAGCTGGTGGACAGCGCCCGGATGGACAACGTGCACGGCACGTGGGTCGATCCGTGGGACGGCACGTTCCCGAGCGTGATCAAAGACGGGAAGTCGATCCCGTTCACGGCCAAAGGGCTCGGGCGGTTCCTCAGCGCGCGCAGGGATCGCATCTTCGCCGGGCTGGTGCTCGTGGGGGTCTGGGACTCCAAGTCGAAGGTCTGGGCGTACAAGGTCCTCCCGCACGAAAGCACGCAGAGTCCTCATGTGGATACGGAGAGCGCGAAATGAAGATCGTTGGGCGGGGTTTAATTTCGCTGGCGGGGTTTGGGCGGGGTTTGGAAATCGCGATTCTCAGCCAAACCCCGCCACCATTCCCGCAGGTCAACACCCCTTTTGAAGATCAAGCGGGGTTTGGCGGGGTTTCTCGTGTGGTCCACGCGTATGCGCGCCCGCGCGTGCGCGCACATGTGCGTGCGAGATCACCGCAAAAACCCCGCCAAACCCCGCCAGCACCCGAAAACACCACCTGACCAGGCACGACAGTGGCGGGGTTTAGCCGAAAACAGGGCCCGCCAAACCCCGAACCAAACCCCGCCAGCCGATTCCAAACCCCGCCAGAGGAGGAACCCCCGTGCCTCTCAGCCGCCCCCGGACCGCCGCCGCTCTGGCCGCGCTCGACTCCGACACCCCGCTCGGCGGGCCGCCGCCCGTCCACATCCGCGACGTCATCGCCGCCGCCATCACCTGCGCGGAGTGCGTCGAGGGCCTCCCGCACGACCCCGACGACCACAAGGAGACGACGTGATCGGCCGGACCTACCTCGACCCCGGCGACCGCCTCGCCGGCCAGTACACCCCGCCACGCCAGTGCGTCGTCCTCGTGAAGTGGGCTCCCGGCGGCCGAGGGCCGCGCAACGTGCTGGTGCGCTACCTCGACGACGACAGCCGGGCCGTCATCCCGTTCTCCCGCCGCCTACGCCGCGCGCCTCAGCCCGCTCTGCCCGGCATGGAGGACCTGTGATCCACCTGCACCGCGTTCGCGTGAAGTGAGGAAGACCCATGCCGCAGATCCCCTGCCCCATCCCGCGCTGTGACCGCGTCATGCCCGGCCACCTGCGTATCTGCACCGCCTGCGCCGCACAGCTCGCCCGGAACCTCGGGGACGTGCCCGCACTCGCACGCGAGCTGGAGACCACGGCTACCAGGCAGGCGCGCACCGGCACCGGCGCGGGATCCGGCGAGACGCCGTTGCAGTGGGACGAGCGTGCCCGCGCCGCCGAGCACGACCTGGTCGTGGTTCTCACCTCGTGGGGCATGGTCCTCCAGCAGGGCATGCCGCCGATCATCGGGCCGATCTGCGCCACCGACTGCCGCCACGCCACATGCCACGCTGCGGGCCTGGCACACGGGCCCAGGGCAGACACCCTGCCCTCCGTCTCTCGCTGGCTCCTGCGCCATCTCAGGGCCATACAGGCGGCACCTGATGCAGCACGCATCGCCTCCGATGTCGCTCGGGCCGTACACGCTTGCAGACGGGCCATAGACCGGCCCCCGCCGCTGCTCTACGCCGGACTGTGCGACGCCTGCGCCACGCCCCTGTACGCCCGCCTGGGAGCCGCACAGGTGGCATGCCCGCGCTGCCTCGACCCGCACGGCGGCAGGATCCGCTACGACGTCACCACCCGGCGGGACTGGATGCTCGCCAGCGTCGAGGACATGCGACTGCCCGCCGGAGACATCGCCCGCGCCCTCACCTCGCTGGTGCGTCCCATTGACCCGGCGCTGATCTACACCTGGCGTGCTCGCGGCCGGCTCGCCCCGCACGGCGTCGATGCCCGCGGCCGGGCGCTGTACAGGGTCGGCGACGTCCGCGACCTGATGGACCGCACCGCACCCAAGGAACCTGCTGTCACGGCGTGCCCATCGCCTCACGCGCTCGATAGATGAACCGCTCCACCTCGGAGCGATACCGGCGGTTGGCCCCGTCGAACCGCTCCCGCGCTGCAGCGTTGCCCTGCGCGATCTCCCACAACGCGCTATTGCAGTCCGCCGCCGCCTGCTGAACGGCCCCGGCCAACTCGGCGACAGCGGCCGGCCCTTCGAGCTGCACCACCCGCGCGCACCTGGCCAACGGATCGAACGCGTCCCGCAGCGTCTTGCGCAGGTCCTGGATCCGGGCCTCCTGCACGGCCGGGTCCTTCACCTGCATGTACACGTCCCCGAGCCGGAAGTAGTGCTCGCCCACGATGTGCGCCTGCCCGATGAACTCCAGGTACGCCGCACGGCGGGACTCGCGTAGCCGCTCGTGGTGCTGCGCGTACGCGGACGCCTCGGCCTGGATTCGCGCGGCACGCGCATTCCCCAAGCTGGTCACCCAACCGGCGAGCACCGCCGTTGCGCCGGTCAGGATCGCCACCCATACCGTGCTGTCCACCTAGGCCTCCCTTGAACCGTCCCCGTGGACTCATCGCCCCATCCCCGGCGCGCGAGCGGTCACAGTTCGGTGGCGCTTGGCATGGTGCTTGCCCAGCCAATCAACGCAGTGACATGCTGTAGCTCACTACCCTCGCCACACGTGGCGCAGGACGAGGCCCGCCAGAGTGCGGGCCTTTCGCATTCCCACCCCGCCACCCACCACCCCTCCCTGGATGGCGCACAGCCGTGAGGTCCCCGCCCTGCCCCCGCCCGGCGGGGGCCTCACCACCACGGACCGGAGGCGACAGCACGATGGCCAAGCGCGGCCGAAGCGGCCGGGCCTACCGTGTGCTACGCGCCCATGTACAGGCGCAGCCCTACGGCTGGACCTGCTGCCGCTGCGGTCAGCCCATCAGCCCCGACTACCCACCCCGGCACCCACGGTCATGGAGCCTCGACCACCTCGACCCGCTGTCCCGTGGCGGGTCGCTGCTCGACCCCGAGCGCGCCCGGGGCGCCCACTACGGCTGCAACAGCAGCCATGGCCGGTCACTGCAAACCGCAGAGCCCCAGTCCCGCGCATGGTGACCAAGAAACGTCGCAGGTCAGAGAGGTTTTTAAGTGATCAAGACGAGGCGGAAGACCCCGCGGTCGCCCTTTTTCTCCCCCCGCGCCCCCGGGTGCCGGGGTCGCGCCAGGGGGTAGGGCATGCCGCCCCGTGGCCGGAAACTGGCCGCCGTTCCTGCGGGACGGCGGCGGGAGCGCCCGCCCGATCTCCGGGATGCGGTGCGGGCGGCCCTGGAGGGGATGGACTGGTTGAGGCCGTCCGATGGCGCGCTGAAGGCGCTCGCTGTGCGCCAGGCGGAGGAGATCGAGAAGGCGGTCGAGCGGGCGGAGGAACTCGCCGAGCTGCGCCGGGAGTTCGCCGGTGACATGGCCGCGCTGCGTCGCCTGCAGAAGCTGGAGGCGATGTGCGAGGTGACCAAGACGGTCGGCTGGCTGGGACCGCAGTTGCAGGGCGTGTTGCGGGATCTGGGCGGGACTCCGGCCGCGCGGGCGGCGATGAAGGCGGACAAGCCGATCGGAGGGCGTCTTGCGCAGCTCCGTGCCGACGCTGCTGGGCAGCACGACTCCTAGGTTGTGGACTCCGCCGCTGGTGAGCGGCCCTGCGGGGCCGTGCGGGTGCGGATGCGCGTTGACGCCGGCGACGTCGCTGGGGTACTCGGCGGTGGCGTTCAACGAGGACGTGCTGCGGGTCCGGTTGATCCCGTGGCAGCGCTGGCTGCTGATCCACGCCCTGGAGCTGCGCCCCGGTGGCCGTTTTCGGTTCCGCACGCTGCTGGTCATGGGGGCCCGGCAGAACGGCAAGACGACGCTGGTCGGTGGTAAGAACCTGTGGAAGATGGCGGTGCTCGGGGTGCCGCTGGTGATCGGGACGGCGCAGAATCTCGACATCGCCGAAGAGGCGTGGGAGGCGGCCGTCGAGATCGCCGAGTCCACGCCGGATCTGGCCGCCGAGATCGCGCATGTGGACCGCACGAACGGCAAGAAGGCGTTGCGGCTGGCCAACGGCTCCCGCTGGAAGATCGCGGCGGCGTCCCGCAAGGGCGGGCGCGGGCTGTCGGGCGACGATGCGAATCTCGACGAGCTGCGCGAGCATCAGACCTGGGCGGCATGGGCGGCGGTGTCGAAGACCACGATGGCGCGGCCGAACGCGCAGATCTGGGCGTTCTCCAACGCGGGCGATGACCGTTCGATCGTGCTCAACGAGCTGCAGGCACAGGCGCGGGCGGCGGCGCTGGATCCGGGCCTCGGCCCGTCGCTGGGCCTGTTCGAGTGGTCGGCGCCGGACGATGTGAAGTGCACGTGCGGCCGGCCAGAGAGCAAGCACCTGGCGGACTGCCGGTTGCAGGACCGGCGGGCGTGGGCGCAGGCGAACCCCAGCTTGGGCTACACGATCACCGAGGAGGCGGTCGCCTCGGCGCTGGCCACGGACCCGGTGCCGGTCTTCCGCACCGAGGTGCTGTGCCAGCGGGTGCCCAGCCTGTCCGGCGAGTGGTCGGTGATCCCGCGGGCGGCGTGGACGCCGCTGGCCGATACGGCGTCCCAGCCGGGCCGGGTGGTGGCGTTCGCCGCGGACATCAACCCGGAGCGGTCGCATGGGGCCATCGCCGTCGCGGGGCGCCGCGGTGACGGGCTGTGGCATGTGGAGGTCACACGCAGCGGCGATGGGGTGCTGGATCACCGTCCGGGCACCGCGTGGATGGTGCCCCGGCTGCTGGAGCTGGTGGGGCGGTGGACGGTATGCGCGGTCGTCATCGACCCGGCCAGTCCGGCGGGGTCGCTGATCGCGCCGCTGGAGGCGGCCGGCGTCGAGGTGGTCAAGCCCAGCGCGCGGGAGCACGCGCAGGCGTGCGGCGCGCTGTATGACGCGGTGGTGCCTCCCGAGGAGGGGGCCCCGGACTGGCTGCCGACACTGCGGCATCTGGGTCAACACTCGCTGCAGGCGGCGCTGGCCGGGGCGGTGCGGCGACCGCTTGCGGACGCGTGGGCGTGGGATCGCACGGCGGCGACGGCCGAGGACGGCCAGGTGGTGCCGGTGGACATCTCCCCGCTGGTCGCCGCCACGCTGGCGCTGCACGGACACGCGACGCGGGCGCATCTGTTCACCGACTACGACGTGCTCGACAGCGTGTTCTGAGAGGGGGCGTTCGGTGCGGGAGAAGGTGACGACGCTGCTGGACGTGGTGGGGCTGCTGCTGATCGCCGCCGGTGTCGCCGCGCTGCTGCTGCCGGTGGCCGGGTGGGGTGCGCTGACGGCGGCGGGCGTGGTGGTGCTGGCCGGGTCGTGGTGGGCCACCCGCCAGGGTGGGGCGGCGCGGTGAGTCTGTTCGCCCGGCGGCATTCGGCGGTCACCGGCCCCGATCCGCTCATCCCGCCGCGGCCGGGTGCCGCGCGCGGCACGGTGGCGGTGACGAACGAGACCGCGCTGCGCCACTCGGCGGTGTGGGCGTGCCTGCGGCTGCGCGCCAACCTGGTGTCCACGATGCCGGTGGACGTCTACCGGCGGGTGGGCAGGGTGCAGGTGGAGGTGCCCGCGCCGCCCGTTCTGGTGACCCCGGGCGGGGAGCGGGTGGGCATGCTGGAGTGGCTGTACTCCACGCAGTTCGACCTGGACCGGTCGGGCAACACGTTCGGGCTGATCACCGCACGGGACGGGCTGGGCCTGCCCGCGCGGATCGATCTGGTGCCGCTGGCCGAGGTGAGCGTCATCGTCCGGGGCGGGGAGCTGTGGCGATATCGGATCGGCGGCACCGAGTACACCCCGGACCAGGTGTGGCATGAGCGTCAGTACACGGTGGCCGGGCTGCACGTGGGGCTGTCGCCGGTGGCGCACGCAGCCTGGTCGATCGGCGAGTACCTGTCCATTCAGGAGTTCGCGCTCGACTGGTTCGGCGGCGGCGCGATGCCGGCGGCGCACCTGAAGAACACGTCGAAGATCCTCACCAAGGATCAGGCCGCCGATGTGAAGCAGACCTTCCGGGCGTCGGTGAGCACCGGCGAGGTGTTCGTGACCGGTTCGGACTGGGAGTACAACATGCTGCAGGCCGAGCAGGCCGGAAGCGACTGGTTGAACGCCAAGCAGTACGGCGTCGCGGACGTGGCTCGGTTCTTCGACTGCCCCGGTGACCTGATCGACGCCGCGGTGTCCACCGGCTCCATCACGTACGCGTCCATCACGCAGCGGAACCTGCAGTTCCTGATCATGCATCTGGGGCCTGCGATCGTGCGCCGCGAGGACGCGCTGAACCGGCTCACGCCCCGGCCGCGATATGTGAAGTTCAACGCCGGGGCGCTGCTGCGGATGGACCTCGAAGCGCGGTCCCGCGCGGTGCACACCCGCATCGTCTCGCGCACCCTCACGCCGAACGAGGCCCGTGAGCTGGAGGACCTGCCGCCGCTCAGCGAGGAGCAGTTCGCCGAGTTCGACCGGCTGTTCGGCAGCGCCAACAAGCAGCCCACCGCGTCCACTGCGACATCTCCGGGAGCATCGTCATGACGGATCTGTCCGAGCTGCGCGTCGCCGCGGCGGCCGAGCGCGCCGCCGCGGCCCGTTCGGCGCCGATGGATCGCCCCCGGGACCGTCCGGAGGCGCCGGAGGTCAAGTTCGCCTCCAGCCTGCGCGCGAAGAAGGTCGAGCGTGACGGCCAGCAGTGGTTCGAGGTCGAGGGCTACGCCAGCGTGTTCGAGCGTGGGTATGAGATGTGGGACATGTTCGGCCCCTACACCGAGGTCGTGAGCGCCGGCGCGGCGGACAAGACGCTGGCGGCGTCACCCGAGGTGGTGTTCCGGCTGAACCACGCCGGCACGCCGATGGCGGGCACTCGCAACAGCAGGCTGGAGCTGTGGGCGGATGAGACCGGCCTCGGTGAGCGCGCCTGGTTGAACCCCAAGCGCGCCGATGTGCAGCTCCTCATCCAGGCGATCGAAGACGATGACATCAGGGAACAGAGCTTCATGTTCCGGATCACGTCGGGCCGCTGGTCGCCGGACTACACCGAGTACCGCATCGACGCCGTCGACCTGGACCGCGGCGACGTCGGCCCGGTCACCTACGGCGCGAACCCGCACACCACGATCTCCGCCCGCTCGGGCGAGTTCCTCGCCTCCATCCCGAGCCTGCCGCTGCTGGCGGCCCGCGAGGCGTACGAGCGGCTCGGGCAGCGGCTGGACGTGGCCGCGTCCTTGCGCGCCGCCCCGCCGCCCGCACCCGCGCCGACCGGACCCTCGGTGGCGTGGCTGCAGGCCCAGCTTCTCGTCGAACGTGCCACCACCGATCTCTGAACAAGGCCCGCGCGGCAGATCGCCCGCGCGAACCCGCACCATGCCGTCCGGCAGATCGCCCGGAGGCCCATTCCCGTCGCCGCGGCAGATCGCCCGCGCCCCGGGGTCACCGAAACCGATCTACCGGAAGGAGCCGTGCCATGGGCACGACGATCGACGACCTCATCGCGAGCATCGAGGTCGAGAAGGAAGCCGCGCAGAAGCGGCACGCCAAGGCCCTGAAGGAGGCCGAGCTGATCCTGGCCAAGGCCCAGCAGGAGGGACGTTCCCACCTGACCGAGGAGGAGGCCGAGCGGGTCGAGGAGCTGAAGGAGGCGCGCGCCAAGGCGAAGGACGACCTGGCGGGGGCGGAGCGGAAGCTGACCGAGGCGAACGAGGTCAAGGCGGCCGAGATGGAGCGCGACGAGCAGCAGCGCGCCATCACCCCCACCCAGGCGCGCAAGCCGGGCGGCAACCGAGTGCAGGTGATCAGCGAGGAGCGCACCTACCGCAAGGACACCGACCCCTACGGCAAGGGCTTCCTGCTCGACGTCTCACGCCAGTTCCTGTTCCAGGACGTGGAGGCGTCCCACCGCCTCCAGCGGCACATGGCCGAGGAGCGGGTGGAGCGCGCCGAATACATGCAGCGCGCGGTCGGCACCGGCGCGTTCGCCGGGCTGACGGTGCCGCAGTACCTGACCGACATGTACGCGCCCGCCACGGCGGCACTGCGCCCGTTCGCGGACGTGTGCAACCGGCACCCGCTGCCCGAGCAGGGCATGAGCGTGAACATCTCCCGCATCACCACCGCCTCCGGCGCCGCGCTACAGGCGTCGGAGAACTCCGCGGTGCAGGAGACCAACATGGACGACACGCTGCTCACGGTGAACGTTCAGACCGCCGCCGGGCAGCAGACCGTCTCCCGGCAGGCGATCGACCGCGGGACCGGCATCGAGGACGTCACGATGCAGGACCTGTTCAACCGGGTCGCGACCGTCCTGGACAACACGCTGATCAATCAAGCCACCACCGGCCTGACCAACGTCGCCCAGTCGAACACCTACACCGACGCTTCCCCGACCGGTGCCGAGCTGTACCCGAAGATCCTGGGCGCGGCGGCCGGGGTGGAGGCGGCGCTGCTGGCGATGGGCCGGCCCACCCACGCGGTGATGCACTCCCGCCGCTGGTACTGGCTGTCCTCGCAGATGTCGGCCACGTGGCCGCTGATCAACTGGTCCGGTGTCCCGGTGCAGGCGGGCGGCACCGCCAACAGCGGCAGCAGCTACGCTTCCGGGCCGCGCGGCGTGCTGCCGTCCGGCCTGGAGGTGATCGTGGACAACAACATCGCCACCAACCTGGGCAGCGGCACGAACGAGGACGAGTTGTACGTCGTCCCCGCGAGCGAGTGCCATCTGTGGGAGGACCCGGCGGCGCCCCTGTTCATCCGCGCCGAGCAGCCCGCCGCCGCGTCCCTGGGCGTGCTACTCGTGGCGTACAGCTACTTCGCCTACACCTTCGGCCGCTACACCAACGGCATGCAGAAGGTCGGCGGTACCGGCCTGGTCACCCCGGTCTTCTAAGGAGCGGGGCATGGGACTCAGGCCCGTGTTCGGCGACACGGTGCTGTCTTCGGCGGCCCGTGGCGCAGGCACGCATGTATCGGGGCCGGCCGCCGCCGCCGGAATGGCGGCGGACGTGCTGCTGATGGTTCACGTCACCGCCGTCTCCGGGACGCCGACCCTGAACTGTTCGCTGGAGCAGTCAGCGGACGGCTCATCGTGGTCAGCGGTGCCCGGAAGTAGCACCACTCAACTCACTGCTGCGGGAAACGCGGTGGCCGCAGCGGGTGTCACGGCCAACTTCGTCCGCATCACTGCCACGGTGGCCGGGACCACTCCCTCGGTGACCTTCAAGGCCGCCTTGCTGGTAGTGCCCGAGTAGGGAGGAGATGAACCGGCATGAGCACCGATGATCCGATGATCGCCGCGCTGCTGCGGGAGCGGGACGGCCTGGTGCGGCGCGGCCTGGATGACCGGGTGGCGCAGGTGGACGAGCAGCTCGCCGCGCGTGGCCACACGCCGCCCGGGAACGACTCGCAGACGGCTCCAGAGCCATCCGAGAGCGGATCGGAGGCGTCGGCGGCCACAAAGGAAGCGAACGCACGTTCGACGCCTCCACGGGGCCGTAGAGCCTCGCGCAAGGACACGACGTAGGCGTGGCCCACGAATACGCCGATCTGGCGACGTTGAAGCTGTCTCTCACGATCACCGCGACTGCCGACGAGCCGCTTCTGACGCGAGCCCTGGCCGCCGCCTCCCGTGCGATCGACAAACGGTGCGGGCGGCGGTTCTGGCTGGACGATGACCCCAGTGCGCGGATCTATCACTCGCGCGGCCGAGTGGTGCGGGACGAGCGCGGGGAACTGCTGCTGATCGACGACATCGGCAGTCTGGCCGGGCTGGCGGTGGAGGCCGGCGCGGGCGGGTCGTGGTCAGCGGTCGCCGGTGCCGAGACGCTGCCGGAGAACGCGCTCGCACAGGGCCAGGCCGTCACGGGCCTGCTGCTCGCGTCCGGCACGTGGGGCACCGGCACCGGCCGGGTGCGGGTCACCGCCCGCTGGGGGTGGCCGTCCGTGCCCGAGGAGATCGAACAGGCCACCCTGCTGCAGGCGGGACGGCTCTACAACCGCAAGCACTCACCCGCCGGAATCGCCGGGTCGGAGAACTGGGGCTTCCTGCGGGTGCCGCAACTCGACCCGGACGTGCGGGTGATGACCGACCCCTACATGAAGCCGGGATTCGCCTGATGGACGTGAACACCGTGTGCACGGCACTGGCCGATCAGGTACGCGCGGGTGTGCCGTCGCTGAACTGCTTCGGCCACATCCCCGACTCCACCCCTGTGCCGTGCTTCTTCACCGGCGAGTACGACATCGAGTACGACAAGGCCACCGACCACGGCATGGACGAGGCCGCGATCACCTGCTACGTGCTGGTCAGCCGGACGGACATCCGGTCCGCCCAGGAGAGCCTGAGCCGGTTCGCCGCCGGGAGCGGCCCGCTGTCGATCAAGGCCGCCATCGAGACGGATCGGACGCTCGGCGGCGCGGTCGAGGACATCCGCGTCATCGACTTCCGGACGCTCGGCGCGGAAGAACTCGACCTCGATGACCGGATCGGCGGGGTGTTCACCGTACGAGCGCTGGCCCAGAGCGAGACTGAGTGATGGCGGCCGACTACCGTGAGCGCGCCAAGCAGAAGGCGCAGGCTCGCGCCAAGCGGTTCGCCCGGCGCAACCCCGGCGTCGCCGAGCTGCGCAAGCTGATCGGCGAGGTCGGTGGGCTCCCCGCCGACATCCGGCGGGAACTGCGTCCGATGCTGAAGGTGGCCGGGCAGAAGGCGCTGACCGATGCCCGCGCGAATGCGTCCTGGTCGAAGCGGATCCCGCGCGCCACCCGCCTGTCGGTGTCGTTCTCCAAGCGCCGCGCCGGGATCGCCTTGCAGACCAACAAGAACCGCGCGCCGCATGCCAGGCCGCACGAGCACCAGGGCCGGGGCGGGTACTTCCGCCACCCGGTCATGGGCAACCGGCGCAACTGGGTGCGACAGAAGGCCCGGCCGTTCCTGTGGCCCGCCGCTGCGCCGTTGATGCGCGGTATCGACGAGCAGATCGGCCAGGCCGCGGACGAGGCGGCTCGCAAGCTCGGCTTCAAGTAGATCGGAAGGACCACATGCCTTTTGACGCGCGGCTGCTGGTGCAGCTCACCGCGAACCTGACCAGCGGTCTCGACCTGACCACGGTCAGCGCGCCGCTCAACTGGGGTCGGCAGCCCACCCTGACCAATGGCGCGGGTGCCGGCCAGGCCGATCTCATCTGGTCGGACAAGCGACAGATCGCGGGCTCGGCAACGGACAGCCTGGACCTGGCGGGCGCGCTGACCGGCCCGCTCGGCGGCAGCCTGACCTTCGCCCGGATCAAGGGCCTGCTCGTCGCCGCCGCTGCGGGCAACACCACCGATGTCCGGATCACCCGCCCGGCCGCCAACGCCGTGCCGCTGCTGAGCGCGGCGGGCTACATCCCGGTCGCGCCCGGCGGCCTGTTCGTCTGGTACGCGCCCACCGCCGCCGGAGTCGCCGTCACGGCGGGCACTGCCGACCTGATCGACATGGTCAACGGCGGCGCCACGGCGGCGGACTACGACGTGGTCATCATCGGCGCGGCGACCTGACGGAGGGACACATGGAGATCGAGAAGACGTGGATCCGGCACCCGAACATCGACGACGGCGAGCGGGTCATCCAGGTCCCGAAGGAGGGACTGCCGCACTACCACCGCTCCGGCTGGCAGGAATGCGACGCCCCACCTGACCGATCCCCCTTCGCCCACGAGGCCCGGCCCCCGGCTGGGACTTCTTCATCAGAACCACCCGGCGACCAGCTCAGCGAGCAAACCGAAGCCCCGGAATCCCCGGGGCTTTCGCATGTCCAGGGCAAGCCGGCCGCGCGGCGGCGGGCGAGCAAGGAAAGGGACGAGTAGATGCCTGCCACGCCGATCGCGACCGTGCAGCGGTACTACCCGAAGGGGCAGCTCAAGTGGCTGTTCGTCGCGTCGATCGCGAACAAGGCCGCGCCGACGCGCTCTGAGATCAACGCGGGCACGGATCTGTCCAAGCAGGTCGCCGCGTACGACGGATGGTCGGTGTCCACGAGCTTCGTGAACACCCCCGACGTCAACAGCCGATTCACCTCGAAGATCGTGGGTGCGATCGAGGCCGAGGACTCCTCCCTGACGATGTACCTCGACCCGTCCGGCAGCGACGCGCGGACGCTCATGCCGCAGGACACCATCGGCAACATCATCCGCATGGACGCCGGGGACATCGCCGGGCGGAAGATGGACGTCTTCCCCATCCAGGTCGGCTCGGTGTCCAAGCCGTTCGAGGAGGACGGCGCGGTCACCGCGGTCTTCAGCTTCGCGATCACGGACGAGCCCGCCTCCAACGTCACCATCCCGGCGTAGGCGCACGCGATGGCGAACCTGATCTCCAAGGACGCGCTGTGGCAGGCAACTGCGGACCTGCCATGGGAGGACGTCTCGATCCGCAAGCCTCCCCATGACGAGGTCATCGGCGTGATGAGGCTGCGCGGGCTGACCGGCGAAGAGGTCAACGAGTGGCAGGACAGGGCGGTGCACGTCAAGGGCCGTACCCGCAAGCAGTCCCGCCACGCCATGGCCATGCTCATCGTCGCATCGGCGATCAACGAGGACGGCAGCCAGTACTTCGAGCCGCGAGAGACGATGAAGGTCTCCCAGATGCCCGGCTATGCCCTGAACCAGCTCACCGACGTGGCGCTGAAGCTGTCCGGTCTCGGTGACGACGAGGACGCCCGGGAGCTGGTCGAGGATTTCGGCGACGACCCGAGCGACGGCTCCACTTCAGGCTAGCCCTGGCCATGGGCATGCCGGTCGCCGAGATGCTCAGGCGGATCTCCGGCCGTGAACTCGCCGAATGGGCGGCGTTCGAGGAGCTGTACGGCCCGGTCGGAATCGAGGCCCGCCTTGATCGGGCGGCGGCGCTGATCGCCGAACGCCTCACCAACAGCCTCACCAAGCAGCGGCCACGGCCCAAGGTCGAGGACTTCCTCCCGGCGTGGGGGCGCACACCCGTCGAGGGCTATGACCGGGAGGAGGACGATGGCCAGGACCTTCCGTAACCTCCAGGTCGCCCTTGGCGTCGTCTTCTCCGACCGGGGCATCGGCGCGTTCGAGAAGAAGATGCGTGCCGTTGAGCAGCGCCTCGACAGGGTCGATCGGGTCGCGCGGGCCGGTGCCGGGCTGGGGGCGCTGGCCGGGGCCGCCACCTCCGCCGGGGCGGCGCTCGCTCCGGCGGCCGGGGCGGTGCTGGCCCTGCCCGGCGCGCTGAGCATCGCCAAGACTGCCACGGCGACGATGAAGGTCGCGCTCATCGGCATGGGCGAGGCCATGACCGCCATCGCCGAAGGCGACGCCGCGGCTCTGGATGAGGCCATGGTAAAGCTGTCGCCGAACGCGCGGAAGTTCGCGTCGGCGGCCGACCAGGTGTTCGGCTCGCTCAAGGCCGTGCAACAGGCGGTGCAGGATCGGGCGTTCGCCGGGCTGGACCGGGAGTTGCGGCCGGTCGCGGACAACTTGCTGCCCACCATCCGTAGCGGGATGGTCGGTGTCGCGGACGGCTTCAACGCCGGTGCGAGGGAGGCGGCCAAGTTCGCGCAGACGCCGGTGGCCAAGGGCGCGGTGAACCAGGTGTTCGCCAGCACCGGCCGGGTGATGGGCATGCTCGCCGACGCGACCAGGCCCGCCCTGTCGCTGATCACGCAGCTCACCGTGAAGTCGCTGCCGCTGGCGGAGCGGATGGCGTCCTGGGCGGTCAACGGCGTGAAGGCCGGGGCGGCGTTCGTCACCAGTGAGCGGGGCGCGGCGGGCCTGGAGCGGACCGTGGACCGCGCCGGGGAAACCCTGGCCCAGCTCGGCCGGATCGGCGGTAACACGATTCGCGGGCTGATCGGCGTGTTCTCCCAGGCCAAGGGAACCGGTGATGGCCTGCTGGACACCCTGGAGCAAGGGACGGCCCGGTTCGCCGAGTGGTCGCGCAGCGTGGAGGGCCAGCGGCAGTCTGCCGAGACGTTCCGGCTGCTACGGGACATGGCCGTGGCCGTGGTGGACGTGCTGCCGCTGCTGCTCGGCCCGCTGGGCGCGTTCGTCAAGCTCATCAACGGGCTACCCGAACCATTACGCGACGGCGCGGTGCAACTGCTCGCGGTCGCGGTCGTCACCGGCACACTGACCGGCCGCCTGCGGCCACTACTCACCCTCCTGTCCGGCCTGGGCAACGTCGTGCGCCCGCTCGCCACCCGCATCGGCGACACCGCGGCGGCGATGCGTGACGCGGACGCCCCGGCGCAGACGCTGCGCGATCGCCTCAACGGCGTGGGCGGGGCAGCCGGGCGGGCACGGGGACTGCTGTCCGGGGCTGCCGGGCTGCTCGGTGGCCCGTGGGGCATCGCCATCACCGCCGGGATCGCCGCGCTGACCTACTTCGCCACCCGCAACGACGAGGCCGAACAGCGGGTGCGCGACCTGACGGACGCGCTCAAGGACGACGCGGGAGCGCTCGGCGAGAACACCCGGGCCCACATCGTGAACCGGCTGGAGCGCGAGGGACTGCTGCAGCTCGCGCAGAAGCACGGCGTGGACGTGCGGACCTTCACCAACGCCACCCTTGGCGAGACCAGTGCCATCCGCGCCGTGAACCAGCAGCTTTCCCGCTATACGACGCAGGTCACGATCGCCGGGTACGCCACCGGCGGCAGCTCTAAGACGATGACCGTGCTGACCGACGACGCTCAACGGCTGAACCTGGCCATCGTGGGCACCAACGGCGACCTCGCGCAGGCCCGCGAGTCGTTCCGCCGGGTGGACACCGCGATGGGCGGTACGGCAGGGGCCTCCAGCCGGACGGCGAGCGGCATCGACGACGTCGGCACGGCGGCGGAAAATACCGCGGGGAAGGTGGACGCCCTCAACCGGCGCCTGGCCAAGTTCCGGTCGCTGAACGGGGATGCGGACCTGTCCGCGATCGCCGTGCGCGACAGCCTGGAGGATCTCAGCGAGGCGTTCGCCAAGAACAACATCAAGATCGACCGGCGCACCGGCTTGATCGACATCAACAACAAGAAGGGCCGCGAGGCCAACCGCATCCTGATCGACTCGATTCAGACCGTTGTCGATCACTCGGACAAGGTCCACAAGCAGACCAAGAACGTGGACAAGGCCAACGCCGTCTTCTCGACCGAGATCACCCGGCTGCGCGGCGTGCTGGAGCAGTCCAACCTGTCCAAGGCCGCGATCGACCGGCTGATCCGCCGGTACGCGACCATGCCATCCGCGATCAACGGCGCGACCGGGAAGATCAAGAACCGCAAGGTGCTGATCGAGGTCAAGGCGGCGGGCAAACTGGTCGGGTTCAGGGTCAGTGTCGGCGGGTCCTCCGGCACCGTGCTGAACGCCTCCGGCGGCATCCTGGACGCCGGCGTGCTGCCCGGCTACACGCCTGGCCGCGACCCGCACATGTTCTACTCACCGACCGGTGGCGCGCTTGGCCTGAGCGGCGGCGAGGCGGTCATGCGCCCGGAGTGGACGCGCGCGGTCGGACCGGCCGAGGTCGAGCGGTTGAACGCCGCCGCCCGCCGCGGCGGCGTGACCGGGGTGAAGCGGGCACTGGCCGGGGGCGTCGGCCCGGCGCACATGCGCGGCGAGGGCGCGTTCTCCGCCTCCGGCGGGATCATCCATGCCGACCGCATCACCGGTCTGTCCTCGGTGGAGGCCATGGCGTCGCGGGCCAATGCGCTGTATGGGAACTGGGCCGGTCAGATCGGCCAGCGCGTATCGAAGATCGTCGATCGGATGTATCAGGACGCGGCCAGCGGCGGACCCAAGGTCGCTCGGGCGCTGACCTGGGCGCGGACTCAGGCGGGCAAGCCGTACATCTGGGGAGGCGTGGGCCCGCGTGGGTACGACTGCTCCGGCTGGTGGAGCGTGCTCCTGCGGAAGATCAAGGGGCTGAGCCCCCTGCACACGCGGATGTTCACCACCTACAGCTTCGGCGCCCGCTCCGGCCCTGGCGGGTTCATCCGTAACCACCCCAGTCCGGTGCGGGTCGGTGTCACCGACGCGGGTGTGGGGCACATGGCCGGAAGCCTGGGCTCGGTCGCGACCGAGTCCTCCGGGTCACGCGGCGTCCGGGTGGGCGGCGGCGCCCGAGGCTACAACAACGGCCTGTTCACCCGCTGGTACGGCCTCAAGATGGCCGATGGCGGCGTGCTGTCCTTCGACGAAGGCGGGGTGTGGGAGCCCGGCCGGGTCGGCTACAACGGCACCTCCAAGCCCGAGTACGTCTTCAACGACCGGCAGATGCGTGAAGGTGTCGGGGGCGGCATCACGATCCAGAAGCTGGAACTGCACTTCGCCGACGACCGCAACATGTACGAGAAGGGCCGGGAGTTCGCCGAGGGCCTGCGCGAGTACAAGCGCCGCGGCGGGAAGCTGCCCACGCCATGACCCAGGCACCGGACATGCCCCGCCTGGTGGTCGACGTCGCCTTCAGCGTGGGTGCGAACCTGGGCACGGCGCTGCACCTGGACGACGCCAGCCGGGGGCGGCTGGACACCGGCACGCTGGCCACCTCCGACACCTGGGTGGAGGTCTCCGCCGACGTCAAGGTGCCCTCCACGCGGACCCAGCGCGGTTCCACGCGCGTGGAGTCCCCACTGATCCACTACGAGCCCGGTAGCGCCACGGTGGTCATGACCGACCCCGACCGGCGTTTCGACCCGACGAACCTTGCCGGGCCGTACGTCTCCGGCGGCCGAAGCCAGGTCACCGCCATGCGGGCGATCCGGCTGCGGGCTGTCTGGGACAACGTGGCCTACCCGCTGTTTCGTGGCTTCGCCGACTCCTGGGACCTGGACTGGGGGCCCACGCTGGCGACGGTGACCGTCCCGTGCACCGACGCCTTCAAGGCGCTGGCCGCCAAGCGGCGCAGCGCGGTCGCGCCTGCGGGGGGCGGGGAGAACGTCGCGGCCCGCATCCACCGCGTCCTCGACTCGGCGGACTGGCCGGCCGAGGACCGGCTCATCGGCACCGGTAGCACCGCGTTGCAGGCGACCACCTTGGAGGGGGATCCGCTGGCCGAGGCGCGGCTCGCGGTGGACAGCGAGATCGGCGAACTGTACGCCGACGCCGAGGGACGGGTCCGCTTCCGCGGGCGCCTGGCGCTGCTGACCGACCCCCGCTCGGCGACCAGCCAGGCCACCTTCGGCGCCGAGCCCGGCGTGGTCGAGCTGCCGATCAGCACCGATGACGCGCAGCTCTACAACGAGGTGAAGATCACCCGCGTGGACGGCGCCGAGCAGGTCGCGACCGACCCCGGCTCGATGGATGAGTTCCTGCCGCACACCTTCGAGCGCTCTGACCTGCTGATGACCACCGACGCCGAGGCCGCCGACTACGCCGCCTGGCTCCTCTACATCTCGGCCGAACCGGAAGTGCGGTTCGACAAGATCGTGATCTATCCGCGCCGGAACCCGGCCGTGCTGTGGCCGCAGGTCCTCGGCCGGGAGATCGGCGACCGGATCACCTGCGTGCGCGTCCCGCCGACCGGCGGGGATCCCGTCGTGCGCGACTGCTTCATCCGCGGCATCGAGCACGAGGTGGAAGACCAGCGCTGGAGGACCACGTGGCATCTCCAGTCCGCGACCAAGATCGGGTCGTTCCTGACGCTGGACCACCTGACCACCGGCCGTCTGTCCTTCAACGCCCTGGCCTACTGAGGGGGGAACGTGGTCTTCAAGACCTTCAACGCCGGAGACGTGCTCACCGCCGCCGACGTCAACGGCTACTTGATGCAGCAGTCCGTCATCGTGTGCACCTCGGGCACCCGGCCCGGCAGCCCGGTGACGGGCATGACCATCCTGGAGACCGACACCGGCCGGTACATGCTGTGGGACGGCTCCTCATGGGTGCCGACCGCCTCGATCGGCGTGGTCAAACCCTCGGACGAATCGGTCACCAGCAATATCAGCCAGCAGGACGACAACCACCTGACACTGCCGGTCGCCGCGAACACCAACTACTGGGTGGACGCCTACGTCATCTACGACGCGCTCGCCGCCGCCGACATCGCGCTCGGCTGGACCGGCCCGGCCGGTGCCACGATGAACTGGATCGCCGACGGCTACGGCGGCGGCACCGCGCTGACCGGCGACTCGGCCACCCCCGACGGTGTGAAACGCAGCAACTTCACCATCTCCCAGACCCCCAGCATGGGCGGTGGCGGCTCGGGCGTGAACTTCGTCGTCGCCCCGCGCGGCGTTCTTCAGGTCGCGGGAACGGCGGGCGCGCTGACGCTGCGCTGGACCCAAGGGTCCAGCAGCGCGACCGCCACCAGGGTCCGCGCCGGCTCCGCCCTGAAACTGACCCGGTTGTCATGAACCGGCTGCGCGCCCTGGAACGCCATATCGGCTACCGCGGCAGCGTGCTGCTGTTCTTCGCGCTGTGGTCGCTCGGCAACGCCGCCCGTCTGGCGTGGCCGCCGCCGGAGGTCGCCGCCGGACCGGCGTTCGCCTACCTGGCCTCGATCGCGCCGCTGTCGGCGCTCGCCGCCCCGTGGGCGCTGGTCGGGGTGCTGTGCCTGGTGCAGGCGTTCACCGTCGCCGACACGGCGGCGTTCGCCGCGTTGTCGGGGCTGCTGGTGGCCTGGGCCGTGGTGTACCTGGTCGGCGGGCTGCTCGGCGCGATCCCGCAGGCGGCGTGGGCGGTCATCATCCAGGTGGTGGTCGCCGGGCTGGTGCTGCGGATATCCCGCTGGCCCGAACCCTCGCGCGGGGCGTGATGGATCCGGCCATCATCGTCGCGCTCATCGGCGGCGCGTTCGGGCTGGTCAGCATGGCCTACACCGCGCGGCAGTCGAGGCAGGCCAGCCGGGACCGCGCCGATCAGGACGCCCGGCTGTCTCGGCTGGCGGCCGAGGACGGCGCCTACCAGCGCAGCGCGGCGTTCGACCAGGCGACGCAGCAGCGGATGCAGGCCGAGATCGACCGGCAGGCCGAGCAGATCCGTGTGCTGCAGCGCCGGGTGACCCGGCTGACGCGGCAGCTCATCGCAGCGGGCTTGGTGCCCGACGACGACAGGGAGGTGCAGGGCTGATGGCCGGGCTTTTTCCGTTGCGCATCGACCAGGGGGCCACGCTGGATCGGCTGATCACCTGGACCAATGCGGCGGGCGTCCCGATCGACGTGACCGGCTGGTCTGCGGCGATGCAGATTCGCGAGCGGGCGGGCGGCGCGCTGTACGCGGAGCTGTCCACCAGCGGCGGGCAGATCATTCTGGGCGGCGCGGCCGGGACGATCCGGCTGCGAGTGGCTGCCTCGGTGACCGCCGAGTGGGTGTGGGAGCGCGGCTCGTACGACCTCGTCCTGAGTGACGCCGACGGGCAGAAGACGCGGCTGCTGGAGGGCCCCGCGATGCTGAGTGCGGCGGTGACGGTCTGATGGCCGGCCCGGACGTCGTCACCATCGCCGATCTGACGGTGGCGGTCGCCGAGCGGACCGTCGAGACCGTCAGCGTCGGCTACACGCAGATCACCAGCGAGGGCTCCCATAGCCATACGGCGGGGCAGGTCGGCGCTGACCCTGCGGGCACCGCTACGGCGGCTGTGTCCGCGCACACGGCGGCGAGCGACCCGCACCCCGGCTACCTCACCCAGACCGAGGCGGATGCCCGGTATGCCGCGCTGGGGGCCTCGGGCGCGGTGTTCCCCCTGTCGGGCTACGGCCTGACGGCTGCAAGCGGTGACCCGCTGACCTTCCTCGCCGCGGCGCAGGTGTCCTCGGGCCAGGTGATCCTGACCCGCTGCTGGATCCCCGCCAACACCGCCGTCACGAACGTGTGGTGCGCGGTCCGCGAGGGCGGGACCTACTCCACGTCCGCCGTCCCCAACCGATTGGGCGTCTATGACGACGACGGCGTGCAGGTGGCGGTGACCGCGGATGACAGCACGCTGTGGTCCGCCAACGGGTGGCGCGGCGGCGCGCTGGTCGGCGGCGCGGTGTCCGCCCAGGCGGCAGGCCGGTTCGTGTATCTGGGCGCGATCTGGGGTGGGTTCTCGGGGGTGGCTATCCCCTTCCCGAGTAGCGCGTCGGACTCGCAGGTGCCGTGGTTCTCGACCGGCGTCGGGGTGAGCAAGCGACGGGCGATGTACAGCACCGGGCAGTCCGGCCTGCCCGCTTCGTTCAACCCGGCCAGCTTCGGGATCGCGACCACGTTCTTCCCGCTGATCGGCGTCTCCTAGGAGGGCTATGACCGTCATCGAGAGCCGCGCGTCATGGGGCGCCCGGCGCCCGCGCTCCACGAGCTACCTGGCCTCGGCGCGCGGGGTGAAGGCGCACTACACCGGCGGACACGTGGATCCGGCCACCCTTACCGACCATGACGCGTGCCGGGTCGCGGTGCGCGGCATCCAGCGCGGCCACATGAACGGCAACGGCTGGTCCGACATCGGTTACAGCATGGTCGTCTGCGGGCACGACCGGGCGATGATCGGCCGGGGCCCGCACGTGCTCCCGGCCGCCAACGGCGCGGGGCTGAACTCCGGCCACTACGCGATCCTCGTCCTGGTCGGCTCCTCCGGCGTCACCCAGATCACGCCCGCCATGAAGAAGGCGTTCCACGGTGCCCGCGACTACCTGCGCGAGCGCGGCTCGGCCGGGCCGGAGGTCAAGGGGCACCGGGACGGCTACGCCACCGACTGCCCCGGCCCGTCCGTCTACGCCTGGGTCAAGGCGGGAGCACCCCTGCCAGCGGACCCACCGAAGCCACAGCCGCCGGATCCGGCGGCCCCACCCGAGGAGGACGAGGAGATGCCCGAGATCGTGTCGCTGGGTCTGGAGGACGAGGTCGTCGTCCCGCCCGGTGTGGACTACCAGCCGTGGTGGACGGCCGAGTGGAAGGACACTGCAGGGTGGCACCCGCCGGGCGGGCAGTCCATCGCCCCGAACACCGATGTGTGGGCGGACGTCGTCGCACACGTCTCGCTGCGCGGCTTCACCCCCGGCGACTTGGTGCGACTGGGCCTGACCCGGCATCAGGCGGACGGGACTCTCGTGGACGTGGCCTGGCCGAACGGGCGGCTGTGGACGGTCCGAGCCGACCTCGACGGCCGGGTGGAGCACGACCTCGCCGGGCACTTCAAGCTGTCCTCCGCCAACCGCGCCAGGGTCAGTGTCCGGCACGCCGCGGCGGGCGAGGTGGTGTTGGAGACCGCGAGCGCGTTCAAGGGCATCCTGCACCGCTACGCCTGACCCTCGGACACCCAGCCCGGCCCATCGCCGCCGGGCTTCCTCATTCCCGGACCCGCTTGGAGGGGTCATGAAGATCTCGAAGTACTGGAAGAGCCTGCTGGCCGTGGTCGGCGCGGTCGTGGTCGCTGGGGAGGCGGTCGTGGGGGACCTGGTCATCACCCCGGACGAGTGGGTGAGCCTCGGTATCGCGCTGCTCACCGCGCTGGGCGTGTGGGCCGTCCCCAACGCGCCCGCTGGCGACGGTGAGCCGTACGGCGGGGGCGCGCACCGCGGCCGGGACCTGTCCGGCCTGTAGCTCCCGGTGCCGCACTGCACCGACAGAAGAGAGCCCCCGTTCCCATCCTGGGAACGGGGGCTCATCGTCGTGCCTGGCGTCTCATCCATAGGTGCCGGTACCGGGCTCGTCGTCCTCGTACAGGAGGCTGCGGCCGGGTGGCGGGTCGTCAATCGGCAGGTGAGAGCGCAGGAAACCGTGCCGTTGCAGCAGCGCCGCGAACTTCTTCCCGACCTCGCTCAGGACCTTCCCGTACCCGCGGCAGAGGGGGCAGGTTTCCCGCTCGGGTGTGGGGGGCCGGTCGTAGTGGTGGTTGTCGAGCGCCTTCTCGGCGGCGGCGACCGCCGGTGGGACGTCGTCCGGTGGTCGGCTGCTGGGTTCGCCGTGGAGGCTGACGACGACGCTCAGTCCGGTGGCGGGCAGGTCAGGCGGTAAACCGGCCTGTTGGCGAGCTTCGCGTGCGTCGTCTTCGAGTTGGCGCAGGCGTTGCCGCCAGGCGTACCAGGCGGGATTGCGGAGGAGGCCGGTTCCGTCGCAGGGGTCGCAAGGTTGTTCGAGATCGGTGATGAGGGAGTGCTGGGGGCCGGCGTCATTGCCGGGTTTTGCAGGTGTCACGAAGCGGACGGTACGCCGATGAACACGAGGCGACAAGGCGGTGAACGAACAGGAATGCCGATGTGGTAGGAGGTCTTGCCGGATAGTGGTTCGGGGCGTACCGTCCCTATTCACGTCCTGTGTCTGATCTCCGTACTCAAAGTGTGGAGCGTGCGGGCACCCGACAGCAGAACGCCCCCGCTCCTCCTGAGACGGCGGGGGCGCACTGTACGGCGGGGCGCGGACAGAAGTCAGGCGGCGACGGTGGCCCGCGCGCCGTTGACGGCGGTCTTGAACTCACTCCCCGCCTTGAACACGGGCACCGTCTTGGCGGGGAGGTCCATCGCCTGGCCGGTGCTCGGGTTCCGGCCGATCCGGGCGGCCCGGTCCACGGCCTCGAACGCGCCGAAGCCGGTCACGGCGACCTTGCGGCCAGCGGCCACCTCGGCCTGAATGACGCCGAGCAGCGCGTCGACGACCTCGCCGACGTCCTTCTTGGACTGCGCGGTGAGGTCCGCGACGGCGGTGATGAGATCGGACTTGTTCATGGTCTCTCCTGGGTGTTGGTGGTGGGGTGGTCCCGCCTGCGCCCTCCGCAGGCGGGACCGGGTGGAGCTGACTGCTCCGGACACGCGCCCGCACAGAGCCGGGCGCGATCCGCAACGTCAGCGTCGCTACCGGCGGCGTC
>NZ_JARLTC010000022.1 GCF_029382225.1 Spongiactinospora sp. TRM90649
TCCTTCTCCCGGCCGATGACCGGGTCGAGCTTGCCCTCCCTGGCCGCCTGGGTCAGGTTGCGCCCGAACTGATCGAGCACCGGCGAGTTGGCGGGCGTGACCTCCTCGGTGCGCCCGCCGTCCGGGTCGGGGCCCGCGTGCAGCGACTGGACCACCCGCTTGCGCACCGCCTCGGGCTCGGCCCCCAGCCGGACCAGCACCCGCACCGCGGTGCCCTCGCCCTCGCGGACGATGCCGAGCAGCAGGTGCTCGGTGCCGATGTAGTCGTGGCCGAGTTGCAGCGCCTCGCGCAGGGACAGCTCAAGGACCTTCTTGGCGCGCGGGGTGAACGGGATGTGGCCCGTCGGCTCCGAGGGCCCACGGCCGATGAGCTCCTCGATCTGCCGGTGGGCCGCGTCGAACCCGACGCCGAGGCTCTCCAGGGACTTGGCGGCGATGCCCTCGCCCTCGCGGATCAGGCCGAGCAGGAAGTGCTCGGTGCCGATCGAGTTGTGGTTGAGGGCCTTGGCCTCCTCGTGGGCCAGTACGACGATCCGCCTGGCGCGGTCGGTGAACCTCTCGAACATCAGACCTCCTGACGGGATGTGGCGAGCGGGGCGCGGCAGCCGAACACGACGAGGTCGCGGGGGTCGGCGATGATGCTCGCCCGAGCACGGTCGGGGTGCACGCGGTAGGCCCTCGGCGGCCCGGTGGGGTTCCACAGCGCGCCGGTGACGGTCGCGCCCTGCCCTGCGTGGTCGCCGGAGGTGACGCGCACGCGGGTGCCGGGGGCGTGGCCGTCACCGGTCGCGATCAGCAGGGCGTCGAGGATGTGCCGCGCGCCGTCGAACGGGAGCTCCGCCCAGCGGAGCGGGTCGCGGGCGGCGAGGGACACGGTGGATGCCGCCAGCCGGGCGGCCTCCGCCCCGGTGCCGGGACGGGCGCGCTCCCCGGCCAGCGCGGCGCGGGCCCGCGCGCGCAGCTCGGCGGGTTCGTCGTCGAGCGCGAGCCGGGCCGCCCGGTCGAGCGGGGCGCACACGAGGTCGATCGCGGTCTCGTCGCCCAGCTCGGCGGCACGGGCCAGCTCGCCACGCGGCGGCACCAGGGACGATGCCCCGCCGAGGCCGGCGCCCTCTCCACCGGCCGCCGGGAGGGACACGGTGAGATCGAGCGGAGACGGCATGTGTTCGCGGCACTCGCCGGGGCACAGGGAGGCGACCCCCGTGCCCTTCCGGTCGCGTGCCGGAGGGAGGACCGTGAGGTAGAGGAGGGCCAGCAGGTCTTCGCGGGCCTCGCCGTCGTACAGGCCGCCGACACCGGTGCCCTTCTCGCCGCGCGTCGGGGGGAAGCGTTGGGCGAGGTGCCGGGCCCGGCCGTACGGCAGGGCCGCCGCCGTCTCGGCGTCGCGCACCCGCTCGGCGAGGCTTCGCCTGGCGCGGACGGCCAGCAGCCCGCGGCGTTGCCGGTCGGTGTTCGCGGGATAGACCGTGCGCCCCCGGGTGGCCGGGAACTCGCCGGGGTCGTCGGGCCAGGCGTCGAGCCAGCGCGCCGCCACCGAGTAGGAGACCCCGGCCATCGCCGCCCGCGCCCGGATCGCCCGCCTGCGCGCCCGGTCGGGTGAGGCCCTGCGCCTGCGGGCCGCCCTGGAACGGTCGTGCTGGTCGTCGATCACCGAATGCTGGTCTTGGCCCACTTCGCCCTCCGACAGGCCCACGCCTCCTAACCATCGGGCGGCACGAAGACGCCGCACTGGTCGACCGGCGCACTGAGTCGGGGACTCTTGGCCTTCGCGCGCGATCGGCGTGGGCGGTCGCACAGGACGCCGGCGGGTGCTCCGCCTGCGCACAACTTTAGGCGCGGGGCGGGGGCGGCGGGCTCGATTCAGCCAGTAGCCGAACGAGGCTTCACATCCTGGACCGGCGGGCAGACCTACTCGTCGGCGCCCACCCGCATCGGCACCACGCGCGCGGCCAGGCGGCGCTGCCCGGCGGTGTCCAGCCGCTCCCAGAGCGTGTTCGCGATCAGGTGCAGCACGTTCACCGTCAGGATCGCCGGGACGACGACGGCCACCGCCCACGGCACCCCCGGTAACAGGGCCAGCGCCAGCATGATCGCGGTTATCCCGTTCTGCTGGCCGAGCGCGAGGTAGACCCGTTCCGTCCGGGTGAGCCCGCGTGCGGGGATCAGCCCGCCCACGACGATCTGGGCGGCGAAGGCGGTGACCCCGAGCACCACGCCGCCCACCGGATCGACCCCGCCGGGCAGCAGCAGGCCCAGCGCGAACGCGGCCACCAGGAAGGCGCCGTTCAGCAGCCGGCCGAGGGCCCGATCGACGCCGGGCCGCAGGAACAGCCCGATCAGCGCGATGCCCAGCACCAGGAACTGCTGCACGGCGACCACCAGCGCGGCCAGCAGCACCGCGACGCCCGCGATGCGGGCCGTGGGCGGATCGTGCAGCACCGGCCACTGGTACCGGCGCGCCGCCCAGCGGGCCGACAGCCACACTGCCAGCACGACCCCGGCGAGCGCGGCGTTGCCCCACAGCGTCGCCAGGTAGGCGCCCAGCCCGCCCTGCCCGCCGAGCAGCACGGCGCTGAGGTAGACGGTGAGCAGCGCCGTGATCGGGTCGTCGAAGGACGCCCAGGCCAGCAGCAGGTTCTTGGCCCGGGCGGACATCCGGGAGCCGCCGATCAGGGCGGCCACCGACAGCGGGTCGATCTGCGCGACGGCCACGCCGAGCAGCAGCGACTCGGGCCGCCGGGAGAAGGCGTACATCACCCCGCCGATCAGCGCGGCCTTGGCCAGCACGCCCACCGTCACCGCGATGACCACCGTGCGCAGGTCGGCGGTGACCTCGCGGGTGATGCCGTGCGCCCCGCTGTAGAGGCCCACCGACAGCAGCGCGGTGACCGCGTACATGTAGGGCGGGGAGCCGACGAACTCGCCGACCCCGGAGACCGCGACGGCCACGCCCGCGCCGGCCGCCACCACGAGGAGTGCGACGGCCAGCCGTCCGCCCGCGCCGGACAGGCGCGGACGGGCGTCAGGGCGGCGTCTCATCGAGGACCCGCTCCACCTCGGGCAGCAGCGTGCGCATCCGCTCCTCGGCGCGCGTCACCATCGGCTGGGAGAGGGTGACGCCGAGCAGGAACGCGCCGCTGCGGCCGAGCGGGTAGACGTAGATGGCGCCGGACTCCACGTCGAGCACCACTCGCCGGAACGGCTCGTGGGTGAACCTCCACAGCGCGTGGGTCAGCTCGGCCAGGTCGCGCTGGAGCCGCCGGGCCACGTCGAGGTACTGCTTGCGCCGCATCTCCCTGGACAGCCGGTGGAACCAGGAGTCGAGGACCGTGTTGTCGAAGACGTCGGCCGAGAACCGGAACTCCCAGTCCACGTGCAGCGCCACGTAGTGCAGGTCGCCCGCGCCGAGCATCGGCGCGCACAGCTCGCCGAGCCGCCTGAAGGCGGTGTCGCCGAGCGCGTCGCCGCGCACCAGGACCGGCCTGACCGGTTCGGCCAGCCCGCCGGGCTCGGCCTTGGAGTCGCCGCCCGGCATCCGGCCCGGCTGGCTGAACGCCCGGTCGCGGATCGTCGTCGCCAGCTCCGACATCGCCGCGTCCATGGTGTCGGCCGCCGCCCGGTCGAGGGTCGCGCCCACGACGTATTCGCCCGGGTAGACCCAGCCGCAGTGGATGGCCCGGTCGGAGGTCTCGACGACGGTCCGGATGAGGTCGCCGGTCTCAAGTTCGGCGAGCAGGCGGTCCATCCGCTCGACGTTGATCACGAACTGGTGGAAGGCGCTCTCGTAGCCCGCGCGGACGTTCTCGGCGTCGCGCCCGCCGAGCAGTTCGGGGGTGTGCCCGATCAGGTCGAGGGAGAAGGCGTGGAACCCGTGGTCGAAGTAGCCGACGGCGTGCAGCCCGGCCGTGCCGGTGAACCCCTCGGCGCACAGGCCGATGATGTTGTCATAGGCCGCGCCGCCGTACGGAGAGCGCCTGATCACGCACGGAGGCGGGTCCCCCTTCGCCGTCATGGGCGTCCTTTCGCTGGTCGGTTCAGTACGGCATGACCTCGATGTCGATGTCGCGCCTGCGGCTCGGGTCGTGGCGTCCGCCGAGGCTCTCCCGGCGCAGGTCGGCGAGGTTTCGCTCGCAGATCCGCACGTGGGGATGGCCGGGTCCGTAGAAGTAGAGCAGCCGTTCCAGCGCCCCGGCCATCCGGTCCACGGCGAGATTCCTGTCACGCGGGGCCAGGCTGTTGGCGTGGTTGACCTCGGCGGCGAGGGCCAGCGGGTGGCGCGGCCCGAGCCGGTCGGCGAGCGCCTCGCAGCTCTGCGCGCCCAGCCGGGCCGCCTCGGCGGTGTCGCCGACCGCGCGCAGGTAGGTCGCCAGGTTGGCCTGCAGCGCGTATCCGTGCGGGTGGCGTTCGCCGAACACGTCGCGGAACATGCTCACCGCGCGGTGCGCGCGCACCACGGCGCCCGCGTGGTCGCCCTCGGCGTGCAGGTCGGCGGCGATGGCGGCCGAGCAGAGCACGGTCGCGGCGTGGCGCTCGCCGACCACCTCGCGCAGTTCGTCGAGCGCCTCGGTGTCGCGGCTCAGCGCCTCGAAGGAGCGGCCGAGCCGCCGCTCGCAGACCGCGATCCCGCATTCGACGCGCAGCAGCAGCAGGCCGCGCGGGCCGGGGGCCTTGGCCTGCGCGGGGGCGAGCAGGCCGAGGCCGCGCCGCAGGAGTTCCAGGGAGCCCTCGTCGTCGCCGAGTTCGCGCATGAAGTAGGCGAGGTTGCAGCCGGTCCACCAGGTGGCGGGGTCGGCCTCGCCGTACAGGGCGGCGCGGTCGAGGTGGCAGCGCCGGGCGAGGTCTTCGGCCTCGTAGGGCTTCCCGGCCAGCGAGGCGGACACGGCGAGGTTGTTCAGCGCCCGGCCGGTGTGCGGGCTGTGCGGGCCGAGCAGCCGGTCGAGGCCGGTCCAGGCGGCGCTACTGCGCAGGTAGGCGAGGTCGAAGTCGCCCTGGGCGCGCAGGTCGGCGCCGTGCACCATGGCGGCGTGCAGCGCCCTGACCGACTTCGCGCCCCGGCGGACCAGGGCCCCGAGCGCGGCCTCGCTGTGCCGGGCGGCGGCGGCGTGGTCGCCCAGCTCGCGCTGCACGTTGGCGATCTGCACGCGGAGTTCGGGCACCAGGGACGGGTCGCCGCCGGAGGTCCACTCGCCGAGGGCCAGCTCGCCGATCCGCAGCGCGCGCCGCCAGGTGCTGTGGTCCTGGAGGCGGAACAGGTGGCGCACCTGGTCGATCACCCACCGGCGCACGGCGGGGTCGGCGCTCTCCACGGCGCGGCTGGGCAGCAGGTGGCGGTTCAGCTCGCCGAACCGGTGGGCGAGAAGGTCGCCAGGGCCCTCGTTCTCTGCGGGGGCGAACGCGGCGAGCCCCCGCGCGACCTCCTTCCCGCGGCGATCGCGCGTGGCGGGGTCCATGGAGGCCGCGACGCAGTCGCGCACCAGCCGGTGCGTGCGCAGCGACTCGCCCCGGCCGTGCACGATCCTGGCCATGCCGTAGCCGCGCAGGCTCGAAAGGACGGCGTCGATCTCCAGCGGGTCGCCGATGGGGCCGCCGAGGCCGCTCAGCGGGGCCAGGAAGGCGGGCGAGCGCAACAGGTCGAGGGAGACGCCGTCGGGGCTCAGGTAGGAGCACGCCTGCATGATCCACAGTTCGGCGGGCTCCAGGGACTCCAGCGCGGCGGCGACCATCGACTCGTGCGGGGCGACCGGCCGCAGGTCGGCGCCGTCGTCCTGGGCCGACCGGCGGGCGGCCTCCAGCCTGCGGCTGACCCTGCCGTAGGTGACGCGCAGCTCGGCGATCGCCTGGGCGGCACGCTCGCGCAGCGGCACGCGGGCGCGCAGCGGGTCGGCCGCCGCCCTGGCCAGCCACGCGCGGGCCATCTCGGTGGCCAGCGGCATGCCGGCCAGCATGCTGGTCACCTGCCGGGCGTCGTCGGTGGTGATGTGCGGGTCGCCGCGCCGCAGCAGCGCCGCGCTCTCGGCCGGGGACAGCGGCCCGACGGCCAGGTGGGCGGTGCGGTCGTCGCCAGGACGCCTGCGGGTGGTCAGCAGCACGTGGCCGCCTTCGGCGGGCACCAGCCCGGGGAGGTCTTCCGGACGGTCGAGGTCGTCGAAGACCAGCAGCCAGCGCGCCTCGGCGGCGGACAGGTAGCGCAGCACGGCCGCGACGGCGTCGCCGCCCTCGGGCAGTTCCAGCCGCTGCGCGAGGGCGCGGAGGTCTTCGCGGGCCTTGTCCTCGTGCTCGCCGCGGATCCACCAGACGATGTCGTAGCCGCCGAGGAAGCGGTGCGCGTATTCGAGGGCGACCTCGCTCTTGCCCACGCCGGGGCCGCCGTGCAGGACGCAGCGGCCGCCGGGCGAGGTGAGCAGCCGGTCGCGTAACTGGTTGAGCATCCGCTGCCGCCCGACGAAGGGCCGCTCGGCCGTGGGCAGGTTGTGCGCGGTGGGCATGCGGGGGAAGCGGGCCGGGCCCGGGCCGACCGGCAGCGGGTCGCGGATGCGCAGCCGTCTGCGGAGGTCGGCCTTGATCACGACCTCCTCCTCGCCCCTGATGTCGAGTTCGGGCACGCCACGGGGCGCCCCGGCCAGGGTGTCGTCGTCGACCCTGACGAACACCAGGCCGCTCTCCATCCCGTCGGCGCCGGTTTCGCGCCACGCGCCGGTGAGCACGTCGAGCCGGTCGGTTTCGTCCAGGCTCAGCCGGGCGGGCGAGACCACGAGGACGAGCGCGTCGCCGCCCAGCCCGGCGGGGGCCTCCTCGGCCAGCCCGCGCAGCGGGATCTCCCTGACCCGCAGGCCCGCCCCGGAGATCTGGGCGCTCAGCCACTCGCCCCACACGCGGTAGTGGGAGGTGTGCACGACCGAGACCCGGCGCGGGCTGGTGACCAGGCCGCCGGTGAGGCGCGCGGCCACGCCCTCGTAGGCGTCGCGCAGCCCGCTGCGGGTGGCGGGCTCGCTCAGCACGGCCAGCTCGTCGGTGAAGTAGTGCTCGCCGCTGTAGGGGATCTCCACGTCGGTGGTGATGACCAGCGGCGACGCGCCCAGGCTCTCCCGCAGCAGCCGCCTGGCCGCCTCCAGCCGGTCGGTGCGGGTGTGGTCGACCATCATCGGCAGCGGCAGCACCCGCGCCGCGCCTCCGGTGGCGCCGATCCTGCCGACCGCCTCGGCGGCCTCGGCGATGGCCGACGGGCTCAGCGGAAAGCCGATCACCGCGATGTCGGACAGCAGCGCCGACCAGCGCAGCGCGGCCGGTCCGGTGCGGGCCGGGATCCTGGCGAGCACGTAGTCGTAGCCCGCGTCGCGCAGGCGCTTGCGGACCGCGGCGGGCTCACCCCAGCCGGAGGGACCCGACGCCTCGTCGTCGAGGACGACAGCGAGGTCGAGGCATCCGCCGGCGCCCGCGAGGCCGCCGAGGTCGAGGGAGACCGGCTCGGCCTGGGCGGCCGGGCCGTGGCGGGCGTGGGGCAGGAACCTGCCGAGGTAGCGCCGCAGGGCGGGCGCGGACGGCGCGGTGTCGGAGACGAGCACCCGTTTGCCCGCCGTGGCGAGAATGACGGCCACGTTGGCGATCGTCATGGTGCCGCCGGTTCCCCCGCGCAGCGAATGAAAGGAGATGATGATTCCGGGCTGATTGGATCCGCCGTTCATCGCCGCCCCATTTTGCTAGCGTAGGACGGCGACAGCCGCCCGGCCACCACTCTGCCACAATCGCGTCGGCGCCGATACGACCGGCGTCAACCGTACGTTTCCTCCGGTGGCGACATGGCGGAGTCGAAACCCGAGCAGAACAACTCGGGCGGCTCCTCCGCGTCGCGGCAGACCCGCCGCAACGCCAGCGCCAGCGGGCTTTCCGGCGACACCGCCAGGGCGTCGAGGGCATCGGGCGACAGGCCGCGCAGGTCGATCAGCTCCGACCGCAGGTCGTGCTCGGCTTCCCCGCCTCCGTTCATCGCCGTGCCCTCATGACCATCGGCTCCCTCGGTTAGCGTCGGCGATATTCATATCGCACCGCGCACAAATCCACGGCCAATATCCCCATATTATCGAGATGCTTCACAGCCCACCACATCTCGCTATGCTGGAATAAATCCCTATTCCTCATCAGGCGAGGTACGGTCCCTATGCCCGCCCCACATCCGGACGTCGCGGCGCTGCTGGCCCGGGGGTGGCGGCCCCGGCCGTTCCGGACGTTCGTCCTCAAGGCGCACAGCCGCTGCGACCTCGCGTGCGACTACTGCTACGTCTACTCCGGCCCCGACCGGAGCTGGCGCGACCGGCCGCGCATGATGTCCCTCGCCGTGGCCGCGCGCGCCGCCGCGCGGATCGCCGAGCACGCCGCCCGGCACCGGCTGCCGAGCGTGCACGTGGTGCTGCACGGCGGCGAGCCGCTGCTGTGCCCGCCCGCCCACCTCGCGGGCCTGGTCGCGGAGATCCGGCGGGCGGTGGCCCCGCCCACCCGGGTCGCGGTGAGCGCGCAGACCAACGGCGTGCGCCTGGACGAGACCTACCTGCGGCTGTTCGCCGAGCTGCGGGTGGCGGTCGGCGTCAGCCTCGACGGCACCGCGCGGGTGCACGACCGGCACCGGCGCACCGCCGGAGGCAGGGGCAGCCACGCGAGCGTGGCGCGGGCGCTGGCGCTGCTGGGGCGCGAGCCGTACCGGGCGCTGTTCTCCGGCCTGCTGTGCACAGTCGACGTGCGCGCCGACCCGATCGAGGTCTACGAGGAGCTGCTGCGCCACTCCCCTCCGGCCGTGGACTTCCTGCTGCCGCACGCGAACCGGTCCGCGCCGCCGCCGGGGTGGTCGGTGGACGGCACGCCTTACGCCGACTGGCTGATCGCGATCTTCGACCGCTGGTACGCCACCACGCCCCGCCGGGTGTCCGTGCGGCTGTTCGACGAGATCATCGGCCTGCTGCTCGGCGGCAGGTCGCGGATGGAGGGCGTCGGGCTGGCGCCCGTCGGCGTCGTGGTGGTCGAGACGGACGGCGGGCTTGAGCAGACCGACGCGCTCAAGTCCGCGCACGACGGGGCCGCGCACACCGGCCTGCACGTGGACCGCGACCCCTTCGACCGGGCGCTGCTGCTGCCCGGCGTGGCCGCCCGGCAGATCGGCGCGGCGGCGCTCGCCGCCGAATGCCGTGCCTGCCCCGTCGTGCGGGTCTGCGGCGGCGGCCACTACGCCCACCGCTACGAGGAGGGCGGCGGCTTCGCCAACCCGTCGGTGTACTGCCGCGACCTGTACCGGCTGATCCGGCACATCCGGGCCCGCGTCGCCCGCGACCTCCCGGCGGCGCGCGTCGCATGACCCCGGCCCACACGCTGCCCCGGCGGACGCTGCTGTCCATGGCGCGCGGCGAGGACGGCGTGGCCGTGCTGCGCGCCCTCTCCCCCGCCCAGCACAGCAAGCACCTGCTGCTGCTGACCGCGGTGGCGGCGCGGGCGGCCGAGCGGCGTCACCCGGCCGCCGCCGTCGCGGCCGACGCGCTGGCCGCGCTGCACGCCGTACGGCGGGCCGCCCCCCTCGCGGCCGAGACGGTCGTCCGCCATCCCGCCGTGGGCTCCTGGGCCCTCGCCGCGCTCCGCGACCTGCTGCACGGCGGCCCCGCCGCGCGTCCCGACCGGCTCGCCGCCGTCGCGGCCTCGGCCGCCGTGCTCGGCCGCGTCGCCGTCGAACTGGACCTGCGGGCGGAGGCTGACGGGCTCACCCTGCCCGGCCTGGGCAGGGCGCTCGTGCCGCCCGGCCGGGTCGTGCTGCGCTCCGACGGCCGGGACACCGAGTTGCGCGCGGGCCGTCTTCGCGTCTGTCTCCCCCACGACCGGTACGGCGAGACCCCGCACTGGCAGGGCCTGCGCCGTCTCCCGCTGCACGCGCCGCAGGCCCGGATGCGCCTGCTCACCGACGACGTGGACCCCTATCGTTTCCCCGGCAGTCTGGAACGCCGCTCCCGGCTGCCCGCCGCCGAGCTGCGGTCCTGGCACGAGCGGCTGGGGGCGGGCTGGCGGCTGCTGGCCGGGCACCACGCCTGGGCGGCGGCCGAGTGCGCCGAGGCGTTCGGCGTGCTCGTCCCGCTCGCCGACCCGCCGTCCGGCTACCGCAGCGCGACCTCCCGCGCCGCCTCCGGCTGCCTGGCCCTGTCGTCGCCGCCCGGCCCAGCGCAGGTCGCCGAGGCGCTGGCGCACGAGGCGCAGCACGCCAAGCTGGCCGCGCTGATCGACATGTTCGACCTGGTCCGTCCAGCGCCGCAGGGCGGCTACTACGCCCCGTGGCGCAGCGACCCGCGCCCGCTCGGCGGACTGCTCCAGGGCGCCTACGCCCATCTCGGGATCGCGCGGTTCTGGCGCAGGCAGCGGGAGCTGGAGCGCGACCGGGCGGCGGCGTTCGACGCCCACGCCCGATACGCCCGCTGGCGGGACGCCGCGGCCGAGGTGTCGGCCTCGCTGCTCGGCAGCGGCGGGCTCACCGCGCTCGGCACGGCCTTCGTCACCGAGATGCGGGTGGTGCTGGCCTCCTGGCAACGGGACCAGGTGCCGCCGGACGCGCTGCGCCACGCCCGCCGCACGGCCTCGCGCCACCGCGCCCGCTGGCTGTCCGAGCACACGTGAGGCCCGTGAAGTCCGGTGAAGTCCTGTGAAGTCACTGTGGCCCCTCCACCAGCCAAGGCAAGGATGAGAATCCGAGATTCGTGCCGCCCTGAAGGATTGAGGCGGATGTGAGCGGGCAGGGCGGGACGGGTACCTGAACCGACACGATGAGGAGTCATAGTGCTCACGCTGACCGACAACGCCGTCCAGGTGATCCGTGACCTGACCGCGCAGTCGACCGGAGCGCAGGACGCGGGCATCCGCATCGCGTCCCAGGCCGATCAGGCGGGATCGCTGGTCCTGTCGATCTCGGAGGGACCCTCCGGTTCCGACCAGGTGATCGAGGTCGAGGGGGCTCGCGTCTACCTCGACCCGGTGGCCGCGGACGCCCTGGACACCAAGTCGCTCGACGCCGACGTCGACGCCCAGGGAAGCCCGTCTTTCCGGCTGGCCGAACAAGGATGATCCGGGGGGCCGCGTCGCCCCCGCCCACATGCGGAAACCCCCTCTGGTGACGGCTCCGGCCGCCATCGGGCGGGGGTTCGCGCGTTTCAGGGGGCTTAGGGGCCGTTCCAGGGGTCGGCCGAACGGCTGAGGCCGCGCCCCGGTGATCGGCCCGCCGGACGATACCCGCATACCCGGGCGAACGGAATCCTCGACGGCATGAGGAGGATCCTGGTTCTGGCGGGCGCCCTCGCGGCGGCCACGACGCTCGCGTCCTGCGGGGTCGATGTCACATTCGACTCCAAGGAACGCCATGACGTGCGCGACTTCCCGCTCCCGGCGGGCGCGCTCACCATCAAGTCCGGCGTGAAGGTCCACGTGGTCGCGGGAAACGGCCCGACGCTCAAGGTGGAGCGCTGGGTGCGCGGCAAGGCCGCGAACGACGGCAACGCCACGTGGTCGATGCGCGGAGACACGCTCACGCTCACCGCGAACTGCCAAATGATCATCGGTGACTGCGGCGGGCGTTACCTCGTGCGGGTGCCCGGCACCCGGAAGCTGACCGTGAACGTGCCGGACGACAACGTTCGCCTGACGGGGATGCCCGGCGACGTCGAGGTGACCACGCGCACCGGCGACGTCCGCGTGGAGAACGCCCTCGGGGCGGTGCGCCTGAACACCGGCGACGGCCGCCTGACCGTCACCGGGGCCCGCTCGGGCGTGGTCCGCGCCCGCTCCGGCAGCGGCGACATCGACCTGTCGTTCGCCACCGCCCCGGCCGAGGTCCGCGCGATGTCCACGGACGGCCGGGTCACCGCGACCCTCCCGGAGGTGGAGGGTTCCTACCGGGTCACCGCGTCGTCGCGGGAGGGCAGCAAGCGGTCCACCGTGCGCCACGCCCCGAAGAGCGAGCGGATCGTCGTGGTCCGCAGCGTCAGCGAGGATGTCCGGCTGCGGACCACACGCGCGTCGTGAAGCCGGGGTTCTGAGGCCGGAATCCGAAGGGCCGGGGTTCTGAAGAGCGGCGCGCCGCCGGGGCGCCGCTCGTAGGCTGGGCACGAGGTGAGGCGTCGTGCGCAGACGGCTGATGATGATCGTCATAGCGCTGGTCTCGGGACTGGTGGCGGCGCTGGGGCTGCCGCTCGCCGTCACCGGGGCCGAGCAGACCTCGCAGGAGATGTTCATCGGCCGGGCCGACGACACCGGCCGCTTCGCCGACGCGGCCGAACCCGCCCTGACCACCGGCCGCCCCACCGCCCGCCTGCGGGCCGACCTGGCCCGCTACGACGCCCTGTACGACAGTCCCGCCTTCGTCGTGGACGCCGACGGCGAGCTGGTCGCCGCCTCGCGCGCCGGGATCAGGACCGACGCCCCAGGCATCGCGCAGCCGGTGCTGCGCGGCCTGGCCGGGCGCCCGCCGCAGCGGCCCCACGTGCTGTGGCCGTGGGACGCCCGGCCGTACGTCGTGGTCGAACCGGTCATCAGGGACAACCGCGTCCTCGGCGCGGCGGTCACCGTCTCGCCCACCGGAGCCGCCAGGGGCGAGGTCGCCAGGCGGCTCTTCTACGTCGGCGCGGGCGGACTGCTCGCGCTGCTCGCCGTCGTCCTCGGGGTGGCCGTGCCGCTGGTGCGGTGGGTGCTGCGCCCCGTGCACGAACTGGACGAGGCCGCGCACAGCGTCGGATCCGGACGGCCGGTCGGCCCCGTCTCCGACCGCACCGGCCCGCCCGAGCTGCGACGCCTCGCGGCGAGCTTCAACGCCATGGCCGACGGCCTGGCCTCGGCGGCCAGGGCGCAGCGCGAGTTCGTCGCCGATGCCTCCCACCAGTTGCGCAACCCGCTCACCGCGCTGCGCCTGCGGCTGGAGAACGCCGAGTCGTGCACCCGCGATCCGCTGGGCCGCGAGGAGCTGCGCTTCGCCGTCGAGGAGACCGACCGGCTCGGCGACACCGTGGACGGCCTGCTCCGCCTGGCCCGCGCCGAGGCGCTCGACGCGCGCCCCGAACCGGTGGACGTCTCCGTCGCCGTCCAACAGCGGGTGCGCGCCTGGACCGCCGCCTACGAGGCCGAGGCCACCCCGCTGAGCGCGGACGTCCCGCCGGGCGTGACCGCCTCCTGCCTGCCCGGCCTGCTCGACCACGCGCTGAACGCGCTGCTGGACAACGCGCTGAAGTTCGGCGGGGGCGAACCGGTCGAGGTGAGCGTCCGCCGCGACGGCGGCGCCGCCGAGATCGTCGTGCGCGACGGCGGCGAGGGGCTGCCCGGCGCGGAACTCGGCCGGGCCGGCGATCGCTTCTGGCGCAGCCCGCGACACCAGAACACGGCGGGCACCGGCCTCGGGCTGGCCGTCACCCACCGCCTGGTGGAGGGCAGCGGCGGGTCCATGGAGCTGACCGCCGCGCGGCCCCGCGGCCTGCGGGTGCTCATCCGGCTACCGCTCAGCGATGCTGAGAGCGGTACCAGCGGATCGCCCCGGGATGCAGTTCCAGCGGATACGTCATGATGGCCGCGCCAGGGTCGAGGCGGCGGGCCTCGGGGTGGATCTCGGCGAGCCGGGGCTGCTCCTCGAACAGGATCCTCGTCAGCCAGTAGCCGGTGGCCTCCGGCAGGTCGTCGCGCACGATCAGGTAGTTCGGCACGCTTACCGAGGTGACCGCGCCGGCCAGGCCGTACACCGAGGCGGGGACGACCGTCTCGGCGTACAGCTCGCCGTACCGTTCGGTGAGGTCGGCGGCCACCGGGCCCAGGTCGATCAGCCGCACGCCCATGGTGGCGCGCAGGTCGGTGATGGCCGCGCTGGGCAGCCCGCCGCTCCAGAAGAACGCGTCGATCTCGCCCGCGCCGAGGGCCTCGGCCGAAGGGGCGATCTCCAGCCGCCTGAGCGAGACGCGGTCCCACAGCCCGGCGATCTTCAGGATGCGCTCCCCGACGATCGCCGTGCCCGAGCCGGGCGCGCCGATCGAGACCCGCTTGCCCGCGAGGCCGGCCAGATCCCGGACCGGGCCGTGGTCGCGCACGACGAGCTGGACGTAGTTGTCGTACAGCCACGCCAGCGCGCGGATCCGCCGCCTGCCGTCGAAGGGCGCGCGCCCGGCGACGGCGTCGGCGGCGACATCGGCAAGCGCGAACCCGGCCTCCGCCCGCCCCGAGGTGACCAGTTGGATGTTCTCCACGCTCCCAACGGTCGCCAGCGCGGAGGCCGCCGTGCCGGGGAGGCGTTCCCCGGCCAGGTGCGCGAGCGCGCCGCCGTAGACGGAGTAGACGCCGCGATCGCTGCCGGCGGCGATCCGCAGCGGGCCGTGGGGCTCCGGCGGCTCCTGCGCGCCGCCGCACGCGACCGCGCCCAGCGCGATGATCGCGGCGATCGCCCGCAGGCCCCACCGCGCGGCGCGGAGCGATCTTCTGGGCATCCCCGGTCTCCCGTGGCCGCTCAGGCGGCGGCGGACGGCAGGCGGTACCCCACTCCGCGCTCGGTCTCGATCAGCGGCGGATCCCCGAGCTTGGCCCGCAGCGTCGCCATGTGGACGTCGAGCGCCCGCCCGACGCCCCGCCAGGTGGTGCCCCACACCTCGGCGAACAGCCGCCTCCTCGGGACCACGGTTCCCGCGGCGCGGGCCAGGCAGGTCAGCAGGTCGAACTCCTTGCGGGTCAGCGTGATCGCCCGGCCGTCGCGGGTGACGGCCCGCGCCGCCGGATCGACGCGCAGGCCGCCGATCACGAACGGCCCCTCCGGCCTGGGCCGTACCCGGCGCAGCACCGCCTCGATGCGGGCGCACAGCTCCGGCATGGAGATCGGCTTGACCATGTAGTCGTCGGCCCCGGCGTGCAGCCCGGCCACCCGGTCGTGGGTCTCCCCGAGCGAGGTGACCGCGATCACGCCCATGTCGGCCCCGGACGCGCGCAGCCGCCGGCAGAGGTCCACGCCCTTGGCGTCGGGCAGGCACAGGTCGAGCAGCACCAGGTCGACCGTGGGCGCGGCGAGCGCCTCGGCGGCGGTGTACGCGGGCAGCACCTCGAAGCCCTGCAGCCGCAACCCGGCCACCAGCGCCCCGGCCACCCGCAGGTCGTCCTCGACCACGAGCACGCGCGTCCTGCGCGGAGGGGGATTCCCGCTCATAGGGGCATCGTAAGCCGGACACGCCACCCTGACCTGTGGACGCGCCCCGAATTTGATGCGGGCTTAACACCCTCACGCGTCTTCCTCAAGACCACATCAAGAACCCCGCCGATCGCTTCCACCCCGCCCCGGCCCCCACCTACGTTTCCGGCAACCGGCCGCACCGCGGCCAACCACCCGGGAGGTGGCCGATGACGTCCCCCACACCCACCAGCGGCAAAACCCCCAACGAAAGCCCCCCGAAGGCCCCACCCGACGGCGACGCCTCGACCGCCCCCGGGCCGCAGCGGCCGTCCGCCCTCATCGCACCGGGCGAAGGGAGCGTCCCGCAGGAGGCGCTCGCCGAGGGGGCCGTGCCGCGGCGGCCGGTGGGGGTTACGGCGGGGGTGGTGTACGGGGTCGCGTTCCTGGTCTCGGTGTACGCGATCTACGTGACGTTCCGGCCGTTGCCGGTGCTGCCGTACCGGATGAGCTTTCTCGCGCTGGTGCTTCCGCTCACCTTCCTCCTCTACCGCCGGGGGCGGCATGGGGCGGTGGACTGGGGCCTGGCCGTGGTGTCGGTCGTGGTGAGCGCCTACCCGCTGGCCGGGTTCGACGACTTCATCCGGCGGACGGTCGAGCCCTCCACGCTCGACCTGTTCATGGCCGGCGCGTGCGTGATCCTCGTGCTGGAGGCCACGCGGCGCACCGTCGGGGCGGCGCTGCCGGTCATCTGCCTGGGGTTCGCCGCCTACGCGTGGTTCGGGGGGCTGCTGCCGGTGGACTCGGTGCTCGGGCACCGGGGCTACGGCGTGGACCGGCTGCTGGTGCAGCTCTACATGGGCACCGAGGGGCTGTTCGGCGTGCCGCTCGACGTGGCCGCGACCTACATCGTGTTGTTCACCGTCTACGGCGCGGTGCTCGAACACTCCGGGGCGAGCGCGTTCTTCGTGGAGGTGTCGCTGGCCGCCTTCCGGCGGTCGGGCGCGGCGCCGGGCCGTACCGTGACGCTGGCCGGGTTCCTGATGGGCACGGTCTCCGGGTCGGGCACCGCGACGGCGGTGTCGCTCGGCAGCGTCGCGTGGCCGGTGCTGCGGCGGGCCGGTTACCCGCCCGCGCAGGGCGGCGGCGTGCTGGCGGCGGCCGGGATCGGCGCGCTGCTCTCGCCGCCCACGCTGGGCGCGGCGGCCTTCATCATCGCGGAGTACCTGAAGGTCTCGTACGTGACGGTGCTGCTCTACGCCGTCGTCCCGACGATCCTCTACTACCTGGGCGTCGTGCTCGCCGTCGAGATCGACTCCCGCCGGTACGGCACTCGCGGCGTCCCCGTGGACTCGCCGCCCGTGTGGCGGGTGCTGGCCCGATCCGGCTACCACCTCTCCTCGCTGGTCGCGATGGTGGCGCTGATGGCGCTGGGCGTCTCACCGTTCCGCGCCGTCGTCTACAGCACCGTCCTGGCCTTCGCCCTGTCGTTCCTGGACCGCCGGCGACGGCTCGGCCCGCGCCGGGCCGCGCGGGCGCTGGCCGCCGGGACGCTCGGCGTGCTGCCCGTCGCCGCCACCACGGCCGCCGCCGGGATCATCGCCGGGGTGGTCACCCTGACCGGCCTGGGCCTGAAGTCCTCGCGGATCATCGTGGACCTCGCGGGCGGGGTCCCGGCGCTGACCGCGCTGCTGGCCGCGGCGGCGGTGCTGCTGCTCGGGCTGGCCGTCCCGGTGACCGCGTCGTTCATCATCGCGGCCGTGGTGATCGGCCCGGCGCTGCAGACGCTCGGGGTGACGCCCGAGGCGTCGTACATGTTCGTCTTCTACTACGCGGTGCTCTCCGAGGTCACCCCGCCGACGGCGCTGGCGGCGGTCGCGGCGGCGGCCATCACGGGCGGCAACGCCTTCTCGACCATGATGCAGACCTGGAAGTACACGCTTCCGGCCTTCCTGGTGCCGTTCGCCTTCGTGCTCTCCCCGGCCGGAGAGGCGCTGCTGTGGCGGGCGCCTCTCCCCCAGGTCCTGATGGCGCTGGCCGTGTGCGCCACGGCGGTCGCCGCGCTCGCCTGCGCGACCGGCGGGTGGCTGGTGCGCCGCGCGCGCCCGCCGGAGCGGGTGCTGTGCGCCACGGCGGCGGCGCTCCTGCTGACCCTCACCCCCTGGGGCGCGGTCGTCGGGGCGGCGCTGCTGGCCGCGGCGGTCCTGATCCATCTCGTGTTCTCCCACCACGATCCGGAAGGAATCTGATGCGCGCTCCGTTCGCCCCGTGTTCGCCGGGCCCCCGTCTGGTCCTCGGGCCCGTCGCCCTGCTCGTGCTCCTGCTGACCGCCATCACGGCCTGCGGGAGCGGGACCGCCCCCGGCGGCCAGGCCCCCTACGCCGGGGGCCGCCTGTCCATCGCCACCGGCAACACCACCGGCGTGTACTACCAGCTCGGCGGCGGTTACGCCGACCTCATCAGCCGGTCGCTGCCCGGCTACCAGGCGACGGCCGAGGCCACCGGCGCGTCCGTCGAGAACATCCAGCGGGTGGCGCGGGGCGACTCCGACATCGCCTTCACCCTGGCCGACGTGGCCGCCGACGCCGCCACCGGGCGCGGCGCGTTCACCTCGCCGCAGCCGATCAAGGCGCTGGCCCGGATCTACCCCAACCACACGCACGTCATCGCGCGGGCCGACTCCGGGATCCGCTCGGTGGCCGGGATGCGCGGCAAGCGGATCTCCACGGGTTCGCCCAACTCGGGGACCGAGGTCATCGCGCGGCGGCTGCTGGCGGCGGCGGAGCTGAACCCGGCCACCGACATACGCGGGCAGGCCCTGTCGCTGCCGGAGACCGTCCAGGGGATCAAGGACGGCACCCTGGACGCCCTCTTCTGGTCGGGCGGCCTGCCCACCGGGGGCATCACCGACCTGACCGTGAGCATGAAGGACCAGGTGGTGTTCGTGCCGGTCGCCGACCTGCTGCCCAAACTGCGGGCCGAGTACGGACAGGTCTACCAGGAGTCGCGGATCGGCAAGGCGGTGTACGGCACGCCGTCCGACGTGCCCGGCATCTCCGTGCCCAACCTGCTCGTGGTCTCCGATTCGATGCCCGGCCCCCTCGCCAGGGACCTGACCAGGCTGCTCTTCGACCATCGCGACGAACTGGCCAAGGTCCACCCCGAGGCCGGGAACATCGAACGGGCGGTCGCCGCGAGGACCGAACCGGTTCCCCTGCATCCTGGTGCGAGCGACTACTACGCGAACCGATGATCGCGGGGTAGTAGTTGAGGGCAGGCATGGCCGAGAGGAGACGGTGATGGACGTCATGGAGATGGTCGAACAGTCGCAGGACGCCGCGACTGTGAAGCGGGTCTTCGGGGAACCGATCACGCACGACGGTGTCACCGTCATCCCCGTCGCCCGGGTGGCCAGCGGCGGAGGCGGCGGCAAGGGCAAACAGCGCGGCGAGTTCGCCGAACAGGGGTCGGGCGGCGGCTACGGCCTCGGCGCGGCGCCGGCGGGCGTCTTCGTGATCAAGGACGGCAACGTCCGCTGGCATCCCGCCCTCGACATCAACCGGCTCATCATCGGCACGCAGATCGTGGCGGTGATCGGTCTCCTCACCGCCCGCGCCATCGTCCGCATCCGCACCAAGGGCCGCCGCAAGTCCCGCTGACCGTTGTGAAAGGCCCCGGGGGCGCCATAGCGTCCCCGGGGCCGTTCCGTCGTTCCTGGTCAGGCGGTCACACGCGGGACCACAGGACCGGGGTCCTCGGCGGGGTCCAGTCGGGCTGGGAGGTGTGGGCCTGGCGGCAGCGGTAGGTCTTGCCGCCGTAGGTCACGAGGTCGCCCGCCTTGTAGCGGGTCCACGCCCGCCAGTCCTTCGGGCGCGGGTCGGGCTCGGGGACCCGCACGGTGAGGGTGGTCGTGGCGGACACCGGCCCGGTCGCCGTCAGCGTCACCTGGTAGGTGCCCGGCGGGGTCTGCCGCGTCGCCGCGATCGCGAGCGCCGACCGGTCGCCCGGGGTGATGTCGACGGGCGTGAAGGTGGCGGTCATCCCCGCCGGAAGCCCCGAGGCCGCCAGGCGCACGACGATGGGCGGGCCTCCGGCCGGGCCGGTGGTCACGGTCGCCGCCCCCTTCAGCTCGCCGTCGAGGGTGAGCGTGCTCGGGTTCACCGCCATCGGCAGCTTCGGCAGCGGCGCGGTGACCGTCAGCTCGTAGGTGGCGCTCTGGGTGAACGCCGCCGCCCTGCCGATGAGCTGGAGCCGGTAGACGCCGGGGCGCGCGTCGATCCGCGTCGAGATCGTCACGGCCGCCGTACCGCCCGCCGTGACCTTCGTGGGCTCGATGTTCACCGCGACGCCCTCCGGGGCGCCGGTGGAGGTCAGCTCGATCACCGGGGGCGGGCTCTGCGTGCTGCTGGTCCGGATCTCGGCACGCACCGCGTTACCGGCCGGAACGCTGCCCGAGCCGGGCGAGACGCTCAGGTCGAACGTCTCCTGCGGGCACTCGACGACGACCTCACCCGGCTGAGGGGGCACGTTGACCGCCGACCAGGCCGCCTTGACCGCCTTGATCTCCGCGCAGGAGGTGGGGAACAGCGCCTGCGCCGTCCGCACCGTGGCCAGCCGGGCGGCCTCGGGGCCCCAGCTGACGCTCTTCATCTGGAGGGCGTTGACGAAGATCTGCCCGGCCTTCCTGATCCCGATGCCGGTCACCCGCTCGCCGTCGCAGGTCGGGCTGGCGGGGTTGCCGTTGGTCGGGTTGGAGCCCTCGGCGAGCAGGTAGAACCAATGGTTCTGGGCGCCCGCGCCCACGTGGGCGTCCGGCGCGGTCTGGCTGAAGCAGTTCGGATGGTCGTCGATCCGCGACGGGTCGTACATGTTGCGGATCGGCCCGGTGCCGAACAGGTTCACCTCTTCGCCGACCAGGTAGTCGGGCTCGTCGAGCGAGTCGGGATGCCCGACGTAGTGCTCCAGCATGGCGCCGAGGATGTCGCCGGTGGACTCGTTCATCGCGGCCATCCAGCCGCCGTTGCCCATGCCGCCGGAGCCGGAGAAGTCGTAGACCCCGTGCCCGTACTCGTGGCCGACCACGTCCATGGGGGTCATCTGCCGGGTGTTCGCCGAGTTGCGGCCCATCCAGATGCCGGTGCGCGAGTAGGTGGCGTTGGCGAAGTCCCAGCCCACCGTGGCCGGGACGCCGTTGCCCTGGCCGTCGATGCCGTCGCGGCCGGTCCACTCGCGCAGCATGTCCCACTGGCGCTGGGCCGCGAACATGGTGTCCACGCAGGCTGTCTCCAGGTCGGTGCCCGACCCGTCGCCCCACTCGTCGTCGCTGCCGTCGAAGCTCCCGGTGCGGGGGCCGCAGGAGATCCCGGGCCGCGACGGGTCGGTCAGCGCGTATCCGCCCTCGACCTGGCTGGTGTCGAACCGCACCGGGTCGCCGTTGTAGTTGGAGTGGCCCACGCCGTGGCGTACGGTGTCCCAGCTCTCCAGGACCTTGCCGCCGGTCGCGTCCACGAACACGTGCTTCCCGGTCGGCACGCCCACCGAGGTCCTGCCCTCGGTGACGACGTCCCAGGCCGTCCGGGGGGTGGCCCCGGAGGCGTGCACCACCAGGGTCGCCGACCGGACGGCGGCGCCCGCCCCCGCCGTGGCGAGGGCGATCGACGACGCCTTGGCCTTGTCCACGGTGGGGGTGACCGACACGTCGATCTCGGCCCGCTGAGCCGAGGTGGTGTGGTGCAGGGTGCCGCCGTCACGGCTGATCATGAAGTTCACGTCGCCGCCGTACACCGGCAGGCCACGATAGGTGCGCGGGAAGGAGAGGAACTGCAGCCCACCGGCGCCGAAGACGGCCTTGGGCTTGCCGAACCGGTCGTCCGGCGACCGCTCGAGGGCGGCCTGGCCGCTGGATAAGTACCGGGTGGCCAGATCCAGGGCCCGGGCTCTGGCCTTCTCGTCCGGCGGCCCGTACGCCGAGGCCGAATTCTCGGTCCGGGCGGATTTCACCGCCTTGACGGATTTCACGGCCTGGGCCGATTTCAGGGTCCGGGCGGTTTCCACGGGCTGCGCGGACGCGGCGGCGCCCGGTACGGCCAACAGGGCCGAGATCATGGCGGTGCCCGCCAGGATCGATACGATCCCCCTGCTCGTCGTGCTTCTCACGTGCGATGACTCCTCTCACGGGGCCCTGATCAAGGACCGAGGGGAGCCTGGCCGGCCGGGCTTTGCTCAACGTGACATCGCTTGTGAGGATTTGCCACCCTCCGCCTTGCCATAACTTCCATTTATGGCCGGGCACAAGCGTCGGCGCAGGTCAACAAAGGGACCCGGAAGGATTCCGGGGAGTCCTTTCAGTAAATGTTCGACAGTTGACGGCGCACCGGACGGGCCGTTCAGCGGGTTTCGTCCCCGATGGCCTTCCAGCCGTTCTCCAGCAGATCGAACACGCGGTCCAGGACGATGTCGGGCTCGATGTCCGATTCGCCGCCGCCATCGGTGAGGAACGCCGCTTCCAGGGCGAAATGGGCGAAGGCCCTGGCGGCCGGGTCGTCCGGGGGCAGCCCCGCGTCTGTTCCGCGAGTTCCGCGCGCTGATCGACGACATCCCGCCGCTCCGCGCCTACTTCCGGTGCATGTGGCTGCTCCACGAGAACAGCCTGGCCGCCGCCATCGCCACACCTCGGTGTCCGGGTGCCGGGCCGGCTCCCGCCCGACGACGGCGCGCAGCGCAGGTCCCGAGCGTCCGATGGGTGTGGACCATGCGCCGGGTGATACGCCGCGAACTGGAGCCGGTCACCGGCCCCCTGGCTCGTCTCCCCTCGCCCACGAGGTGATACCGGTCAGCTCGTGCTTGCGGAGCAGCAGCGCGGCCCGCCGGGCCTGGGCGCGCACCGTCAGCGCCAGGGCGACCGCGACGAACGGGCCCCCGACCGCCAGGGCGAGCCCCACGCCGGTACCTCGCTGCGCGGCCACAACGGTCATGACCGCCGTGGTGGCCAGCGAGGCGACCAGGCCGATCCAGGCGGCGATCACCCGGTCGGTGGCGAACAGCACGACCCTCCGCGTCAGCAGCCAACCACCGTAGGCGGTCCAGGCCAGGCAGAACACGGTGAACAGCGCGAACGCCAGATGTGTGCGGCCGGGCAGCGGGCCGGGCTCCGTCCACCACAAGGTGCCCACGAACACCGTGCCGAGGACGCCGGCCAGCAGTGCCGCCACCGCCCGGATCCGGATTCCCCGCGACAGCACCGGCGACAGCCGATCGATCATGTCCTGCGCCGACAGGCGCGACTCTTCGGTCATGGCCTGTATCCCTTCTCCTCTAGGTGCTCACGCAGCAGACGACGGGCGCGGTTGAGGCGCGACTTAACCGTTCCGGCCGGAATCTGGCAAATGTCTGCGCACTCCTCCACGGACAGGTCCTCCAGGTAGAACAGGACGAGGATCTCCCGCTCCAGCAGTGGCAGATCTGCCAGTGCGCTCACCAGCGCGGCGCGATCCAGCATGGCCACAACCGGGTCTTCGGCACCTGCTTCGCCCACCAGGTCGCCGAACCCGGACGTTTCCCCGGCCAGGGCGTACTCGCCGCGCAGCCGGTCGGTGACCGACCGCCGGGCGATCGTGAACAGCCACGGCGCGAACCGGCCCGGTTCCCTGAGCCGGGGCAGGCCGCGGACCACGGCCAGCCAGACCTCCTGCGTCACGTCGTCGGCCCGCTCGGCATCCAGCATGCGCCGCACGTACGTCCATACCGGCGCGCGCCATCGAGCCACCAGCTCGGCCAGCGCTGCCCGCTCGCCCAGCTGAGCGCGAATCACCAGCAGCTCATCGGTCATCTCGTCCTCCCGTCATCCTGCACAGTCGGGCGAGAGGCCGACGAGGTTCACGATTCCCAAGGCGACGCCCGCGAGCACGAGCGCGCCGCCGTCGCCTCCTGGGCGGCCGATCTCAGCCAGCGGCGGGTGTAGGGGTCCACTGGACACGGGCCTGGCCGCCGGCCGCCTTGGATGCCTGTGCCATGGCCGATGCGGCGGACCGCCGGCCTTGCCTTGGAGACCGCGACGAGCGGGTCGCACCGCGGCGCCGTCGCACCCGAGGGCGTTGACCAACCGGGTCAAGGCAGAGCGAAAGGGCGCGCTCCGCACGCGGACGGCGCGGCAAAGCGAAAGGCCGGTACGACTCGGGCGTTCACCCGAGCCGACCGGCCCGTTCAAAAAGTCGGGACGACAGGATTTGAACCTGCGACCTCCTGACCCCCAGTCAGGTGCGCTAGCCAAACTGCGCTACGTCCCGGTCGCGGACCTGGGGGTGTTCCCCTCACCGCGTGTTAGAAACCTTACCACGCCGGGCGGGCTCCACGATCTGCGTTGGCGAGCGGTGGTTTGGTAGCTTGGCCCCACTGCGCGCGCCGGGACGCCGCAGGCCACATGAACGGGAGGCGGCGTGGCTGGTCGCAAGGCGCGGATCGACCGGGCGGAGCTGGCGCGCCTGGTAGCCGAGGGGTGGACGGTGCGCCGGATCGCCGAGCACTTCGGGGTGTCCGAGTCGGGCGTGCTCCAGGCCAAGCGGTCGGCCGGGCTGGCCAGGCCGATGCTCGACCACGGCGCGGCGATCCCGTGGACGGTCCGGCGCGAACACGTCCAGTCCGGGCCCGCGACCAACCTCCGCAACCTGTCGGCCGTGGCCCAGGGCGGCGCCGTACCGGCCGAGAAGGTCAACACCGCCCTGCGCTGGGCCCGGCGCCTCATCGACGCCGGGGCCGACGTCACCTACGACCCCGAGCGGGGCTTCACCGAGATCCCCGCTTCCCGGGAGGGCTCGCACATCGCCGTGGTACTCGACCGGGCCTTGGCCGTGCTCGACGCGTCCGGTCAGACCGGGCCGTCACGGTAGAGGCGGGGCCGGGTCTGCTCCTCGGCGTGGACGTGCGGCTCGGCCGGATACACGCGGGTGGTCTCCTCGACGACGCGCACGCGGTTCGGGTCGTTCTCCGGCGCGGGGTCCGTCGTGTAGACGATGTCCGGCTCGACGACCTCGACCGCGTCCTCACCCGGCTTGCGGGTGTAGATGAGGGTGAGGATCCCGGCCACGACCCCCACGCCCATGAGAATCCAGCCGATCATTTGAAGATCGATTCCAGGAACGTCCCACTGGACGGCAAAGGCGAGTACCGCCCCTATCGCAATGAAAGTCAGCGCGGCTCCAAAACCCATCGCGAACTCCTCCTTCTTCGACGCCGAAAGCCTCTACCCCTCGACGAACCGATTACGCTCCCCTGACCTCCCCGTTACCCGGCACGGTTTCGAGCCGCCGCCCTCGGGCAGTGCGCCGACGAAAGTGAAATCCGACCCGGAGGCAGGACATGTCCGCCGAGACCTTGATCTGGGTGGCCGTCGTCGCCGCCGTGGTGGTGGCGATCGTCGCAGTCGGCTACGTCGTACTGCAGCAGCAGCGCCGGCACCGCCTACGTGAACGCTTCGGCCCCGAATACGAACGCACGATCAACGAGCGCGACAACCGCCGCGACGCCGAACGGGAACTGCGCGCACGCGAAGAACGCGTCGCCGATCTGGACATTCGTCCTCTCTCCGCGCAGTCCCGGAAGGGATATGCCGCGAGGTGGACCGAGGTACAGGAACAATTCGTCGACGCCCCCGGATTCGCGGTGACGGCCGCTGACCAGCTCGTCACCGAGGTCATGCACGAGCGGGGGTATCCGACGGAGAAGTTCGAGCAGCGGCTTTCGGACCTTTCCGTGTCACACGGCCGCACGCTCGACCACTACCGCGAGGCGCACGAGATCAGCGGCCGGGCCGCCAGGCGCGAGGCGTCCACCGAGGAACTCCGCCAGGCGATGGTCCACTACCGGGCGCTCTTCGAGGAACTGCTCGTGGACGGCGCGCCCGAGGACGAACGACGGCCCATCCCGGCCCAGGGCGGCCCCCGCGACAACGCGCCGGCCAAGGAGGAACGCCGGACGCCGCAGACCACGGCCGCCGGCGGCCGCTCCTCCGGCGGCGCACGGCGCACGGAGCCGGACGACTACGTCGCCGAACGGTCGGCCAACCGCGAATCCCGAGGACGGTGAGGCAGGAGTGAGCAGGTCCTACAACGACAAGGACGAACTGGTCGTCCCCATGCAGCGCGACGACCTGGGCGAGGAGAAGAAGCAGGCCGAGGAGAGATCCCCCCGCGAGGGCCCCGGCCCCGTCTTCCGAGCCCCCGACGAACGAGCCGACCTACCCGAGGACACCCCCGGCGAGGTCCGCAAGGACGTGACCCCCGAAGACACCCCCACCGGCCCTTCGGCCACCTTGCCGATCCCGGGCGAGGAACCCCGGTACGGCCCCAGCGGTCAGAGAGCACCCGACACGGGCACACCCGCCCCCACAGGTGAGCAGCCCCGCCATACCGCGACCACCGGGCTCGCCGGAGACCGCTCCCCCAGCGGCGGCACCGACGAAGGCCGCGCGGGCGGAGACGTACACGTCGCGGGGACGGACGACGGGACGCCCGCTGTCACTGGTGTGTCTGGGGCTTATGGGGAGCATGGGGCTCAGGGGGCTCCGGATGAGGGGCCGGTGCAGCGGCCGGTGGAGTTGATGGCAGAGGAGTTGTTCGGCCAGGACGCCGAGGAGATCCAGCGGCGCTGGCGGGATGTGCAGACGGGCTTCGTGGACGACCCCCGGGTCGCCGTGGAGCGCGCGGACGGCCTGGTGAGCGAGGTGGTGACGGCGATGCGGGAGGCTCTCGACTCCCGTGCCCACCGGCTCCAGGAGGCATGGAAGAACGCCGAGGGCGACGACACGGAGCGCCTGCGGCTGGCCCTGCGCGACTACAGGGCGGTGCTGGAGCGACTGCTCCAGTTCTCCGACCGGAAACCGAGGTGACCTCGTGCTGGCAATCGCCGCGGCGATCGTATTCGGACTCGGCCTGCTGCTCGACCTGCTGGGAACCAGCCTCGGGTCGGGGATCGGCGCCACCACGTTCATGCTTCTGGGCCTGCTGCTGCTGGCACTGCACCAGGCCGGAGTGGGCAACACGGGATTCCGGAGCTGGCGTGGCCGGAGCCGGGCACGCCGCTGAGCGCACACACGAAGGGGAGCACACCGCGAAGGGTCGCCCACTCGGGTGGCCCTTCGGCCTGCCGGTGCCGGTGCGGTGGTCAGCGGGGGAGGCTGCCCGCCAAGCGGCCCGCGTCCACCTCGGAGCGGGCCGCGAACTCGAACTCCGCGCGCGGGTGCGACATCGCGCCGATGGAGACGATGTCGCGGCGGAAGAACAGCGCGAGCGTCCAGTCGCTCAGCACGCGCACCTTCTTGTTGAGGGTCGGGATCCGCGACAGATGGTAGGTCCGGTGGACCACCCAGGCCAGCGGGCCGCGCAGCTTTACGCCGTAGATCTGGGCCACGCCCTTGTACAGACCGAGGCTGGCCACCGAGCCCGCGTACGCGTGCCGGTAGTCCTTCAGCGGCGCGCCGCGCAGGGCGGCGACGATGTTGCCGGCCAGCCGCCTGCCCTGCCGTACGGCGTGCTGCGCGTTGGGCGCGCAGTACTCCCCCGGCCTGGTCAGGTCCGGTACGGCGGCGCAGTCGCCCGCCCCGAAGACCTCCCGCATGCCCACCACGTTGAGCCGCGCGGTGACCTTGAGCCGGTCCTTGTCGTCCACCGGCAGGTCGGCGGCCCGCATCAGCGGGTGCGGGCGGACGCCCGCCGTCCACACGAGGGTGTCGGCCCCGAAGCGGGTGCCGTCGGTGAGCACGACGTCGCCGTGGCGCGCGTCCTCCACCCTGGTGTGGAGCCGGACGTCGATCTCGCGGGCGCGCAGCTCGCCGAGGGTCCAGCGGCCCATGTCCTCGCCGACCTCGGGCAGGATCCGGTCGGAGGCCTCGACGAGGACCCAGGTCATGTCCTCGCGGGTGATCCCGGGGAAGTAGCGGCACGCGTACCTGGCCATGTCCTCCAGTTCGGCCAGCGCCTCGACCCCGGCGAACCCGGCGCCGACGAAGACGAACGTCAGCGCGCGGCGCCGGACCGCCTCATCCTTGGTGGAGGCGGCCAGGTCGAGCCGGCCGAGGATGTGGTTGCGCAGGTGGATGGCCTCTTCGATGGTCTTGAAGCCGATCCCCCATTCGGCGAGCCCCGGGATGGGCAGGATGCGGGAGACCGATCCGGGCGCGACGACCAGGATGTCGTAGCCGATCTCGTAGGAGTCGCCCAGGTGCGGCTTGAACTCCACGGCGCGTCGGGCGCTGTCGATACGCACGACCCAGCCGGTGAGGATCCTGCACCGGGTGAGGACCTGCCGCAGCGGCACCACGACGTGGCGGGCCTCCAGGCTTCCGGCCGCGGCTTCGGGAAGGAACGACTGGTATGTCAGGTAGGAGTCGGTGTCGAGCACGGTGATCTCCGCCTCACCGGGGCGGAGGCGGCGCTGCAGCCGCATCGCGGTGGCCAGCCCGACGGAGCCGCCTCCCACGATCAGGATGCGGCGCCGTCCGTGACTTCGAGATCCGTTTCGAGATCCATCAGGTGCGCGAGCCATGCAGCGCCTCCTCCCGGATCGAACGGCGTTCCCGTTCGGTGGTGCCCGCCCAGATCCCCCCGGCCTGTCCCGTCTCGACCGCGAACCGCAGGCACGCGCCGTGCACCGGGCAGGTGCCACAGATCCGGCGCGCGGCCCTGAGCTGCTCCGGCGCGGGCGCCGCGCCGATCGGGAAGAAGAGTTCCGGGTCGGTGTCCCTGCAGGCTGCCTGCTCTATCCAGCTACCCATGTGCTTCGTCACCCAGACGCAGCTAACCGCGACCGACGGGGCTAAACCTTGAAGCTCATCGTCACCGTCGTGCCCGAACGACCGGCGTCGAAGGCGATGCGGGAGCTGAGGCGGCGGGCCACCCACAGGCCCATGCCGCTGGTGGCGAGCGGCGCGGGCGGTGATTCGCCGGGGCTCTGGCCGTCGGTGGCCCACTGGCCGTCGTCGTGGATCTGGATGACCAGGTGGTCGCCGGTGTACCAGACGCGCATCGTGGCGCTGTCGGCCCCGTGGGTCACCGCGTTGGTGGCGACCTCGTTCACGGCGAGCAGCAGGTCCCCGACCCGTTCATCGGACATTCCATGACGCAGGGCGCAGCTCTCGGCGAAGTCTCGCGCCCCGGGCAGCCCGGGCAGCCCGAAGGCGATCCTCCCGACCGACCTGCCGGCCGGGGAACCGTCGTGAGGACGTGAATCCTCGTTCACCCGGGATCGCCTCCCATTTGCGAGACGGGCGCTCGGCCCCCCGGCCGCACCCTGCATCACACTGCCGGTGTCCGTCGCGCTCCCCTCCTTCGCCCCAGGACGGTTCGGTGCCCTGTTTGCAGCACATTAGTCTGGTGCCGGGTCAGAAATCCGCCCGGAAAGGGTCACGCACGGTCCGCGCCCGCGAGCAGTTCGCCGCGCAGGCGGTCGAGGACCTTGCGCAGGATGCGTGAGACGTGCATCTGCGAGATGCCGAATTCGGCGGCGATCTCGGCCTGGGTCATGTTGCCGAAGAACCGCAGCAACAGGATCTTCTTCTCCCTGGGCGGGAGCCGGTCGATCAGCGGCTTGACGGCCTCGCGGTCGACCAGGCTGCTCAGTTCGTCGCCCTCCTCCGGGATGACGTCGCCGAGCGCGGCGGCGTCGTCGTCGGTGCTGAGCGGGGCGTCGAGGGAGAGCGTGCTGTAGGCGGCGGAGGCGTCCAGGGTGAGCAGGACGTCCTCCTCGGTGATCTTCATCCGGACGGCCAGCTCGGCCACGGTGGGCGACCTGCCGAGTTCCTGGCTGAGGTCGGCGACGAGGCGGTTGAGCTCGGAGCGGCGCTCCTGGTAGAGCCGGGGCACGCGGATCGCCCACGTGCGGTCGCGGAAGTGTCTTTTGACCTCGCCGGTCATGGTGACCACGGCGTACCCGCGGAACGCGTGCCCGAGGTCGGGGTCGAAGCCGTTGACGGCCTTCATGAGGCCGACGTAGGCGGCCTGGAGCAGGTCCTCCAGGGGCTCGCCGCGGTAGCGGTAGCGGCGGGCGATCTCCATGGCCAGCGGCTTGTGCATCTCCACGATCCGCTCGCGAAGACGTTCCCGGTGTGTCGGGTCGATGTGTGGACCGGCGGCTTCCGCGAGGAGTTCCTCGGCGGTCAGCTCGGTGAGGTCGCGCGCGTGAACGGCCATCGCTTGCTCCTCGATATGGAAGGGCGGGAGCGAGCCGGCGAGGAGCCTTCGGGAACTGTGTGAACGCCCACAAAGGCCGTGCGGGCAGGCTCGTCTCGCACGATGACGAAGACGAGGCCCGCTGCTGGACCTCGGGTACCGCATTCCCGCTTACTCAAGAGTACGTCAGGGGGCCCGGTGACAGTAAGGTTGCTCATGGCTCGCGTGGGTGGAGCTGGCGCCCTGCGCCATGGACTGATGGCGAGGAGGCGCGCCAGGTGAGCATGTCAGGTAACGCCGAAGGTGCTCCGGCGCTGGCATTGGCCTCGAAGCCGGCAGGCGAGATCGCCGTGGTGGAGGTGCACGGCATTCTCGACGCGACGACGCGCGAGCAGTTCGCCTCGTACCTTGCCGACACCGCCGCGCAGTACGGCCAGGGAATGATCCTCGACCTGGGCGGGGTGTCGTTCATGGACTCCCGGGCGCTCGGGCTGATCGTGCACCACTGGCAGGCCAGTACGGCGGCCAACGCCCGGTTCGCGCTGGTCGGCGTGCAGTACTCGAAGTCGAAGGTGATGTGGGTGACCGGGCTGGCAGGCCGTCTGCCGCTCTACGACACCCTCGACGACGCCCTGGCCGCGATGCGCGAGGCGTGACCGGCGCGGCCCGGCTCGCCGGGCCGCGTCAGGCCCTGCCCTTCTTGGCCGGGCGCTTGTCTCGATGCTCGCTGACCAGCAGCCTGGCCAGTTCCACGACCTTGATCTGGTGGTGCTGGGAGACCTTGCGCAGCTCGTCGAAGGCGGCCTCCGCCGAGCAGCCGCTGGCCTGCATGATGATGCCCTTGGCCTGGTCGATCACCGCGCGCCCGGCCAGCGCCTCGTGCAGTTGCGCGGCGTCGGTGCGCACCTCGTCGAAGTCCCAGACGTTGCCCAGCGCGACGGTGGCCTGTTCGCCGAGCATGGCCGCCAGCGGCGCGACCGACTGGGCGGGGAACGCCCCGGCGCGCACCGAGTACAGCACCACGACCAGCACGGCCGACTCGACCGGGATGGGGATCGCGAGCACCGATCGCACGCCGCACCGGGTGGCCATTCCGGCGTATCTGGCCCATCGGCGGTCGCTGAGCACGTCGGGCAGCAGCACGGGGGCGCCGGTGGATCGCGCCTCCCGGACGGGCCCCTCGTCCAGGGTGTCCTCGCTCTCGGCGAGGACGATCAGCTCGCTGTGCGAGGCCGAGAGCAGCACCCGCTCGTCGCGCCACAGCTCGGCGGATCCGCCCGAGCACCCGGACACGCCTCTGGCAAGTGATTCGGTCAGGCCGCGCAGTACGCTCTCGCTGGATGTGTCGTCGCTCACCCTCGACAGCGCTGCCAAATCGCCGGCGAGGGCCGGACTGATCGATCCTGAGGCGTCCAACGGGCGCGACCTCCTTCCTGATGTGCCTAGATTAATCCCAGCATCGAAGCGCTCGACCAAGTGTCGTAGCGTCTATTAAGAAGGACCCTTTCAGTGGCAAGGATGTACGTTGACGGAACAGGGTGCCCTTACCTCACTTGAGCACGCGCTGACGGATCTCGCCACGCGTGTCACATCGCTGCGTGAGGCCAGGTCCACCTACCCCAAGGACCTGGACACCACACTCGACGCCGCGCTGGCGGAGCTGGACACGGCCGCGGAGCTGCTGGCCACGGCCGTCGGCGAGCTGCGCAAGAAGCCGAGGCGCGGCGGCGAGCGGGACGGCGGCGCGCTGCGCGAGCAAAAGCTCATGCGGCAGATCTTCCGGTCCTTCCCGATCCCCGTGGTGGTCATGGACAACGCCGGCATCGTCCGCCGGATCAACTCCGAGACCTCCCGGATGCTCGGCAGTCCCGCGGGTTACCTGATCGGCCGGCCCTTCCCCCTCCTGGTGGACGTGGCGCGGCGGGCGGCGTTCCGCTCGCATCTGAGCGCCGTGCTGCAGAGCGGCCAGCCCGCCTCGTTCCAGACGCGCCTCGCGCACCAGGGCCGCGCCCACACGGTGCAACTGGCCCTGACGCGCCTGGTGCTGCCGGGCGAGCCGCAGGACATGATGGTGGCGGTGGCGCTGCCCACCGACGTCCAGCTTCCGGAGCGCCCGGCGGGGCGGGTCGAGATGTCCGACGCGGCGCTGCTGATGGCCTCGGCCCGGCGTAAGGAGCTGCTGGCCCGGATGACCCGCCTGCTGCTCGACGACGAGAGCCTGCGCGAGCCGGTGGCGCTGTCGCGGGCGGCGCGCCTGCTGGCCGCCGAGTCGGCCGACTGGGTGATCATCGACGTGGTGCGCGACGGCGTGCCGGTCCGCGCGACCGTGCTGGGCCCGGCGGAGCGGCCCGTGGGCGAGCCGCTGCGGCTGGCCGAGCGGATGGCCCCGGCCTCGGCGCCGGTCGTGGCGCAGGTGCTCACGCAGGGCTCCGGCGTCGTCCAGGAGATGGTCGAGGACGAGAACCTGCTCGGCCTCACCCCGGACGGCACGCCGCTGCTGCGCGCGCTCGGCGCCGGTTCGCTGATGTGCGTGCCGATCCAGACCGGGCAGGCCGCGGAGGGCGCGGTCACCCTGCTGCGCCTGGGCGAGCACGAGCCGTTCACCCTGGCCGACCTGGGGCTGATGGAGGAGATCGGCACGCATCTGGGTCTCGCGCTGCGCGCCCAGCGGGCCTTCCAGTCCAGGAGCGCGGCCGCGGCGGCGCTACAGACCAGCGTGGTGCCCAAGAGCCTGCCCGACATCCCCGGCTTCGAGGCCGCGGCGATCTACCATTCCGGCTCTGGGCCGGTGACCGTCGGCGCCGAGTTCTACGACGTCTTCCCGATCTCCGGCGGCTGGGGCATCTCGCTCGGCGGCGCGTGCGGCAAGGGCGAGACGGCGGCGGCGGTGAGCGCCATGGTCAGGAACGGCCTGCGGGTGCTCGGCGCGTTCGAGTCCGACCCGGCGAAGGCGATCCGCAAGGTGAACCAGGCGCTGCTGATGCAGGGCAGCGGCATGTTCGTGATGGCGCTGACCGGCTATGTGCACGAGCGCGACCGGGGCCGCCGGATCCGCCTGGCGTCGGCCGGTCACCATCCGGCCGCGGTGCTGCGCCCCGACGGCGGCGTGCGCTTCCTGGCCGGCGGCGGCGTGCCGCTGGGCATCGACGACGCGGCCGAGATGGGCGCCGAGGAGGTGGAGCTGACGTCCGGCGAGACGCTGGTGTTCTACTCCGACGGCCTGGTGGCCTCGCGCGACGAGCACGGCGAGCCTTACGGCGAGGGCCGCCTCAGCGACGTGCTCGGCCGGTGCGTCGCGCAGCCCCCGGCGACCCTCGTCAAGTCGGTGGAGGAGGACCGCAGTGCCTTCTCCGGCGGCCGGTTCTACGACGAGATCGTGATCCTGGCGCTGCGGGTGACCTGAGCCCCGGGAGTGGGAGCGCTCCTGCACGGGTGTGTCATATTATGACGATCTTCAGTGGCACGGGCGCGACGCGTGCCGGTCCGCCCGCACCGGGCGGACGGCGCGCGCCTGTGGGGAGTGTGAGCATGGGCGTGGAGTACGAGGGTGCCCTCTTCCGCATCCTGTCCACACCCGCCCCCGTGGGGCTGCGCGTCGAGGGCGAGATCGACGCCAACTCGGTCGAGTCGTTCCTGTCCGCGCTCCGGGCGGCCACCCGCCTGGTGAGCGGCGACGTCGTGCTCGACCTGGGCGCGTTGACGTTCGTCGATCTGGGCGGGCTGCGCGCCATCGTCGAGATCGCCGGGGAGCTGCGGCAGGAGGGGCGCGACCTGGTGCTCTCACCGGTCGCGCCGCACGTGCGGCAGCTCATCCAGATCATCGGCTGGGACACCGCGCCCGGGGTGCGCCTGGCGAACGACGGCGCCCCTTGACCGGCACCGACCGCTTTTCTACACGCGCAGGAAAACCGGCAAAAGCCCGCGAACTAGACGAACCTGAGGTTTGCATCTCTGCCGGGACCGGGTATGGTCTTGAACGTCGAGGTGCTTAAGACATAGGCACACCTGACGGATTCCTAGGGTCGTTTCTCATATCGGCCCGGCTCCCCGAGGTGTGCCGTGAACATAGCCATCGTCGCGTCCGACGCCATTGGCAGCGAGACCATCGACAACTCCGATCTTTCCGCCCAGCGGGCCCATCTTGTCGCCGTCGCCCGCGAACTCGGCCGGACCCACCGCGTGACGGTGTACGCCAGGCTCGACTCGCCCGACCGCCGCCACAAGACGCGCCTGGCCCAGGGCGTGACACTCGAACTCCTGCCCGCGGGCCCCCCGGAGACGCTCGCCGAGGACGGCGTCCTGCCGTACGTCAAGGACTTGAGCGCGGAGCTGACCAGCCGGTGGCACGCCGAGCGTCCCGACGTCATCCACGCGCATTCGTGGGCCGGCGGGCTCGCCGCGGTCGCCGGGGCCGACGGCCTCGACATCCCGATCATCCAGACGCTGCCACGCCTGCGGCGGCAGGCCCGCCCGCGCCCCGCGCGACGGGGCAAGGCCGAGCACGACGCCGCCGCCCGGGTGCGCCTGGCCCGCGCGATCGGCCGTACCGCCAGCGCCGTGATCGCCGGCTGCGGCGATGAGGCCGCCGCCCTGATCCGCATGGGCGTGCCGCGCGGCAACATCACCGTGGTCCCCTGCGGGCTGGACATCGAACGCTTCCGCAGGACCGGCCCGGCCGCCCAGCGCGGCAAGCGCCCGAGGCTGCTGCACGTCGGGGGACTCTCGCTGGAGAGCGGTGCTCCCACCGCCGTACGCGCCCTTGAGGGCATTCCGGACGCCGAGCTGGTCCTCGTGGGCGGGCCGGAGCCGTCCGCGCTGGAGAACGACCCCGACGTCCACCGTCTGCGCATGCTGGCCAAGGAGTCCGGGGTCGAGGACCGGGTGAGCGTGCTCGGCCAGGTACCTGCCGCGAACGTGCCGAAGCTGGTGCGCAGCGCCGACGTGGTGCTGTCACTGCCGGACGACGCGGGCGCCGGGGTGGTCGCCCTGCAGGCCATGGCGTGCGGGGTGCCCGTCATCGCCTCCGCCGCGGGCGCGCACCTGGACTCCGTCCTGGACGGCGTGACCGGCCTGCTGGTGCCGCCGCGCCGCCCCGCGCTGACCTCTCGGCTGGCCCGTGAGCTGCTGGCCGACCCGACCAAGCGCTCCGCGCTGGGCTTCGCCGGAGCCGATCGGGTCCGGTCCCGCTACTCCTACGAGCGGATCGGCCAGGAACTGCTGCGGGTCTACGAGGAGGCCATGGAGGGCTCCCGCGTGGCCGCCCTCGTCTGAGGGAGAACCCGGGACCGACCGCGCCGCCCGGAGATCGGTGACCATGCCCCTCCCGTATCACGCCGGAGTCTGACAGGCTTGATCCCACGGGAGGCGGCATGGATCTCAGCGACGCACGGCGGCTGGCCGGGGAGTTAAGCGATCTGCTGGCCCACGCGAACCAGCGGCTCGAAGAGGGGCGGAAGATCTCGCCCGCGGTCTCGCTCGTGACCGATCACCTGGAGTGCGAACTCACCGAGGTGGTCAGCGTGAGCGAGACCTTTCCACGCTGGGAGCACGCCAACCTGCAACAGGGGGTCGACGCCTACCTGGCCGAACGGTCGCCGGGCGCGGAGTGGACCGGTCTGACCGTGCCCGACCACGGCCACTTCGACTACATCACCATGCTCACCATGGCGGCGCGGGGCTGGGAGCGCTTCGAGCCGGGGGCCGTCGACTACGCCACCGCCTCGACCGGGCCCGCCCAGACCATGGAGGTCGTCGCGCGCGGACTGGTCCGCACGCACTCCCCCGGCGGCGAGCCGGTCGTGCTCGGCGTGCGGGCTTCGGAGGAACACGGCCCGCCGGAGTGCCGGATCGAGCTGCTGGCCGTCTCCAGGGAGGCCGCCAGGGAGGTCCGCGACGAGGTCACCCGCCTGATGCGCCTGCACGACGTCTTCCGCGGGCAGGTCCTCTCGTTCGTCTGGACCGAGCACCGGCACAACGACCTGGTCGGCTTCCTGCCCAGGCCGTCGATGACCGCCGACGAGGTGATCCTGCCCCCCGGCGTCCTGCGCGGCGTAGAGCGGCACGTGATCGAGGTCGGCGAGCTGGCCGCCCGGCTGCGCGAGCACGGGCAGCACCTCAAGCGCGGGCTGCTGCTGCACGGGCCGCCCGGCAGCGGCAAGACCCACACCGTGCGCTACCTGATGGGCCGCATGACCGGCTGCACCGTCATCGTGCTGACCGGCACGGCCCTCCAGCGCGTCGAGGAGGCCGCCGGGCTGGCCAGGCGGCTGCAACCGGCCCTGGTGGTGCTGGAGGACGTCGATCTGGTGGCGATGGACCGCTCGTACACCCCCGACGGCAACCCGCTGCTGTTCATGCTGCTGGACGCCATGGACGGCATCGGCGCCGACGCCGACGTCGCGTTCGTGCTCACCACCAACCGGGCCGACGTGCTGGAGCACGCGCTCGCCGACCGGCCCGGCCGGATCGACCTCGCGGTGGAGATCCCCAAGCCCGACGCCGACGGCCGTGAGGCGCTGCTGCGCCTCTACACCCGGGGGCTGCGCCTGACCGCCCCGCTCGCGCCGATCGTGGCCCGCACCGAGGGCGCCACCGCGTCCTTCTTCAAGGAGCTGGTGCGCCGCGCGGTGACGCGCGCGATCCTCGCGGACGACGCCGGGGCGCTCACCGACGAGCACCTCACCGGCGCGCTCGACGAGATGCTCGGCGAGCGCCAGGCGCTGACCCGCGCGCTGCTCGGCTCCGGCGGCGGCGAGGACGGCACCGAACCTGTCGGCGACGACGGCTACGCCCGATACGGGCCGGAGCCCGCCGCGCGCCGTGCCGTCCGGCACGTGCCGCCGCCCTCGCAGATCGGCGCGCACGGCACCAGCTTCGTGATCTACGGCGAGGCCGACGACTGACCGCGCGCCGGTCAGCCGGCCAGCCGCGCGGCCTTGAGCGCCAGGTGCAGCCGCAGGCGGGTCTCGCCGTCGGCCAGGTCGACCGCCAGCGTGCGCTCGGCCTTGGACAGGCGGTAGTAGAGGGTCTGGCGGTGCATCCCTAGAGCGACGGCCGTCTCCTGCGCGTGGCCGCCGTGGTCGAGGTAGGTCTCGACCGTGTGGGCCAGCTCGCAGTCGGACAGCAGGTCCGCCGCCTCGGCGGCCAGCATGGCCAGCTCGGCGGCGGGCAGCCGGGCGAGCATCCGGTAGACGCCCAGGTCGGGCCAGCGGGCCACGGGGCGGAACCTGGCGATGCGCTCGGCGACGCGCAGCGCCTGCCTGGCCTCGCGCCAGCTCCGCCAGGCGTCGGCCGGATCGGACCTGGGGGCGCCGACGCCCGCGGCGGTGCCGTACATGGCCTGGGCCCGGGCGGCGACCTCGGCCGCGGTCCCCGCCGGAGCCACCACGGCGACCGGGTCTCCGGCCTGGGCGAGCACGCCGCGCGGCAGCGTCCACAGCGGGGCGGGGCGGTCGCGGACGCCGCGCACGGCGACGGCGGCCACCGGGCCGTCGAGGTCGAGCCTGGTCAGCGCGCCCGCGCGCAGCTCGGGATCGGCCGACAGCAGGTCCCGCAGGTCACGGCCGAGGTCTTGACGGCCCCGGGCCTCCAGGGCGAGCGCGCCCGCCGCGACCTCGGCCAGCGGGGCGATCCTGGCCAGCATGGCGTCGCCCACGCCGTCGTCGGGTTCGAGCAGCCACAGGTAACCGTACGTGACCCCGGCGCGGCGCAGCGGCACGCAGACCCGGGCCAGCACGCCGAGGGCGGTGTCGGCGGGGATGCGCACCGGGCCGGGGGCGGTGGCGATGCCGTAGCCCTCGAAGTAGGCCCGCACCTCGTCGGTGGCGCGGCGGCGCAGGATGGACTCGCTGCGGACGGAGTCGATGTCGCCGCTCTGGGCCGCGTAGGCGAGCAGTTGAAAGGCTCGGTCCTCCAGGGTCGCCGACGCGCCGAGCACCCGCGCGACCTCGTCCACGGTTTCCTGGAGGTCCACCCCCCGATCATACATTTGTATGAACGAGCCGGAACGCTTGTCCATGGTCCCCGGCGGACAGGGGTTCCTAACCTTGGGGACATGCTCGGTTCACTGCTTCTGGCCGGCGCCCACAGCCGGCTCGTACGGCGGGCCGTCACCGGTCTCCCACCGACTCGCCGGGTCGTCGAGCGGTTCGTCGCGGGCGAGGACACCGCGAGCGCCGTCGCCGCCGCCCGCAGGCTGACCGGCGCCGGACTCACCGTGACCATCGACCACCTCGGCGAGGAGACCCGCGACGCGGACGCCGCCGCGCAGGCCGCCAAGGCCTACATCACCCTGCTCGACGCCCTCGCGGGCCTGCACACCGGCCCCCGGGCCGAGGTGTCGGTGAAGCTGTCCGCCGTGGGCCAGGCCCTCGGCCGGGACGGCGACGCCGTCGCGCTCGCCCACACCAGGGAGATCTGCGCCGCCGCCCGCGCCGCCGGGACCACGGTCACCCTGGACATGGAGGACCACACCACGGTGGACTCCACCCTCGCCATCCTGCGCGAGCTGCGCGCCGACTTCCCCTCCACCGGCGTCGCGGTGCAGTCGTACCTGTTCCGCAGCGAGGCCGACTGCCGCGACCTGGCCGTCGAGGGCTCCCGGGTCCGGCTGGTCAAGGGCGCCTACGCCGAACCCGCCTCCGTCGCCCACCAGAAGAAGGTCGACGTCGATCGGGCTTACGTTCGATGCCTGCGGATCCTCATGGCGGGGAAGGGGTATCCCATGGTGGCCACGCACGACGACCGGCTGATCGCGATCGCCGACACGTTCGCGACCCGCTACCACCGTGGCCAGGGCGAATACGAGTACCAGATGCTCTACGGCATCCGCGCCGACCGCCAGGAGTCGCTCGCGGGCGCCGGGCACACGGTTCGCGTGTACGTGCCCTACGGCGACGACTGGTACGGCTACTTCATGCGCCGCCTCGCCGAGCGCCCCGCCAACGTGACGTTCTTCCTGCGTTCACTCACATCCAAGTAATCCCAGTAATCCCAGTAATCCCGCCGCGAAGAGGTACCGCCATCATGGATGCCATCACCAACGTCCCGGTCCCGGCCAACGAGCCGGTGCACGGCTACGCGCCGGGCAGCCCTGAGCGGGCCGCCCTGGAAAAGCGCCTGAAGGAGCTGGCGGGCACGCAGCTCGACCTGACCATGACCATCGGCGGCGAACGACGGCTGGGCGGCGGCGAGACCATCGAGGCGGTTCAGCCGCACAACCACGCGGCGGTGCTCGGCCGGATGGGCGAGGCCACCCCGGCCGACGTTCGCGCGGCGATCGACGCCGCGATCGAGGCGGCCCCCGCCTGGCGGGCGCTGTCCTTCGACGAGCGTGCGGCGATCATGCTGCGGGCCGCCGACCTGCTGGCCGGGCCGTGGCGGGCCACGCTGAACGCCTCCACCATGCTCGGCCAGTCGAAGACGGCCTACCAGGCGGAGATCGACGCGGCCTGCGAGCTGATCGACTTCTTCCGGTTCAACGTGGCCTACGCGCGCACGCTGCTCAACGAGCAGCCGATCTCCTCTCCGGGCGTGTGGAACCGGATGGAGTACCGCCCGCTGGAAGGGTTCGTGCTGGCGATCACGCCGTTCAACTTCACCTCGATCGCGGCGAACCTGCCGACGGCCCCGGCGCTGATGGGCAACGTGGTCGTCTGGAAGCCCTCACCCACCCAGCAGTTCTCCGCGCACTTCATCATGGGCCTGCTTGAGGAGGCGGGGCTGCCGCCGGGTGTGATCAACCTGGTCACCGGCACCGGCCAGGCGGTCTCCGAGGTGGCGCTGCCCGATCCGCGCCTGGCGGGCATCCACTTCACCGGCTCCACCGCCACCTTCCAGCACCTGTGGTCCACCGTCGGCCAGGGCATCGCCGGATACCACGGCTACCCGCGGCTGGTCGGCGAGACCGGCGGCAAGGACTTCGTGGTGGCCCACCCCTCGGCCGACCCCGCCGTGCTGTCCACGGCGCTGATCAGGGGCGCGTTCGAGTACCAGGGCCAGAAGTGCTCGGCCGCCTCGCGCGCCTACGTGCCCCGCTCGCTGTGGGCGCGGATCCGCGACGACTTCGTCTCCACGGCGGAGTCGCTGACGATCGGCGACGTGGCGTCGGACCTCTCGCTGTTCATGGGCGCGGTGATCGACGAACGGGCCTTCGCCAAGCACCGGGCGGCCATCGACCGGGCCCGCGCGAGCGACGCCGTGAACGTGCTGACCGGCTCCTACGACGACTCCACCGGCTACTTCGTACGGCCCACGGTGCTGGAGTGCGCCGACCCGGCCGACGAGATCTTCTCCAAGGAGTACTTCGGCCCGATCCTGGCCGTCCACGTCTACGACGACTCCGCCTACGACGCGATGCTGGACCAGATGGAGGGGATCGCGCCGTACGCGCTGACCGGCGCGGTCATCGCCCGCGACCGCGCGGCGATCGCCGCCACCAGCGAGCGCCTGCGCTTCGCGGCGGGCAACTTCTACATCAACGACAAGCCCACCGGCGCCGTGGTCGGCCAGCAGCCCTTCGGCGGCGCCCGCGCCTCCGGCACCAACGACAAGGCCGGTTCGATCTTCAACCTGATCCGCTGGGTCAACGCCCGCGCCATCAAGGAGACCTTCGTCCCGCCGACCGACCACCGCTACCCCCACATGGGGTGACGCTCGGAGGTCAGGCTCCGCTTCGGGCGCGTTCGGCCAGTGTGGCCAGGCGCAGGCGCAGGTCGGCGGCCTCGCGGACGAAGCCGGTGAGGCCGGCGCGCAGGCGCGGGTGGGCGGCGAGCGCGGCGATCAGGGGCGCGGCCCTGGGCAGGCCGCCCCGCGCGCGGTCCTCGGTGAGGTCGGCCACGGCGGCGTCGAGCAGGGCGCGGACGGTGCTCTCCGGGATCGAGCGCAGCCGGGCCGACGCCTCCGGGTCACGAGGGGCCAGGAAGTGCCAGAAGGCCGGGGGCGGCACGACAGGCGTGCCGCGCGCGGCCTGCCGGGCGGCGGGCGGGATCCAGCGGTCGCCGGTGCCCGCCGCGACCTGCCAGTGCGCGGTGCCGTCCAGCGGGTCGATCAGCCAGACCAGGGTGTCGCCCGCGAGCACGCCCCAGCGGTCGGCGGCGGGGAGGTCGAGCAGCCCCCACGGGGCGGTCCCCTCGCGCCCGCGCACCTCGGCCCGGCGGCCGTCCACGCCCTCGATGAGGTGGCCACCCGCCGGGTTCCTGCTGACCCGGAAACCGACCAGCGTGCCGTCCGTGCCGAGCGGGGTGCGGCGCACGCCTTCGGGCAGCGGGGCGAGCGTGCACGCCTCCACCGCCCAGGTGTGGCCCTCGGGCAGCGGGGCGCGTTCCAGGAAGCCGGGCAGCGAGGCCCGGCCGAGCGCGCCGCTCGAAGGGTCCAGCTCGCGCAGCTCAGGGCGCCATGCCTCGGGCTGGGACCAGTAGGTGACGCCGTCGCACAGCAGCCTCGGCGTGTCGGCCAGGCGCAGCTCCCCCGGGGTCAGCGCGCGCCTGCCGGTGACCCGAGCGCCCGCCGCGTCGAGGAACGCGTAGCCGTGCCCGGCCCTGGGCCGCAGCGAGCCGTCCGCCCGCGTGACCGGGCCGCTGCCGGAGCGCGCGCCGTCGTCCGCCGACCAGTAGCCGCGGGCGGTGCGGCCGTCGTCGTCCCAGACGACCAGGAACGCCCCGGCGGAGTACACGACGGTGCAGGACTCGGCGGTGCCGGGCAGCCTCGGCTCGTGCTCGGCGACCCGGCCCGACGGCCCCACCGCGATCGCGCGCCGCCGGGTGTAGAGGGTGATGACCGGCCAGCTCGTGGTGATCTCGGCGTCGGGCCCCAGCTCGTCGGCGGCGGCGTCGAGGTCGTCCCAGCCCAGCTCGTCCAGGATCCCGGCGCGGAGCGTACGGCGCAGCGGCCCGGCGAGGTCGGCGCGCTCGATGGCCTCCCCGGTTCCGGACGGCATCGCCGTCTCCCCCGGCGCTCCCCGCAGGCCGCTCTCCAGCCGGTGGACCGCCTCCCTGGCGTCGGCCAGCCCGCCCGCGGCGATCTCACCCGCCTCGGCCAGGATCCAGTCCCTGACCAGGGGCCGCAGCGCGGGCACGCCGAGCAGCGCGCCGACGCCGCGCCGGGCGGCGAAGCCTCCCACGGCGGCGCTGAGCAGCCGGGCGTATCTGGGGTCGGCGCCCACCGCCGCGAGGTCGCGCTCCCGGTGCGTGAGCCAGCGGCCCAGGTCGATGGTGTCGCCGGGGCGCGGGTCGGCCACCGGGAGCCCGGCCGCCAGGCACGCGTCGAGCAGGTCGGCGTCCAGGACGGTGGTCCAGGAGGGTCCCCCGCCGGTCAGCCGGATCGGCTCAGCGCCCGGCCGGATCCGGCCCACCAGGTCGAGCAGCGCCCGGGGCGTGCGGCCGGTGCGTCTGCCGCGTCTCAGGTGCGCGGCCATGCGGGTCAGCCAGGCGGCGGCGTCGCCCCGGGTGAGGTCGGCGATCGCGCCCGCCTCGTCCAGCAGGTCGAGCCACCAGACGTCCATGTCGGCCTCGGGGAACAGGTGCAGCAGCGCGCGGCGCAGTCCCGGTGACCGGCGGGCCAGGCGCACCAGCCGGGGGCGGTTGGCCTTCCAGAAGGCCGCGTCCGCGTGCCTGGTCGCGGGGACGCGCAGCAGCCCGGCGAGCACGCGCGTCTCCTCGTCGGTGACGTCGAGGCCGGCCGCCTTGGCCATCGTGCGGACCTGCCTGGGCAGGGCGGGCCAGGGCGGCAGCCCGCCCCTGACGTATCCGGCGGCCAGTTCCAGCAGTTCGGCGTAGGCGCGGGGAGGGTCGTGGCGCGCGGCCAGCCCGTCGGCGTAGGCGGTGACGGCCTTCGCCGAAAGCGCTCCGGCCAGGGCGAACCGCAGGTAGGCGGCGCGCCGTCCGGGTTCGTCGACCGCCAGCCCGTGCTCGTCCTCGGCCCGCCGCGCGCGCAGGAACATCGCCGAGGCCCGCTGCGGCTGCCCGGCGTCCAGGTAGTGCCGGGCCGCCCGCTCCCAGAACCCGGGCAGCTCGGCGGGAGGCAGGTCCTCCGCGATGGCGGCGATCCGCTCGACCACCCCGGTGGAACGCCCCACGGCCCGCCGCACCGCCGCCTCCAACGCCCGGCAGGCCGCCAGCGCCCCGCCGGGATCGCCGCCCGGCACCCGGGCGGGGAATGCGAGGGTGGGGAGGTGCCATCCGGCCAGCGGCGGTGAGACGCGCGGTTCGCCGAAGCCGAGGGCGGACATGAAGCAGTCGTCGCCCGGTCCCGCCGAGTCTCCCACCGGCCTGGCCACGACGCGGCCCCCGCCGAGGTGAGGGTGCGGGTAGAGCCTGGCCCTGATCGGGTCGTACGGCGGGTCAGTCGGCATCGCTCACCCGCCCCGCGTGGACGAGTTCGGCCATGCGCACTCCCTCCGACCAGGCCACCGGTCCGATGTCGGGCAGGCCGATCGGCTCCTCGGCGGCGTCGACCCAGATCAGCTCGCCCGTCCAGGTCTCGGCGTCGGGGGCGTCGGCGCCCAGCCAGAACCTGGCCTGGGCGCGGAGCCCCGCCTCGGCCACGCGGCAGGCCGCGTAGCCGCCCCGGATCTCGAAGCCGAGCCGCGCGGCGCGCTCGGTGGCGTGCCGCAACGCGGCGAAGCGGGCGTCGGCGAAGGCCCGCCACGCGGTGCCGATCGCGCCGTCCGGCTTGACGTGGACCTCGCGGGCGAGCTGCGCGACGCCCTGGGCGAGGGCGAGCTTGGCGGCGAGTTCGCGCGCCCCCGCCGGGTCGCCCAGCGCGAGCGGGTGGACGATGAGCAGTTCGTCGGCCGGGCCGACGCGCCCCGGCTCGCCGGACAGGCTCACCGTGCCGATCCGGCCGGTGCGGTCGATGCCGGTGAGCAGGCCCTGCCTGCCCCGGGCCTCGACCACCAGGCCGGTGAGGGCCTCGCGCCAGGCGGGGTCGGGCCACACCGCGCAGACGAGCCCGGCGGGCACGCGCCGCTCGCTGAGCATCCACCGCTCGGCCCGCGCCCGGCAGTCGCGGGCGTGCCGTTCCAGGTGGTCGCGAAGCGCGATCAGCTCCTCGGCGGCCCGGCTCTCCCTGGCCGCCTTGGGCACCGCGGCGAGCGGCCTGCCGTCCCCGTTGCGGCAGATCAGCCTGCCCGCCTCCAGCGCCAGCTCGTACTTCGCGGTGGCGGGGATCCACACCGGCTCCGCGCCCGCCCCTGGGACATGCGGCATGCCGCACATCCTGTCAGAGGGTCACCACCGGCCACACCCATCACGGGGACAACATTCCGGACACATCCTGGTACCCGGTTCCGGCCGGACCGCTAGCCGGGAGGACAGGTCGCCGTGTCGATCATTGGGCCGGTCAGTCGCGCTGCTTGGCGGCCTCGGCCTCGTCCATGGCGGCGGCCTCCTCGGGCGTTGGGGCGGTGCCGCCCAGGTGGCGGGGCTGCCACCAGACGCCCGGCGGGATCTCCGGGTAGGTGCGCTGGGCGCGGTCGAGCAGCCCGGACATGCGCTCGTGCAGCTCTGCGGTGCGGGCCTTCATGTCGTCGCCGCGCTTGGGGTGGATCGGCTCGCCGACCAGGATCGTGATGGGCACGTGGCGCTGCAGCAGGTTCTTGGGGTGCCCCTTGGTCCACAGCCGCTGGGTGCCCCACAGCGCCACCGGGATCAGCGGGACGCCGGTCGCGGCGGCCATCCTGATCGCGCCGTTCTTGATGTCCTTGACGGTGAACGACCGGCTGATGGTGGCCTCGGCGAAGATGCCGACGACCTCACCGGCCTTCAAGGCGCGCAGCGAGGCCGCGTAGGAGCCCGCGCCGGCCGCGCGGTCGACCGGGATGTGGTGCATGCCGCGCATCAGCGGCCCGGAGATCCGGTGGTCGAAGACCTCTTTCTTGGCCATGAACCGGACCAGCCGGCCGGAGGGACGCGCCCCCAGGCCGGCGAAGATGAAGTCGAGGTAGCTGATGTGGTTGCTCACCAGCACCGCCCCGCCCTGCCGGGGGACGCGGTCCGCGCCCTCGATGCGGATCTTCAGGTCGAGGGCGCGGAACAGGCTCATCGCCGTCCAGATGACCGGCGGGTACACGATCTCCGACATGGAGCAACCGTAACCTACGGAACCGTACCCGCGAACAGGTGGTCAGCGTGGCGTGACCTCGGTGGGCAGGGTGGCGAACCCCCGGACGTTGCCCATGTGGGAGCGGCGCGCCTCGGCCGGGTCGATCTCGTATCCGGACACGGCGGCGACGAGTTCCTCAAGGGCGATCCGGGCCTCCAGGCGGCCGAGGGCCGCGCCCATGCAGAAGTGCCGCCCGGCGCTGAAGCTGAGCAGCGCCGTGGTGTCGCGGCGCAGGTCGTAGCGGTCGGGGTCGGCGAACACCCGGGGGTCGCGGTTGGCCGCGCCGATGATCAGCCACATCCGCGAGCCGGCGGGGACGCGCCTGCCGTACAGGTCGGTGTCGCGGGTGAGCAGACGCGCGGCGCCGATGGCGGGCGGGTCGTAGCGGAGGGTCTCCTCGATCCAGGCGGGGATCTCGCCGCCGAAGGCGGCCTCGCGCTGCTCCGGATGCCGCCACGCCCAGTACCAGGCGTGGCCCAGCAGGTTCGTGGTGGTCTCGCTGCCCGCCGCCAGCAGCACGAACAGGATCGGCACGATCTCCTCGTCGCGGAGTTCCTCGGCGAGCACGGAGACCAGGTCGTCGGCGGGCCGGGCGCGGCGGGCGGCGATCAGGCCGCCGTAGTAGGCGAGCAGGTCGGCGCCCGCCTGGGCGCCCTCCGGCGTCACCTCCTGGTTCTGGTCCTCGCGGTGCAGCGACAGGGCGGCCAGCCGCCGGACCTCGTCGCGGTCGGTCTCGGGGACCCCGACCAGTTCGGAGACCACGTCCAGGGGCAGCCGCACGGCGAAGTCCTCGATGAAGTCGAACGCGCCGCGCTGCAGCGCCTCGTCGAGGTGACGGCGGGCGATCTCGCGGATGCGCGGCTCCAGCCCGGCGACGCGGCGGGCGGTGAACCCCCTGGACACCTGCGACCGCAGCGCGGTGTGGCGTGGCGGGTCCATGGCCACGAACGACAGCGCGGCCGAGGCGTCAGGTCCCCACGGCGGCCGGTCCAGCAGGGGGCCGTGCGAACTGGAGTAGAGCGCGTGGTCAGAAAGCGCGGCGGAGACGTCGGCGTGTCTGCTCAACGCCCAGAAGTCGTCCTCTTCGCTGTGATACAGGGGTGCTTCTTCCAGCAACCTCGCATAGGCCGGGAATGGATCTTCATGGATCGCGTAATCGAACGGGCTGTACTTGACCCCCATGGGCGGTGCTCCCTCGCGATGGCACACTGGCCCAGGCAGCCTACTTTGCTTTCCGAGGCGCGCGATGGCGGTAAGAGTAGGTGACCAGATCGGGTCACGATCTGTCAGTGTCCCCGAAAAGCCTCCTCCAGCCACCATGCGGGCTTCTCAGGCGACACTTTCGCGTCGATCAGCAGCGGCCGGTCGCGGGGGCCGTTCAGCCACGCCGCGACCTGGGCGAGGTCGCCCGGCTCGCGCACGGTCACGCCAGCGCAGCCGTGGCCGCGCGCGATGGCCGCCAGGTCGGCGGGAGGGAAGGTGACGGTGCCGAGCGGGTGCCCGCCGGGACCGAAATGGTGCACCTCGGCGCCGTACGCCTCGTCGTCATAGACCACGATCACCATCGGCAGGCCGAGACGCACCACGGTTTCCAGTTCGGCGGCGCCCATCAGCGCGCCGCCGTCGCCGAGCGCGGCGACCGGCAGGCGATTCGGCTGGGCGAGGGCCGCGCCAATCGCGGTGGAAAGTCCGAGTCCGATGGACTGGAATGCCTGGGTGAAACAGAAGCCTTTTTCATCCGGAACAGAAAGATACATCGCCGGATATCCCATGAAATTACCGGAATCCACCGCAATCACGCGTTCAGCTGGTAGAAGGTCGTCCAGTTCCACCGTCAAGGTCCGCGGATCGATCCGCCCGTCGCCCCCCAGGTCCTCGTACGGCACGTCCCGCCACCGGACCTCCGCCGCGATCCGCCGGGCCAGCTCCGGCGACCGATACCCGGCGCCCTCCCCTGCCGGGTCCTCCGGGAGGGCCTCCGCCACGAGCAGCGCCGTCTCCCGGCAGTCGCCCACCACTCCCAGGTGCACCGGCCGGTGCCGCCCGATCGCCGCCTCCTCCAGGTCCACCTGGACCACCGTGGTCCGCGGGCCGATCAGCGCGCCGTGGCGCATCGTCCACATGTTGAGCGCGCAGCCCCAGCCCACCAGCAGGTCGGCCGCGCCGATCAGCTCGGCGGCCAGCGGCGAGGAGAAGCCGCCGCTGACGTCGAGGCTCCACGGGTCGCCGTGGAACAGGCCCTTGGCCACCGCCGAGGTCGCCAGCAGCGCCCCGGTTCGCCCGGCGAGGGCGCGCAGCGCCTCACGCGCGTGCCGGGCGCCCCTGCCCGCCACGAACACCGGACGGGCGGCGGCGGCCAGCGCCTCCGCCAGCGAGGCGACCCCGGCGGGCGACGGCGCGGCCCCCGAGGGGAACACCGCGCCACGCGAGGGCAGGGCGACGTGCCGCACGGGCTGGGACTGCACGTCGAGCGGCAGGTTGAGCAGCACCGTCCGGCGCTCTCCCAGCGCGATCCGCACGGCCCGCGCGGTGTCCGCCATGGCCGTCTCTACGGAGCGGACCCGCAGCGGGATCGCGCCGACCGCCGCGACCATCGCCGCCTGGTCGATGTGGAAGTTCGACCCGGGCTCGGTGGCCTCCCCCGCCAGCACCAGCAGCGGCGTGCGGCTCTTCGCCGCCTCGGCGATGCCGGTCATCGCGTTGGTCAGGCCCGGTCCCTGGTGAACGCTGAGCACGCCGAGGCCGCCGGCGGTGCGGGCGTAGGCGTCGGCCATGGTCGCGGCTCCGCCCTCGTGCCGGGCCGCGACGAACCTGGCCCCGGCGGCGACCATCGCGTTGGTCACGTGGAAGTTGCCGCTGCCGACCACCCCGAACACGGTGTCGGCGCCCAGCTCCGCCAGGGCGCGCCCGACGGCCTCGGCGACGATCACCGTCCGGCCCCGGACTCCACCAGCGCCAGCACCCGGACGGGGCTGCCGGAGCCGCCGACGATGGGCAGCGGCGGGGCCACGATCACCGAGCCGGTCACCGGTAGGCGGTCCAGGTTGCGGAGCTGGGTCAGGCCGTACTTGCCCGCGCCGAGCAGGAAGGAGTGGCAGGGGAACGCCGGGTCGAAGGAGTGGGCCGCGCCCGCGTCGGTGCCGACCGTCTCCACCCCGAGGCCCCCGATCGGCGACCGCTCGGCCAGCCACCTGGCGCACTCGGCGGAGATGCCGGGCGTGTGCGGGCCGTTCTCGTCGGCGTTGAGGAAGCGGGCCTGGTCGCCCGACCGGACGTCCCAGCCGGTGCGGTAGAGCAGCCAGCCGGCCTCGGGCAGCGGGCCGTGCTCCTGCTCCCAGTTCGTGACGTGCTCGATCTGGAGCAGGAAGTCGGGGTCGGCGGCGGCCTCGGCGGAGAAGTCGAGCACCACGGCGGGGGCGATCAGCCGCGTCACCGGCACCTGGGAGACGTCCTCGCCGTCCTTCCCGGTGACCCAGTGGATCGGGGCGTCGAAGTGCGTTCCGGTGTGCTCACCGGTGTGGATGTCGTTCCAGTACCAGGCGGGGCCACGGTCGTCGTAGCGGCTGATCTCGGAGAGACTGAACGGGATCGTGTTGCCGAACGGCTCGGGTAGCTGAAGGACCGGCGTCTCCGGCGACAGCGGCGCGGTCAGGTCGATCACCTCGACCGTTCCCCCGCCGATCGCCTCCAGCAGGCTCCTCAAAACCGACATCGCCGCCTCCTTGCGCGAAACCTTTCTATATGGACATCGTTCCACGGTTGCGGCGCCACGCCAGCGGGCAGAGGGTGCACCGGGATCCCTGACGATGCTGGGGAGAGGAGACCCGGGTGAAGAAGCTCATCAACGACGCCGGCGCCGTGGTGACCGACGCGCTGGCCGGGCTCGCCGCGGCGCACCCCGGCCTGCGCGTGGACGTGGAGAACCGCGTCGTCTACCGGGCGTCGGGCCCCCGTCAGGGGAAGGTCGGCCTCGTCTCCGGCGGCGGCTCCGGGCACGAGCCGCTGCACGCCGGTTTCGTCGGGTACGGCATGCTCGACGCCGCCTGCCCCGGCGAGATCTTCACCTCCCCCGTGCCCGACCAGATCGCCGAGGCGAGCACCGCAATCCACGGCGGCGCCGGGGTGCTGCACGTCGTGAAGAACTACACCGGCGACGTGCTCAACTTCGAGATGGCCGCCGACCTGTGCGCCGACGACGGCGTGGAGGTCGCCCGCGTCCTGGTGGACGACGACGTGGCGGTGAGCGACTCCCTATATACGGCGGGCCGCAGGGGAACCGGCGCGACGCTGTTCGTCGAGAAGATCGCCGGGGCGCTGGCCGAGACCGGTGCGCCGCTCGCCGAGGTGGCGGCGGCCGGCCGCGAGGTCAACGCCCGCAGCCGGTCCTTCGGCGTGGCGCTGTCGCCGTGCACCACCCCGTCGGCGGGCAAGCCGACCTTCGAGCTGGGCCCGGGCGAGGTGGAGCTGGGCATCGGCATCCACGGCGAACCGGGCCGCACCCGCGCCCCCGCCGGGACCGCCCGCGAGCTGACCCGCGTCGCGATGGACGCCATCGCCGCCGACCTGCCGCTGTCCGGCGAGACCCTGGTGCTGGTCAACGGCATGGGCGGCACCCCGCTGATCGAGCTCTACATCGTCTACGCCGAGGTCGACGCCTATCTGCGCGAGCACGGCGCGCCCCCCGCGCGGCGGCTGGTCGGCGACTACGTCACCAGCCTGGACATGCAGGGCTTCTCTGTCACCGTGTGCGCGCTGACCGACGACCTGGTCCGCCTGTGGGACGCCCCCGTGGAAACGCCCGCGCTGCGCTGGGGCCGCTGAGGGAGGCAGCATGGACACCGCTTTCTTCACCGACTGGATCGACGAGATCGCCCGGCTCGTCACCGCCGAGCGCGACCACCTCACCGAGCTGGACGCCGCCATCGGCGACGCCGACCACGGCGCCAACCTGGACCGGGGGTTCACCGCCGCCCGCGCCACCCTTTCCGCGCGCCCGCCAGGCACGCCCGGCGACGCCCTGGTGCTGCTCGGCGGCGCGCTGATCCGCAAGGTCGGCGGCGCCTCCGGCCCCCTGTACGGCACGCTGTTCCGGCAGGCCGGAAAGGCGCTCGGCGACGCGCCCCGGGTGACGCCCGCCGACCTGGCCGGCGCGCTGGAGGCCGGGCTGCGCGCGGTGCGCGAACTCGGCCACGCCGAGGACGGCGACAAGACCATGGTGGACGCGCTGGCCCCCGCCGTACGAGCGCTGCGCGAGGCCGTCGGCAACGGCGAAGGCGAGCGTGCCGCGTTCGAGGCCGCCTCCCGCGCGGCGCAGGAGGGGGCCAGTGCCACCATCCCGCTGCGCGCCCGCAAGGGCAGGGCCAGCTACCTCGGGGAACGCAGCGTCGGGCACATCGATCCCGGCGCGGTCTCCAGCTCCCTGATCATGCAGGCGCTGCGCGTCACCGCGGACAACCCCTGATGCGGCGGGCGGCCGTCGGCGTCGTGCTCGTCTCGCACAGCGCGGGGCTGGCCGCCGAGACCGCGCTGCTCGCCGCCGGGATCTGCGGCGGCACCGCTCCGATCGCCGCCGCGGGCGGCGACGGCGAGGGCGGCCTCGGCACCAGCGCCGACCTGATCTCCGCCGCCATCGGGGAGGCCGACCGGGGCGGCGGCGTGGTGCTCATCGCGGACCTGGGCAGTTCGGTGCTCACCGCGCGCCTGCTTCAGGAGCCGGGATCGGTGGTGGTCGCCGACGCGCCGTTCGTGGAGGGCGCGATCGCGGCGGCCGTCACGGCGGGAGGCGGCGCGACGCTCCCGGAGGTCGTCGCCGCCGCCGAGGAGGCCCGGGGCTTCCGCAAACTCTGACCCCGCCCACCCGTGCCGCCTTGTGCCACCCGTGCAGGCTTCGTGCGGCGACGCACCCGTTTTAGTTCCCCATCGAACATCATCGGTATCGCGACGAACAAACCCGCCATCCCTGGCGTCGAATCATATAGAGCGGCAGGGGGAGAAAGTGGCCTATAGGGCAGCGGTTCCGGACGGCTCAGGGTGGGCCGTACGGGAAGGGGACGTAACAGGAACGACGGCGGCGCTCGCGCCGCGCGCGGGGGACGACACGGGGGAAAGGGGCGACATCGTGGCTATCACCGGCCCGACCGGCACCCTGATCACGTGGTCCCGCGCGGGCGTGCGCACCACGCCGCCGGAGCTTCCCGGCACGTCCCCGACACGGCCCGGCCCGGCCGGAACCGTTTTCCCTCCCAGGGGGCGTGATCTTCCGCCCTCGCCGCCGGGGGCGAGGCGCGGACCGACCGCGCCGCCGCCCTGACGGGGCGCGGCGACACCGCCGCGTAGGTTCCTCACCTCGACCGGTGGCCCTCTGATCAGGGGCCCCCGGTGATGGCAGGCGTCCACCGGGGCCTGCGCAGCCTCGACGTCCGCACTGCCGGCATGTCGAAAATCACCAACCGACAAGGGAGAGCACGTGATGATCACGGGGGAGACCACGACCATGACGCGGTCCGTCGAGGGCCGGTCGTTAGTGGCGGGTTTCGCGCAGGCGTCCGGGCCGGGGGCGGCCCGTGCGACCTGCGGGAAGTCGCCGAGGGGGACGGAGGCCGGAGGTGCCAGCACCGTCTGGGGGACGATCGTCGTCGGTCGTCCGCCGGGCTCGACGAGCTGGACGATCCGCTCCGCCGCCGAAGGTCCCGGCCGGAGGACCCGCATCACCCGCCGGGCGCCGAGGATCGGCGTGACCTGCTCGGGAACCAGGATCACCCGCCGCCACGGCGACCACGACTGGCAGACCGGGGCGATCGGCCGCCGGGATGTCCGGGGGTGAACGAGAAGGGGCGGGGCCCCGGGCCCGGCCCCCCCCCCCCCCCCCGGGCGGGGGGGGGGGGGGGGGGGGGGGGGGG
>NZ_JARLTC010000023.1 GCF_029382225.1 Spongiactinospora sp. TRM90649
CCGCCCCGCCGCGGCCCCGCCGCGCCCCGCCCCCGCCGCCGCCCCCCCCCCCCGGCGGCGGCCCCGGCCCCCCCCCCCCCCCCCCCCCCCCCCCCCCCCCCCCCCGCCGCCTGGTCAGTTCCTGCCGCAGGGGGCGGAGACGGGATCGGCCAGGCGGTGGTCCTGACCGGCCGCCCGCAGTCCGGCCCGATCGGCGGGACCGGCGAGGATGCCGTACGTCGTCGCGTGCAACCGGACGGCGAACGATCTCCTCGGGTCGGTCTCGCCGAAGCTGACCACCGCGATCACGTGCCACGGGTTGTGGCGCGGCGGCGCCGCCATGCGGCAGTCCCCCGCCCGCCCCGGGAAGCCCTTCTCCTCGACCCACCACACCGGCTCGGGCCGCGGCGGCGGCGGGCCCTTCGGGAACCGGGTGATCCACGGACCTCCGTCGTTGCCCCTGGCCACACCGCAGTTGCGGGTGGTCAGCAGGCTGTTGGAGTCGCGGTTGTTGTCGTCGAAGACGAGGGCGTCGCAGCGGTACAGAAGACCGCCGGTGTACGGCCCGCCGGCCGGGTAGCCCAGGTTGGTGACGGGCGGGAACCTCTCACCGGTACGGCTGAGGAACGGCGTGAACGCGCCCACGACGTCCTGGATCCGGTGCCCGTGCGAGTCGGGGGCGAGCGCGACCAGGCCGATGTCCTGGTTGAAGCCCGCGCCCGGCTCCAGGAAGCGGCGCGGCACGAACGCCTGCGTCGCCGCCCAGCGGCCCAGCGGCCGCTCGACCCGGCCGCCGGACTCGCGGAAGGCCGGAATGAACAGGATCCGGCTGTTCCACGTGCCCTGCCGGCTCACCAGGCAGTGCGCGGAGGTGAGGATCACGCTGCGGCTGTGCGAGCGCACCACGCTGGCGCTGCAGAACGCGTCGGCGTCGGTGGTCTCGTCGTGGAAGAACAGCTTGCCGGTGATTCGCGACCGCACCTCGGCCGAGTACGGCGTGGGCCAGCGGGCGTAGCCCCGGCTGTCGCCGCCCTTGGTGAGGACGCGGGTCTTGACCGGGTTCGGCGCGTGGGTCTCCCCGGCGACGAAGGCCCTGGGACGTGTTCCCCGAGTGGCCAGGACCTCTCTGGTCTTGCGCTCCTTCAGGCCTTGCACCCTGTCGAGCGCGCGGCGCACCTGCTGTGTCTCCCGCGGGTTGGCGCGGACCTGGCGCACGCCGTCCGGCCGGCCGTCCTCTCGTGCCTCGCGGCCCCGCTCGTCGGCCTGCTGCCGGTCCTCGTGCGTCCGGTTCGGCTCGTGCCTGACCGGCTCGTGCCGGACGGGCGCGTGCGGGCGCGGCACGCTGGTCCCGACCGCCGGGACCGGGTCGTTGTCGGCGGCCAGGCGCGCGTCGGTCCAGTAGGCCAGCGTCGCGGCCGGATCCTGTACCGGCGACGCGGCCACCTTGTGGCCGTCGGAGACCCGCGGGTCACGAGCCGCGCCCTCCGCCTGCACCGCTCCAACGACCACCATCGCGCCCGCAAGCGCGGTCGCGGCGATCGCTCGTATTTGTCCCATGGGCTGCTCCAGCGACTCGCTCAGTTAGCTCGTACTGGGACAGCCCACCACTCGTGGGGCACGCTGGACGTGACACCAGGCCCGCGCCATATCCGGCCCTTACCTAGTTTTTCGGCGGACATGGCAGACCAGGGTCATACCGCCCTGCGGGGTCAGCGGTGACGGAAGTAGACGAACAGCCTGCCGTGGTTCTTGGCGTCCTTGTCGATGCGGTGGTAGAGGGCCTTGATCTCCTTCTGGTCGAGGAAACGCAGGACCTTCTTCTTGAGCTGACCCGAGCCCTTGCCCGGGATGATCTCGACCTCGGTGGCCTTCTTCCGGATCGCCTCGTCGATGATCCCGCGCAGCGCCTTGTCGATCTCGCCGCCACGGTTGTAGATGGGATGCAGGTCCAGCTTCAGCTTCACGAGCAAGAGTCTACGGGGCAGCTTATTGCGAGCTATTTGCAACTACAAGAGATTCTCGTTAGGGTCCGGTCTGACCAGACCTCGGAGGGTTTCTGTAATGAAGCGGCTGATCGCACTGTCTGTCGCATTTGGCGTGCTAGCCACGGCTGCCTGCTCTGCGCCCCAGGGCCCCGCCGCGACGGCGGGCGGCACGGGCGGCGCCGACGACACGTTCGTCGTCGGGCTCAGCTCGGAGTTCGACAACCTCAGCCCGGTACTGGGCTTCTCCCCCGACGGCGGGTCGATGATATTCGACGGGCTGATGACCCGCTCCCCCGACCTCACGCTCAAGCCGTCGCTGGCCACCGCCGCCCCCGAGGTCTCCAAGGACGGCCGGACGGTCACCTTCACCCTCCGCCAGGACGTGAGGTTCCACGACGGAAAGCCGCTCACCAGCGAGGACGTCGAGTACACCTACGAGGCGCTGCTCGACCCCAAGAACAACTCCCCGATCCGCGGCGACTACAGCGCCATCGAGTCGGTCGAGGCCCCCGACCCCGCGAAGGTCGTCTTCCGGCTGAAGCACCCCTACGCGCCGCTCGCCCAGCGGGCCACGCTCGGCATCGTGCCCAAGGGAACGCTGGAGAAGACCAAGCCCGTGGGCAGCGGGCCGTACCGGTTCACGTCCTGGACGCCCGGCGACAAGATCGTGCTGGAGGCGAACAAGGACTACTGGGGCGGCCCCCCCGCGCTCACCCGGGTGGTCCTGGCCTTCGCCCCCGACGACAACGTGCGCGCCACGCGTCTGCGCGCCGGGGAGTTCGACGCGACCGTGCTGCCCCCCAGGGCCGCCGCCGGGTTCCGCGGGCAGGCGGGACTGTCGGTCTTCGACGTGCACAGCGCCGACTACCGGGGCATCTCCTGGCCGATGAACGAGCCGGTGACCGGCGACCGGGCGATCCGCCAGGCGATGAGCCTGGCCATCGACCGGCAGGCGATGGTGGACTCGATCCTGGTGGGCGCGGGCACCCCGGCGTACGGGCCGGTCTCCCCGGACACCACCTGGCACAACCCGGAAGTGACCGGCCGTACCGACGCGGAAGCCGCCAAGCGGCTGCTGGACTCCGCCGGGTGGAAGACCGGCAAGGACGGCATCAGGGAGAAGGGCGGCACCCGCGCCGCCTTCACCCTCATGTACCCGGCGGGCGACTCCCTGCGCAAGGAACTGGCGCTGGCCGTCGCCTCCGACGCCAAGCGGGTCGGCCTGGCCGTCGAACTGGCCGGGCTGGACTGGGACGCCATCGAGCCGAGGATGTCCAAGGACGCCCTGATGATGGGGTACGGCACCCCGTACGACCCGGACTACATCAACTACGAGATGTTCCACTCCGCCTTCGCGGGCAAGGGCTTCTTCAACCCGGGCCGCTACGACAACCCCGACGTGGACCGGCTGCTCGACGAGGGCAGGGAGTCGGCGGACCCGGCCGTGCGCGAGCGCGCCTACCGCGGCGTCCAGAAGATCCTGCACGACGACCAGCCCTGGACCTACCTCGTCTTCCTCAAGCACGTCTACGTGATCCGCGGCGATTACAGCGGGATCGTCCCCGGCGTGGACGCCCACGAGCACGCCACCGGCGGCCTGTTCGCCACGATCCACACCTGGAAGCCCACCGCGTGAGAGCCGTCCTGCGGATGGTGGCGTGGCGGATCGCGTTCGCCGTGCCGCTGCTGGTGATCGTCACCATCGTCATGTTCGCACTGGCCCAGGCGTCCCCGTTCGACCCGGTGCGCCAGTACCTGGGCGAGCGCGCGCTGGTCACCTCCCCCGAGATCGCCGAGCGGATCCGGGCCAACTGGGGTCTGGACCGCCCGGTGCTCGAACAGTTCGCCGCCTGGTTCGGCAACCTGGTCGGCGGCGACCTGGGCGAGTCGCGCTCCTTCCAGCGGCCGGTCGCCGAGATCATCGGCGAGCGGCTGGGCTGGACCCTGCTGGCCACCGGCTCCGCCCTGGTGCTCATGTTCGCCGGGAGCCTGGTGGTCGGCACCATCGCGGCCTGGCGGCGCGGCTCCTGGCTGGACCGGGTGATCGTCGGCGGCGCGTTCGCCAACGAGGCCGCACCGGTGTTCTGGCTCGGGCTGCTGGCCATCTCGGTGTTCGCGGTCACCCTGGGCTGGCTGCCCGCGGGCGGCCTCACCGACGCCGCCTCCACCACGGTCGCCTTCGGCGACGTTGCGGCGCACATGGTCCTGCCGGTGGCGGTGCTGGCCGTCTCCCAGTCCTCCTGGCTGGTCCTCTACGTGCGCGAGTCGGTGATCGGCACGCTGCGCGAGGACTTCGTGATCGGCGCGCGGGCCCGCGGGCTGCGCGAGCGGACCGTCCTGATCCGGCACGCGCTGCGCTCCGCGCTGCTGCCGTTCCTGACCCTGCTCGGCGCGCGCATGCCCGAGCTGGTGACCGGGGCCATCCTGGTGGAGACCGTGTTCTCCTGGCCGGGCGTGGCCGGGACGTCGGTGCAGGCCGCGCTGGCGGTGGACTTCCCGCTGCTGGCCGCGCTGACCCTGCTCGGCACCGTGGCGGTGCTGGCGGGCAACCTGCTGGCCGACATCGCCTACACCGTCGCGGACCCGCGCGTGCGCACCCTGGGGGTGGCGTAGATGGGGACGCGTCTGGCGGTCGCGGCGCTGGTCGTGCTCGGGCTGGCCGTCCTGCTCGTCCCGCCGATCGCGCAGCTCGACCAGAGCCTGGTGGACCTGCGCGCGGCCGGGCAGGCGCCCTCCCTGGCCCACCCGCTCGGCACCGACGAGGTCGGCAGGGATCTGCTGCTCAGGTCGATCTACGGGCTGCGCGTGTCCTTCCTGGTCGGCCTGGTCGCCGCGCTGGTCAGCCTGATCATCGGCGGCCTGGTGGGACTGGCCGCGGGCAGCCTGGGCGGGCTGGCCGACCGGCTGCTGATGCGCGTGGTGGACGGCTTCAACGCGCTGCCGCACCTGCTGTTCGGCATCTTCATCGTGGCGCTCTTCGCGCCGAGCCCCACGGCCGTGGTGGTCTCGGTGGGCGTGACGCACTGGACGACGGCGGCGCGCATCGTGCGCTCGGAGGTGCTGTCGCTGCGGTCGCGGCCGTTCGTGGAGGCCGCGGTGTCGGGCGGGGCGAGCCGTACGCGGGTGGTGCGCCGCCACCTGCTGCCACACCTGCTGCCCCACCTGCTGCTGGCCACGGTGCTGATGGTCCCGCACGCCATCTGGCACGAGACCGCGCTGAGCTTCCTCGGCCTGGGCCTGCCGCCGCACCTGGCGTCGCTGGGCAACATGATCAACGACGGCCAGCGGTCGCTGCTCACCGGCGCGTGGTGGCCGAGCCTGGTGCCCGGCCTGTTCATCCTGGTGCCGACCCTCGCCGTCGCGGTACTCGCGCAGCGGCTGCGGGACCGGCTCAACCCCCGCCGCCGATCGGAGCTGGAACTGTGAGCGGGCGACTGCTGCGGGCCGAGGACCTGACGGTGACCTTCCGGATCCCCGGCGGGACGGTGCGGGCCGTCAGCGACGCGAGCTTCGAGGTACGGCCAGGCCGCTGCCTCGCCCTGGTCGGCGAGTCCGGATGCGGCAAGTCGGTGCTCGCCCACGCGCTGCTCGGCCTGCTGCCGGGCAACGCGACCGTCTCCGGCCAGGTGTGGCTGGAGGACGACGGCGGGAGCCTCGAACTGCTCTCCGCCGCCCCGGACGTGCTGGCGCGGCGCGTCAGGGGCCGGGAGATCGGGCTGATCCCGCAGAGCCCGGCCACCCACCTCACCCCCGTCCGCACCGCCCGCGCCCAGCTCACCGAGGCGCTGCGCGAACTGGGCTCGGCGCGCGACGCCGACGACCTGGTCAGCGGGCACGGCCTGCGGCCCGCCGACCTGGACCGCTACCCGCACGAGCTGTCCGGCGGGATGGCCCAGCGGGTGGCCAACGCGATGGCCCTGGCCGGCGACCCGTGGCTGGTGCTGGCCGACGAGCCGACCAGCGGGCTGGACCGGCCGCTGGTCGAACGGGCGATGGCCACCCTGCGGGAGCTGTGCGACGAGGGCCGCGCGGTGCTGCTGATCACCCACGACCTGCGCGCCGCCGAGCGGGTCGCCGACGACATCGCGGTGATGTACGCGAGCCGCCTGGTGGAGATCGGCCCGGCGGCGCGGGTGCTGGCACGGCCCCGCCACCCGTACACCGCAGGCCTCGTCGCCGCACAGCCGGATCGGGAGTTCACGCCGGTGCCCGGCCTGCCGCCGGAGCTGACCGCGCTGCCGGACGGCTGCGCCTTCCGCCCCCGCTGCACCCGCGCCGACGACGCCTGCGCCGTGCGCCCGGCGCTTCCCGTGCTTCCGGCGCCTCCCGCGCTCATGGACGGCGCGGCCTGCCACCACCCGATGGAGACCGCCGATGCTTGAGGCCCGCGACGTCAGCGTCGCCTACCAGCGCAGGACCGCCCTGGCGGGCGCGTCCCTGGCCATCGAGCCGGGCACGGTGACGGGCCTGGGCGGGCCGAGCGGATGTGGCAAGTCCACCCTGGCCAGGGTGCTGTCGCTGATGCTGCGGCCGGACTCCGGAGAGGTCCTGATGGACGGCGCGCCCGTGCGCCGCTGGCGGCAGCGGGCCGACCGGCGGCTGCGCATCCGGGTGGCGCTGATCTACCAGTCGCCGCGCCAGGCCGTCGATCCGCGCCTGACGCTCACCGAGGTGATCGCCGAGCCGCTGGCCGCCAACGGCCGCCCGGACCCCGCGCGGGTGCGCGAGCTGGCCCGCGAGACCGGCCTGACCGCCGACCTGCTGACCCGCCGCCCGCACGAGGTCTCCGAGGGACAGCTTCAGCGGGCCTGCCTGGCCAGAGCGCTGACGCTGGAGCCGCGCTACCTGATCTGCGATGAGATGACCACGATGCTCGACGCCTCCACGCAGGCGCATCTGGTCGGCGTGGTGAACGACTACCGCCGCCGCGCCGGGGCGGGGGTGCTGGCGATCAGCCACGACGCGGTGCTGCTCGACCGGTGGGCCGACCGCAGGGTGGAAATGGGGGGTGCGCGGGACGCGGCGGACCGCTCTCCGGTGGGGGCTCAGCGCGGCGAGCCGTAGGCCGTCCACATGGTGGTGATGCGGTCCAGCGTGGCCCGGTAGGCGGCCTCCTCGGCGGGGGTCAGCACGACATCGGCGCCGGGACCGGCGGCCCCCAGCCGCTCACGCAGCAGCACCGACTCGGCGGTGTCGGCCAGGTCGAGCATCCCGCTGAACCGCGCGGCCACCGACGCAGGCCCGGACTCCTCCATTCCGCTTCGTTCATGACCGGCGCGGACGCTTTCCAGCGCCTCGCGCACGACGACCTCGCTCCTCCCGAGGACGGCGGCGGCCGCGGACAGGGTCACCACGTCCAGCGGGTCGATGTCCACCAGGCGCAGCGGCACGTGCTCGGCGGCGCGGCCGGGGGCGAACAGCCGTCCGGCAAGACGGGCGGCGTTCGCGCGGCGGCCCTGCGTGGGAGCGACGGACCGCCACAGGCGCCGCAGGGCTCCGAGGGCCACGCCGTCCGCCAGCGGGCCGGGCAGCCCGGCGCCCGCGCGCTCGGCGGCGCGCAGCGCGAGCAGTGACACCTCCAGCCCCCGCACCGCCGAGGCCAGTTCCTCGCCCAGGTCGGGAACCAGGACGACGTGGGGACCCAGGCCGCTCGGCGAATGCGTCACAACGCGACAGTACGCCGTTCGCCGACGCCAGGAGGGGTAAAACGCGTCCACTATGTCGGGATTATGACCATTTTGGGATGTGGACAGGTGATCAGGCCGCTCTTACCGTCCAGTCCACGACAGCGGGTGTTCCAGCCGGGAGGAGCAACGTGAGGTCAACAAGAAGACGGGCGGGCGCGGCGACGATCGCCGTGAGCGCCGCCATGAGCGTCGCGGTCACCGCCGTGCCGTCCGCGGCATGGGCCGGCGCGACCGCCGACGGGCCGGTGCGGATCACCGCCAGGGGATACCACAACGGCCAGGTCCAGATCGACATCTCCGAGTCCAACGGCAGCTACCGGATGGTGGACCCCACCCGCCCCGGTCTCCAGTGCGGCGGGGTCAACGGCCAGCCGCTGATCTTCGCCAAGCAGCCGTCGCCCTGGCCGGGCAACCCGTCCGCGGAGATGTTCGCCGCGTGCGTCGACATCATGTACGGCGCCCAGCGCAACTGGGACATGCAGCGCGACTGGATGAGCCGCTATGGTCACAACGGCAGCGGCAGGGCGATCCCCGCCCGCTACGACCCCAACCTGACGGGTCCCGGCGGCTACCTCGGCGGTTACATCGTCTTCGGACGCATACGCCAGGGCAGGCCGGCCACTCCGCTGGACCTGGTCGGGCGCGAGTACGGCCACGTCGTCTTCCAGAACTCGCCGGGCGGCGCCGGTTCCGGCAACGAGAACGGCGGGCTCAACGAGGGGACCGCCGACATCATCGGCACGCTCACCGAGCACTTCGCCGCCAATCCGAAGGACATCCCCGACTACACGATCGGCGAGAAGGTCGGCGACCTGGTCGGCGGCCCCTACCTGCGCTCCATGTACAACCCGTCCCTGCGCGGCGACCCCAACTGCTATTCCGCGTCGATTCCCAGCACCGAGGTGCACGCGGCCGCCGGCCCCCTCAACCACTGGTTCTACCTGCTCGCCGAGGGCAGCAACCCGGGCGGGGGCAAGCCGGACAGCCCGATCTGCATCGGCGACGTGCCACCGGTCCCCGGCATCGGCATCCGCAAGGCCGCGCTCGTCTACATGGGCGCCCTGATGCGCAAGACCCGCGGCTGGCGTTACACGGACGCCCGCAGCAGCGCCGCGCAATCCGTCCTCGCCCTCTACGGCGGTGGCGGCTCTGAGTGCCCGGCCGCCTCGGCCGCCTGGAACGCCGTCACGGTCCCGCGCGGCCCGGGCGACCCGGGTTGCATCACGCCTCCGACCCCTCCGCCGAGCCCGATCAGCGCCCCCTGACCCCGATCGAACAAGACGCGGGGCCCGGCCTGAGCCGGGCCCCGCGTCACTGTTCTGGGTGGCGGTGACGCTCAGAACAGCCAGTCGAGCAGGCCACCGCGCCGGTCAGGCTCCTGGGGAGGAGCCTGGGTCGGCGGCGCCTGCGACTTGCTCGGCGGCGGCAGCGGAACCGAGGTGGTCGTCTTCGGCTTGGGCCGCAGGCTCTCCCTCGGAGCCGGCTGCTCGTCCGGTCCCTGCTGGTCCTGCGGCTCCCGCGTGGGCTGCCTGCTCCTGGTCGGCGAGGGATGCGCCGCCGTGCGGGTGGGCGCGGAGGTGGGGTGCGTGGTCACCTGCTCCTGCGGCTCCATTTCCCGGGACGTCGCCGAGGAACCGGGCGTGGGCGTGCCGTCCGGCTCCAGCGCCGTCTCGCTCTCCTCCTCCGTCGGCGCGGTGGCCGGGGCGGTGGTGGGCGTGTCGGCACGCCCCACGGACGCGCAGGTGGCGGCCGTGGAGCACGGGTCGGAGGAGTCACCCAGCGAGGCGAACAGCATCCAGCCGCCTGCGGTGGCGGCCACGACGGTCACCGCCGCGACCATCAGCAGGCCCTTGCCTTTGCGCGGACGGTCCTCCTCGTCGTCCTCGACGTCGAGCACCGGCTCGGCGTTCCGGCTGTCGCGCCACCCGGCGCCGAGGAATCCCCGCCGTTCCTCGGTGCCCTGACCTTCCTCGGACTCGTCCCAACCGTCGGCGTGGTGGGTCTTGTCCCACTCGCCGCCGCGCTGCGACCGCTCCCACTCCTGGGACTCCTCGGAGCCTTCGTCCCAGCGTTCGCCCTCGGTCCACTCCCTGTCGTCGGACAGGAGCCTCGGATCGAGGGCCATGTGGACGCCGGTCTTGATGTGCAGGGAGTCGTCGGACCCCTCGGGAGGAGGCTGAGGCTCCTCGCCCTCCGGGTCCCAACCATCCGACAGCACGTCGCCGTCGCCGTGCTCCGTGGAGCCCGCGGCGTCGGCCGACCACTCGGGGTCGAGAGCCCCGGTCTGCTCCCAGATCTCCTCATGGTCAGGCTCGCGGTGACCGTCGTAGGACGGATCAGGCGATCCGCGGCTCATGATGACCCTCTCTGTCAGAAATCTTGGCCGCGTATCTTCATAGCAGTTTCCACACCGACATGTCGGGAAAATCGACAACCTTAACCACATAGATCACTACAGACCGGAAAACCCCGCAGTACAGGGGGATAGGGGACACGGCCCGCTTGCGTCGAGCGGGCCGAACCCCGCACCGGATCATCGCCCACCGGGGTAGAGACCATCCGAAAAGGCCCATCCGGGTGCAACGCAAACCATCAAGGCAGACTCGAAGGATCGGACATACCCGGAGGTATGGGCGGACCAAATCCGGCAAATGGGACAGAATCAGCGGTGGATGTACTCGACCAGGTGAGCCTTTTCGGTCTGCAGCTCCTCGATCGCGCTCTTCACGACATCGCCGATGCTCACCAGCCCGGCCAGCCGCCCGTCGCTCACGACGGGCACGTGGCGGATGCGGTGCGTGGTCATCGTCTGACGCAGCTCGTCCACGTTCGCGTCCGGCGCACAGGTGCGCACCTCGGTGGTCATGATCGACGAGACGGGGGCGCCGAGGATCTCCGCGCCGCGTTCGTTGAGGCGCCTGACCACATCGCGCTCTGACACGATCCCGACGATGGTCGAACCGTCCTCTGACACGACCACCGCACCGATGTTCCGCTCGGCCAGAACCTCCAGCAGATCGCGCACGGTCGCACCGGGTGGCACCGTGGCGACCTCGGTGCCCTTGCCTCGCAGGATCGAACCGATCAGCATCGACATCACCTCCGCAGGTAACGGACTCAATCCCCCGCGCCGGCTCTCCGCATGCGTCCCTCGCCACACGCGTCGCAGCCCACCGGTCGGCACTTTCAGGCAACAGGCCGTGACCGCATCACGTCAAGGGTTCCATCGCCGGGGATGCCGGGTTCACAGCAACCGTTGAGGCCCGCCAAGCTCTAGACTGATCGCACTGCAACGTGAAATACCACTTACCACGTGACATGCCACGCCATCGCGCTGCGAGGAGCCGATGACCGAGAACGCCGCCCTCAACACCGGCAGCCACGACCTGCCCGTGTCCGACGCGCTCGCCGCCTTCATGGCCGAAGAATGGGACGCCACGGCCATGGCCCCCGCCGCCCCGTCGGCCGCGCCCGCCGCCGCCTGGACGGCCAAGCGCCGCACGGCCCTGGCCGAACGCTTCCCCGGCGAGCGGCTGGTGATCCCGTCCGGGAACCTGAAGACCCGCAGCAACGACTGCGACTACCGGTTCCGCCCGCACAGCGCCTTCACCTACCTCACCGGCGACCAGGAGCCCGACGACGTCCTCGTGATCGACCGCGACGGCGCCTCGACGCTGTTCCTCCGCCCCCGCTCACCCCGTTCCGCCCCCGGCGCGGCCGGGCAGGAGTTCTACCGCGACCGGCGCTACGGGGAGTTCTGGGTGGGCCGCCGGCCCGACCTGGCCGAGGCCGAGGCCCGGTTCCAGGTCGAGTGCGCCCCGCTCGCCGAGCTGCCGCGCGCGCTGGCGGGCGACGGCGTGCCGTACCGGGTGCTGCGCGGCGTGGACACGTCGGTGGACGCCGCCACCTGGGCCCGCGACGAGGCCGACGCGGAGTTCGCCACCCACCTCGCCGAGATGCGCCTGGTCAAGGACGACTGGGAGATCGCCGAACTGCAGTTCGCCGTGGACGCCACGAGCAGAGGCTTCGAAGACGTCGTCCGCGCGCTGCCCGCCGCCCTCCGCCACGCGCGCGGCGAGCGCTACGTCGAAGGCGTCTTCGGCCTCCGCGCCCGCCTGGAAGGCAACGCCACCGGCTACGAGACCATCGCCGCCTCCGGGGCCCACGCGTGCGTCCTGCACTGGATCCGCAACGACGGCCGAATGTCGCCCGACGACCTGCTGCTCCTGGACGCCGGGGTGGAGACCGACCGCCTCTACACCGCCGACATCACCCGCACCCTCCCGCTCTCCGGCCGTTTCAGCCCGATCCAGCGGCAGGTGTACGAGCTCGTCTACGAGGCGCAGAACACGGCGATCGAGACGCTCCGCCCAGGAGCCCGGTTCCGCGACTTCCACCAGGCGGCCATGCGCGTCATCGCCGAGGGCCTGCGCGAGTGGGGCGTGCTGCGGATCGGCGCCGACGAGGCGATGGACCCGGAGAGCGGCGTCTACCGCCGCTACACCCTCTGCAGCAGCGGCCACATGCTCGGCCTCGACGTGCACGACTGCGCCAAGGCCCGCGCGAACACGTACCTCGACGGCGTTCTCGCCGAGGGCAACGTCCTCACCGTCGAGCCGGGCCTCTACCTCCAGCCCGACGACCTGACCCTCCCGCCCGAGTTCCGCGGCATCGGGGTGCGCATCGAGGACGACCTCGTCATCACCGCCTCCGGCGCGCGCCTGATGTCCGCCGCGCTCCCCCGCCACCCCGACGAACTGGAAGGCTGGATGTCCACCCTCCTCCACTCCTGAGATCGGGGAGCGCGCCGCCCTACGCGCCCCGCAGGGCGCTCCCGGCGAACCGGTGGGCCGGGTCGGCCAGCCGCTCGTGGAGCTCGAAGAAGATGTCGGCGGCGCGCACGCCGTTCCAGTCCGATGGGCCTGCTCGCTCCGGAACCACTTCCCGACAGGTAACACTTATGTATCTCTGAGGCTAGTATGCGCGCCTCCCCGTGGATCTCGATCATGAGTGCGATCACGGTCGATCCCACTCAAGGAGGCACAAACCATGAGAAAAGCTGCCATCGCCTTAGCCGCGGGCGCTTTCGTCACCGGCGCCCTGCTCACCGCCCCCGCGGCCTCGGCCACTACCGCCGCCTTGGGCTGCCAGTACAACTACGGCACCCCCAACCCCTCCGGCGGCACGAACGGCTTCGCCGCCAAGTGCGACACAGACGGCCCGGCCTACGAATTCCGTGCCTGGGTCCAGTGCGAGAACGGCCGCCGCGACGGAGGCTGGGTCCGCACCAACACCGGCCTGTGGTCCGCCGCCAACTGCGGTCCGTGGTACATCAGCCGCATCAGCTACGGCTTGGACAAGCGCCCCGTCAGCTAATCCCAGGCCCGCGGCCAGGTGGCCCGCCCCCACCTGGCCGACATCCTCCCCACCACCCGGGAGAACCACCCCGGCCTCATGCACCCGCCTACGCGCGCGGACGACTACTGCGATGTCCACGCCATCGTGCCCGGCCTTCAGAGCGCGGGCACGATCCGACCGCGCCGGATCGGCCACGCGCCTACTCGGAGTGGCCAACGAGATGAACCCGTCACCACCGGGTGGCGTCAGCGCGCCGACTGGACACACTCGGACACCTTGGGAGCAGAGGGGCCTACCCGTCAGGGCCTCCAGATCTGCAACTCGACCCAGCCTGAAAGCAGCAGAATGCACCTGTACCGGCCGCCCCACAGCTTGCCGTCGGCATGGCAGTCATCCCAGCCTTCGGGCGTGTTCGGATACTGCGCAATGTCATCCCAGTCCAGGATGGTCACTCCGCCCGAGGCGGGAGCGCGGGTCGGTGACACGCCCGCGGACGCCCCAGCCCCAAGGGGCAGTAGCGTGGCGAGGACGATCAGACCGACCACGGCGGCTCGTCTTGCCGTACGCATCATGGAACGCTCACCTCTCAGTGATTGGTAAGGACCGCTACTAAGATCCTGGTGAACGCCGACCGCTCGTCACAGACTCCGGGCTGCCAACAATCAACGGAAATCCGCCCCGGCATGGACCAGTCGGCATCAGCGCCACCGAACCCGGGCTGATACCCGCCCACGTCCTTCCGCGCAGCCGTGTTCCCGCTCCCGCCGGAGCGCGTGCCCGACCGCGCGCGTTTCCCGCCGAGACCCCGCGCCACGAAGCCCCCACGGTGGGCGTCATTCCGATACCCGCATCGATCCCCCGTAGACGCTCGCGACTACCGTCCAGCCCGTTTTATCGCCGCAGGTCAGGCAAAACCATTGGAAATTCCCCGGGACTACAGCGAGGCCGGTCGTCTCCGGCGACGCCGAGACGTACGGTCGGTCGATTGCCGGTCGATCATGGGCATCGGGGCGGCGACTCCCGCTCGCCACGAACGCGGTCCTCTTGGGGATGACCCCGATCGCGACCTCCGGAGGATCTCGTCGAGACCTGACGACGACGTCCAGCGCACCCCCGCGATGACAGATTGGCGGAACCGTAGAACGCAATACACCGAGGGAGCCGTAACGTGACCGATACGAAAGCGCCGTGGGGACGACGTGGAATCGCCGGAATGGCCGCCACGCTCGCGTTGATCACCGCAGCGGCGACGGCGTCCTTCGCCGAAACCGCGCCTTCCGCCGCTGGGCCACGGCTGTCCGGATCCGCGGGCGGCAAACTGACCAAGTCGTTCGGATCTTGGGCCGGGGACCCGGTGAAGTTCCAGATCGAGGCCCGTGGCGGACCCGGCACCACAAAGGGGACTTTCAAGGTGTTCCACGGGAAGGGCAGGACCGGTGGCGTCGTCGCCGAGTTCGAGGGGAAGATCACCTGTCTGCTGGTGGGCGGTGAGGTCGCCGTCGCCACCGGCGTTATCACCCGTGGCTACGCGAACCTTACGGGTGAGAAGAACGCGGACGTCACCGGCCAGAAGGTCTCGTTCACCGTGCACGACAACGGCCGTTCCGACAGGCTCTACTGGATGTGGGGGTTCATGAACGCGCCGATCAACGATTGCCAGGGCACGGCGCCGATTCTCAAGACGAGCCACGGGGACTTCAAGGTCCATGACTGACGGGGCAGGCGATCTGGCGCACGTCGGGCGAGCCGGCCCCTGCGCCGGCCGTTCCGGCGGCTCAACTACCACACCGCCTACCGGATGGCGCGCGACCCCGATGTGCCGCTCACCGACGGGCAGTGCGTTCCCGGCCACGCCCACCTCAGCACCACAGAGATCTATTTGACGCCGGTCCTCCAGGAGGTGATCGCAGATGTCCTCGCGCACTTCACCCGCCGACCGCTGGAGACGGCATCGCCGCGCTTACTCGACCCCGGCCCCTACCGGCCCGAAACACTGAACATCCTGTTCGGCGAAGGCACCGTGTGAACTCCGCTCCCTCCACCGCAGCCCGATCCCGCCGCGAGCGCCGTCCCCGCCCTGCGGTGGCATTCCTGCAACAGTTCTCGCCCCGACCGGCCGCGATCACCTGGCCGCTGGACAATTGCTTGTCATGATGGGGATCTCCGGCTACGAGCCGACTTTCTCGTCGGACTCGAAGCCATCCGCAAGGAACATGAACCGCGCCTGCCGACCTGAGTGGGCGGCGTCTGACCGGCTTCGCGATCGTGCGTTTCATCGAGGACGGGGACTGGTATGCCGACTGCCCCGTCGTCTTGGACTTCGACGGCGTCCAGATAGAGATCAGCCACTCGAAGCTGGACGAGCTGTCGATCGGCTGGAACACCATCGACACGGGCCGCTTCAACATCGCCAACGGCCTCGATGAGAACAATATCGAGGTCGGCGACGCCCATCCAGAATGGGTGCGGTACTCACTGGGCTGTGGCACGCAGCCCGATTAGGTCGACCTCCGGCTACCGGAAATCGCGGAATCCCCGTGACCAAGGCGATCTCGCGGACGACTTCGACCAGGACCACAACGTCAGAGGCTGAACATGGTCGCGGCGAGACTCCGCGCCCGGCTGGTCGGCGAACGTTGCCGCCCACCGGGGAGGACGGCGCCGCCGCAGACCGCGCTCAGCGTGCCGCGATTCGGCGGTTGCCATTGGCCGGGCGATCAAGGCGATCGAGTCGGTGGCGCGAGCGTGGGGCGAAGCCCGACATCGGGAAGAGCCTGCGGTGGTGGGGGTGAGGTTTGTCGCTTGGACGCGGGTCAGTGGGCGCGGCGGGTGGAGGGAGGTGGTGGGGTTGGGGTGCCGCGGCAGCGGCCTCGGGTGGAGGCGCCTCGGGCGCCCTGGGGGTCTTGGGGGTCTTGGGGGTCTTGGGGATCGTCCCAGCCGTTCATGACGGGCTTGCGGGACAGCCACAGAGCTCCAGCGAGGAAGGCCCCGGTGCCTGCCAGGGCGAGCATCACCAGGACCGGGGACAGGTCGGTGCCGTCGGTCTTGTCGCTGCTCGCGGTGTCGAAGCGGGGGTCGCCCGCGGCGCCGGGCGGGGAGGCGGGGGCGCCGTGAGGAAGGGGTGCTCCGCCCGAGCCCGCGCCATCGGGCTCTGGGCCTTGAGGCCCTGCAGGATCAGGCGCTGGGCCGTGGGGCCCCGTCCCGTCAGATGGCGGCCCTTGGAGCCCCGTCGCGTCGGACGGCGGGCCTTGAGGCCCTTTGCCGTCGGACGGCGGGCCGTGTGGGTCTCTGGTGTCGGCTTCCGGGCCGCCGGGGCCGGGGGTTCGTTCTGCCGAGGGGGACTTCGGGCGGCGGCTCGGGGTGCGGGTGCCGGGCTTCCTCTTCGTCCGGGACGTGCCGGCCTTACGACGGGATGTGCCGCTCGCCGTACGGGATGACGTGCCGCGCCGTGCCCGGGGGCGGTCGTCGTCATCGTCGTCGCCGTCGTCGTCGAGGGCGGCGGAGCCGGACGCCGCGACCTGCGGCACGGCCTGTGCCGAGGCGGGGGACGCGCGGACGGTGAGCCAGGGCGCGGCGGCCAGAACCAGCGCGAGCGTGACGGCCGGCAGGAGCCGCGGGGATGTCAGACGCATGCGTGCCTCCTGATCGTCCGAGTGCCGCGCGTCCGCGCCGACCGGTGCTCAGCCTCCGTGCCCGGCATTGGGCGATCGTGAGGATTCCATGAGAGAACCCTCACCATCGGCATGCCGTCGCATGGAACTTTACAAGAACACTCGACTCGAAAGACGAGATGTCAGTAAGGTTTGCTAGCCAACGACCGCTCACCGACCGCGAGGTGGTGATGACGCTGCGCAGCGTGCGGCACCTCAGGGATGCGCTCGGCGAGGTCGGCGACATGTCCGTGGTCGCGCTTGAGGGATTGCGCCGTTCCTGGGATGTCCGGGGCTGGTTCTGGGAGTTCGTCCGGCAGTGCTGGTTCCTGACGCGGGTGACGAGCCTGCCGGTGCTGCTGGTGGCGTTGCCGCTGGGCGCGACCGTGGCGCTCCAGGTGGGCGACCTCGCCCGGCAGCTCGGCGCCGCCGCCGTGACGGGCAGCGCCGTCTCGGTGAGCCTGGTCCGCGAGGTGGCCCCGCTGGCCTCGGCGCTGCTGATCGCGGGGGCCGGGGGGTCGGCGATGACCTCCGACATCGGGGCCCGCAACATCCGCGACGAGCTGGACGCGATGCGGGTCATGGCGGTGAATCCGATCCACCGCCTGGTCACTCCCCGGCTCTGGGCGGCGGCGACGGTGGCCGTGCTGCTGGTGCCGCTGGTCATCCTAGCCGGGGCGGCGGGCGGCTACTACTTCAACGTCGTCGTGCAGGGGGTGACCCCGGGCGCGTACTTCGACGGCGCGTTCTCGCTGCTGGTGCCCGCCGACCTGGCGGTGACGCTGCTGAAGGCCGCGGTCTTCGGGTTCGTCGCGGCGGTGGTGGCGTGCCATTTCGGGATGACGTGCCACAGCGGCCCGGCCGGGGTGGGCAGGGCGGTGACCCGTTCGACCGTCGTGACCTTCATGGTGGTGTTCACCGCCAACTACGTGATCTCCACGGTCTATTTCCTCGCCTATCCCCCGAGGGCGCTGTGATGGCGGCGGTCGAGGACGCGGGCCCGTTCCGCGTGCTCTCGGAGTGGCCGGTGTTCGCGGGGCGGGTGCTCTTCTGCTCGTTCCGCGACATCGTGCTGCGGATGCGCCACACCAGGGTCGTGTTGCGCCAGGTCAGCGATGTGGCCGTGGGGGTGGGGGCCACGGTGATCGGCGGCGGGCTGGTGTTCGTGGTGTTCACCATGGCGTTCTTCGTCGGCGCGACCGTCGGGCTGCAGGGCTACCAGGGGCTGTCGGCGATCGGCGCGCAGTCGTACGTGGGGCTGGTGGGCAGCTTCGCCAACGTCAGGGAGATCACCCCGATCATCGCCGCGACCGCGCTGGCCGCGCAGGTGGGCTCGGCGTTCACGGCGGAGCTGGGCGCGATGCGGGTGTCCGACGAGATCGACGCGCTGGAGGTGATGGGCGTGAACGCCTTCACCTACCTGGTGTGCACGCGGGTGGTCGCCGCGCTGGTGGCGCTGGTGCCGATCTACCTGATCGCGTTGTTCTCCAGTTTCTTCGCGACCCGCCTGATGTGCACGGAACTGTTCGGCATGGCCCCGGGCGACTACGACCACTATTTCTCCCTCTACCTCCCGGTGACCGATGTGATCTACAGCGTGACCAAGGTGGCCGTGTTCGCGTTCACCGTCGTCACCATCCACTGCTACTACGGGTTCAACGCCACGGGCGGGCCGGTGGGGGTCGGGGTGGCCGCCGGGCGGGCGATCCGGCTGTCGATCGTCGCCGTGGTGCTCCTCAATCTGCTGCTCTCGTACCTGTTCTGGGGGCAGGGCGGCACGATCAGGTTCACCGGGTGAGGCCGCGATGACGGGCCGTGAAGAACGCCGGAGGCCACGCCGGGTGCCGCGCCGGGCGTGGGCCGTCCCGATCGTGCTGGCCGCGCTGACCTCGGCGGTCGCCGTGGCGCTGCTCGTGCGCGAGACGTTCGTCCCGCGGGGCGTGCTGGTGACCGCCGCGTTCCCCCGCGCGGGCCAGGGCCTCGACACCTCCTCCCCCGTGAAGATCCGCGGGGTCACCGTGGGCAGGGTCGGCTCGATCGCCCTCGGCGGCGACGGCCGCGCCGTGATCGGCATGCGCCTGGCCCCGGGCGTGCGGGTGCCCCGGACGGCGTCCGCCGCCGTCGAACCGGCGTCGGTGTTCGGCCCGAAGTACATCGCCCTCACCCCGGGGCCGGGCGAGCGCGGCGGGCCGTACCTGGCCTCGGGCGAGCGGATCGCGCGGACGCTGGGGCCCAGGGATCTCTCGGAGACGCTGGCCGACGCCTACCGGGTGCTCGGCGCGGCCGACCCGCGCGAGGTCTCGGTCATCGTCCACACGCTCGGCAGGGGCCTGGACGGCCGGGGCGCCGAGCTCGGCGCGATCATCGACGACACCTCCGCGCTGGTCCGGGTGGCCCACCGCCGCAGGGCCGAGGCGCGGCGGTTCCTGGCCGACGCGGCCGCGCTGGCCGGCACCCTGTCGGACAAGGGCGACGAGGTGGTGGGCATCGCCGCCGACACCGGCGCGGTGCTGCCCGGCCTGGTCGCCCGCGCCGACGGCGTCCGCTCGATCCTCGCCTCGTGGGAGTCCACCGCGCGGCTCGCCGCGCACGGCCTGCGCGCCCGCCGCGCCGACCTCAAGGCGGCGGTGTCCTCGGGCGAGCGCGCCGTGGCGCTGGTCCGCTCGCTGCTCGGCGTGGCCGGCGACGGCGTGCGCACCACCAACCGGATCATCCCCGTGATCGGCGACCTGACCACCGGCGACGGCCCGGACGGCGCCGACCAGCTCAAGATCGCCTGGATCCTGGACACCGACCTGTGCGCGACCTTCCTGGGCCTGTGCGCCGGTCCCAGCCGGGCGGCGAGGTGACATGGCGAGGTCGTGGGCACGCATCGCGCGCGGGGGCCCGCTGGCCGGGTTCGCGCTGTTCCTCACGGTCACGGCCGGTCTCATCGCGGTCATCGGCGGACAGATCGCCCACGTCCCCATGGGCGGCCACTACACGGTGCGGGCCGCCTTCGACGACGTGTCGGGGCTGCGAGCGGGCGACCAGGTGAAGATCGCGGGCGTGCCGGTGGGGCAGGTCGAGGACATCGCGGTGGTGTCCGGCCGGGCGGAGGTCACCATGGCGGTCGGCGAGGACGTGCGGCTGCCCGCCGACAGCGCGGCGGCGATCCGCTGGCGCGACACCATCGGCCGGCGGGTGGTCTATCTGCTGCCCGGCAGGTCCGGTGACCACCTGCGCGACGGATCGCGGATCGGCTCGACCACCTCCGCAGTGGACATCGGCGAGCTGATCGGCGACCTCGGCCCGCTCACCCGCGGCCTGGACCCCGAGCAGATCAACCGGCTGCTGACCGCCGCCGCCGAGGCGCTCGACGGCAACCAGGCGAACATCCCGGCGCTGGTCGGTCACCTCGACGACCTGACCGGCACGGTGGCCTCCCGCCGGGAGCTGATCCGGGGGATGCTCAAGGACTACGCCTCGGTCGCCGGCGTGATCGCGGGCCGCGACCGGCAGATCGCCGGGCTGATCGACGACCTGGTGGTGCTGACCGGCGCGTTCGCCGACAACCGCGAGCTGGTGGACGACGCCCTGGTGGAGCTGTCGGCCACGGTCGGCGTCACCGGCCGGGTCGTCGGCGGCAACGCGCGCGAACTGGGCGCGGTGGTGGACCGCCTGGCGGGGCTGACCGGCGGCGTCCGGCGCGAGATCGGCCGGATCGAGAGAGTGGTGGCCGCGCTCCCGCCACCGCTGCGGCGCTCCTACGAGGTGACCGGCCGGGGCCGGTTCACGACCGCCGCCGTGCCGTGCCTGTCGCCGACTCCCGTGCCGTGCCCCTTTCCGATGCGGACCCCGCCGAGGCCGCGCCCGACCGCCCGGCTCGACGACGCGGCGGGGTTGCGCCGAGTGCTCGTGGGAGGTGGCTGAGTGGCGCTGAAGTCGTTCAGGGACCGCAACCGGGTCGCGGTCGGGGTGATCACCCTCGTCGTGCTCGCCGCCGTGGTGGCGGGCACCTTCCTGGCCGGGGCGCTCGGCCTGTTCGAGCGCGGCTACGCGGTGACGGCGGTCCTCGCCGACGCGGGCGGGCTGCGTGGCGGGGAGGACGTCCGGGTGGCGGGGGTGCGCTCGGGCGAGGTGACCGGGGTCCGGGCCGACTACGCGCGGGGCCGGGTGGTGATCTCCATGCGGGTGGACGAACAGGTCAGGCTCGGCCGTGGGGCCAGGGCCGAGGTCACGTTGTCCAACCTGCTGAGCGGGCGATACGTCCGGCTGAGCGGCCCGGCGGCGCCGCCGTACCTGGACGAGCTGCCCGAGGCGAGCCGGTCGATCCCCATCGCGCGCACCTCCACTCCGGTGCTGGTCAACGACGCCCTCGACGACACCACCCGGTTCGTCCGGGGGCTCGACGCGGGCGCCGTGGACCGTCTGCTCGGCGAGCTGGCGCGGGTCGAGCCGGTGGCGCGGGGCCGGATCGAGAGTCTGCTCGGCAATGTCGGGGAGCTGTCGGAGCTGATCGACGAGAGCGCCCCCGACCTGCGCGCGCTGCTCGCGGGCGGGGAGCGGATCGTGGACGTGCTGGACGCCAAGGACCGCGAGATCGGTCGTCTGGCCGCCGCCGTCCGGGCGGTGCTCGGCGAGCTGCGGCTGCGCCGCGACGAGTTGCGCGCGCTGCTCGGCGACGGCAGCGACCTGGTGGATCGCACGTCGGAGCTGATCAGGCGGCACGAGCGCGGCCTGGCCGCGGTCGTGGACGACGTGTCGGCCGTGGCCGGACGCCTGGAGAGTCAGCGGGAGCCGCTCAATTCGCTGCTCGCCTGGGCCGGGCCGACCTTCTCCGGCCTGGCCGCGACCGGCGGGCGGGGTGAGTGGCTCGACGCGATCGCCACCGGACTCGGGCCGCTGGACCCCGAACTGCTCGGGCTGCTGCGACCGCGAGGCGCTCGATGAGGGCGCGCGGAGCGGTGGTGGTCGCGGCGGTCCTGGCGCTCGGCGGATGTGCCCTGCCACCGGGCGGGAGCGGGCCTCCGGCGTACCGGCTGACCGCCTACTTCGCGGCCACCCCGGCGCTGTACGAGCAGGCGAAGGTCAAGGTCCTCGGGCTCGACGCCGGGAGCGTCGAGCGGATCAGGGCCGAGGGCGACCGCGTGCGCGTGGACATGACCATCCGCGGCGAGGTGCCGCTGCCCGCCGACGTCAGGGCCGTCGTCACGCCGAGGAGCATCCTCGGTGAGCGCGAGGTGGCGCTGCACCCGCCGTGGCGTCCCGGCCGTGCGGCGGTCGCGCCGGGGGCGGTCATCCCGCTGGAGCGAACCGCGCTGCCGGTGGAGATCGACGAGGCGCTGGAGGCGTTCACCCGGCTGGCCGAGGCGCTGGACGCCCGGCGGGTGAGCGGCGCGGGCGACGCCGTGGCCGAGGCCGTCGCGGGCCGTGGCGAGGCGCTCAACCGGGCGCTGGGCGGGGCGGCGCGGCTGGCGCGCACCCTGGCCGGGCAGGACGAGCGGCTCGTCGAGCTGGCCGGGAGCCTGCACCGGATCGCGTCCCGGGTGAACCGGCGCGAGCGGGAGGTGACCGAGGTCATCGACGCCGTGGCCGAGACCGCGGCCACGCTGGCCGACGAGCGAGCGCGCCTGCGCCGGTTCGTCTCCGGGCTCTCCCGCCTGGTGCGTTCCGGCGACGTGCTGATCGAGTCGTACCGGGAGCGGCTGCCCCGTGGCGTCACCGCGCTGGCCGAGCTGGTGCTCACGCTGCGGGCCAACAGCGCCTCGGCCGCCGCGGCCGTCGAAGGGGCCGGGAGATTCGCGGGCAACGTGATCGACTCGTGGGACAGAGACGATCACCTGATCAGGGTCCGGATCCCGCTGGGCCCGCTGACCCGGGCCTGGCTGACGCCGCTGTTCGAGACGCTGGGGCTGGGCGAGGTGCCGTGCCTGCCCGGCGGGCCGGGCGGCTGCCGGTGGGAGCGGAGCCGATGACCACGCCCAGAGGCGCCGCCGCGCTGGCCGTCGCCGTGGTCGTGTCGCTCGCCGCCTGCTCCGCCGACGCGCTCCGCACCTTGGGTGCGCCCACCGGCTCGCTCACCCTGCACGCCACCTTCGACGACGCGCAGAGCCTGGTCCCCGGTCACGGCGTGCAGATCGCCGACGTGCGGGTGGGCAGCGTCACGCGGATCGGCCTGAGCGGCCACCGGGCGCGGGTGACCATGTCCGTGCGGAACGGCCACCGCGTGCCGCTCGGCACCACCGCGAGCGTGGCGAAGACCTCGGTGCTCGGTGAGAACTACGTCAGGCTGATCCCGCCGCGCGGCGCGGACCTGGTGCGCGGCCCGTTCCTGGCGAACGGCGCGACCATCGGCAAGACCTCCGTCGAGCCCGGCATCGAGCAGGTCACCGAGCGGGCCGGGCCGCTGATCGACGCGCTCGGCGCGCAGGACGTCAACGCGATCCTCGACGCCACGGCGACCGGGCTCGGCGGCAGGGGCGGCGAGCTCAACCGGCTGATCGAGCGCACGGCCTCGGTGGGGGCCGCCTACGCGGCGGCGCGGGGCGACATCGCCCGCGCCGTGGACGGCCTGGCGGCGCTCGGTCACGACCTGGCCGGGGGCCGCGCGGAGCTGGACGGCCTGCCCGGCAGGCTGCGGCGGGCGACCCACCGGCTCGTCCACGGGCGGCGGCACGTGAAGACCTCGCTGGCGGCCCTGACCGCGCTGGCCCGCGAGGTGAACGCCACGATCCACCCCCGCCACGCCGAACGGCTGCGGCGGCTGCTGACCGACCTCGATGCCGTCGCGACCGCCGCGCTGCGCGGCAAGGAGGACCTCAAGGAGCTGGCCGCCCGCGTGCAGGTTTTCCTGGACCAGCCGCCGATCGTGGCCAACGGCCAGTTGCTGATCTACGTGTGGCTGCGCGGCCTGATCCTGCCCCTCGGCGGTGGCCGGCGCGGGGAGAAGCGCCGGGAGTCCTTCGCCGACGACTACCGGCTGATCGTGGAGCCGCCCGGATGAGGGCGCGGATCTGGGTCAACCTCGGGGTGTTCGCCGCGCTCGGCGTGGTGATGACGGTGTGGCTGTTCACCAGCGTCGTCACGCTGGGCTTCGTGGAACGCCCCTACCGGGTGTCGGCCGAGTTCGACTCCTCCCCCGGGCTGGTCACCGGGTTCGACGTGACCTACCTGGGCGTGCGGGTGGGCGCGATCGGCGACGTCCGGCTCGCTCCGGGGCTGGTCGTGGTGGGCATGGACCTCGACCGGGACGTGCGCCTGCCGGGGGCGGTGTCGGCAGGGATCCGGCGGCGGTCGGCGATCGGTGAGCCGTACATCGAGCTGTCGCCGCCGGGCGGGCCCGACGCGGGGCCGCCGCTGGCGGCGGGCGACGTGATCCCGCGCGCACGAACCTCGGCGCCGCTCGACTACCGCCGGTTGTTCGACGGCGTGGGCAGGCTGCTCGACGCCGTGCGCCCCGCCGACGCCCGCACGATCGTGCACGAGCTGGCCACGGGGCTCTCGGGCCGGTCCGCGACGCTGCGCGGCCTGGTCGGCGACGCCCATGACCTGACCGCGACGCTGGCGCGGGAGTCCGGGCTGCTGGACGACCTGGCGGTGGAGCTGACCAGGATGACCGCCACGCTGGCGGGCAGGCGGGAGCGGGCCGCCTCGGCGATCGGCGACCTCTCCGCCGTGGCCCGCACACTGCGCGAGTCCCGGGCCGACCTGATGTCGTTCATCGACCACGGGGCCGGGTTCTTCGGACGCCTGGACGCCCTGCTGGCCGAGGCGCGGCCGGGCCTGTCGTGCCTGCTGACGGCGGCCGGACGGCCGGGCGGCGCGCACCTGTTCGCCACGGCCACCCGCCGCGCGGCCGAGGAACTGATCACCGCCCTGCCGACGATCGAGGCGCTGCTGGCCGACACCGGCGAGCGCGATCCCCGGGGCGGCCTCTACACCAGGGCCACGTTCTCCTTCGGGCTGCCGGGCGGGCCGGGGGCCACCGGGGAGTATCGCCGTCCGCTGCCGCCGCCCCCGGTGCCCCGGCCGCGTTCGTGCCCTCCCCCTCCGGCCGAGACGCCCTCCACCACCCGGCCGCTGGACGGCAAGGCCGCGCAGGTGAGGGCCGCCCGCCCGGAATCCGACCCCGTCACCGTCCCGGTGGCGTTCTTCGCGGTCGCCGGGGCGGCCGGCGCCCTGCTGGGCCTGCTGACCGCGGGCCGTACGATCCGCCGACGCGAACAGGAGCGATCACCATGACCGGCACCGAAGCCGACGAACCCGAGCCGACTCAGGAGCCCGGGGCCCCGCCGAGCCGCCGGGCGCGGTGGCGCGGATACGCCTCCTGGACCGTCGCAGGAGCGTTGCTGACCGTGGGGGCCACGGCCGGGGTGATCCAGTGGACGCGGGCCGGACGGCTGGCCGAGGAGAAGGCCGACCGCGCGGCCGTGGCCACCGGCGCGGGCGAGTTCGCCGTGGCGTTGCTCAGCTACGACTACCGGAACCTGCAGGCGGCCAGGAACGGCGTGCTGAGCCGCGCGGCCGACGGCTTCGCCAGGACCTACGACGAGGCGTTCACCGGCGGCCTGGAGAGCGTGATCACCAAGTTGCGGGCCTCGGCCACCGCGACCGTCAGAGACGTCTACGTGGCCGACGTCGCCGAGGGCGGGGCGCGCGCCATCGCGGTGGCCGACGCCCAGATCAACGGCACCATGGGCACCCGCAGGGTGCTCGGCTCGCACCTGGAGATGCGACTGGTCCGGCTCGGCGGGAAGTGGCGGATAGACGAGGTGACCGCGATCGGCGCGGCCGACGAGAGCGTCACCCGTCCCGGTGGCGGTTCCGAGGAATCCGCGCGACCCGATACCCAAGAAAAGAGCGAAAAGTCCGGAAAGTAGTGATGGGCGGTGGATCGTCCGCTGATCGGCCCTAGGCTGGGGCGGTGACCGATCCGGTGGTGCTGGCCGGGGCGACCTCATCGCTCGGGTCCCTCGGCGACGAACGGCTGCTCACCGAGACCGAAAGGGGCCGAGCGGCGCGCATGAGACGTCCGGCCGACCGCGCCGACTACATCGCCGCCCATCTGCTGGCCCGGCACTGCGCCGCCGAGCTGCTCGGCCGTCCGCCCGGCACGCTGACGCTGGCGCAGCGCTGCGGCGACTGCGACGCCACCGGCCACGGCAGGCCGTACTTCGCCGAGGCCCCCGAGGTCGGCGTCAGCCTCACGCACACCCGGGGTTACGTGTGCGCGGCGGCCGGGCCCGGGAAGGTCGGCGTGGACGCGGAACGGGTGCCGGACGGCCCCTTCGACGACGCCGTGGCCGGGCAGTCGCTCGCCCCCGGCGAGGTCGCGGTGGTCACCGGGAACCGCGCCCTGATCCGCCAGTGGGTGCGCAAGGAGTCGCTGGTCAAGCGGGGTGAGCTGACGCTGGCGGGGTTGCGGTCGCTCGACCTGTCGGCGCTGCCGCTGGACGAGCCGGGAGTGGCCCGCGCGCTGCGCTGGCAGGGCAGGCATCTGCTCGAATGGGCGGAGGGCGACGTGCTGGTGACGGCGATCACCGATTCTCCCGCTCGGCGCTCCTTCGTGTTCACTCCGTGAACCCCCGCCGCACGGCCGTCCCCGCTGGCCCAGGAAGGTCATCAAGGCGGCCCTCCCCGGTGGTCACCTGCGTATAGATTGCATGTCATGAGCACCGACGAACCCCGCTGGCTTACCTCCATCGAGCAGCGGGCGTGGCGGTCCCATCTCAGCGCGCACAAGCTCCTGTCCCATCGTCTCGATCGCGAGCTGCACGAGTTCGGGCTGTCACTCAACGACTACGAGATCCTCGTCAACCTCTCCGAGAGCCCGAGACGGCGAATGCGCATGAGCGATCTCGCCGACGCGACGGTGCAGTCCCGCAGCCGCCTGTCGCACCAGATCTCGCGCATGGAGGCCGCGGGCCTGGTCACGCGGGAGAGTTGCGACGACGACCGGCGCGGCACGTTCGCGGTGCTCACCGACCACGGCTGGGAGACCATCCTGCGGGTGGCCCCGCACCACGTGGCGGGCGTGCGCCAGCACTTCATCGACCGGCTCACCGACGACCAGCTCCACGATCTGCAACGGGCCCTCGACCCGGTGATCGACCACCTCAAGAGCCTGCGGTGACGACCGGGAGCCCCCATCTGATTCCGCGAGCCGGTCGCGCCCCCACCGCCCGGGTGACTACGATCCCGGCCATGTGGCTTCGCCGTTCCGGGGGGATTCCGATGCGGGCCTTCGCGCTCTGCCTCGCGTTCATGTCGTCGCTGGCCGTACTCGCCGGCTGCACCGGCGGCGGGGCCGCCGGGTCCTCGGCCGCGCTGCCCTCGGGCGACGAGGTGCTGAAGAAGTCCTCGGCGGCGATGCGCACGGTCAAGAGCGCGGCGTTCGCCATCGAGACCGAGGGCAGGCCGCCGGTGCCGGTGCGCAAGGCCGACGGCAGGCTCACCGCCACCGGTGACGGCGACGGCACCGTCCAGGTCGAGGTACTCGGCAGCCTGCAGGAGCTGGCGTTCGTGCTGCTCGGCGACACCGTGCACTTCAAAGGCCCGACCGGCGGCTACCAGAAGATGACCAGGCAGCAGCTCGCCGCGTTCTACGACCCCTCGGCCATCCTCGATCCGGCCAAGGGCGTCCCGGCGCTGCTGGCCTCCTCCACCAAGGCCAGCACCCAGGCCGAGGAGACCGTGGGAGACGTCGCCGCCTACCGGGTCGCCGCGTCGCTGTCCAAGCAGGCGCTGTCGGCGTTCGTGCCGGGCATCGACCAGGGCTCCGACGCCACCCTGTGGGTCGACAAGGCCAGTGGCCGCCTGGTGAAGGCGAGCCTGCCGCTGGGCCAGGGCGAGAACGCGGGCAAGGTGATCGTGACCCTGCGCGACTACGACGTGCCCGTCCAGGTGACCCCGCCGAAGTGACCGTCCCTTCCGGCCCGCCCGGCTCCGAGACCATCCCGGCCGCCACGGGCGGTCCTCCGGTGCGTTCCCGCCGCGGCCTGGCGCTCGGCATGGGCGGCCTGGCCGTGCTGCTCGCCGCGCTCGACGCCTACGTGGTGGTCACCGTCCTGGTCGACATCGCCGCCGACGTCGGGGTGCCGCTGAACCGGCTGGAGCGGGCCACCCCGGTGGTCACCGGGTTCCTGCTCGGCTACGTGGCCGCGATGCCGCTGCTCGGCAGGCTCTCCGACCGCTACGGCAGGCGTCCGCTCATCCTGCTGTGCCTGGCCGGGTTCGCCGCCGGGTCGGCGCTGACGGCGCTGGCCACCTCGGTGCCGCCGCTGGTCGCGGGCCGCACGCTGCAGGGCGTCGCGGGCGGCGCGCTGCTGCCCATCACCATGGCCCTGGTCGCCGACCTGTGGGACGAGCACGCGCGGCCGGTGGCGCTCGGCGCGGTCGGCGCCGCCCAGGAGCTGGGCAGCGTCCTCGGGCCGCTGTACGGCGCGGGGCTGGCGTCGCTGATCGGCTGGCGGGGCATCTTCTGGGTGAACGTGCCGCTGTCGGCGGTCGCGGCGGTGGCCGTGTGGCTGGCCGTGCCGTCCGGTTCCGGCCGGCCCAAGCCAGGCCACGACGAGGCCCCGCCGCCGCGCACCGACGTCGTGGGCGGGCTGCTGCTGGCGCTGGCGCTGGGCCTGCTGGTCGCCGGGCTGTACAACCCCGAGCCCGAGCGGGCGGTGCTGCCGCCGTGGGGGCCGCCGCTGGTCATCGCGGGCGTGGCCGCCGGGGTGGCGTTCGTGGTGTGGGAGATCCGCGCCAGGACCCGCCTGATCGACCTCTCGCGGACGACCCGGCGGCCGTTCCTGATCTGGCTCGCGGTGAGCTTCCTGACCGGCGCGGCACTGCTGGTCACCCTGGTCGACGTGCAGCTCACCGCGCAGACGCTGCTGCGCCTCGACGCCGTCGGCGGCGCGCTGGTGCTGTCCAGGTTCCTGGTGGCGCTGGCGGTCACCGCGCTGCTCGGCGGGCTCCTGGCCAGGTGGCTGGGCGAACGGCTGGTCGCGGCGGGCGGGCTGGCCCTGGCCGCCGCCGGATATCTCCGGATCGGGCAGTGGCCGCTCGACCTGGCCGCCGCCGCGACCCGGATGGACCTCGACCTGATCCTGGCCGGGGCCGGGCTGGGGCTGGTGATCGCCCCCGCCTCCTCGGCCATCCTGCGGGCGTGCCCGGCGGCCGAGCACGGCGTCGCCTCGGCGGCGGTGGTCGTCGCCCGGATGATGGGCATGCTGCTCGGCATCGCCGGGCTCTCCGCGTGGGGTTTCTACCGCTTCAGGTCGCTTACCGCGACGCTGGACACGCCGCTGCCGTTCGGCGTCGACCCGGACGAGTACAAGCGCCTGGTGCTGGAGTACGAGGCGCAGGTGCGGGCGGCGCTGCACACCGAGTACACCGAGATCTTCATGCTCACCGCCGTGCTGTGCGCCGTGGCCGCGGTGCTGGCGCTGCTGGCGCCGCGCGGCGATCGGCGTCCGCACCAGTCGTAGACAAGAGAGTTCCAAGTCGCGGACGTCATCGTGAACGAGCACATTTCGAGAACCGTGCTCGTTAGGAGCCCGTCCATGCGCAAGGCCTTCCTGGCTCTGGCCACCCTTCAGCTCGTCGCGGTCATCGCGCAGTTCTACTTCGCCACCTTCGGCGCGTTCCAGCGTCCCATTCCCGCCGGGGGCTCGATGGGCGCGCTGGAGCCGCACGTGATCAACGGCACGATGATCATCCCTCTGCTCGGCCTGGTCGTCACCGTCGTCGCGGCGATCGCCAGGGCGGGCGGGCGGATGATCTGGTGGAGCGTCACCCCCGTCCTGGTCGTGATCGCGCAGCTCTTCGTGGTCTTCCCGGTGGCCGAGCTGTTCGGCTTCACCGCCGAGCAGACCACCACCGGCGCCCACGTCGCGATGGGCTTCCACGCCATCCTCGGGCTGGTGCTGCTGCTGGCGTCCGTGCGGGCGTTCCAGGGCGCCAGGGCGCTGGCCTCGGGCGCCGCCCAGGCCCCGGCGGCGACCGCCCCGCAGGCCCACGCCGAGACGCACTGACCGGCCGATGAGCACAGGCAGCCTGCTCGCCCTGGACCATCTGGCGCTCGCGCTGGCCGCCCTGCTGTGGCCGGCGGCGGCCACGTTCACCGTGTCGGCGGCGCGGGCCACCGGAGCGGAGACGCGCGGGCACGCGAGGGCGGCGGCCGGGCTGCTGATCGGCGCACTGCTGGCCACGGCGCTGCGCGGGGCGCTGATCGCCGCGCTCGCCGGGTCGGGCTGGTGGTTCGTGGCCGAGAAGGCGACGCTCGCCCTCCCGCTCGTGGCGGGGCCGGCGCTGTTCGCCGCCGTCCTGACCCTCCCCCGCCTGATCGGCCCGGCCCTGGGCCGGGAGGCCGGTCCGCGCCGCCCTGCGCCGCTGCCCGTGGTGGCCGCCGCGTACGGCGCGCCCGCCGGGGTCGTGGTGGCGCTCACCATGTCCTATCCCGTCGAACCGCTTGCGGCGACCGTGATCGCCGCCCTGGTGGCCGCCGCGACCGGGCTGACCTGGCGCACGCTCACCGTCCCCGCGCGCACGCCCCGGCGGTGGAGCGTGGCGGGCGGGGTGGCCGTGCTGTGCTTCGCGCTGGTGTGGGGCGCCGGGGCGGCCTGGTCGAGCCGGGTGCCCGCCGGCTTCAACCTCGGCTCGCACCATCCGAGGACGGCCCAGACCGCTCCGGCCGTCCCGGCACCGAGAACAGTGCCGGAAACCGTGCCGATCACCGATCTGCGCGGCCCCTCCGGGAAAGCGGATCGCCGGTTCACGCTGACCGCGGCCGAGACCCGGATCGGCCTGCCGTCCGGACGGCGGGTCGCCGCGTGGGCCTTCAACGGCCGCAGCCCGGGGCCCCTGTTGCGGGTCCGCCAGGGCGACCTGGTCGAGGTGCGGCTGCGCAACCGCGTCCCCGGGATCGGTGTGACCCTGCACTGGCACGGCTACCCCGTGCCCGCCGGTGAGGACGGCGTGGCCGGGGTGACGCAGGACGCCGTGCCGTACGGCGGGGAGTTCGTCTACCGCTTCCGCGCCGGACAGGCGGGCACCTACTGGTACCACAGTCACGACCTCTCCGACCCCGCCGTGCGGATGGGGCTGTTCGGCGCGCTGGTGGTCACCCCGCGCGACGCCCGGCCGGCCGCCGGGGACCACACGGTGATGCTGCACACCTATGGCGGCGCGCTCACGGTCGCGGTGGACGAGCAGCCGCCCGTGGACGGGCAGGCCAGGCTCACGGCGGCGGCGGGCACTCCGGTGCGGCTGCGGGTCGTGGCGACGGACAACGTGCCGAGGGTGATCGGAGTCGGCGGCGGCGTGCCGTACCGGCTGGCGGCGGTGGACGGACGCGACCTGAACGAGCCCGGCGAACTGCGGGACCAGCGGCTCCCGCTGGCCGCGGGCGGTCGCTACGACGTGACCTTCACCATGCCCCGGACCCCCGTCTCGATCTCCGTGGACGGCCGCGCCGACGCGGGGCTGATCGTCACGCCGGGCCCCGGCTCGGGCCCGGATCCGGCCCCCGCGCGCGGGCCGCTGCTCGACATCACCGCCTACGGCCGCCCCGGCCCGGACGGCCCGCCGTCACGGTTCGACCGGGAGCTGACCTGGGTCCTGGACCGGGGCCTGGCCATGCTCGACGGCGTCCCCGCCTACGCGCACACGGTCAACGGGCGGGTGTGGCCGGACATCGACGCGCCGCTGGTGGACGAGGGGGAGCTGCTGCGGATCACCGTGGTGAACCGGAGCAGGGACACCCATCCGATGCACCCGCACGGCCACCAGGTGCTGGTGCTGTCCAGGAACGGCGTGCCCGCGACCGGCTCGCCGCTGTGGATGGACACCTTCGACGTGGCGCCGGGAGAGGTGTGGGTGGTGGCGCTGCGCGCCGACAATCCGGGCATCTGGATGTCGCACTGCCACGACCTCGGCCATGCCAAGCTCGGTATGACCTTCCACTTCGGCTACCGGGGCGTCACGACGCCGTTCGACGCGGGCCACGCGTCGGGCAACCACCCGGAGTGAGGCTCAGGGCCAGGGGCCCAGGCCGGCGTCGGCGTGCAGGCACACCAGCGGCCGGTGCGCGCGCACGGCCAGCTCCAGGCCCTCCTCGAAGGTCGCACCCAGCTCCCAGATCCAGCCGAGCCCGCAGGCGACCATCCGGCCGCCCGCCTCCAGGAACACGGTGGAGTAGCTCAGCCACTCGCCGACGGGGCAGAAGCTTCCGCCGAGCAGGGTCTCCAGCTCCTCGCCCATCTTGCGCCCCGACGAACCCGCCGACAGCGGATCGACGTTGAACGGCTCGGGGTTGACGAACCTGCCGCCGCCCACCGGCTCGATCACCAGCCCGCCCAGCGCCGCGAGCACCTCGCGCGCGAGCGGGCTGACCGGGTGGCCGCCGACGGCCAGCGGGTCGATCCAGACGGCCGCGTCGGTGCGTCTGCCGGGGCGCCACCCGGCCGCGGCGAGCGCTCCGCGCACGTCGGCGTGCATCGCCCCGAACTCCGGCATCGTCCCTCGACCGCTCGTCACCCGCTGGGCCGTCCATTCTCGCAGGTCGAAACGGGGCGGGCGGCCGACAGGCGGCACGGCGGGTCAGATTTCGTCGACGCTCCCGCAGTCGCCGGCGGCTTCGGAGTCGTCGTTGTAGGCGTCCTGCACCAGACCGGATCCTCCGCCCTCATTGGCATAGGCCGGGTGCAGGAAGCGGTCGTCGGTGCATTTCACGCCCGCGTACCAGGATTGGTCGGAACCCATGATCCAGTGCCGCAGCGGACCTCCGGGGGTGTCCCGCCAGAAATCCACCATGCCCTTGTCGTAGGCCATCACACGGACGATCTGATCGGTGCCGGGTTTGCGGACCGCGTACACGAAACGGTAGGCGTAGGTCACCCGGAGTTCGGGCAGGCCGTCCTCATCTTTTCTCGGCGCGGCCGACATCTTCCCCTCGACCTTTATGACGTCGCCGACGAGCTCGGCCTCGCCCTTGCCGAAGGTCAGCACCGAGCTGCGCGTGTCCTTCTTCACGTCCTTGTGGTCGAGGAACTTCAGGAAGTCCTTGCGCTGCTCGGGCATCAGGGCCATTGCGTAGGCGCTCGGCTTGCCGCCGAGCAGCGTGGCCCGGTCGAGGTAGGCGCCCACCAGGACCTTCTTCGTCGTCTGGTAGGCGGCGGCGACGTCTTTCCTGGAGAAGACGCCGGTCTTCGCGGCCTTCGGCGGCACGATCGCCGCCGCGCCGTCGCCGAACTTCTCCGCCTTGGAACCGGCGAACGGCGCCTCCGCGCGGATCCGGCCGGGATCCGCCCTCAAGTCCAGTGACCGCCGGAGGTCTTCCCCGCTGACGCCGCACGCCGCGGCGGCGAGCGATGTTCCGGTGGCGGCCACCGAAGCGGCGACCCGTAACGACGTTCTCATGAAAACCCCCGGGCGGAACTCATTCCCGGCCACCGTGCCAGGCCCAGAGGAAAGTACACCTGCGGCCACTTCAGCCGCAAATATAATATCGCACCACAGAATTCCGGGAGTTAATTCACCGCTTTTTGGCGAAGCGCTTTTCGCGGATCTTCATGCTGATGTCGATCGGGGAACCGGCGAAACCGAACTCTTCCCGCAGGCGGCGCTCGATGAACCGGCGATAGGTCTCCTCAAGGAAGCCCGAGGTGAACAGCACGAACTTCGGCGGGTCGACCGACGCCTGGGTGGCGAAGAGGATCTTCGGCTGCTTGCCGCCCCGGACCGGCGGCGGGGTGGCCTGGACGAGCTCGGTGAGGAAGGCGTTGAGCCTGCTCGTGGGGACCCGGGTGGACCAGGATTCGAGGGCTCGCTCGATGGCCGGGACCAGGCGGTCGACGTGGCGGCCGGTCTTGGCGGAGATGTTGACCCGCAGCGCCCACGGAATGCGGACGAGCTGGCGGTCGATCTCCCGCTCCAGGTAGTAGCGGCGATCCTCGTCGACGAGGTCCCACTTGTTGAACGCCACGACCACGCACCGGCCGGTCTCGATGACCAGGGAGATGATCCGGAGGTCCTGCTCGGTCAGCGGGTCGGAGGCGTCGATCAGGACGACCGCGACCTCGGAGCGTTCGAGCGCGGCGCGGGTGCGCAGGCTGGCGTAGAAGTCGGCGCCCTGCAGCTCGCGGTCGCGGCGGCGGATGCCCGCGGTGTCGATGAAGCGCCAGGTCTTCCCGCCCAGCTCGACCAGCTCGTCGACCGGGTCGCGGGTGGTGCCCGCCATCGGGTCGACCAGCGCGCGCTCCTCGCCCGCCAGCTTGTTCAGCAGCGAGGACTTGCCCACGTTGGGCTTGCCCACCAGGGCGATCCTGCGGGGGCCGCGCTCGGCGCCGAAACGCTGCGCCGGGGCCTCTGGCAGAGCGTCGAGGATGGAGTCGAGGAGGTCGCCGCTGGCGCGCCCGTGCAGCGCGGAGACCGGCTGCGGGGCGCCGATGCCGAGCGACCAAAGCGCCCCGGCCTCAAGCTCCATGCGCTGGTCGTCGACCTTGTTGGCGGCCAGGACCACGGGCTTGCCGGAGCGCCGCAGCACGCGGGCGACGGCCTCGTCGGCGTCGGTGATGCCGACGGTGGCGTCGGTGACGAACAGGATCACGTCGGCCAGCTCGACCGCCACCTGGGCCTGGTCGGCGATGCGCAGCGCCATGCCGGTGGCGTCGGGGTCCCAGCCGCCGGTATCGACGACGGTGAACCTGCGGCCACGCCAGGTGGCCTCGTAGGTGACCCGGTCACGGGTCACTCCCGGCACGTCTTCCACGACCGCCTCCCGGCGGCCGATGATGCGGTTGACCAGGGTGGACTTGCCGACGTTCGGACGGCCGACCACGGCCACCACCGGCAGCGGGCCCGAGGCGGCCTCTTCCTCCGCGGCGTCCCGCTCGGTGGTCTCGTCAGGCTCGTCGCCGAGGTCGAACTCCACCCAGCCCTCGTCGAACTGCTCCCCCGTCACGTTCTTTCCTTTACCAGTCGCAGGACCTCGGCGATCACTTCGTCGAGGGTGAGGGCCGTGGTGTCGAGCTCGACCGCGTCACCGGCCTTCGCCAGGGGGTCGGCCTTGCGGGTGGAGTCGAGCGCGTCACGCGTGGCCATGGCGGCCCGCTGGGCCTCCACGGTGGTGCCGCTCAGCTCCGCCGTACGGCGGAGGGCCCGGGCCTCGGCGCTGGCCGTCAGGTAGATCTTGACCTGCGCGGCAGGGGCCACCACGGTGCCGATGTCGCGGCCTTCGACCACGATGTCGCCAGAGCCGATGACGGCCCGCTGCTCGGCGACCAGCCGGGCGCGGATCTCGGGTACGGCGCTGACCGCCGAGACGGCGGCGGTGACCTTCGCCTCGCGGATCGGGGCGGCGACGTCGGTTCCGTCCACGTGGACGGTGGGCGCGTCGGGGTCGGTGCCGATGGCGAGCACCGGGTCGGCGGCGCGGGCGGCGATCGCCGCCGGGTCGGTGAGGTCGGCGTCGTGCCGGAGCATCCACCAGGTGACCGCGCGGTACATCGCCCCCGTGTCGAGGTAGCGAAGCCCCAGCGCCCTGGCGACGCCTCGGGAAGCGCTGGACTTGCCCGATCCGGAAGGACCGTCCATGGCGACGACGAGTCCGGTCACGGCCTCTCCTTGCGCTCAGCGATGTGTTCGCAGACGAGGCTACCGGTCTTTCGGAGCGTTCGAGGTTTCGGCGGCGGGCTGGTCGGTGACGGGGTAGCAGACGAGGGCGACCCGGAACGTGGAGCCCTCCGCTCCGCCGTACTTCTCGAACAGGCCGCGCATGGCCTCGCCCAGATCGGCCAGGAACTCCGGGCGGCGCTCCTCCGCCAGGCAGACCTCGCCGGAGATGCCCAGTGAGGGCAGGTCGGTGGCGGTGCGGTCGATCCTGGCGATGTCGGCCTGGACCTCCTCGACCAGGCTCAGCACGTATCCCAGGCTGAGCCGGTCCTCGGAGCGGCGCGGGCCGATCCGGCCGACGAGCGCGGGCGACAACCAGTAGGAGCGGGCCACCGCCTGGTAGACGCCCTCACTGATGCCGCGCACCCGGCGTTCGCCGACCTGCTCGGCCAGGCCGACCGCGACGAGCTGCTTGACGTGGTAGTAGACCCGCTGCGGAGTCTGGCCGAGTTCCCTGGCCACCTCGGTGCAGGAGCGCGGCTCGGCGAGCCGGCGGAGCACCTCCACGCGCACGGGTTTGAGCAGCGCCTCGGCCTGCTCCAGCCGGTCCAGGTAGATGACGTCCTTCATTACAAGAGCAAGCTTTTACGTAAAAGCCTGTTTTGTCAATCCTGTTTCGCTCAGTGCGTGTCGGGAATGAATCCGCCGTGAAAGCCCAGCGGCACCCGTGCCGGGAGGTGCACCGTGGCGACCGGGTCGCCCTCGAAGTCCTGGGCGGAGAGAATGACCAGGTCGGCGGCCCCACGATCGGGGTTATGGACGTAGGTCATGACATATCCGTCGTCTTCTACGCCTTCCTCGCTTGAGCTGGGATCTGCGGGCACGAAGACCGGCTCCCCCGCGTACGCGTCGCGCGGGAATCGGTGCGCCTCGTGGCCGCCCGTCCGCAGGTCGTGCTTGAGCAGCGCCGCGCCGAACGCCTCCGGCGGCAGGTCTTCGAGATCATCGGCGCCGCGCGGCAGTTGCGCCCGCAGCTCCTCGGTGACCACGGTGTAGCCGTACCGGTGCTGCCGGGCCGTCCTGCGGTCGTCGATCCGCGGGAACTCCTGGTTGCGGTCGTCCAGGCGGGTTCGTACCGCCTTACCGGTGGCGGTGTCGAGCACCCAGCGGTCCAGGGCCGGAGGGCCGCCCGCGTCGAGCCTGGCGTCCACGAACAGCCGGTCGTAGGCCACCACGTCGACCACCACGCGATCGCCGTCCTCGTAGGCGTTGAGCGTGTGGAAGACCCAGCAGGGATCGACCTCGAACCAGCGCACCCGCGCCCCGTCGCCGTCACGGGGCAGCAGCCCGACCCGCGCCGGGTGCCGGTCGTCCCAGGCGTACGGCATGCGGATCCCCGCCTCCAGGGCCGCCACGCTGAACGTGACCGGCAGGTCGTACAGCACCACGTACCGGTCGGTGAGCCCGAAGTCGTGCATCATCGGCCCGTCCTCGACGGCGACGTCCACCGCCCGCACGACCCGCCCCGCCGCGTCCGCCACCACGTGCTGGACGACGTCGGGACGCCCGAAGTAGTAGCAGACCGCGTGCAGCTCACCGGTGCGCGGATCGAGCTTGGAGTGCGCGGTGAAGCCGCCCGGCAGCGAGCCCCCGAAGTCGCACCGGCCGACCGTGTCCAGCTCGTACGTCAGTTCCACCGCGGGGAACCCGGCCTCCACCAGGGCCAGGGTGCGGCCCGCGTGGCCGATCACGTGGGTGTTGGCCGCGAAGTCCATGCCCTCGAAGCGGGGGCCGGGGCGCGGGGTCTCCCCCAGGCTCAGCGCCACGGCGTCGGAGCGTACCCAGCGGTTGCGGTACCACTCGGCCCTGCCGTCGCGCAGGCGCACGCCGTGCACCATGCCCTCGCCGGTGAACAGGTGCTGGTTCGGCTCTTCGAGGTTCAGCGGATTGGGGCCGTTGCGCAGGAAGCGCCCGTTCAGCCGGTCGGGCAGGGTGCCCGTGACCGGCAGGTCGAACGCGGTGATCTCCTCGGTGACGGGGACGTACCCGCCTCGGAAAGGGGTCTGGACGGCACTCGGCACGAGGACCTCCGAAAGGTAACGTCGTTGTTCTTTGGTAACAACGTTACCACCTCGGCGCGCGAAAAGCCCGGGCGATCGGCGCCCGGGCTCAAAACGGTCCGTCAGGGCAGGTGCCAGCCGTTCGCGCGCAACGCCTCGGCCAGCGCGGCCGCCGCCTGCGGCTGCACGAACAGCTCGGCGGCGCCCAGCGGCAGCCCGGGGGCGTGCTCCAGCCGGACGTCCTCGATGTTGACCCCGGCCTCCTCGGCCGCCTGGAACAGCCGGGCCAGCTCGCCCGGACGGTCTCCGATGATCACCTGAATGACGGTGTAGACGCTCGCCGGGCCACCGTGCTTGCCGGGAATCCGGTCGGTGCCGGCCACGCCGCGTTCCAGCAGCGCGGTCACCCAGGGCATTCCCATGGGATCCGCGCCCTCCTCCGCTCGCCGGCCGGGCTCGGCCGCCTCGCGGAGCGCCGCCGCCGCCGCGGCGAGGTCGGCCGCCACGGCCTCCAGCACGTTCGCCACCGGAAGCGCGTTGCCGGACAGAATGCCCGTCCACAGCGCCGGATCGCCCGCGGCGATGCGGGTGACGTCGCGGACCCCCTGACCGGCCAGGCCGAGCGCGGTCTCCGGCGCCTCGGCCAGCCGGGCGGCCACCGCCGCCGCCGTGACGTGGGGCGCGTGCGACACGACCGCGACGGCACGGTCGTGCTCCTCCGCGCCGACCCTGACCGCCTCGGCCCCGCAGAGCTTGATCAGCGCGAGGAGCGTGTCGACGGCCGCGGGAGAGGTCTCGTCGGTCGGGCAGTACGCCCAGGGCCGCCCGAGGAACAGATCGGCCCTGGCCGCCGCCGGACCCGACCTCTCACGGCCCGCGAGCGGATGCCCGGCCACGTAGTCGCCGAGGTCGCACCCGAGCCGCTCCGCCTCCGCCAGCGGCAGCGCCTTCACGCTGGCCACGTCGGTGTAGTAGCGGGCGGCACCGCGCCGCTGCAGCGCGAGCAGCTCGGCCGCCACGTACTGCGGCGGGACCGCGATCACCGCGAGGTCGGCGGCGGGCGCGCCCTCCTGCGCGGACCACTCCAGGCCCGCGCCCAGCTCGCTGGCCAGGCGCGCGGCACGCGGATCGAGGTCGGCGAGATGGACCTCGACCCCGTGCTCGCGCAGCGCGAGGGCGATGGAGGTGCCGATCAGCCCGGTGCCGACCACCAGCACCCGCTCCAGGCCGCTCATCGGGCCGCCCGCCGGGCGAGGATCCGCGAGGAACGGCATGTCGTGCTCATCATGATCTGTTCGCTGCTCTACTGGATGTACTGGATTTACTGGAATCTACTGAGCGATCTGTTGGGCGATCTACTGGGCGATGTCCACGCGGAGCGCGACCGCGCCCCGCAGGTAGACGTGATGGATCTGCTGGCGCGGCCGGTCGCTCTCCACGTGGGCCATCAGCCGCACCACGCGGGGCAGCGCGCCGGGGACGTCGATCTCCGACGCGCAGATCAGCGGTACGTCGTGGAAGCCCAGCTTGCGCGCGGCCAGCGCGGGGAACTCCGAGGTGAGGTCGGGCGTCGAGGTGAAGATCACACTGATCACGTCGTCGGTGGTCAGCTCGTTGCGCGACATCACCTCGGAGACCAGTTCGGTGACCGCTGACAGGATCGCCTCCCGGTCGTCGGAATCGATCTGTGTCGCACCGCGGATCGCCCGCACCATCGTTCATCCCCTTCTCGAAGCGCCCCGATTCGGCAGCGCACGGGCCGTGCCGGGAAGGCTACAGCCCGACAGCAGCATACAGTTCGCCGATCTCCGTCAGCGTGAGGGCACGCAGCGTCCCGCTCTTCAGACGGCCCATCTTGACCGGTCCGAACTCGATCCTCGCCAGGTCGATGACCGAGTGGCCGACCTCGGCGAGCATGCGCCGCACGATGTGCTTGCGGCCCTCGTGCAGCACGATCTCCACGAGCGCCTGCTGGCCGTGCTCCTGGACGATCTTGAAGTCGTCGGCCTTGGCGATGCCGTCCTCCAGCTCGACGCCGTCGCGCAGGATGCGGCCCAGGCCGCGCTCGATGGTGCCGTTCACCTTGGCCCAGTACTTCTTCCGCACGCCGTAGCTGGGGTGGGTGAGCCGGTTGGCCAGCTCGCCGTCGTTGGTGAGCAGGATCAGGCCCTCGGTCTCGGTGTCGAGACGGCCGACGTGGAACAGCCGCTCCTGGCGGTCGACCACGTAGTCGGCCAGGGACGGGCGTCCCTCGGGGTCGGACATGGTGCTGACCACGCCGATCGGCTTGTTGATCGCGAAGTAGACGAGGTCGGGGGCGGTGGGGACGCGCTTGCCGTCCACGTGGATGATCTGCTTCGCGGGATCGACCCTGGCGCCGAACCTGCGGACCACCTGGCCGTCCACGGTGACCCGGCCCTCGCCGATCATCTCCTCGCAGGCCCGCCTGCTGGCCACGCCCGCCTGGGCGAGGACCTTCTGCAGCCGGGTGCCGTCGGGGACCTCGGTGGTGTCGCGCTCGTCGGTGTAGCCGTCGGGGAACAGGGCGCGGTCGCGGATCGGCTGCTGGGCGCTCTTGAAGCCCTCGCCGGAGGCCCGCTCGGGCCTGCGATCGGAAGGTCGCTCATAGGAGCGCTGGGCCGGCCGCTCGGGACGCCCGCGCCGGTCGGCGCGCGCCGCCGAGTCGGGACGGCCGGACCGCTCGCCGCGCACGGGCCGCTCGCGGCCCTCGCCGCCGGGACGCCCGAACCGGGAGCGGGAGCCCTCGGGCCTGCCCCCGATCGTGCGCACCTCGTCTCGCGACCCCCACCCGCCACGCGGCCGGTCGTCACGAGAGCCATAGCCACCGGAGGAACGCCGGTCGTCGCGCTGCCGGTGGTCGTCACGGGGACGGTAGTCGTCGCGCGGGCCGGAGGAACGGGCCGGACGGCGGTCGTCACGAGAGCCATAGCCACCCGACGACCGCTGGTCGTCACGGGAACCGTAACCACCGGAGGAACGCCGGTCGTCACGGGAACCGTAACCGCCCGAGGAACGCCGGTCGTCACGCGGGCGGAAGTCGTCACGCGGGCCGGAGGAACGGGCGGGGCGGCGGTCATCATGGGAGCCATAACCACCCGAGGAACGCCGATCGTCACGGGAACCGTACCCACCGGACGAACGCCGGTCGTCGCTCGGACGCCGATCGTCGCGCGAACCGTAGCCGCCCTGGGAGCGGCGGTCGTCGCGCGGGGTGTCTCTGGGGTCCTGACGGGGGCCTCTGGGGCCCGAGGACCTGGTGCCGCGGTCGGACTCCCGCCTGCCGGAGTACGGCGTGCCGTATCCGTCTCTGGAGCCGCCGCGGGACGCGCGGAAGGATCCGCGCCCGGCGTCGCCGCCGCTGCCGGGGCCGCCACGGGCCCCTGAACGCCGACCGCGTCCATCACCGGACGGGGTGCGTCTGTCGTTCACTTGCTCTCCTCCAGGTTCTCCACGTCCTCCGGCAGGAAGGGCGCCAGCTCGGGAAGTTCGCCGAGGTCGCGCAGGCCCAGCCGTTCGAGGAAGTAGGAAGTGGTCCGGTAGAGCACGGCTTGGCTCTCCGGATCGGTGCCGGCCTCTTCGACCAGCCCTCTGGCGACGAGGGTCCGCATGACCCCGTCGCTGTTCACGCCGCGGATGGCCGAGATCCTGGCCCGGCTCACCGGCTGGCGGTAGGCCACCACGGACAGGGTCTCCAGCGCCGCCTGGGTGAGGCGGGTCTGCTGGCCGTCGCGGACGAAACGCTCCACGACGGGGGCGCACTCGGCCCGCGTGTAGTAACGCCAGCCGCCCGCGACCTCTCGCAGATCGAAACCCCGTCCGGCCGCCGAGTATTCCGCCGCGAGCCCGCGCAGGGCCTCGGCGATCTCGTGGGTGGGGCGTTCCAGGACCTGGGCCAGCGTGATCTCGGGCACCGGCTCGTCCACGACGAGCAGGATCGCTTCAAGGGCCGCGGCGAGCGGAGGCTCGCCAGGCGCGGCGCCGTCGTCGTGCTCGGCCGGCGCCGCGTCGTTGATCGGCTCACTCATCGGGCTTCTTCTCGGCGCTCTCGTCGTAGTCGTCGGCCACGGCGACGTCTCCGTCGTCGGTGCCCGTCCATTGCACGTGCAGTTCGCCCAGCGGCTCGACCTGCTCGAAGGTGACGGCCGCCTCGCGATAGAGCTCCAGGACCGCGAGGAAACGCGCGACGATCTCGAAGGTGCCCGCGCAGTCGGAGGTCAGGACCCGGAACGTGGCCCGGCGAACGCGCCGCAGCCGCCGCACAAGGATAGCCGCCTGCTCGCGCACGCTGGCCAGCGGTTGATAGATGTGGGCCACCGAGACCGACGGCGGCGCCTTCGGCCGCATCGCCTTCGCGGCGATCCTCGCGAGCTGTTCGGGGCCGATGCCGAGCACCAGTTCGGGCAGCAGACCGGCGAATTCGGGCTCCATCGGGACCAGGCGGGGGAAGCGCAGCGCCTCGGCGGCCATCCGCCCGGAGAAGACCTTGGCGACCTCCTTGTATGCGCGGTACTGCAGCAGCCGGGCGAACAGCAGGTCGCGCGCCTCCAGCAGGGCGAGGTCCTCTTCGTCCTCGACCTCGCCGGACGGCAGCAGCCGCGCCGCCTTCAGGTCGAGCAGGGTGGCGGCGACCAGCAGGAAGTGGCTGGTCTGGTCGAGGTCCCACTCCGGGCCCCTGGAGCGGATGTAGGAGATGAACTCGTCGGTGACCTTGTGCAGGGACACCTCGGTGATGTCGAGCTTGTGCTTGGCGATCAGCCCCAGGAGCAGGTCGAAGGGGCCCTCGAAGACGTCCAGATGAACCTGGAAGGCGTCGGGCCTGGTGGTCTGCTCCTCGGTCACCCCGTCATTGTCCCCCCGACCGTCGATCCCGGCGGCCGCGCCGCGCGCGGGCGTCAGGCGGCGGGCTCCGGCCAGCGGGCGAGGACTTCACGGGCCAGCTCGCGGTAGGCGCTGGCGCCCAGGGAGGAGGAGTCGAAGATCGTGATGGGCTCGCCGGCGACCGTGGCGTCGGGGAAGCGCACGGTGCGGTTGATGACCGTGTGGAAGACCTTCTCGTCGAACGCCTCGACCACCCGCGCCAGCACCTCGCGGCCGTGCAGGGTGCGCGCGTCGTACATGGTGGCGAGCAGGCCCTCGATCTCCAGGTCGGCGTTGAGCCGCTCCTGCACCTTGGTGATCGTGTCCATCAGCAGCGCGACGCCGCGCAGCGCGAAGAACTCGCACTCAAGCGGCACGATGACGCCGTGGGCGCAGGTCAGCGCGTTGATGGTGAGCAGGCCCAGGGACGGCTGGCAGTCGATCAGGCAGACGTCGTAGTCGGGCAGCAGCGGCTTGATCACGCGGCCGAGCACCTGCTCGCGGGCGACCTCGGTGACGAGCTGGACCTCGGCCGCCGACAGGTCGATGTTGCTGGGTAGCAGGTCCATGCCGTCGACGGAGGTCTTCAGCAGGACCTCCTCGGGATCGACGCCGCGCTCCATGAGCAGGTTGTAGATCGTCATGTCGAGCTGGAGCGGGTTGATGCCGAGCCCGACGGAGAGCGCGCCCTGGGGGTCGAAGTCGACCAGCAGGACCCGCAGCCCGCACTCGGCCAGCGCCGCGCCGAGGTTGATGGTCGTGGTGGTCTTGCCCACCCCGCCCTTCTGGTTGACCATCGCGACCACCCTGGCGGGCCCGTGGGTGGTACGCACCGGCGGCGCGGGGAACACCGGCCTCGGCCGACCGGTCGGGCCGAGGATCCCGCCCGCCGCCGTGGACGCGGCGGTCTTGGAATCGCCCCACGGGTTGTCGGGGCTGGCGCCGGGGGTCGCCCTCCGGCTGGAACCGTCGGTGGTCACAGTCACCAGTTGAACCTCCCTGACGGCCTCGAACCGGACCGTCCGGACGGACACTATGGCGTCAGCACGTATGCGGCAAGGCGGCACGCCCGGCTACGCCCGATTGGCAAGCGTCTCAAACGTCTCGATAACGATCTAGCGCCGGGCGCGGGGGTGCGCGGCGGCGTAGACCTCCCGGAGCTTGTCGACCGTGACCAAGGTGTAGACCTGGGTGGTCGTGACCGAGGCGTGGCCGAGCAGCTCCTGGACAACCCTAACGTCCGCGCCGCCGTCGAGGAGGTGCGTTGCGAACGAATGTCGCAACATATGCGGAGACACCCCGGCAAGACCGGCGCGTTCGGCCGCCGCCTGGAGCACCTCCCACGCCCCCTGGCGGGTCAGCCTGCCGCCGCGCGCGTTGAGGAACAGCGCCGAGGTGCCCCGGCCGTGCGAGGAGAGGATGGGGCGGGCCCGCACGAGGTAGGCGTCGAGCGCCTGCCTGGCGTAGCGGCCGAGCGGCACGACGCGGGTGCGCCCGCCCTTGCCGCGCAGGCGCACCTGGTCGGGCTCCGCGTCGTCCACGGCCAGGCCGACCGCCTCGGAGATGCGCGCGCCGGTGCCGTAGAGCAGTTCGAGCAGCGCGCGGTTGCGCAGGGTCAGCGGCTGGCCGTCGGGGCCGGCGGCGGCGATCAGCCGCTCGACCTCCTGCACGGAGATGGCCTTGGGCAGCCTGCGGAGCTGGCGCGGCGGGCGCACCTCGTGCGCCGGGTCGTGCCCGGCGACGCCCTCGCGCAGCGCGAAGCGGTGCAGGCCCCGCACCGCCGACACTGCGCGCGCGGTCGAGCTGGCCACCAGCGCCCGGTGCCGCTCGTCGCCCTCGCGCAGCGCGGCCAGGAACGCCACGACGTCGGACTCGGCGACGTCGCGGAACCGGGTACGGCCGCGCGTCTTCAGATGCTCGACGTATCGCTGCAGGTCACGGCGATAGGAGGCGAGCGTGTTGGCGGCCAGTCCGCGCTCGACCGCCAGATGGTCGAGGTAGCTGGAGAGAACAGTCTCCGTATCGCTCAGGGCGCCCGGCCCCCCTCCGTGCTCTCAGGCCTCCGGGGCGTCGGCGGGCCGCAGAGAGGCGAACCCGTCGGCGGAGGCCGCGTACGCGGCGAGAATACCGGCCACGGCCGAGGAATTGTGGATCATTCCCGATAGGACCTTTCCCGCCGCCTCGGCGAGCGGCACGGCCGCGAGCCGGATGTCGGCCTCCTCGTGGCGGCGTACGTAGTCGAGTTCGCCCTCGGGGATCGGCATGAGCCCGCGCGCCAGGAAGATGCGGATGCGCTCGTCGGACGCGCCCGGCGAGACGAGCAGGTCGAGCAGCAGGTGCCAGGTGTCGGCGCGGTGCCCGGTCTCCTCGGCGAGTTCGCGCCGGGCGCAGTCGAGCAGCGGCTCGCCGGGGATGTCGCGCAGCCCCGCCGGGATCTCCCACAGCAGCGACCTGACCGGGTGGCGGTACTGCCGGATCAGCAGGACCCGCTGGTCGTCGTCGATGGCCAGGACGCCGACCGAGCCGGGGTGGCGGACGTAGTCGCGCCTCGCGGTGTCGCCCTCGGGCATCCGCACCTCGTCGGTGCGCAGCGTGAGGATGTTCAGGCGGACGGGCTCCGCGGAGGCGACGACCTCCCACGCCTCCGGCCGGTCACGCACGTCCTCCGCGGCGGTGTCGCCGCGTGTGACCGTGGCCCGCGCGGACGCCGTTCGCTGCCGTGACATGTCGCCTTCCCCCATTCGACCAGCTTAGCGTGATAGATCACGAACCCAGCCGCGAGCCCAGGACCTCGGTCACGATGTCGACGTCCTCCTGGTAGAGCGCGGCGATGTAGACGTCGCGCAGCGCGTCGGCGACCGTGCCGTCGTCCTCCTCTGAGAGAAAGCCGAGCATGCCGTCGATCATCGGGCCGACCACCTCCGCGGTGTCGGCGCCGCCCTGGCCGGTGCCGAGCAGCGGGAAGATCACGCTCTCCACCCCGCCGCCCCCGGCCGCCGCCAGGCGCTCCTGGTCGGCCCGCTGGTCGGTGCCGTCGGGTGAGATCACACAGGAGGTGCGGATCAGGTCGCCCATCGCGGCCAGGACCGACCGCACCGACGACTCGATCTGGCGGGGGTGCTTGTAGGGGATCACCCGGCTCTCCGCCGCCACCGCCTGGACGGCGGCGACGTGCAGGATGACCCGGCCCCTGTTGATCCTGGCCAGGTCGCTGCGCGGCCCGCCCGCGCTGGTGGGGAACACCTCCGACGCCTGCACCGGCCGGGACCGGTCGCGCAACTGCCAGTCGAGTTCCTGCTGGATGGTGTCGTGGTAGCCCTGACGGCGGTCGGCCTGCCCGCGCCTGCGCAGGATGGAGGAGATGGTGCGGCTCTCGAAGAAGCGCGCCATCTGCATGTAATCGTTCTCCGGGTTGACGAAGACGTCGACGTTGCGGACCTTCTCGATGTCTCCCGCCGCGACGTGCAGGCGCATCCCGGTGGCCGGGTACAGGTCGAAGGAGGCCGCCCGCTGCCGGTCGAGCGCGGGCGTGCGGACCGCGCGCTGACGCGCCAAGAGCGGCGCGAGCGTGAGCCGCTGCTGCTCGACGGTGGCCGCCGCCGCCCGCGCCAGCGGGTCGCGCAGCTCGGCCAGCAGCGGCTGGGCGCGGGCCGGGGAGATGTCGCGCAGCAGCACCCACTGCAGGTGGCCGATGTTCAGCGCGGTGGTCTCGTCGGCCATCTGCCGGTCGGTCATGTCGAAGCCGACGGGGACGATCGACAGGCCGAGCGCGGTGGCCATGGCCACTTCCCTGCGCACCCACTCGGACTCGGCGGTGCCCCGGCCGATCAGGACGAGCAGGACGTCGCTGGACAGGATGCGCTGGTAGATCTCGGTCTCCCAGGCCATGCCCGGGACGATTCTGGCGTTGTCCACCCACGGGTCGTAGCCCGGGTCCTGGGCGAGTACGAAATGCAGGGTCTCGGCGGCGGTGTTCTTCTGCACGACGCGCTGCCCCGACTCCTCGTAGGCGAGCAGCTTCTTGTAGCAGATGAAAACACGCGTCGCACCGGCCATCGGCTCGCCTTCGAGTGCAGTCGGGGGGTTACTCGGAGCATGCTGCCAGATACGGCGGACAACGGCCACGCGGCGGGGAATCGGTCCGTCCGATTCCCCGCCGCGCGGCGTGACGGGTCAGGCGCCGCTGCCCGCCTTGGCCGCGGCGCTACGCTCGTCGGCGAAGTCCAGCGCGGCGGCGATCAGGCCCTTGAACAGCGGGTGCGGGCGGGTCGGGCGGGAGCGGAACTCGGGGTGGGCCTGGGTTCCGACGAAGAAGGGGTGCGTGCCGGGGGGCAGCTCGGCGTACTCCACCAGGCGGCCGTCGGGGGACAGCCCGGAGAAGACCATGCCGACCTTCTCCAGCCGGTCGCGGTAGGCGTTGGCCACCTCGTAGCGGTGCCGGTGGCGCTCCTCGACGCGGGCCTTGCCGTACAGCTTGCGGGCCAGCGTGCCCTCCTCCAGGTTGGCCGGGTAGAGGCCGAGGCGCATCGTGCCGCCCATGTCGCGCTCGCCCGCGACCACGTCCTCCTGGTCGGCCATGGTGGAGACGACCGAGTGCACGGTGTCGGGCACGAACTCGGCGCTGTTGGCGCCGGGCAGCCCGGCCAGCGAACGGGCCACCTCGATGATCATGCACTGCATGCCCAGGCAGATGCCGAGCAGCGGGATCATGTTCTCCCGGGCGTGGCGCACCGCGCCCACCTTGCCTTCGATGCCGCGCACCCCGAACCCGCCGGGGATGAGCACGCCGTCCACGCCGTCGAGCTCGCGGGCCGCGCCCTCGTCCGTCTCGCAGTCATCGCTTTTGACCCAGCGGATGTTGACCCTGGCGTCGTTGGCGAAGCCGCCCGCGCGCAGCGCCTCGGTGACGCTCAGGTAGGCGTCGGGCAGGTCGATGTACTTGCCGACCAGCGCGATCGTGACCTCCTTGGCCGGACGGTGCACCCGGCGCAGGAGCTGGTCCCACTCCTTCCAGTCGACGTCGCGGAACGGCAGGCCGAGACGGCGCACCACGTACGCGTCGAGCCCCTCGGCGTGCAGCACCTTCGGGATGTCGTAGATGCTCGCGGCGTCGACCGCGCTCACCACGGCGTCCTCGTCGACGTCGCACATCAGGCTGATCTTGCGCTTGAGGCTGGTGGTGATCGGGCGGTCGGAGCGGCACACGATGGCGTCCGGCTGGATGCCGATGCTGCGCAGGGCGGCCACGCTGTGCTGGGTCGGCTTGGTCTTCAGCTCGCCGCTGGGCCCGATGTAGGGCAGCAGCGAGACGTGCAGGAAGAAGCAGTTGTCCCTGCCGACCTCGTGGCGCACCTGGCGGACGGCCTCCAGGAACGGCAGTGACTCGATGTCGCCGACCGTGCCGCCGACCTCGGTGATGACGACATCGACGTCGGGGCCCGCCATGCCCCGGATCCGGTCCTTGATCTCGTTGGTGATGTGCGGAATCACCTGCACGGTGTCGCCGAGGTACTCGCCCCGGCGCTCCTTGGCGATGACGTTGGAATAGACCTGCCCGGTGGTCACGTTGGCCGAGCCGTGCAGCTCGGTGTCGAGGAACCGCTCGTAGTGGCCCACGTCGAGGTCGGTCTCCGCGCCGTCGTCGGTGACGAAGACCTCTCCGTGCTGGAAGGGGTTCATCGTGCCGGGGTCGACGTTGAGGTAGGGGTCGAGTTTCTGCATGGTCACCCGCAGCCCGCGGAGCTTCAGTAGGCGCCCGAGGCTGGAGGCGGTGAGCCCCTTGCCGAGACTGGAGGCGACGCCGCCGGTGACGAACAGATGCTTGGTGTGTGCGGCGCTGCGCAAGAAGGGCTCCCGTGGTCGTCTGGATCGTCGGCCGTTGGATGGGCGGCCTCCCGTACCCACGGGCTCTCAGGTTATCAAACGCCCCGCCACAGGTGTGCTCGACCTGCTGTTTCGTTATCTGGTAGGCAAGCAGTAGCTTGAACCGTTATGTCACTCCGCGATGCCGTACGGCGCGCCGCCGGCACGGTGATCCACCGTGGGTGGTCCGCGATCAGGCGAGCCGGAACGATCACCCCCAAGAGCCCCGCCGGATACCGCTTCAGAAAACTGGGCGAGGGCGCCTGCCTGGCGTTCCCCACCGGGGCGATCTTCGGTGAGGAGTGGATCGAGATCGGCGAGGGCACCCTTGTCGGCGAGCGCGTCTCGATCAGCGCGGGCATGAATCCAGGGCTTGACCTCGGCCCGTCGGCCATCGTGCGGATCGGCCACTCGTGCTCCATCGGCAGGGGCACGCACATCGTGGGCCACCGGCTCATCGAGGTCGGCGACCACGTCTTCACCGGGCCGTACGTCTACATCACCGACCAGAACCACGTCTACGACGACCCCGAGACCCCGATCGGCCGCCAGTGGCCGCGCGACAATCCGGTGACCATCGGGCCGGGCTCCTGGCTGGGGGCCGGGGCGATCATCCTGCCTGGAACGCGTCTGGGGCGCCAGACGGTCGTGGCGGGCGGCGCGGTGGTGCGCGGGGAGTTCCCCGACCACTGTGTCCTGGCGGGTGTACCCGCCCGGGTGGTGCGGCGCTACACCCCCGAGGAGGGCTGGCACCTGCCCTTCCTGCCCGCCGGGCGCACCGCCCCCGATGACGGGAACGAGTCTCCGCCGCTGGACCCGGCCGCGATCCGGGGGTTACCTTCGCCGCATGCGGACCGCGATCTGTGAACGACTCGGCGTGGAGCACCCGCTCCTCGCGTTCAGCCCCTCAAGGGAAGTGGTCGCGGCCGTCACCCGCGCGGGCGGGTTCGGCGTGCTCGGCGCGTCCGGCCACTCGCCCGACCGGCTCGACTCCGAGCTGAGCAGGCTGGACGAGGAGTGCGGCGGCCGGCCGTACGGGGTGGCCGTGGTCGTGCCGGAGGCGATCGACCCGGGCGCGGCGGCGGCGCTGGCGTCCGTCGCGGGCGACCCGTTCGCCCGCGTCGCCGACCTGATCCCCGAGCGGCACCGCGACTTCGTGGCGCACCTGCTGGCCAAGTACGGCGTGAGCACCCTGGAGCCGCTGCCCGGGCACCTGACCTCGCTGGCGGGCGAGTCCGGGCGTAGGTTGACCAACACCGGGGCCACGACGCTCGCCGAGGTGGCGCTGAAACACCCCATCGGCCTGATCGCCTGCCTGGTGGGCGGGCCGCCGCCCGACCTGGTCACGCGGGCTCGCGCCGCCGGGGTGCCGGTGGCCGCCTTCGCCCACCGCCCCGAGCACGCCCTGCCGCGCGTGGCGGCGGGGGCCGACCTGATCGTGGCCCAGGGCACCGAGGCGGGCGGGCACACCGGGGAGATCACCACCATGGTGCTGGTCCCCCAGGTGGTGGACGCCGTGGACGTGCCGGTGCTGGCGGCGGGCGGCATCGCCTCCGGGCGTCAGATGGCCGCCGCGCTCGCCCTTGGGGCGGAGGGCGTGTGGTGCGGCTCGGTGTGGCTGGGCACCGAGGAGGCGTGCGTGCCGCCCGCCGTCCGGCGGAAGATCCTCGCCGCCACGTCGGCGGACACCGTGCGGTCCACCTCACGCACCGGGGAGCCCGCGCGCCAGCTCAGGTCCTCCTGGACCGACGAGTGGGACGAGGCCACCGAAAGCCCCGGCGCGCTGCCCATGCCGCTGCAGGCGCTCGTCGCCGAGGGCGCGATGGCCCGGATCGGGCGCGCCGCCGAGGCGGGCAGTCCGGGCGCGGAACGGCTCGCCAACGACTTCGCGGGCCAGGCGATCGGCCAGCTCGACCGGGTCAGGCCCGCGCGGGAGGTGTTCGCCGAGATGATCGAGGAGTACGGCGCGGCCGTCCGGCGCCTGCGCCGCGTCACCGGTCCGTGATGTGGGATCTCCTCGCGCGCGGGAAGCGTTGTCAACGTTGACCGCCCCGACCGACGCGCCCGTGGAGGACGCATGCTGGCGACCCTGACCGGCCTCGGACTGTCCACCGCGGCCGGGCTCAACGCCTACATCCCGCTGCTGGCGGTCGGGCTCGCCGCCCGCCTGACCGACGCGGTGCGGCTGCCCGCCGGGTACGAGTGGCTGGCCGACGGCCGGGTGCTCGCGGTGCTGGCCGTGCTGCTGCTCGCCGAGCTGGTGCTGGACAAGGTCCCCGTGGTGGACCACGTGAACGACATGATCCAGACCGCGGTACGGCCCGCGGCGGGCGGCGTGGTGTTCGCCGCGACCTCCGCCGCCGCCGAGGTGGACGGCTCGGCCTGGATGGCCGCGAACCCGTGGGCGGGCTGGCTGCTCGGCATCGCGCTGGCCCTGGTCGTGCACCTGATGAAGGCGACCGCGCGGCCGGTCGTGAACGCCACGACGGCGGGCGTCGGCGCCCCGGTGATCAGCACCGTGGAGGACGCGGGCTCGGTCGGCATCAGCCTGGTCGCGATCTTCCTGCCGGTGCTGGTGCTCCTGGTGCTGGCCGCCCTGGGCGTGTTCGCGTGGCTGGTGTTCAGAACGGTCCGCCGCCGCACTACCAGGGACGGCGTCCCACGGTCTGCGGGCGGCCACTGATCCCGGGCGCGATCCTGTGCGTGATCTCAGGCGGGATCGATTCGTCCACACCCGCACCCTGTCAGGGTGGATATGCTCAATGGCAGCTGGATATTCGGGGCTGCCCGGCCCCCCGGCGAAGGGGGTGTCTGCGATCAGCACGATCATCACGATCCTTCTGGTGGTCTTCCTGCTCTTCCTGATCGTCGGTGGAGTGGGGCTGTACTTCGCGGTCAAGCTCGGCAAGGCCGCCACCAAGAAGGCCAGGGCGGCCAGTACCCGCCTCGCCGCGCACGTCGGGGCGATGGGCACCGGAGAGGCGGCCGACGCCGAACGGCTGCGGGTCGATCTGCGCCGTGAGGTGTCGCTCACCCGCCAGGCCCTCGACCACGCCGCCCGCCAGGGCTGGAGCCTGGGCGACCTGCCGGTCCTGGTCCGCGAGGTCGGCGAGCACGCCGAGGTCCTCGACACCCAGCTCGGCCTGTACGCCCAGCAGCGCCGCTCCACCGGCTACATCGACCACGTCACCCTCGACCGGCTGCGTGAGCAGCACGTCAAGCTGTCCACCACCTGCGCCCGCATCCGCGCCGACCTGATGGACAACCAGGTCAACCATGCCTCGAGCGCCATCAACGACGTGCACGACCGCGCCGAGCTGGAGCTTGAGGCCCGCCGGAGCACGAGCGTCCGCGATCCCCTCGACGAGATCGACGAGCTGTACCGCCGCTCCCTGCAGCACCCCGCGCGTCCCCCGGAGGACGGTCGCCCCTGACGCCTGATCGCCACCCGCGCCGGAGCGGGCGATCATCCCTGGCGGAAACGGCCGGTGACGGCGAGCAGCACCGGCCCCCCGCGCGCGTCTCTGTGACATGGAAGTCCAACTGCTCTCCGCGGGAGGGCCGGCGATCGGACAGGAAACCGACGTCACGGCGCTCTATGCCGCGCATCGGCTCGGACTCGTCCGACTAGCGTTGATCATGGTCGGCGACCTCGGCACGGCCGAGGACGTCGTGCAGGAGGCTTTCGCGCGCACGCACGCGGCGCGGGGACGGCTGCGCGACCCCGGCAAGGCGCTCGCCTACATCCGGTCGGCCGTGCTCAACCGCTCCCGGTCGGTGCTGCGGCGGCGGGCGACGGCAGCGCGTCGCGGCGTGCCGTACGAACCGCCCATCTGGTCGGCCGAGAGCGCGGTGCTGCTGCGCGAGGAGCGCCGTGCCGTACTGACCGCGCTGGGCCGCCTGCCGCACCGTCAGCGCGAAGCGCTCACGCTGCGCTACTACCTCGACCTCTCCGACTTGGAGATCGCCCGGACCATGGGGATCCGCGCGAGCACCGCCCGGTCCACCATCGCCCGCGGCCTGGCCGCGCTCGGCCAGGAACTCAAGGAGACCCGATGAACATCGAGCAACGACTGCGCGCGGCCCTCGGGGAGGCGGGCGCGACCGTCACCGCCGAGGATCTGCGCCCCGCCGCCCCACCCGGCCGCCCGGCCGCCCGCCGGGTGAGTCCCCTGCTGCTGGCGGCCGCGGCGGCCGTACTGCTGGCGGGCGTCGCGGGGGTGACCATGCTGCGCGACATCCCCGAGCCGCGGCCGGTCGTCCTGGCGGGGATGCTCATGGGCACGGCCTCCTACGCTCCGGGCGGCGCCGAGGTCCGCGTCTTCGTGTGTGAGAACGAGTCGCCGTATCGTTCGTGCGACGGGGAGGGAGCCACCCCCGAGGAGGTGGAGGCCCTGGAGGCGGCTCTGCGGGCCCTCCCGCAGGTACGTGAGGTCGCGTACCAGAGCAAGGAGGAGGCCTACGCGCAGTTCCGCGCGGTGTACTCGGGCGAGCCGGACTTGGCCGACGCCGTGCGGGTCTCCGACATGCCGCGCTCCTTCAACGTCTGGATGCGGCCCGGCGTCGACTGGGGCACCGCGATGCGGTCGGCCATGTCGGCCCCTGGAGTCGCGGTCGTCTCCGACCTGGTCTGCCTGGATGAGACCCCGCCTCCCCAGAAGTCGGCCGAATGCCTGCTCGGCGACCGGTGACCGCTCCGCCCGTTCACGCTCGCGGGCTCTCACCTGCGGGCTGCGGGGCCCCCTCCGTGACCCGTGCGGGGGACGTGCGCAGGACGATCACGCCGACCGCGAACGCCGCCACCAGCAGGCCGGCCGCGATGCCGAACGCCAGCCGGTAGCCGCCGGTCAGCGCCTCGGGCCTGCTCGCGCCCTCCGCGAGCAGGCCGGCGGTGCGCGAGGCCGCCATGGTGGACAGGACCGCGACGCCGATGGCCATGCCGACCTGCTGGGTGGTGTTGAAGAGACCGGAGGCCAGCCCCGCGTCCCCCTCCCGCGCGCCGGACATGCCGAGCGTGGCCAGCGCCGGGAGCACCAGGCCGCCGCCCGAGATCAGCAGCATCACGGGGAGCAGGTGGGCGGCGTAGTCGGCCTGCACCGGGATCCGGGTGAGCAGCGTCATCGCGCCGATGAGGAGCGCCAGCCCGGCCAGCAGGACGGCCCGAGCGCCGAACCGCGCGCTGAGCCGGGCGGAGACGAACAGCGAGATCGAGCCGATGCCGACGGCCGCCGGGAGCATCGCCAGGCCGGTCTGGAGTGCGCCGTAGCCGAGGACCTGCTGCATGTAGAGGGCGACGAGCACCTGGAAGGCGAACATCCCGGACAGCGCCAGCATCTGGGCCAGGTTGGCCCCGGCGACGTTGCGGGACCGCAGCACGCGCGGCGGCATGAGCGGGGCGGCGGCGGTTGCCTGCCGTACGGCGAAGGCGGCCAGCAACACCACCGAGACCGCGCCCAGGCCGAGGGTGTGAACGGACGCCCAGCCGTACCGCTCGACGCCGACCACGGTGTAGATGCCGAGCATCAGGCCGGAGGTGACCAGCAGCGCGCCGGCGACGTCGGCGCCCGCCCTCCACCCGGCTCCCCGGTCGGCGGGCAGCACGCGGAACGCCAGTGCGATGACGACGAGGCCGATCGGCACGTTGACGAAGAAGATCCACGGCCAGCTCAGGCCGTCGGTGAGAACACCGCCGAGCACCTGGCCGATGGACGCGCCCGCCGCGCCGGTGAAGCTGAAGATCGCGATGGCCTTGCCGCGCTCGCGGGGTTCGGCGAACAGCGTGACCAGGATCCCCAGGACCACGGCGGAGGCCATCGCGCTGCCGACCCCCTGGAGGAAGCGGGCGGCGATGAGCATGCCCGGGCCGGTGGCCGCGCCCGCCAGCAGCGAGGCGGCCGTGAAGACCGCGTTCCCGGCCAGGAACATGGTCCGGCGTCCGGCCAGGTCGCCGAGCCGTCCGGCGAGGAGCAGCAGGCCGCCGAAGGGGATCAGGTAGGCGTTGACCATCCAGCTCAGCTCGGCGGGCGCGAAGCCCAGGTCACTCTGGATGACGGGCAGCGCGACGGTCACGATGCTGCCGTCCAGGATGGTCATCAACCCGGTGGCGGACAGGACGCCGAGCGCGGCCCAGCGTGAGTTCAGCGAAGACGAAGACGAAGACGGCATGGTCTCTCCCGTTCGAGGTTCAACAGGAGAGACCGTAGCAGATAGTTCCGTTGCAGACGATCTGCATTCGATCTGCATTCGTCCTAGCGGGCGCGCTCCCGTGCCCGGCGCACCTGCTGGGGGCCCTCGGCGGGGGTCGCGAGATGGCCGCCGACCAGGCGGTTCAGCGCGCGGACCAGGACCTCGCGCTCGTCGTCGGGCAGGGAGGTCAGGGCGGCGCGGTGCACGCCGTCCACGATCTCCTGGCTGCGCCGGGCGACGGCCGCGCCCGTCTCGGTGACCGCGATGATCCGTGCCCGCCGGTCGGTGCCCGACGGGCGCCGCTCCGCGTAACCGGCCTTCTCCAGCGCGTCCACGGTCACCACCATCGTGGTCTTGTCCATGTCGCCGATCTCGGCGAGCTGGATCTGGGTGCGCTCCTCCTCCAGGGCGTGGACCAGCACGCAGTGCATGCGCGGGGTCAGGCCGATCTCCGCCAGCGCGGCGGTCATCTGGGAACGCAGCACGAGACCGGTGTGGTCGAGCAGGAAGGAAAGGTCGGTCTCGGTGCGGGCGGGCGACATCGCGGTCATGCCACCAGTCTACGTAAGCCGGTTTCGCGGCAGATTATCTGCGAACGGATCAAATGCGCGGGTCAGGCGCGGCGCACGGCCCGCAGGACCGCGTCGTGCATGGTGATCTCACGCCGGTCGTGGCCGATGACGGTGCGGGTCCGCGCCTCGGCGGTGACGACGTCCCACCGGGCCGGGTCCAGGACGGCGGCGATCTCATCGGCCGTCACGTGCACCTCGGGCTCGTCGTGCGGCTGGTGGTCGTCATGCGACTGGTGCCCGTCGTGGGGCTGGTGGTCGACTATGAGCAGGGTGCCGCCCGGCGCGACCGCCCCCGCGAGGCGGCCGAACAGGTCGTAGCGCCCGCTCTGCGGGTGCACGTAGTGGGCCGACACCAGGTCGAAGCGGCCCTCAGGGAGCGTCCAGCCGGTCAGGTCCGCGCGTATCCACTCGATCCGGTCCGCGACGGCCGGGCCGAGGGCCTCGGCGCGCTCGCGGGCGTGCTCCAGCGCCGGGGCGGCGATGTCCACCGCCGTCACCCGCCAGCCGCGCGAGGCGAGCCAGATCGCGTCGGCCCCCCGCCCGCAGCCCGCGTCCAGCGCCTCGCCGGGCGCGAGGTCCCCGGCCTCCGCCGGCAGTTGCCGGTTGGGCTCGGCGCCGTGCGACCCGGCGTGGTCGCGGTAGCGGTCCTCCCAATAGGCCCTGCCGAACTTCGTGGACTCCATGCGCCCCTCCCTCTCTCGCTGATCGTGGCCGCTCATCCGCGCACCGGCACACGCTCGGCCTCTTCCGGCGACCGGGCCCGCCACGCGGCGACCGCCTGGGCGGTCTCCTCGGCGACCAGGTCGGCGTTGATCTGCGCCGCGGCGAAGGCGCCCGCCGAGGCGGAGGCCCCGACCTGCGCCGACGGGTCGGTGATGTTCCCTGCGGCCCAGACCCCCGGCACTCCGGTACGGCCCGTCGCGTCCACGGGGATGTACTCCCCCGCGCCGCCCGGGTGCTCGGCCGGTCGCAGCCCGATGTCCGCGAGGAATCCGGCCCGCGCCACCAGGCGCGGAGCCGCCACCAGGACTCGGCGGGCGACCACGGCGCCGTCGACCAGCCGTACGCCGGTCAGGCGGTCGTCCTCGACCTCCAGGGACGCCACCTCGCCCTCGACCACCCGGACGCCTCGGGCGGCCAGCCGTTCCGCGTCCTCCGGGCTCGGCGGCGCGGTGTGGGCGAAGAACGTGACGTCGGCGCTCCACTGGCGGAACAGCAGCGCCTGGTGCATCGAGAACGGGCCGGACGACAGCACGCCGATGGCCTGGTCGCGCACCTCCCAGCCATGGCAGTACGGGCAGTGCAGCACGTCCCGGCCCCAGCGGGCGCGCAGTCCCGGGATCTCCGGGAGATCGTCGGTGACGCCGGTGGCCACCAGCAGCCGCCGGGCGCGCAGCACCCGGTCTCCGGTCGTCACCGTGAAGCCGGTCTCGTCGCGGGTCACGGAGTCGACCTCGCCGCGCACGATGTGCCCGCCGTAGCCGCGGACCTCCGCGCGGCCGCGCTCCAGCAGCTCCGCCGGCGGCAGGCCGTCGTGGCCCAGCATGCCGTGCATGTTCTCGGCGGGGGCGTTGCGCGGCGCGCCCGCGTCGATCACCGCCACCGACCGCCGTGCCCTGGCCAGCATCAGCGCGCCGTTCAGTCCCGCCGCGCCGCCACCGGCCACCACCACGTCGTAGCTCTCCGTGGGTCGTTCGGTCATCTCGACCACCTCCGCGGACAGCATGCGAGTCAATGGGGTGAATCCGCAACTTTCATTGCCGATATGGCAAAATGGCGGCATGAGTGGTGATCTCGACAAGGCACTCGACGCGGTGGGGCCGCGGCTGCGCGCGCTGCGGCGGCAGCGGGAGACCACGCTGGCCGACCTGGCCGCCGCGACCGGGATCTCGGTGAGCACGCTGTCGCGGCTGGAGTCCGGCTCGCGCAGGCCGTCCCTGGAGCTGCTGCTGCCGCTGGCCAGGGCGCACGGCGTCACGCTCGACGAGCTGGTGGACGCGCCTCCGACCGGCGACCCGCGCATCCACCTGCGCCCGGTCACCCGCAACGGCATGACGATGCTGCCACTGACCCGCCGGGCGGGCGGCATCCAGGCGTACAAGCTGGTCATTCCGGCGGGCAGCGCCAGGAAGGAGCCCGAGCCGAAGACGCACGAGGGCTACGAGTGGATGTACGTCATGAACGGACGCCTGCGGGTGGTCCTCGGCGAACACGACCTGGTCCTCGTGCCCGGCGAGGCCGCCGAGTTCGACACCCGCACGCCGCACTGGTTCGGCGCGGCCGACGACGAGGCGGTGGAGTTCCTGAGCCTGTTCGGCACTCAGGGCGAGCGCGCCCACCTCCGCGCCCGCCCCAAGGCCTCCGGGTAGGCGACCGGGGCCCGT
>NZ_JARLTC010000024.1 GCF_029382225.1 Spongiactinospora sp. TRM90649
CAGGTCAGCGGCTCAGGTCAGCGGCTCAGGTCAGCGGCTCAGGTCAGCGGCTCAGGTCAGCGGCTCAGGTCAGCGGCTCAGGTCAGCGGCAGGGTCTTGCCGACGGCGGTGCGCTCCTCGATCGCGGCGTGCGCGTCGGCGGCGCGTGCCGGCGGGAAGGTCCGCCCGATGAGCGGCCGGACGAGCCCGGCGGCGGCCTTGGACATCATCCGCTCCGCCCACCGTGTCACGGTCGGCCCGAACTCGAAGAGCTGCTCGATGCCGAGCACCCGCACGCCCTTCGCCACCAGCTCCTCCGGACCCCCGAAGCGGACCACCCGAACCACCCGCATACCGCCCGACTTCCCTTCGTTCACCGACCTGCGCCGACCTGGGCTTCGAGCATGCGACCTTAACCCGGATCGAGGTCAACCGGGCCGACGAGCCTGGAGTGATTACCATTCGCCATCGATCGGTTACCATGGGTATGGGTGGGCGTTGACCTCGACGAAAGACGGCCGAAATGAACACCGAACCGCTCACCTACCCTTTCCAGCGGCCCGGCCCCCTGGCCGTCCCCGCCGAACTCCGCACGATCCGAGACCATCCGGTGCACCGCGTGATCCTCCCCAGCGGGGACCAGGCGTACCTGGTGACGCGCTACGACGACGTCAAGACGCTGCTGACCGATCCCCGGATCAGCCGCAACATGAACCGGCCCGGCGCGCCGCGGATGCTCGGCGGCAACAAGATGTTCCAGGATCCGAGGATCGACCCCGACCCGCCGGAGCACACGCGGATCCGGCAACTGGTGATGAAGGCGTTCACCCCGCGCCGGGTCGAGCGGCTGCGGCCGCGCGTGCGGCAGATCACCGGCGAGCTGGTCGAGGCGATGGCCGCGAAGGGCCCGCCGGTGAACCTCTGCGAGAACCTGTCGTTCCCGCTGAGCATCCGGGTGATCTGCGACCTGCTGGGCGTCCCCGTCGCGGACCAGACCCGCTTCCGGAACTGGACCGACCACTTCCTGTCCACCGGCAAGTACGACGGCCGGCAGATCCGCGGCGCGCTGGCGGAACTCGACGCCTACATGGCCGAGCTGATCGGCTCCCGCCGCGAGCACCCCGCCGATGACCTGGTCAGCGCGCTGATCGGGGTCCACGACGAGGACGACACCCGGCTGAGCGGATACGAGCTGCACTGGTGGTGCCGGCTGCTGCTGATGGTCGGCTACGAGACCACCGCCAGCCAGCTCGGCCTGAGCGTGGCCAAACTGCTGGCCGAGCCCGCCCAGCTCGCGCTGCTGCGGGCCGATCCCTCGCTGCTGCCCCGGGCCGTGGAGGAGCTGCTGCGCTGGAAGCTGATGAGCGGCTCGCTGTCGATGCTGCGCTATGTCACCGAGGACATCGACATCGGCGGGGTGCGGATCCCCGGTGGCACGGGCGTCATCCCGGCGGTGGAGTCGGCCAACTGGGACGAGCGGGTGTTCGACCGGCCAGGCGACTTCGACATCACCCGCGAGCACAACCCCCACCTCACCTTCAGCGCCGGGCCGCACTTCTGCGTCGGCGCCGCGCTGGCGCGGGTGGAGCTGGAGACGGCGCTGGGCGCCCTGCTGCGCCGGTTCCCCCGGGTGCGGCTGGCCATCCCGGCCGGGGAGCTGCGGCGCACCCAGGGCACCCTCATCGAGAGCCTGATCGAGATCCCGATCACCTGGTGAGGCCCGGGCCGTCAGCCGAGCCGCTGGGCCAGCGCCACGATGACGCCCTCGGGGCCTCGGACGTAGCAGAGCCGGTAGATGTCCTCGTACTGCGTCACCTCGCCGACGAGTGTCGCGCCGTGGAGGCAGAGGCGGGCCAGGACCTCGTCCACGTCGTCCACGGCGAACATGATGCGGCGGATGCCGAGCGCGTTCGCGGGGGCGTTCTCCGGCTGGGTGGCGACCGCCGCCGGGCTGCGGAAGCTCATCAGCTCGAGCCGGCCGTGGTTGTCCGGGGTGCGCATCATCGCGACGTCGACCCGGACGCCGTCGAGCCCGACGGTGCGGTCCACCCAGGACCCCTCGACGAGCGACTCGCCGTCCAGCTCCATGCCGAGCGCGGTGAAGAACGCGACGGCGGCCGGGAGGTCGTCGAAGACGATGCCGACATTGTCCATTCGCTCGATCACGGTGATTCTCCTTCATGCTCACGCGGCCCTCCATGGCCGCCGGTCTCCCTGGGACGGAGCCGGCGCCACGCTCTCGACACGTTCAGGGCGTGACGACGGCGAAGTTTCGCGTCGGCTCGTCCAGCACGGCGGCCAGCCGGTGCAGGACGGCGATGTCGCCGTCGTGGTCGAGGTCGTCGGGAAAGCCCTGGATGAGCAGATCGAGCAGGCGCCGGCTGGTCAGCCGCAGGGTCAGGTCCGCCCCGTCCTGCCCGTCCCCCCCGCCCTTCCCGGACGGCGTGCGCCGGTGGGTCAGCGCGCCGTCCGACATCGTGGTGCGGTGGCGCTCGTCCAGGTCGGTCAGGTGCCAGTCGATGACGAAGCGCTCGTCCCAGGCCCGGGGCCCGTCCACGCGGATGGCGAGGGAGTCGAAGACCTGTTCCGGGCTGAGCGCGCCGAGCATGTCCGGTGAGGTGGTGTCGGTCGGTGGAGACGAGGGACCGCCGGCCAGCTCGGCCGCGCCGGTCAGGTAGACGTTGCGCCAGGTGGCGTTCTCCGCGCCGTGCCCGAGACGGGTGTAGACCCGCGCCAGCAGTTCACGGGCCGCACGGTCGCCCTCGTCGGCGAACACCACGTGGTTCACCAGGGTCGCCGCGAAGCGGAGATCGCCGTCCTGGAGGTAGCGTTCGGCCGTCTTCAGCACGGCGGCGGAGCCGCCCAGGCACTCGACGTACCTCCTGGCCTGTTCCACGGGCGGATGCTCCCACAGGTGAGCCGGGTTGCCGTCGAACCAGCCGAGGTAGCGCTGGTAGATCGCCTTGACGTTGTGGCTGACCGAGCCGTAGTAGCCGTGGGTGTGCCAGGCCTGTTCCAGGGCGGGCGGCATCCGCATGACCTCGGCGATCTCGGTGCCGTTCAGGCCGCGGTTCAGCAACCGCAGGGTCTGGTCGTGCAGGTAGGCGTACAGGTCGCGCTGCCGGGTCAGGAAGCGGACGATGTTCGCCCTGCCCCAGGTGGGCCAGTGGTGGGACGCGAAGGCCACGTCGGCCCGGTCGGCGAACAGCGTGATCGCCTCGTCCAGGTAGCGGGCCCAGACGCGCGCGTCACGGACCAGCGCGCCGCGCAGGGTGAGGATGTTGTGCAGGTTGTGGGTGGCGTTCTCGGCCATGCACAGGGCCCGCTGGGCGGGGAACAGGAAGTTCATCTCCGCCGGGGCCTCGGTGCCGGGGGTGAGCTGGAAGACGATCCGCACGCCGTCGATCGTCTCCTCCTGCCCCGTATGGGTGATGTCCAAGGTGGGCGGGATGAGGGAGACGGTGCCCGACGAGGTGCCCATGCCCAGCCCGCAGCCGAGCCGGCCCTCGGGGGAATGCGGCAGGAGCTGGCCGTACATGTAGAGGGCCCGGCGGTTCATGGCGGTGCCCGCGTAGACGTTCTCGGCGACGGCGTGCTCGATGAAGTGCGCCGGGGCGAGGATCGGGACGTCCTCGGCGTCGATGACGCCTCGCGCTCCCCCGAAGTGATCGACGTGCGAGTGGGTGTAGATCAGGCCGGTGACCGGGCGTTCGCCCCGGTGATCCCGGTAGAGCCGCAGCGCGGCGGCGGCGCACTCGGTGGAGACCAGCGGGTCGATGACGATGACGCCCCGCTCCCCCTCGACGATGGTCATGTTGGACAGGTCGAGACCGCGCACCTGGTAGATGCCGCCGGTGACCTCGTACAACCCCTGCTTGGCGCAGAGCCGCGCCTGCCGCCACAGGCTCGGGTTCGCCTCCGGCGGAGGGTCCCCTTCGAGGAAGGCGTAGGAGTCGTTGTCCCAGACGACCTTGCCCCCCGCCGCCCGGACCACGCCGGGGCTGAGCCGCGCGACGAACCCGCGATCGGCGTCCTCGAAGTCGGCCCGGTCGTGAAAGGGAAGATCTGCCATGCAACGGTGGTGCCCCCGGCCACCTCGGATAAGGCAACGACATCTTCAATTGAAGTGCTCCCCACGGCTAAGGCCCAGGGGATTCCAGCCGGCTCGGGCTCCGTCTGCACGGTGGCCTGAGCTGCTGTTGCTTGGCGGTTCGCCGTCCGGCCCACGCGATTGCGTGGTTTGCGCGCCCCGGCTCGCGCACCCGTTCTGGGTTGCGCGCACTCCGCCCTCCCGGCGGAAGGGCTTGCCCCCATGGCTGAAGCCAGGGTCCGCGCCCTAGATCTCCGATCGGCGAACGCCGCCGTGCGGCCGTTGAACGAGACGCGGCCCGGCGGTTCTCGCCGGGCCACGGTCATCTCATCGATGGCGATTTTCAGATCCGCGTCATGGTGGACTCGTATCCGCCGCCGCCGGGGTAGACCCACTCGCCGATGACGGTCGCGCCGTCGGCGCTGAAGGTGCCCTCGTAGTAGGCGGGGCTGCCCTTCGCGCCGCCCCAGATGATCAGCTTGTCGCCGGTCAGCTCGTACACGTAGTCGAGCGTGTTGCCGGTCGAGTCGTAGAAGCGCGACATCACGTCCGCGCCGGCGGGCTCGCCGAACGGGCGCAGGTTGCCGATCACTTCCAGGCCGGTCACGGGCTGTCCGAACTGAGTGAGTTCGACGTGCTGAAGCATGAAGAAGCCGCCGGGCATCCACTCGTACCGAACGGTCCCCTCGGCGCCGCCGGTGATCGCCCAGGTGCCGACCAGGCGGTCCAGGGCCTTCAGGTCGGCGCTCGGCTCGTAGGTCTCCGACATCTCGTTCTCCTTGTGGTCTCGGTGCGTGTTCGCCGGTACCTCGGAGGCCGCCCGGGGGCTTTGACACATCCCGGGTGTGATTCACATCACATCACTCTCGCGTCAAAGGCGGCGGGTCGGCTCCGAGGTAGCGGCAGAAACCATCAAGGAGGAAGTCATGACCACCACCACCGCGACCGCCGCCCGGGTCCCGGCCGCCCGCCGCTCGGCGCAGCGCCTGCTGCTCGCGGGGGCCCTGGCCGGGCCGGTGTTCTTCGCCTCGGCGATCGTGCAGGGGCTCACCCGCGAGGGCTTCGACATCACCCGCCACCCGATCAGCCTGCTCGCGACGGGCGGCCCCGGCTGGATCCAGATCGCCACGTTCGCGCTCGCCGGCCTGGGCGGGGTCGCACTGGCCGCCGGAATCAGGCGAACCCTCACCGAAGGGCTCGGCCGTCGGGCACTGCCCGTCCTGGTCGGGGTGTTCGGGGTCGGGATGATCGCGGCCGGCGTGTTCCCGATGGACCCGGAGAACGGCTTCCCGGCCGGAACCCCCGACGGGCCGGTGGCCCAGATGTCCTGGCACAGCGTCACGCACTCGGCCGCGGCGGCCGTCTCCTTCACCGCGCTGGCCGTGGCAGCGGTCGTGCTCGCCGTCCGGCATGCCCGCCGCCGGGCCGTACTGCCGTTGATCGGCAACGGCGCCGCCGCGCTCGTCCTGCTGCTGCCCATGTCGCCGGACCACATGAGCATCCAGATCGCCGTGAACGGCGTGGTCGCCTTCACCTGGACGACCGTCCTGGCCCTGAGCCTGGCCCGGTCGTCGCGGCGTCCAGCCTGACCTCGCATAACCTTGCCGGAACATTCGAAACGAGGACTCATCATGAAGTACCTGCTACTCGGTTACACCCCGGCCGCCGCCTGGGACGCCGCCACCGCCGACTCCCCGACCGACGAGGCAATGGCGGCGTTCGCCGCCTACCAGGAGTTCGAGCGGGAGCTGATCGAGAGCGGCGAGTTCGTCGGCAGCGAGGGCCTCGGCCACCCGGCGGTCAGCACCACGATCCGAAAGACCCCCGACGGCGTGACGGCGACCGACGGACCGTTCGCCGAACTGAAGGAGGTCCTGGCCAGCTTCGCCGTGATCGACGTGAGCGGCCGCGAACGCGCCGTTGAGATCGCCTCCCGAATCGTCGAGGCCCTCGGCGAGCCCATCGAGATCCGCCCCATCATGGGCGAGGACTTCATCACGTGACCCCCGACGCCGGACCCCAGCAGGACGACAACCGGCGGACCGACGGCGGGCCACGGAACGATCGTGGGCGGCGGGGTGGTGGGGAGGGGGCGTCGGCCGTGGGCGCGGATGTCGAGCATCTGTTGCGTACTGAGGCGCCGCAGGTGCTCGGTGCGCTGGTGCGACGGTTTGGGCGTTTCGATGTCGCCGAGGACGCGGTGCAGGAGGCGCTGCTCGCCGCGAGCCGGGCCTGGCCCGCCGACGGCGTGCCTGAGAACCCGCGGAGCTGGCTGATCCGGATCGGCTACCGGCGCATGGTCGACCTGCTGCGCGCCGACCAGGCCAGGCGGCGGCGTGAGCAGGAGGCCGGCGTCGCCGAACTGGCCATGCGCGAACCGGCCCGCCGGGCGGGCCCGGCCCCGGAGACCGACGACAGCCTCGCCCTGCTGCTGCTCTGCTGCCACCCCGCGCTGGGCACCACCGCGCAGGTCGCGCTCACGCTGCGCGCGGTCGGCGGCCTGACGACGGCCGAGATCGCGCACGCCTACGGGACTCCCGAGAACACCATGGGCGCCCGGATCAGCCGCGCAAAGCAGCGGCTGGCCCGTGCCGGGGCCCGCTTCACCCCGCCGACCGACGCCGACCGGGACGGCCGGATCGCCGCCGTGACCCAGGTGCTCTACCTGATCTTCAACGAGGGCTACACCGCGTCCGCCGGCGCCCATCTGGCCCGCGTCGACCTGACCGGCGAGGCCATCCGGCTGACCCGCATGCTCCACCGCACCCTGCCCGATGACCACGAGGTCACCGGGCTGCTCGCGCTGATGCTGCTCACCGAGGCCCGCCGTCCGGCCCGCGTCGGCGGCCACGACGAGCTGGTGCCGCTGGACGAGCAGGACCGCGGCAAGTGGCACCCGGCTCTGCTCCGCGAAGGCACCGAGCTGATCGACAGTGTCTGGAACCGCCGCGAGGTCGGCCCCTACCGGTTGCAGGCGGCGATCGCGGCACTGCACGCCGCGGCCATGTCGCCGGAGCAGACCGACTGGCCGCAGATCGCGATGCTCTACCTGTGGCTCGAACGGCTCAGCCCCACCACGCCGGTACGGCTGAGCCGGGTGGTCGCGGTGGCCAAGGCCTTCGGCCCCGAACGGGGGCTGGCCCTGCTCGACGACCTCAACAGGCGCTACCGGCTCGACCAGGACCCGCTGGTCGAGCAGCGCGAACGCGCGGTTCGCGCCCATCTGCTCCAGATGACCGGCGCGGCGGCGGACGCGGCCCGGCTCTACCGCGAGGCGGCCCGCATGACCGCCAACCAGGTCGAGCGGCGCTACCTGCTCGACCGCGCCGACCACCTCACCTGAGCCGCGACGACGCGGCGACCTGGTCCTAGCGGAGGCTCAGGAGACGCCCGCCTCGCGCATGTCTCTCAGCTCGCGCTTGAGCTCCTTGATCTCGTCGCGCAGCCGGGCCGCGACCTCGAACTGGAGGTCGGCGGCGGACTGGTGCATCTGCTCGGTGAGCGACTCGACCAACGATTCGAGCTGGGCACGGGGCATCTCGCCCGCGATGGCCTTGGCGTGCTGCCCGGCCTGGCGGGACAGGCCGGGCACGGGGGCCTTGCCCCGGCTCTGACGGCGCCCGCCGCCGAGGAGCTGGTCGGTGTCGGCGTCTTCGCGGGAGAGCTGGTCGAGGATGTCGGCGATCTTCTTGCGCAGCGGCTGCGGGTCGATGCCGCGCTCGGTGTTGTAGGCGACCTGCTTCTCGCGACGCCGGTTGGTCTCGTCGATGGCCCGCCGCATCGAGGGGGTGATGGTGTCGGCGTACATGTGGACCTGGCCGGAGACGTTTCGCGCGGCGCGGCCGATGGTCTGGATGAGGGAGGTCTCCGAGCGGAGGAACCCCTCCTTGTCGGCGTCGAGGATGCTCACCAGGGACACCTCGGGCAGGTCGAGGCCCTCTCTGAGCAGGTTGATGCCGACCAGCACGTCGAACTCGCCGAGGCGCAGCTCGCGCAGCAGCTCGACCCGGCGCAGCGTGTCGACCTCGCTGTGCAGGTAGCGCACGCGGATGCCCAGTTCGAGCAGGTAATCGGTGAGGTCTTCGGACATCTTCTTGGTGAGCGTGGTGACCAGCACCCGCTCGTCGCGGTCGGCGCGCTCGCGGATCTCGTGCACCAGGTCGTCGATCTGGCCCTTGGTGGGCTTGACCACGACCTCGGGGTCGATCAGGCCGGTGGGCCGGATCACCTGCTCGACGACCTCGCCCTTGACCCGGCCCAGCTCGTAGGGGCCGGGGGTGGCCGACAGGTAGACCGTCTGGTCGATGCGGTCGAGGAACTCCTCCCACTTCAGCGGGCGGTTGTCCATCGCGGACGGCAGGCGGAACCCGTGGTCGACCAGTGTGCGCTTGCGCGAGGCGTCGCCCTCGTACATCGCGCCGATCTGCGGGACGGTCTGGTGGGACTCGTCGAGGACCAGCAGGAAGTCTTCCGGGAAGTAGTCGAGCAGGGTGTTGGGGGCCGAGCCCGCCTCGCGCCCGTCGATGTGGCGGGAGTAGTTCTCGATGCCCGCGCAGGTGCCGACCTGGCGCATCATCTCGATGTCGTAGCTGGTGCGCATGCGCAGCCGCTGCGCCTCTAGCAGCTTGCCCTGGCGCTCCAGCACGGCCAGCCGGTCGGCCAGCTCCAGCTCGATGCCGGAGATCGCCCGCTCCATGCGCTCGGGACCCGCGACGTAGTGGGAGGCCGGGAAGATGTAGAGCTCCTGGTCCTCGGTGATCACCTCGCCGGTGAGCGGGTGCAGGGTGGCGAGCTTCTCGATCTCGTCGCCGAACATCTCGATGCGCACGGCGAGTTCTTCGTACTGCGGGATGATCTCGATGGTGTCGCCGCGCACCCGGAAGGTGCCCCGGGTGAAGGCCATGTCGTTGCGCGCGTACTGCATGTCGACCAGGCGGCGCAGCAGGCGGTCGCGCTCGATCTCCTGGCCGACCTTGAGCCGGACCATCCGGTCGACGTACTCCTGCGGGGTGCCCAGGCCGTAGATGCACGAGACGGAGGCGACCACGACGGTGTCGCGGCGGGTCAGCAGCGAGTTGGTGGCCGAGTGGCGCAGCCGCTCGACCTCCTCGTTGATCGAGGAGTCCTTCTCGATGTAGGTGTCGCTCTGCGGAACGTACGCCTCGGGCTGGTAGTAGTCGTAGTAGGACACGAAGTACTCGACGGCGTTGCCGGGCAGCATCTCGCGCAGCTCGTTGGCGAACTGGGCGGCCAGGGTCTTGTTCGGCTGCATCACCAGGGTCGGCCGCTGCAGCCGCTCGATCAGCCACGCGATGGTGGCGGTCTTGCCCGTGCCGGTGGCGCCCAGGAGCACGCTGTCCTTCTGGCCGCCCCCTACCCGCGTCTCCAGCTCGGCGATGGCCTGGGGCTGGTCGCCGGACGGCGTCATCTCGGTGACGACCTCGAAGGGCGCCACGCTGCGCTGCAGATCTGTAACTGGCCTCACGCACTCCACTGTAGGTGGCGCCGCCGACAAAAACGGACGGCCGGCGGCCGCCCCCGCGCACCCCTCGCGACCTGCTCGGCGGCCAGGCGGGCAGTCACGTCGATCGGGATCAATCAGGCGTTAAGCGGATCGCAAGCGACGTTCCGTTAACTGTCGCCCGAAATCGGGATGCCTGGTGTACCTGCCGTGATATATCCGGGCTCTACTAAGGTCTCAGGTTCACCGTAGGTGACAATCCGGAGGTGTAATGGATGTCCCGTCCACGACAGGCGGTCATCGACAGGGCGAGGGGCGTGGCCCAGCAGGTCGCCGGGGGAGGTGATCTGCGCGGCGCGGTCGGGCAGGCCATCGGTGATCTCACCGGGCAGCTCTCCGGCGAGAAGGGCGAGAGCTTCACGCTGAACCCCGACGACTTCATGGCCGCCCGCGAACAGGGCAGCTCGGTCGGCACCCTCATCGAGGCGCGCTCCGCCTCGCTGAACGAGGCCGGGGAGATCGTCAACCGCAGCTTTTCCGGCAAGGGCCCCAACGGCGAGCCCGCGCACGTCATCTCGCCGGTGATCATTCCCAAGGCGGGCACCGCCAAGGTGATCATCCCGCTGGTGATCCTCGCCGGCCTCGGCCTCGTCGGCCTGGTCGTCAGCGGCCTGCCCATCGAGGCCGGTGTGCTGTTCGGGCCGCACTACTGGGTGGTGCTGGTGCTGGCCGCCGCCTTCCTGTGGTGGCGCAGGAGCGTCGTCATGGTGCCCGAGGGCTGCCGCGCGCTGATCACCAAGTTCGGCAAGCTCGTGCAGGTCGCCGAACCGGGCAGGGTGACGTTGTTCAACCCGTGGAAGCGGGTCAGCTACATCGTCAACACCACCCGCGAGTACCCCTTCAACGCGCCGATCCGCGAGGCCCCCACCCAGCAGGGCGTCAAGGCCAGCGTGGACCTGTTCCTGCAGTTCCGCATCGAGGACCCGGCCGAGTTCATCTTCGTGCTCGGATCGGTGACCGGCTTCCAGGCCAAGCTGCAGAACGCGATCAGCGAGGTCACCAGGAGCCTCATCTACGCCCAGCGGGCGGAGGACATCTACGACCTGGTCGGCGAGAGCACCCTGGGCATGCTGGAGAACCTCAACCAGCAGTTTCTGCCCGCCGTCCGGCTGACCGACGTGAACATCACTCACGCCGAGCCGTCCAGCCAGGAGTACCGCATGGACCTGGCGGCCCCCGAGATGGTGCGGGTGGCCAAGGAGGCGTACACGTACGAGTACGAGCTCCAGCTCCGCAAGGAGCAGAACGAGGGCGACCTGACCAAGGAGCTGGCCGGGCTGCAGGAGACGCTGTCGGCCATCCACGCCGAGATCGCCGGCTACCAGGCGCAGATGGACACCGCCCTGGAACGTGCCTCCCACCAGGCCAAGGCACAGGCGCGGCAGCGCCTCGTGGAGGCCGAGAGCACCGCCAACGCCAACGCCGCGCTGCTGGAGGCCCAGGCCCTGGACATCCGGGCGCTGTCGGCGGCCGAGGCCCCGGAGATCCTGGACTACCGCTTCCAGACCGACCTGCTGGACAAGCTGGAGGGCGTCGCCGCGCGGCTCCCCCAGGTCGTCCAGGTGGGCGACAGCGGCGACATCGACTTCCTGGAGCTGGCCAAGCAGCTCGTCGGCGGACGAGACGCGACGCTGTTCTCCAGCGAGGACATGGCGGCGATCCGGGCCAGGCTGAGCGAGATCCAGCGGCGCATCACCGAGCGGGAGGCGGAGATCACCTCGCTGCTGGCGGCGGCCGCGACGCCCGCCGTCCAGGAGGTCCCGCCCGCGCCCGCGCCGGAGCCGTCCGGACGGCACGCGTTCGCGACGCGTCAGGACGCGGTCGCGCCGCACGCGCCCGGCGGTGACGAACCTCCCTACACCGCAGCCTCGATCCCGAGCGTGGAGCCCCGATGAACCGCGACTTCTCCAAGATCAAGGAATCCCTGGCCTCCTGGTCGGAGATCCGCCAGTTGCTCAGGGGCGGCGAGCACGGCCAGCTCGTCCCCGTCGTCATCCCCAAGGACCGGCGCGGCTTCTCCTGGATGGCCCTGCTGTTCTTCGCGCTCTACCTGGCCGGTACGGCGGTGCTCTCCACCATCACCGTGATCACCCTGCTCGCCTGGATCGGCGCCGCGTTCTTCCTGTTCGTCGCGCTCGTCTGGATGTGGCGGCGGTCGATCATCGAGATCGAGCAGGGCACCACCGGCGTCCGCAGCCGCTGGGGCGCGATCACCGGGACGCTCGACCCCGGCCGTCACTACCTCTGGCTCCCGTGGGACCGGGTGGACGCCGTCGTGGACACCTCCACCGAGATCCCCTACACCGCGCCCATCACCGCCTGCCCGACGGCCGAGAACGTCCCGCTCAAGGCCATCGAGTTCTTCCTGAAGTTCCGCATCGTCGATCCCGTCGCGTTCGTGCGGACCATCGGCGCGGGCAACTTCGACCTGGTGCTGTCCAGCGCCGTCCAGGACGCCATCCGCCAGCGCAGCCGCAGGGTGAACACCGAGCGCGCCTACGACCTGCGCGGCTCCGACGTCAACGACATGCAGGACGCCCTCAACCGCCAGCTCGGCCGGTACGGCGTGCGGGTCATGGGCTGCAACATCCCCGATGTGCAGCTCCCCGACCAGTACCAGCAGCACCTGTCCACCCGCGAGAAGGTCGCCAAGGAGCTGTCGGCCTACGAGCGGGAGTGGGAGCTGACCAGGAAGCGCCGCATCGACACGCTCCTGATGGAGATCGAGCGGGCCAAGAAGACCCGCGACGCCCGGATCGTCGAGGTCAAGGCCGCCCACAACACGGCCCGCAAGGACGTCGCCCGCATGCTGGAGGAGCACGAGACCGAGGCGCAGCGGGTGCGCTGGGAGATCGAGGCGCGCGGCCGGGCCGAGCTGACGTCGGCCGAGAACGAGGCCAAGGCGCAGCGCAGGCTGGCCGAGTCGTACCGCGACAACCGGGCCATCCTGCAGTACGAGCTGGCCAGGCGCCGCCTGGAGGTGGGCGCCAAGCTGGCCGAGAGCGCGCCGCAGCCGCTCGTGGTGCGGACCGGCGCCTCGTCGGGCGAGTCGTCCGCCCTGTCCACGCTGCTGCTCGCGCAGATGCTCCCGCGGATCACCAGTGGGAACGGGCCCGCTCTACCGGCCGTTGTACAGGCGCCGGCGCCTCCCATGCAGTGACGACTCCCGCGCCGGCCGTCCCCCGTCCCACCCGCCTCTAGTTCACCGTTCACAACACAGTTGGTCACTTCATATCTGGAGACGCCCCCATGGTGTTCCGCAAACTGATGGCCGCGTTCGGCGCCGGCGTCGAGGTCGACACGGTCCTGCACAACGCCAACGTCCGCCCCGGCGAGCCTCTGCGCGGGGAGGTGAACTTCCGCGGCGGGTCCTCCGACCAGCGGATCGACGGCATCTTCATCGACTTCACCGCGAAGGTCGAGGTCGAGAGCGGTGACAACGAGTACCACGCGACGTACAGCTTCCTGCGCCACCAGGTGTCCGGGCCGTCCGACCTGCCCTCGGGCGTGGCCCGGTCGGTCCCGTTCCAGATCCAGGTGCCGTGGGAGACGCCGATCAGCGCGATCGGCGGGCAGCCGCTGCGCGGCATGCGGCTCGGCGTGGCCACCGAGCTGTCCCTGGCCGGGGCGCTCGACAAGGGCGACCTCGACCCGCTCTTCGTCAACCCGCTGCCGGCCCAGGAGTACCTGCTGGGGGCACTGGACCGGATGGGCTTCGGCTTCAAGAAGGCCGACCTGGAACGCGGCACGCTGCGCGGGTCGAGCATGCCGTTCTTCCAGGAGATCGAGTACTACGCGGGGCACGAGTGGCGCCGCCACTTCAACGAGCTGGAGCTGACCTTCATCGCCGGGCCGCACGCGATGGACATCATCCTGGAGGCCGACAACCGGGGCGGCTTCCTCTCGTCCGGCGGCGACACCTACAGCCGGTTCACGGTCGGCTACGGCGACAACCCGGGGTCGGTGGAGCAGACCCTGCAGAGCGCGCTGCAGAGCATGGCCCGCCGCCGCGGCTGGTTCTGACCTACGGCGGGCCGGTACGGCAGGCGCTGTGCTGCCGTACCGCCCCGCCCGTTCCACGTTCCACCGTTCCACGGGGACGGCACGGCGCCGGGGGTCGTCAGGCGCGTTCGGCGGCCTGACGGCGCAGCGCGGCCCAGATCTCCCCCACACGAGCCTCCAGATCGGCCAGAGAGCCCTCGTTGGGCACCACGTGGTCTGCCAGTGCCAACCTGGCCTCCCGGGTCGCCTGAGCGGCCATACGGGCCTTAGCGTCGGCCTCGCTCATCCCGCGCACCCGCACCAGCCGTTCGAGCCGGACCTCGTCGGATGCGTCGACCACGATCACGGCGTCGTACATCCTCGACAGGCCGTTCTCGGCCAGCAGCGGCACGTCGTAGACGACGATCGCGTCGTCGGGGGCGGCGGCCTGCAGGGCCGCGACGCGCTCGCCGACCAGCGGGTGGACGATGCCGTTCAGCGTGGCCAGCCGCTCGGGGTCGGCGAAGACGACCGACCCGAGCCGCTCACGGTTCAGGGTGCCGCTCTCGGTGAGCATCTCCTCGCCGAACGCGGCCACCACGCGGGCGAGCCCCTCGGTGCCGGGCTCGACGACCTCCCTGGCGATCTGGTCGGCGTCGATCACCATCGCCCCGCGCTCGGCCAGCCGGCGCGCCACCTCGGTCTTGCCCGATCCGATCCCGCCGGTCAGGCCCACCTTGAGGATCACGACCGCTCCTGTCTGCGCATGTGGACCAGGGTGAGGTGGTCATGGACCCGCTCACGCCCGGTCTCCCGATAACCCTCCTGCCGGTAGAGCCGCAGGTTGGACTCCGAGAGATGACCGGTGAACAGGTCGAACGCGGTGATCTCGGTGTCCTGCGGCGCCTCCCGGTGTAAGGCGGTCAGCAGCGCGCGCCCGATCCCGCGCCGCTGCAGGTCCGGCGCGACCACCAGGCGTCCCACCAGACACGTGGTGCCCGCGATCCGCCCACGCACCGCCCCGGCGATCCTGCCCCCGTCCATCACCTTGAGCACCAGCGTGTCCTCGACGGCCTTGCGCACCTGCTCCGCGGTCTCCACCAAAGGCGGCAGGAACGGATCGCCGTACAACTGCGCCTCCGTCACATAAGCCGCCCGCTGCACCGTAAGGATCTCCCCCGCGTCCCCGACCCCGGCCCGCTCGATCCGCATCACGCCGCAACCCTACTAACGCCCCACCCACCACAGCACACGCCCCATCCACCGCCACCGCGGCCTGCCAGGTGCGGCATCGGGACGGGGGTAGGTACAGGCCCTCCACCGGCGAAGCCCGCGCCGACACATCCGACGCGGCACCCGGAACGCCCCCGGGTGGGCGGGTCCTCCTACGGCCCACGACCTGCCGGGCGCGGGATAGTGCGGGCGGGATGGGTGCGGGCCAGGGGCGGAGCCGACGCGGCCAGTGCGTTCGACGGGGCTCTTTCGTTGATGGGGGAACGCGAGGAGACCCCGCCCTGTCTGGGCGGGGTCTCCTTTGGTCACTTGAACCCGAGGGTCAGCTCTGGCCGCCGGCCAGCTTCTCGCGGAGGGCCGCGAGGGCCTCGTCGGAGGCGAGGGCACCGCCCGTGCCGCCGCCCTGGGACGGGGCGCTGCCGCCACCGGTGCTCTGCGACTCACCGGAGTAGGACTGCGCGGCCTCGCCGCCGGCCTCGGCCTCGGCCTTGCGGGCCTCCTCGACCTGGCGCTTGTGGGCCTCGAAGCGGGTCTGGGCCTCGGCGTACTGCCGCTCCCACTCCTCGCGCTGCTTCTCGAAGCCTTCGAGCCACTCGCCCGTCTCGGGGTCGAAGCCCTCCGGGTAGATGTAGTTGCCCTGGTCGTCGTAGGTCGCCGCCATGCCGTACAGCGTGGGGTCGAACTCGACGTCGGCTCCGATGGCGCCCTCGTTGGCCTGCTTGAGGGACAGCGAGATGCGACGGCGGTCGAGGTCGATGTCGATGATCTTCACGAAGATCTCGTCGCCGACCTGGACGACCTGCTCCGGGATCTCCACGTGGCGCTCGGCCAGCTCGGAGATGTGGACCAGGCCCTCGATGCCCTCCTCGACCCGCACGAACGCGCCGAACGGCACCAGCTTGGTGACCCGGCCGGGAACGACCTGGCCGATCTGGTGGGTGCGGGCGAACTGCTGCCACGGGTCTTCCTGCGTCGCCTTGAGCGAGAGCGACACGCGCTCGCGCTCCATGTCGACGTCGAGCACCTCGACGGTGACCTCCTGGCCGACCTCGACGACCTCGGAGGGGTGGTCGATGTGCTTCCAGGACAGCTCCGACACGTGCACCAGACCGTCCACGCCGCCGAGGTCGACGAACGCGCCGAAGTTGACGATCGAGGACACGACGCCCTTGCGGACCTGGCCCTTCTGCAGGGTGTTGAGGAACGTCTGGCGGACCTCGGACTGGGTCTGCTCCAGCCAGGCGCGGCGGGAGAGGACCACGTTGTTGCGGTTCTTGTCGAGCTCGATGATCTTGGCTTCGAGTTCCCGGCCGACGTAGGGCTGCAGGTCGCGCACGCGCCGCATCTCGACCAGGGAGGCCGGCAGGAAGCCGCGCAGCCCGATGTCGAGGATGAGGCCGCCCTTGACGACCTCGATGACCGTGCCGGTGACGATGCCGTCCTCGTCCTTGATCTTCTCGATCGTGCCCCAGGCGCGCTCGTACTGGGCGCGCTTCTTGGAGAGGATCAGACGGCCTTCCTTGTCCTCCTTCTGCAGGACAAGGGCCTCTACGTGCTCGCCTACCTCGACGACCTCGGCCGGATCGACATCGTGCTTGATCGAGAGCTCACGGGAGGGGATGACTCCCTCGGTCTTGTAACCGATGTCGAGCAAGACCTCGTCTCGATCGACCTTGACAACGGTGCCTTCGACGATGTCACCGTCGTTGAAGTACTTGATGGTCTCGTCGATCGCGGCGAGGAAGGCCTCTTCGGAACCGATGTCGTTGACCGCTACCTGCGGGGTGCTCGAGGTGGCCTCAGTGCTGCTCGTCATGTGTGGAATTGCTCCGAACGCGGACAGATGTCGATGTGTGGCTAGCGCGCGGCAGGCCCTCACTTCAACCCGAGGAATCGTTGATCGACATCGTCGAGCGCGAGCCCGCTCCGTCTGAGGCGCGCGCGAGCCCACAGCGCAGCGATCAGCATATGAGACGTGAGCAGCCTGGTCAATCCGGAGACGGAAGACACCTTGGGTCGCATACCCCCGCACGGCCCCGCCTAGTAGGCGTTGACCTGCTGGCTCCCCTTGACCGCGATATTACCGCGAAGTTTCTTCGGTACGGATATCCGCCCCGGGTCACCGTCGGACGTATACCGCTCGCCCGGCCGCTTGCCCAGCCATTCGAGCCAATATTTGGAGCACCAGCGACGGCACTCACCCTTCTTGCCGTTGCTCTGGACGCGCTGGATCCGGGTGCGGTCGAACTCCTTATCGTACGGCGAGCGCGAAGGCTCCGCCCCCGCGAAGAAGACCCCGCGATAGTCGTACTTGGTGCCGTCCCACTCGCCCTTGTAGGAGGTCTTGCCTCCCGGCCGCGCCCCGTACGGCAGCGCGAAGGTCTTGAAGGAGGTCACCCCGAGCTGCCGCAGCATCCGCTCGCCCCGGACGATCTGCTCCCTGGCCCGCTTGCGCGACATCGCGGTCAGGCTGGGATGCCCCCAGGTGTGGTTGCCCACCTCGAAGCCGCGCTCGGTCAGCCAGCGCACGGCCCGCTGCTGCTCGGCCTTGTCGCGCAGCCCGAAGGGCTCCCGGTTCACCCAGAAGGTAGCGACAGGCCGAAAGTCTGGGTATTTCTGGGCAACGTCGTAGATGATCCGCACGGCGGTGTCCTTCGCGGGCATGCCGTCCGCCCCGAGGGCGAAGTGGCTCTCGTGACCGTCGTCGAAGGTCAGCACCACCGGATGGGTGCCCGCCGGGATGTCGATCCGGCCGTCCACGAACTCACTCGCGGTGACCGGGACGTACCGCTGCTCGGCCAGGCGCTCCAGCTCGTCGCGGACGTCTGCCGGGGTGCGGTCGATGGAGGCGATCCGCTTCTTGAGGATCCGGTGGTACATCAGCACCGGCACCAGGCCCGCCTCGTTGGCCCGGACCGTCCGCGCGGACTCGGGCGTGGCGACGATCGGCGGCGGGAACCGCCACCGCTCGGGCTCGGCGGGCGTCTCCGCGGGCTTCGGGGTCACCGTGGCGGCGACCGAGGGCGGGCCGGCCGGCCGCCTGGTGGGGGGATCGGGGTCTGGAGGGTCGGGAATCAGCCACAGGGCCATCAGCGCGGCCGTGACCACGATGACATTGGCGACGGCCACTGTTCGCGTGACGAAGGCCGGACTGCGCACACCTCTCCCGTGCCGATCGGACATGAACCGATCACCACAGTAGAACGTTCCCCCGCCATGCGCGCGAAACCGGACAAACCCCCCAGGGCCCGGCCCCCGCCGGGCAGGGTCAGTGGCCCGCGTCCTCCCAGGTGCGGCCGACCCCGATGGAGACGTCGAGCGGCACGCGCAGCAGGTAGGCCGTGCACATCTGCTCGGTGACCACCTGGCGGACCCGCTCCAGCTCGCCCGGGACGACCTCGAAGACGAGTTCGTCGTGGACCTGGAGCAGCATCCGCGAGCGCAGGCCCTCCTCGCCCATCGCGCGGCGCACGTTGAGCATCGCGACCTTGATGATGTCGGCGGCCGACCCCTGGATCGGCGCGTTGAGGGCCATCCGCTCGGCCATCTCGCGCCGCTGGCGGTTGTCGCTGGTCAGGTCGGGGAGGTAGCGGCGGCGGCCCATGATGGTCTCGGTGTAGCCGTCGCCACGGGCCTGGGCCACGATGGCCTGCAGGAAGTCGCGGACCCCGCCGAACTCCTCGAAGTACTCGTCCTTCAGCGCACGCGCCTCGGCCACCGGGATGTTGAGCTGGCCGGACAGCCCGAAGTCGGACAGCCCGTAGGCCAGGCCGTAGTTCATCGCCTTGATCCGCGCCCGCAGCTCGCCGTCGACCTGCTCGGGCGGCAGGTCGAACACGCGGGCGGCGGTGGCCTGGTGGAAGTCGTGGCCCGACTCGAAGGCGGCGATCAGCGACTCGTCGCCGGACAGGTGGGCCATGATCCGCAGCTCGATCTGGCTGTAGTCGGCGGTCAGCAGGGTCTCGTAGCCCTCGCCCACCGTGAAGCCCTGGCGGATGCGCCGGCCCTCGCTGGTGCGGATCGGGATGTTCTGCAGGTTGGGCTTCTCCGAGCTGAGCCGCCCGGTGGCCGCGATGATCTGGTTGAACGTGGTGTGGATGCGCCCGTCGTCGCCGATCTCCTTGATCAGCCCCTCGACGGTGACCCGCAGCTTGGTCTGGTCACGGTGCCGCAGCATGATCGTCGGCAGCTCGTGCTCGGTCTGCGTGGCCAGCCAGGCGAGTTGGTCGGCGTCGGTGCTGTAACCGGTCTTGGTGCGCTTGGTCTTGGGCAGGTTGAGCTTGCCGAACAGGATCTCCTGGAGCTGCTTGGGCGAGCCCAGGTTGAACTGCTCGCCGACCACCCGGTGCGCCTCCTCGACGGCCTGCTTCACCGCGGCGCCGAACTGGGCCTCCTGCGCGGCGAAGTGCTCGTGGTCGGCGGCGATGCCCGCGCGCTCCATCTCGGCCAGCACGGTGATCAGCGGCAGCTCGACGTCGGTCATCAGGTGGGTGCCGCCGCGCGAGGAGAGGAACTCCTCCAGCCCGTCGGCCAGTTCCCGGACCGCCTGGGCGCGCAGCGCGAGGTCGCGCGCCTCGACGTCGTCGCCCTCCTCGCCGTCGGTGTCGAACAGCGTGCCCTGGCCGTCGGGGCGGGCCTCGGCGCGCAGCTCGCGCGACAGGTAGCGCACGGCCAGGTCGTCGAGCTTGAACTCGCGCTGGCCGGGAGTGGCCAGGTAGGCGGCGAGCGCGGTGTCGCAGGTGAGCCCGCGCAGCTCCATGCCCTGGGCCCACAGCGCCAGGATCGGGCCCTTGGCGTCGTGGACGGCCTTGGGCCGCGCGGGGTCGGCGAGCCATTCGCGCAGCGCCCGCTCGTCGGCCTCGGTGAGCGCGGCCGGATCGATGTAGGCCGCCGCGCCGGACGGCGAGGCGATGGCGACGGCGTCGATGCGGCCGGTGCCGCTGCCGTAGGAGCCGCGGAACTCGACCCCGGCGCGCCCCTCGGGCATGTCGGCCAGCCAGGCGCCCAGCTCGTCGGGGCCGGGAAGGGCCAGCTCGACCTCGAACCCCTCGTCGGCCTCGGCCTGCGTCTGGCCGAGCGTGGCGAACAGCCGCTCGCGCAGCTCGCCGCGGATCTGCAGGGTGTCGAGGAGCTTGTGGATGCCGTCGCGGTCGAAGACGCCCATGGTCAGCGTGCCGACCTCGGCGCCGACCGGGACATCGCGCTTCAGCTCGGTCAGGCGGCGGTTGAGCAGCACCTGGTCGAGGTGGTCGCGCAGCTTCTCGCCGACCTTGCCCTTGACCTCGTCGACGCGGTCGACCAGCTCCGAAAGGGAGCCGTACTCGCGGATCCACTTGGCGGCGGTCTTCTCGCCCACGCCCGGGATGTTCTTGAGGTTGTCGCTGGAGTCGCCCCGGATGGCGGCGAAGTCGGGGTACTGCACCGGGGTCAGCTCGTACTTCTCCAGGACGGCCTCGGGGGTGAAGCGCGTCATGTCGCTGATCCCCCGGCGGGTCATCAGGACGGTGATCCGCTCGTTCACGAGCTGGAGCGCGTCACGGTCGCCGGTGACGATCAGGACGTTCATGCCCTCGTCGGCGGCCTTGGTGGCCAGGGTGGCGATCAGGTCGTCGGCCTCGAAGCCGGCCTGGGACATGCGCGGCACCCCGAGGGTGTCGAGCACCTCGAAGATCAGACTGACCTGGCCGCGGAAGTCTTCCGGGGTCTCGCTGCGGTTGGCCTTGTACTCGGCGTACTGCTCGTGCCTGAAGGTCGGCTCGGACCGGTCGAAGCAGACCGCCACGTGGCTCGGCCGCTCATCGCGCAACGCGTTGACCAGCATGGAGGTGAACCCGTATACCGCCTCGGTGTGCTGACCGTCGGTCGTGACGAGGTTGGCCTCTTTCAGGGCGTAGAACGCCCGGTAGGCCAGTGAATGCCCGTCGAGCAGCATCAGGCAAGGGGACGTGGGGGTCACATCTGTCTTCGGCACATCACGCAGCCTAGCCGCACGGTAGGACAGAAAACCCGAGCTCGGAACTTCGCGGGGCCGCCCTTGACGCTGCCCACACCGCGCCGGCGGGGCCCTGGCGAGGCCGCATAACGGAGGATGGTGGGCCCGGGGGTGCCTTTGGTGCCGCGATGGGCTTCCCCGCCCTGCACGTTGTCTACTCAGCGGCCCCCGGGCTCCGTTGACCCCACGGTAGCGAGCCGAGGGGGTGATGCGCAAAGGGAGACCTGTCGCCCGTTTTGCGGATTTTGCCACCTATGGGCCCGTTGGGGTACGTGAGACGGGATGAGACTCCGTCCACGCACCTTCCTGACCAGGGCGATCGAGCCGAGCCGAAAAGGCGTAATCACTCAAAGCCCAAGACGGCACTGTCGGGCTTCACATGTTCAGTAAATATGCTCTGACCTGGTCGATTTTTCCTCACGCCGAAGAAACACCCTGGTCACCGATTGGTGACGAACGGCCCCTTACCGGGCGGCCCAGAGCTAAGCTCCGGCCCAGCATTGCACCTCATTCTTGCGATGTGGCGTGCCGGGATGGGGGCACAACCTCCACCACGACCTCATTAGGGAGCACCATTGCGCAGAGCCGTGATCGCGTTCACGGCGTTCCTGGGCGGACTCATCTTCCTGCTCACGTCCTCCACCACCTCGGCGTGGGCAGAGGGCGAGGGCCTGAAGGGGACACTCAGAAATCAGAGTCAGCCAGTGAACGGTGTGAAAATCAGCGTCGTCGACGAAGGCGGCGCCTCCGTCGGCGACGACACCACCGATGCCAAGGGCGAATGGGCGATCCCCGTTCCCAAGGCAGGCACCTACAAGGTCACCCTGGATCAGTCGACGCTCCCGCAGGGAGTCGCGCTCAAGTTCAAGGACAAGGGATCACTGACCGTCAAGGTCTTCGAGGGCAATGAGCGGAACGTTCTCTTCGCTCTCGTCCCGGCGGGCGGCGGCCAGCAGGGCGACCAGGGCGCCGAAGCCCCGCCCAGCGAGTCGGCCCAGTACTGGACCCGGGTGGCCCAGCTCGGCTTCGAAGGGCTGAGCCTCGGCCTGATCATCGCGCTGGGCGCGGTGGGCCTCTCCCTGATCTTCGGGACGACGGGCCTGACCAACTTCGCCCACGGCGAGCTGCTCACAGTCGGCGCGTTCCTCGCGTTCGTGCTCAACGCCTGGGTCGGGCTCCACCTTCTCATCGCCGCCCCCCTGGCGGTGATCCTGGCGGCGGGCTTCGGCTACGCCCAGGACCGCTACTTCTGGGGCGTGCTCCGGCGACGTAAGACCGGCCTCATCTCCATGATGATCGTCTCCATCGGCCTGGCGATCTTCCTGCGATACCTGCTGCTGTTCATCTTCGGCGGGCAGGGCCGGCCGTACGAACAGTACGTGGCCCAGGAGGGCATCCAGATCGGCCCCATCTTCGCCACGCCGAAGAGCCTGGTCGCGATGGGCATCGAGATCGCCGTCCTGATCGCCATCGGGCTCGCCCTGATCTACACCCGTATCGGGAAGGCGACGCGCGCCGTCGCCGACAACCCCGCCCTCGCCGCCTCATCGGGCATCAACGTGGACCGGGTCGTCCGAATCGTGTGGGCGGCCGGCACGGCCACCGCCGCGCTCGCAGGAATCCTGCTCGGCGTGACGCAGAACCTCACTTACCAGATGGGTCTGCAGGTGCTGCTGCTGATGTTCGCGGGCGTCACCCTCGGCGGTCTCGGCACGGCCTTCGGCGCCCTGGTGGGCTCCCTGGTCGTGGGCGTCTTCATCCAGGTCTCCACGCTGTGGATCCCCCCGGAGATGAAGACGGTCGGCGCGCTGGTGGTCCTCATCATCGTGCTCCTCATCAGGCCGCAGGGCATCCTCGGCCGCCGCGAGCGGATCGGTTAGGGGCCACGACATGGACTGGACTCTCATCATCAGCCGCGCCGTCGAAGCCGGCATCGGCACCGAGGCCGTGATCTACGCGCTCGCCGCGATCGGCCTGAACGTGCACTTCGGCTACACCGGCCTGCTCAACTTCGGCCAGGCCGCCTTCCTCGCCGTGGGCGCCTACGCCATCGCCGTGACGGTCTCCACCTTCGGGCTGCCGTTCTTCCTGGGCGTCGGCATCGGCCTGCTGCTCGCCGTGATCCTCGCGCTGCTGCTCGGCATCCCGACGCTGCGGCTGCGCGCCGACTACCTGGCCATCGTCACCATCGCCGCGGCCGAGATCGTCCGTCTGGTGGTCCGCGCCGTCGCGCTGGAGGGCACCTTCGGCGGCACCGACGGCCTGCAGGGCTTCTCGGACTCCTTCTACGCGCTCAACCCCTACCCCGCCGGGCAGTACGAGCTGGGCTCGATCATCGGCTTCGACCACCGCACGATGTGGGTGCTCACCGTCGGATGGGTCCTCGTCGCGGCGTCCTGCTTCGTGATCTATCTGCTCATGAAGAGCCCGTGGGGCCGTGTGCTCAAGGCCATCCGCGAGGACGAGGACGCCGTGCGCAGCCTCGGCAAGAACGTCTTCTCCTACAAGATGCAGTCGCTGGTCCTGGGCGGCGTCATCGGCTCGCTGGCCGGCTTCATCTTCGCGCTGAGCCGCGCCGCCGTGCAGCCCGACCTGTTCAGCACGGAGCTGACGTTCTACGCGTACACCGTGCTCATCCTGGGCGGCGCCGCGCGGATCCTCGGGCCCGTGGTCGGCGCGGCGCTCTTCTGGGCGTTGCTTATCCTGATCACGACCGGGTTGGAGGAGGCCGTCGGTTCCGGCGTCATCACCTTCCTCGCCGTCAACCAGGTCGGAGCCATCAGGTTCATGCTGGTCGGTCTCGGGCTGATGCTGCTGCTCATCTTCCGGCCGCAAGGCATCTTCGGCGACAAGAGGGAGATCGCGCTAGATGCACGCTGACGAAGCCGCAGCGGGCGGGACGGCGGACGCCGCCGCCGGCCGTACGGCAGAAGCCCCCGCGGGAAACCGCAGATCCGGAGCCGTGGCCGCCCTCGCCGGGCTGGCCACCGAACCGGGCGTGGCCAAACCCGACCCGATCCTGATCGTGGACAACGTGGTGCGGCGCTTCGGCGGCCTCACCGCGGTCAACGTCGAGCACGTCGAGATCCAGCGCGGGTCGATCACCGCGCTGATCGGCCCCAACGGCGCAGGCAAGACCACGTTCTTCAACCAGCTCACCGGGTTCGACACCGCCGATTCCGGCGAGTGGACCTTCAACGGCCGCCGGATGAACGGCGTCGCCGCGCACAAGATCGCCAGAATCGGGATGGTCCGCACCTTCCAGCTCACCAAGGCGCTGTCCAAGCTGACGGTCCTGGAGAACATGCGGCTGGGCGCGCAGGGCCAGATCGGCGAGGGCTTCCTGCGTGCCCTCATCCCCGCCCTGTGGCGGGGCCAGGAAGACGAGATCACCGAGCGGGCCGAGGAACTGCTCAAGCGGTTCAAGCTCGACGCCAAGCGCGGCGACTTCGCAGGAAGCCTGTCCGGCGGGCAGCGCAAGCTGCTGGAGATGGCGCGCGCGCTGATGGTCAAGCCCGAACTGGTCATGCTCGACGAGCCCATGGCGGGCGTCAACCCCGCGCTGACCCAGTCGCTCCTCGGGCACGTCAAGGACCTGCGCGAGCAGGGCATGACGGTGCTGTTCGTGGAACACGACATGGACATGGTCCGTGACATCAGCGACTGGGTCATCGTGATGGCCCAGGGCTCGGTGATCGCCGAGGGCCCGCCCGACACGATCATGTCCGACCCGCGAGTGGTGGACGCCTACCTGGGCGCGCACCACGACACGCCGCTGTCCGCCGAGGAAGAGGAGCGGCAGCTCGCCGAGGCCGAGGCGGAGCTGGAGGAGGGGGCCCCCGTTCAGGAGCCCGCCGCCGACGGCAAGGACGCCCCCGCGCCCGGCGAGGACGCCCCCGCTCAGGAAGGAGCAGGCCGGTGACCGAGGCGAACGGACAGCCGCTCACCCGGGCGGAGGACGCCCACGACAAGTCGGCTGCGGCCGTCACCGACCGCAGCGCGCACGTCGAGGCCGCCAAGGACGCGGTGCTGCGGTGCGACGAGCTCTTCGCCGGATACGTCCCGGGGGTGAACATCCTCAACGGGTGCGACCTCTACGTGGGACAGGGCGAGCTGATCGGCATCATCGGCCCCAACGGCGCGGGCAAGTCCACGCTGCTCAAGGCCATGTTCGGGCTGGTCGAGGTGCGCACCGGCACGGTGACGCTGAAGGGCGAGAACATCACCCGGCTCAAGGCCCACGCGCTCGTCGCGCGGGGCGTGGGCTACGTGCCGCAGACCAACAACGTGTTCCCGAGCCTGACCATCGAGGAGAACCTGGAGATGGGCGCGTTCCAGGCGCCCAAGAAGTTCAAGGAGCGGTTCGAGTTCGTCGCCGAGCTGTTCCCCGCGCTCAAGGAGCGCCGCAAGCAGCGGGCGGGCTCGCTGTCCGGCGGCGAGCGGCAGATGGTCGCCATGGCCAGGGCGCTGATGACAGAACCGTCGGTGCTGCTGCTCGACGAGCCCTCCGCGGGGCTGTCGCCCAAGCTGCAGGACCAGGTGTTCATCCGCGCCCAGCAGATCAACCGGGCCGGCGTCACGGTGATCATGGTGGAGCAGAACGCCCGCCGGTGTCTGCAGATCTGCGACCGGGGCTACGTCCTGGACCAGGGCCGCAACGCCTACACGGCCACCGGGCGGCAACTGATCAACGACCCGAAGGTGATCGAGCTCTACCTGGGCACCCTGGCCCGGGCCTGAGCGGTCCCCGGCACGACGGCCCCGTGAACGCCTGTCGCGTTCACGGGGCCTTTCGCCGTTTCGGCTCACCCGGGGGCTTCCGGTCATCGGGCTCGTCGGCGGACCATGGTGATCATGCGTACCACCGCCATGGCCGTCATCTGCCTCAGCGCGACCCTGCCGCTCCTCGCCGCCTGTTCGGCGGGCCGGTCCCACCGAGGGCCGTCCGGGCCGCTGAGCGCCGTACAGAGCCCTACGAGAGACCCCACGAACGGCCCCTACATGGTCGGCGCCGATCCGGCCGACGACCCCTGCGCCCGCGTCGTCTCCGCGATCGGCTTCGCCGACTCGGTGCTCGAACCGGCGGGCGAGGAGCGACGGCAGAACTTCGACGCGGCGGTCAGAGGACGGCTGGCCTACGTCGAGGGCGTGGTCCGCGAGTACGGCCCCCGCCTGCCTGAACGGGCCCGCAGATTCGAGGTTCCCCTCCGGGACGCCACCGACGGCCTGAGCCCGGCCGCCACCCCCCGCGAGGAGCAGCTCCGCCTGCTGAAGCAGTACCGCTCGGCCGCCCAGGGCGTACGACGCACCTGCCCCAAGCCCTGACCCGCCCCCAGGACCCGGGTCACGCGCGGCTGACCTTCACCCCGCCGAAGAGGCCGTACGCCCGGACACGGACCACAGGAGCCGATGGAGAGGACTCCCCCGGCTCCACGCTGCGCGCGCCGAACAGCCTGTGACGATCGTCATGGACGACGACGGCGGCGGCGGCTCCGGAACAGGGCAAGGGCCCCGGCCGGTGGCCGGGGCCCTTGGGGTTCGCGATCGCTTCGGGGGTGTCCCTAGGCGGCGTGGAGCTTCCGGCGAATCAGCCGGCGACCTTTCCGGTCTGGAAGCCCACGTTCTTGTGGGTGTTGCTGTCGTCGTACTGGAAGATGCCGATCGTGGCCTCGGACGGGTCGCCCGCGTCGCTGAACTCGATCGGGCCGCTGACGCCGTCGTAGTCGATGTCAGAACCGGCCTTCAGCAGCTCGGCGCACTTCTGGAAGCTGTCGCACTTCTCGCCGCCCTTGCTGACCTCGACGAGCTTGGCGGCCACGTCGGTGCCCACGTCGCTCTTGGCGGCCTCGGCGGCCAGCGCCAGCAGGATCGTGGCGTCGTACGACTCGGGACCGTAGTTGAAGTCCTTCAGGTCGGGGTTGACCTTGAGGAGCTTCGCCTTCAGGTCGTCCTTGACCTCCGCGCCGGGCTGGGTGCCCTTGACGCCGGTCAGGGTGCCCTTCGGGAAGTCCTTCGAGTAGTCCGCGAGGTTGCCGTCCACGAAGTAGATCTTGATCTTGTCCGGGCCCAGCCCCTGCTTCTTCAGCTCAGGGATGATCTTCTTGGCCTCGTCGAACGAGATCAGCGCCAGCGCCTTGGGGCTCTTCGCCTTGAGCTTGGCGACGTCGGCGGAGAAGTCCGCCGCACCCGGGTCGTAGGCGATCTTGTCGGTGATCTCGCCGCCGCCACCGGTCACGGCCCGCTCGACCTCGTTGGCGAGGCCGGTGCCGTAGGAGTCCTGGCGGTTGAGGATCGCGACCTGGTCGCTGCCGTCCGAGATGATCAGGTCACCGAGCACGCGACCCTGCAGGACGTCGGAAGGCGCCGTACGGAAGTACAGCCCCTTGTCGTTGTAGGTCGTGAAATCGGGCGAAGTGTTGGCAGGCGAGAAGTGGATCACGCCAGCGTTCACGATCTTGTCAATGACCGTGAACGACACTCCGGAGGAGGCGGCGCCAACGATGGCATCGGCCTTCTGCTGGAGCAGCTTGTCAACGGACTGCGAGGCGATGTCGGTCTTCGCGTCACCGGAGTCGGTGTGAATCTTGGCCACGGGCTTGCCGAGGACGCCGCCGGCGGCGTTGATCTCCTCAATGGCGAGGTCCACGCCGGCGAACTCCGGTGGTCCGAGGAACGCCAGGTCACCCGTCTGCGGTAGCAGAGTTCCGATGGTAAGCGTGCCGTCGCCCTTGGCCTGCGCCGCGGACGTCGATGGCACCGCGGACGTAGTGTCGGCCGGCGCGGCAGCGTTGTCGCCGCCGCCGCAGGCCGTCAGGGCGAGACTGGCGGCCGCTGCGACGGCCAGCACGCGCCCGACGGGGGCAATGCGGATCATGAAGCATCTCCTTCATCCAGGCCGGGATATGTCAGCGCTGCCGACCCGTCCCGATCGAATGACGGAAACGTATAAAACCGTGTGGCCCGCAAGCCATAGATCCGCCTGAACTGAGGACACTTGGATGCGGAGTCGTAATCACTCCTCAACTTACCGGGCGCGGTACCGGCAATATCGGCGTGACGTGTAACAACGCGCAACCGAGCGTTGCCAACGTCTCACCTTGTGACTACCGCGTCTCAGATGTCGGAAGCGATGGCGATCTACCCGCACCGGGGTCCGCGCCGGTCCGCCTTCGTCGGCCGTCCGTGGTCATTCACTGCTCTGTCGCGGGCCCCGCCACTGAGGCCCAATAATGCCCTATAACGCGATACTTTCCCATGTGTCGGGTTATGTAATCACGATCAACCGGCTATGGTGCCGATCGTGACCGGCCCCGCCGCCTCCAGCCCCCGAGCCCGGCGCACGCGCCGCGCCCGCTCCCTCCTCAACAGCCCAGCGGCCCTCGCTCTCACGGTCGCGGCGGCGGCCACCTCATGCGGCGCGCTTACTGCCCAGGGCGGCGAGACGAACGGCGGACGACCTGTGCCCCCGCTCACCGCGACACTGCAGCAGGCCCGCATCGACGAGGCCAAACACGTGCTCTCCGTGGCGGTGCGCAACCCCGGCCCCGAGCCCGTCCACATCGAGCGGATCCAGCTCGTCGCGCCGCCGCTGCCCGTCCTGCCGCCCGAGCCGGTGGACACGCTGGTCAGGACCACCCCCCGGGTGGACCTGCGCATCCCGTACGGCACCGCCACCTGCGAGGGCGCCACGGCCGTCCCCGTGCCCGGCCCGGCCCACGCCCTGGCGTGGATCAGGGAGGCGGGCGGCGCCCGGCAGATCAGGCTGCCGCTCCCCCACCCCGATCCGCTGCTGACCCGGCTGGTGCGCCTGGACTGCGGCGCGTCGCTGGTCCGCCGCTCGGTGGACGTGCGCCTCGGCGAGCGCTGGACCCGTGAGGGCGACGCGCTCACCGGCGTCGTCGTCGTGGAGCGCAAGGGCGCGGCCGGGGAGGTCACCCTGCAGGACATCGCCGGGAGCGTGGTCTTCGGGCTCGCCCCGGCCAAGGCGGACGGCAAGCCGCTGGCCATCCTCGCGGCGGGCCGGGCACGCGTGGACGTGCCGGTCCGCTTCACCGCGCCGAACTGCTCGGCGCACACGCTCGCCGACGCCAAGAAGCCCTACGCCTTCCCGGCCTGGGTGGGGATCACCGGTCTCGAACCGCAGTATCTGGAGTTCGCGGTGACCCCCGACCTGCGGCAGCGGCTCGACCTGTTGGTCCGGGAGACGTGCCGGGGCGAGTGACGCCCCCGGCCGCTCAGGACTCCGCGGGCTTGTCGCCGGCCTCGTCGGCGGGCTTGGCGGTGCCCTCGTCCACGACGACCTGGGCGACCTGGCGCATGCTCAGCCGCCGGTCCATGGACGCCTTCTGGATCCACCTGAACGCCTGCGGTTCGCTCCAGCCGTGCTGGGCCATCAGCAGGCCCTTGGCCCGCTCGACCAGCTTGCGGGTCTCCAGGCGGTCGGACAGCGTGCCGACCTCGCGTTCCAGCGCCTTGATCTCGTCGTGCCTGCTGACCGCCATCTCGATCGCCGGCACCAGGTCGGACTTGGTGAACGGCTTGACCAGGTAGGCCATCGCCCCGGCGTCGCGCGCCCGCTCCACCAGATCCCGCTGCGAGAACGCGGTCAAGATCAGGCACGGCGCCACCCGTTCCGAGACGATGCGCTCGGCGGCGGAGATGCCGTCGAGGATGGGCATCTTCACGTCGAGGATCACCAGGTCCGGGCGCAACTCCAGGGCGAGCTTGACCGCGGTCTCCCCATCCCCGGCCTCCCCCACGACGGCGTAGCCGTCCTCTTCCAGCATCTCCTTGAGATCGAGGCGGATCAGGGCCTCGTCCTCCGCAATCACCACTCGCCGCTGCGTACTCACGACCAGAAGGGTACCGACGTCCGGTACGCTAGGACCACGCTGACGGGCTCCCGCCGATCAACCTGGATGTTAGCCACACGATCAACAGCGGGCGTTTCCCATTCGCCCGAATTGATGCCCCGGTACTCCAATTGGCAGAGAGAGCGGATTCAAAACCCGTAAAGTGTGGGTTCGAATCCCACCCGGGGCACCTTCTCGCCGCCCGGCCGCACAGGCCGGGCGGTTTTTGCTTATATGGCCGATGACCTGGTGATATGAGCCTGATTGCGCCACCATCTCGGGCCCGCTCCGGCCCGAAAACGGCCTTGACCGCCGGTTGATGGAATGCCCCGTCCGAGGCCCCTCGCACGGCCGTCCGGACGGGTTCACGGAACCGCTCGCGCCGCGCCGCGCGACGGCATCGGCGGTGACGAAATCGGTATCCCATCGATGCGCATCCGAATGCGTCGGCGCGGTCGCGGGGCAGGCGGGAGGGCGTTCCGGTCTCCTGGTGACGCCGTTTCGGTCTCACGCCGAAAGGAGTCACGCGGCAGCCGAGTTCGGCCGCGAAATACCGGACGGCAGGCATGAAGAATTCGGTGAACGCCGCAAATCTCCGCGCCGTCGCCGCCCTCGGACGAGGCGGAGTGATTATGCGCGGAAAACGCGGACTCCCCTCGCGGCCCCGTTCAAGACCGGGGCCGCGCGCGGAGGAGAACGCTAGCTGGGGTGAGAGACGGCCGACCCGATGGTGTGGACCCGAAGCGCGTTGGTCGAGCCGTGGGTGCCGGGCGGGGACCCCGCCACGATGACGACCTTGTCGCCCTTCTCACAGCGGCCGAGGTTGAGCAGCGACGACTCGACCTGGCGGACCATGTCGTCGGTGTGGTGGACGAACGGCACGTGGAAGGTCTCCACGCCCCAGGTCAGCGAGAGCTGGCCGCGGACGTGCGGGGCGGAGGTGAAGGCCACCAGCGGGATCGGCGAGCGGTAGCGGGCCAGCCGCCGCGCGGTCTCGCCCGACATGGTGAAGGCCACCAGGACCTTGGCCCCGACGATGGCGCCGACCTCGGCCGCCGCACGGGCGATGGCCCCGCCGGTGGTCTCGGGCATGCGCTCCAGGGTGTGCGTGGCGTGCAGCGAGGCGCGCTCGGCGGCGCAGGCGATGCGGTCCATGGTCTGGACCGACTCGATGGGGTAGTTGCCGACCGAGGTCTCGCCGGAGAGCATCACCGCGTCGGCGCCGTCCATGACGGCGTTGGCGACGTCGGACGCCTCGGCGCGGGTGGGCCGCGGCGAGTGCATCATCGAGTCGAGCATCTGGGTGGCCACGATCACCGGCCGCGCCTTCTCGCGGCACAGCTCGATGGCCCGCTTCTGCACGATCGGCACGTCTTCGAGGGGCAGTTCGACGCCGAGGTCGCCACGGGCGACCATGATGCCGTCGAACTCCTCGACGATCTCCGGGAGCCGGTCGACGGCCTGCGGCTTCTCGATCTTGGCGAGCAGCGGCAGCCGGACGGCCTCCTGCTCCATGATGTTGCGCACCACGTGCGCGTCGGACGGGCGCCGCACGAAGGACAGCGCGATCATGTCGAAGCCGGTGCGCAGCGCCCAGCGCAGGTCGGCCTCGTCCTTGTCGGTGAGGGCGGGGGCGCTGACGTTGACGCCGGGGAGGTTGAGGCCCTTGTTGTCGGAGATCATGCCGCCGACGACCACGCGGGTGGTGACGCGCGGGCCGTCGACCCGGGTCACCTCCAGCACCAGCCGGCCGTCGTCGACGAGCACGGTGTCTCCGGCCCTGACGTCGTTGGGCAGCCCCGCGTAGGTGGTGGAGACCTGCTGGCGGTCGCCGGGGACCTGCTCGGTGGTGATGGCGAAGACGTCACCGAAGCCGAGCCGGACCGGTCCTTCCTCGAAGGTGCCCACTCTGATCTTCGGCCCCTGGAGGTCGGCGAGCAGGCCGACGCCGCGGCCGAGGTCGGCCGCGGTCTCCCGCACCCTGTCGTAGATCTCCTTGTGCAGCTCGTGGGTGCCATGGCTGAGGTTGAACCGCGCGACGTCCATGCCCGATGCGACCAGTTCGCGAATGCGCTCGGGGGAGGATGTGGCGGGACCTAGGGTGCAGACGATCTTTGCGCGACGAGTCACACGACTACTTTAATTGGTACAGACCACTTGGTGATGACGATGGCGATAGCGGGCCGGAAAAACCCGGTGACGTCACTCGACCTGGCACGACTCACCGCGAGCCCTCCGGTGCCCGGCGCGGCGGCGCATGACGAGCCCCGTCCACGACGTCAGGATGAGCGCCACGACGACCCATCTGACGAGGGTCGTGTACTCCTCGGGATAGATGACTCCCTTGAGGTAGGTGTCGATGAACCCGCCGGGGCGCAGGCCCGCCAGTCCTGCGCGGTGCCTGGCCCAGTTCTCCAGGACGGTCAGCGGGCACTCCAGGGGCGTGCTGATCGAGGCCAGGCCCCAGGCGGCCATCGCCAGGTGCGGCCAGATCAGCAGGGGGCGCGGCCAGGCCAGGAATCCGCCCAGGGCCAGGTAGATGAGCACGAGGAGATGAACGCCCATCGTCACCTCCGCCAGGATGCGGTACCCCATATATCCGACGTTAGATGCATCACAGGGGGGCTCGTATCCGCTCGCGTACTCAGTTCGGCCGTCAGGGCTTCACGGTCGCGGCGTTGGCCGCGTCCACCAGCCCCCGGCCGTAGAAGCCGTTGCGCACCGAATCGCCCTCGCACTCGTGGCTCTGGTTCTGGTAGCTGTGCCGCCGGGGCACGGGGCAGGCGAGCGGGACCGCCGTCTGGTAGAGCAGCCGCTGGACCTCCGCCGGGTCCATGGTCAGGCCGTCCGCCCCGCCCTTGGCGCCCTGGCCCCCGCGGCCGAACCGGCTGATCAGGATCGCGGCCACACCGGTGGCGTGCGGGGCGGCCATCGAGGTGCCCTGCAGGTACTGGTAGTAGGCGCAGGTCGCGCCCTTGCAGTCGCGGACCACCGAGGAGCTCTTCGGCATCCCGTCGGCGCCGACCAGGCCCTGGGCGCGCACCACGTTCTCTGGGGCGGCGGCCAGGATGCCCTTGGTGGCGTCGCCGTCCGTCGCGTCGCCGCCGGGGGCGGTCAGGTCGGTCTGCTCGATGCCGTAGTCGGAGTAGCCCGTCTTCACCTTGTCGGGGCCGACCGCCGAGACCGAGATGACGCCCTTGGACTCGGCGGGGACGTTCAGGCAGGAGTTGTCGATCTTCCGGGTGCGCTCCTTGCCCAGCGGGTAGTCGGGGCTCGTCGCGTCGCGCTCGGGGTTGCCCAGGTCGGTCGCGCCGTTGCCGATCGCGCTGATCAGCGTGACGCCCTTGCCCCGCGCGTAGTCGAGCGCACGCTGCATGCCGACGATGATGCCCCGCTGCTCCAACCGCTCCTCCGGGGAGTCCGCCGGGTTGTCCTCGCAGTTGAACAGCCACGGGTCGATGTAGTAGCTCATGTTGACCACGTCGATGCCGGCGTCGGCGGCGTAGGTGAGCGCGTCCAGGCTGGGCTTGAGGAAGAACAGCCCGGAGTCCTGCCCGGCGCGCACGTTGACGATGGTCACCCGGGGGGCGACCCCCGCCACGCCCAGGCCGTTGATCGGCGAGGCGATGGTGCTGGCCACGTGGGTGCCGTGCCCGTCGTCGTCCACGTCCACCGGGTCCTTGCAGCCGGTGTGCTCGCACGCCCCGTCCAGCTTCTCGCCGTTGGGGTCGGTGGGCTTGTCCACGACGAAGTTGCGGCTCAGCTCGCGATTGAAGTTGGGCGCGATGTCGGGGTGCTTGCCGTCCACGCCGGTGTCGATCACGCCGACGAGCACCCGCTTGTCGCCGGGGGCGCCGGCGTAGGACTTCTCGGCGGTCGCGCCGATCATCTTCATGTCCCACTGCCGGTCGGCGAGCGGTTCGGGGGCCGAGCCGATCGCGCCGGTCAGGTCGGCGTGCCCGGCGAGGTCCTTGTCCACCGCGGGGACGGCACGCGCCACGCTTGCCGCGCGGATCCCCCTGGCCGTGCCGATCCGGCGGTTGGAGGAGACCCCCACGACCGCGTCGCTACCGCTCAGGGCCCGTGCGAAGCCGCCGGCTCCGTCGGCCACCACGTAGCCGAGGCGCGGATCGCCGCCCTGCGCCCGGAGCGCGCCGCCCGCCTCGCGTACGGCCCGCTCGGCCTCCGCCCGCGCGCCGTCGGCGTAGAAGACCAGATACGGACGGCGGGCCTGTGCCTCCCCCGAGGCGCCGCCCACCGGTGCCACGCCGGTCGCCCCCACCGACGCGACCGTTACGGCGAGCCCGGCGGCCACCGCGACCGCCGCGCGGGCCAGGCGACTGCTCCCCCGTCTCATGCACCCTCCCGCTGCGCCGGCATCCACCAGCATTCTGTCCAGGGATCCAACCCTAGACGCTATCCAGTGGCGGTTTATGAGGCTTTTGACTGACATTTCGCGAATTGAACAGCCGTAGTGGGGGGATTCCCTACGGCCCCCCGCCGCCAACAAAGATCATGCACGCCCGGCCGGGAAACGGCGCGGACGTGCATGATCGACGGTGTGTCGGCGGCTCAGACGAGCGGCCGGGCGGTCGGCGGGATGGACACCGGGAGCGCGGTGCTGCCCGTGAGGAACCGGTCCACGGCGGAGGCCGCCGAGCGTCCCTCGGCGATCGCCCAGACGATCAGGGACTGGCCGCGGCCGATGTCACCGGCCACGAACACGCCCTCTACCCCCGACATGTAGGACTTGTCGCGAACCACGTTGCCCCGGCCGTCGAAGAACGCCCCGGCGTCCTCCGCGTGCGCGGCCAGGTCGGAGAGCAGGCCGTCCCGCTCAGGGCCGACGAAGCCCATCGCCAGGGTGACCAGGTCGGCCGGGATCTCCCGCTCGCTGCCGGGTACGGGCGCGAAGCCGTTCTGCGGCCCCTCGACCTCGACCAGCCGCAACGCCCTGACCCTGCCCTCCGCGTCGCCCACGAACTCGGTCGTGGACACCGCGTAGACCCGGTCGCCGCCCTGCTCGGCGAGCTCCTCGTGGGCGCTCTCCATCTTGAACAGCAGTGGGTAGGTCGGCCATGGCTGGGCGCCCGGCCGCGACTCCGGCGGCCTGGGCATGATCTCAAGCTGGGTGACCGAGGCGGCGCCCTGGCGGACCGCGGTGCCGATGCAGTCGGCGCCGGTGTCGCCGCCGCCGATCACCACCACGTGCTTGCCCTCCGCCGAGATCGGCGACACGGCGTAGTCGCCCTCCTGGACCTTGTTGGCCGGGGGGAGGTACTCCATCGCCTGGTGCACGCCGTCCAGCTCGCGGCCCGGCACGGTGAGGTCGCGCCAGGCGGTGGCGCCGCCCGCCAGCACCACCGCGTCGAACCGCTCCCGCAGCTCGGCGGCGGTGATGTCGACGCCCACGTTGACGCCGGTGCGGAACTCGGTGCCCTCGGCGCGCATCTGCGCCAGCCGGCGGTCCAGGTGCCGCTTCTCCATCTTGAACTCGGGGATGCCGTAGCGCAGCAGCCCGCCGATCCGGTCGGCCCGCTCGAAGACCACCACGTCGTGCCCGGCCCTGGTGAGCTGCTGGGCTGCGGCCAGGCCCGCGGGGCCGGAGCCGATCACGGCGACGGTCTTGCCGGTACGGGTCTGCGGCGGCTGCGGGACGACCCAGCCTTCGGCGAAGGCCCGGTCGATGATCTCGACCTCGACCCGCTTGATCGCCACCGGGTCCGCGTTGATGCCGAGCACGCACGCCGCCTCGCACGGGGCGGGGCACAGCCTCCCGGTGAACTCCGGGAAGTTGTTGGTGGCGTGCAGCCGCTCGATCGCGTCGCGCCAGTCCTCGCGGTACACCAGGTCGTTCCACTCGGGGATCAGGTTCCCGAGCGGGCAGCCGTTGTGGCAGAACGGGATGCCGCAGTCCATGCAGCGGGCGGCCTGCCGGTTGAGCGCGGGCTTGGGGAAGTCCTCGTAGACCTCCCGCCAGTCACGGATCCGCACGTCCACGGGGCGGCGGCGCGGCAGCTCGCGCTCGTGCGTGAGAAACCCCTTCGGGTCAGCCATCGTCGAACCCCCTTATCCGTGTGCGGCGGTCATGACCGCCTCGTCGATGTCACGGCCCTCGGCCTCGGCGGCGGCCCGCGCGGCGAGCACCCGCTTGTAGTCCTTGGGCATGATCTTGCCGAACCGCCCGAGGGCGGCGTCCCAGTCGGCGAGCAGCGCCATCGCCACAGTGGAGCCGGTCTCGGCCAGGTGGCGTTCCACGATCTCGCGCAGGAACTCGACGTCGGCGCCGGTCGGCTCCTCGATCTCGACCATCTCGCGGTTGACCCGCTCGCTGTTGAGGTCGAGCACGTAGGCCACGCCGCCCGACATGCCGGCGGCCAGGTTGCGGCCGGTGGGCCCGAGGATGACGGCGCGTCCGCCCGTCATGTACTCGCAGGCGTGGTCGCCCACGCCCTCCACGACGGCCGTCGCGCCCGAGTTGCGGACGCAGAACCGCTCGCCGACCACGCCTCGGACGAACACCTCGCCCGAGGTCGCGCCGTACAGGCCGACGTTTCCTGAGATGACCTGCGTCTCCGCGGCGTACGGCGCGTCCGGGTGCGGGCGTACCGTGATCCGCCCGCCGGAAAGGCCCTTGCCGAGGTAGTCGTTGGCGTCTCCGGTCAGGCGCAGCGTGATGCCCCGGGGCACGAACGCCCCCAGGGAGTTGCCCGCGCTGCCGGTGAACGACACGTCGATGGTGTCGTCGGGCAGGCCCGCGCCGCCGTACCGGCGGGTGACCTCGTGGCCGAGCATGGTGCCGACCGTGCGGTTGACGTTGCGGATCGGCAGTTGCAGGGTGACCCGCTCGCCCAGCCGCAGCGCGCCCTCGGCGAGCTGGATGAGCGTGTTGTCCAGCGCCCGGTCCAGGCCGTGGTCCTGCGTCTGGGTACGGCGCAGCGCCGCGCTCGCCGGGATCTCCGGCCGGTACAGGATCGGCGACAGGTCCAGCCCGGCCGCCTTCCAGTGGTCCACGGCGGCCTCGGTGTCCAGCACCTCGCTGTGCCCGATGGCCTCGTCCAGGGACCGGAAGCCCAGCTCGGCCAGCAGCTCACGGACCTCCTCCGCGATGAACTCGAAGAAGTTCACCACGAACTCGGGCTTGCCGCTGAACCGCTTGCGCAGCTCGGGGTTCTGCGTGGCCACGCCGACCGGGCAGGTGTCCAGGTGGCAGACGCGCATCATCACGCAGCCGGAGACCACCAGGGGCGCGGTGGCGAAGCCGTACTCCTCGGCGCCGAGGAGCGCGGCGACGACCACGTCGCGGCCGGTCTTGAGCTGGCCGTCCACCTGCACCACGATCCGGTCGCGCAGGCCGTTCAGCAGCAGGGTCTGCTGCGTCTCGGCCAGGCCCAGCTCCCAGGGCGCGCCCGCGTGCTTGATGCTGGTCTGCGGCGACGCGCCGGTGCCGCCGTCGTGCCCGGAGATGAGCACCACGTCGGCGTGGGCCTTGGACACGCCCGCCGCGACCGTGCCGACGCCGACCTCCGCCACCAGCTTCACATGGACGCGGGAGGCCGGGTTGGCGTTCTTCAGGTCGTGGATGAGCTGGGCGAGGTCCTCGATGGAGTAGATGTCGTGGTGCGGCGGCGGCGAGATCAGGCCGACGCCCGGGGTGGAGTGCCGGGTCCTGGCGATCCACGGGTAGACCTTGTGACCGGGAAGCTGGCCGCCCTCGCCGGGCTTGGCGCCCTGCGCCATCTTGATCTGCAGGTCGGTGGCGTTGACCAGGTACTCGCTGGTCACCCCGAACCGGCCGCTGGCCACCTGCTTGATCGCGCTGCGCCGCTCGGCGTCGTAGAGCCGCTCGGGGTCCTCGCCGCCCTCACCGGTGTTGGACTTGCCGCCCAGCCGGTTCATCGCGATGGCCAGCGTCTCGTGGGCCTCCATGGAGATCGACCCGTAGGACATGGCCCCGGTGGAGAACCGCTTGACGATCTCCGACACCGGCTCGACCTCGTCGATCGGCACCGGGGCGCGGTCCCGCAGCCGGAACATGCCGCGCAGGGTCATCAGCCGCTCGGACTGGGAGTCCACCAGCGAGGTGTACTCCTTGAACAGCTCGTAGCGGCGGGTGCGCGTGGCGTGCTGGAGTTTGAAGACGGTCTCGGGGTTGAACAGGTGCGGCTCGCCCTCGCGCCGCCACTGGTACTCCCCGCCGACCGCCAGGCGCCGGTGGGCGTTCTCCACCCGGGGGTAGGCCCGGACGTGCCGTTCGGCGACCTCGCGGGCCAGCACGTCGAAGCCGACGCCGCCGAGGCGCGAGGTGGTCCCGGCGAAGCAGGTGTCGATGACGTCCTGGCCGAGGCCGAGCGACTCGAAGATCTGCGCGCCGGTGTAGGAGGCGACGGTGGACACGCCCATCTTGGACATGACCTTCAGGACGCCCTTGCCGTACGCCTTGATCAGGTTGCGCACGGCCTTGTGCGGGTCGAGGTCGAGCACGCCGGTGGCGATCATGTCCTCGACGGTCTCGATGGCCAGGTAGGGGTTGACCGCCGAGGCGCCGTAGCCGATCAGCAGCGCCATGTGGTGGCACTCCCTGGCCTCGCCGGTCTCGATCACCAGGCCGACCCGGGTGCGGGTCTTCTCCCTGATCAGGTGGTGGTGGACCGCTCCGGTGAGCATCAGCGCCGGGATCGGCGCGCGCGCCGCGGACGAGCCCCGGTCGGACAGCACGATGATCCGCGCGCCGTCCGCGATGGCCTGGGTGACCTCGGCGCGGATCTCCTCAAGACGGTTGAGCAGCGCCTCGCCGCCACCGGCGACCTCGTAGAGGCCGGAGACGACGTGCGGTGCGAAGCCGGGCAGCGCGCCCTCGTCGTTGATGTGGATGATCTTCGCGAGCTCGTCGTTGTCGATCACCGGGTACGGCAGGACCAGCCGGCGGCACGAGGCCGAGCCGGGCTCCAGCAGGTTGCCCTCGGGCCCGATGGTGGACTGCAGCGAGGTGACGAGCTCCTCGCGGATGGCGTCCAGCGGCGGGTTGGTGACCTGGGCGAAGAGCTGGCTGAAGTAGTCGAACAGCAGCCGGGGCCGGTCGCTCAGCACCGCCACGGGCGTGTCGGTGCCCATCGAGCCGAGCGGCTCGCCGCCGGTCCGCGCCATCGGCGACAGGATGATCCGCAGCTCCTCCTCGGTGTAACCGAAGGTCTGCTGCCGCTTGACCAGCGCCTCGTGCGTCGGGATCTGCCGCTCGCGCGCGGGCAGCTCCTCGAACCGTACGAGCCCGGCGTGCAGCCACTCCTCGTACGGCAGTTCGGCGGCCAGCTCCGCCTTGACCTCGTCGTCCTCGATGATCTTGCCGCGGGCGGTGTCGATCAGGAACATCCGGCCCGGCTGGAGCCTGCCCTTGCGGACCACGTCCTCGGCGGGGATGTCCAGGACGCCCGCCTCGGAGGCCAGCACGACCAGGCCGTCGGCGGTGACCCAGAACCGGCCGGGGCGCAGGCCGTTGCGGTCCAGCACGGCCCCGACCAGGGTGCCGTCGGAGAAGGTGATCGACGCCGGGCCGTCCCACGCCTCCATCAGGGTGGAGTGGAACTCGTAGAAGGCCCGCCGCGCCGGGTCCATCTCGGTGTGGTTCTCCCACGCCTCCGGGATCATCATCAGCACCGCGTGCGGCAGGCTGCGCCCGCCCAGGTGCAGCAGCTCCAGGCACTCGTCGAAGGAGGCGGTGTCGGAGGCGTCGGGGTCGCAGATGGGGAACAGCCGCGCCATGTCGCCCGGGATCAGCCCGGTGCCGAGCATGGCCTCGCGGGCGCGCATCCAGTTCCGGTTCCCCTTGACCGTGTTGATCTCGCCGTTGTGCGCCACGTACCGGTACGGGTGCGCCAGCGGCCAGGAGGGGAAGGTGTTGGTGGAGAAACGCGAGTGGACCAGCGCGATCGCCGACTGGTAGCGGGGGTCGGAGAGGTCCGGGAAGAAGGGTTCGAGCTGCGGCGTGGTCAGCATGCCCTTGTAGACGATGGTCCGTGAGCTGAGCGAGGGGAAGTAGACGTCCACTTCGTGCTCGGCCCGCTTGCGCAGGCAGAAGGCCAGCCGGTCCAGCGCCAGGCCCTGCTCGCCTCCCGGTGAGGCGACGAAGAGCTGCTTGAAGGACGGCATGACGGCACGCGCGCTCGGCCCGGCGTTGGCGACATCGACCGGAACGTCGCGCCAGCCGAGCACGGTCAGCCCCTCCTCGGCGGCGATCTCCTCGATCATCCCGACCGCGATCGCCCGGGCCTCCTCGTCGAACGGGAGGAACGCGATACCGGCGGCGTAGGCGCCGGCCTCGGGCAGCGGGAACGGCGTCACCGCGCGCAGCAGGGTGTCGGGGATCTGAGTGAGGATTCCGGCTCCGTCGCCGGTGTCCGGTTCGCTACCCTTGGCTCCCCGATGATCAAGATTGCAGAGCGCTGTCAAGGCCTTCGCGACGATGTCGTGACTGCGCCGACCGGCGACGTCGGCAACCATGGCGACACCACAGGCGTCATGCTCGTTCGCGGGGTGATACAGGCCCTGAGGCTCGGGGAACCCGAGGCGGGCAGCAGGCATTGAATCCCTCCCGTCGTCTTCGTCTGCTCGATAGCTAGAGGCGAGGGACGACGTTGGCCCTGCTGCGATTGTGGGTAGAGGTTACCTCACCCTGCCGGAATAGTGCCCACCCGGCCCACATCACGAACATTCATGACACGTCTACGCAGGCACTTCACGGTGGCGCCTTCGCCACCAGAGCGCCCAACGACGGGCGACTCTTCCATATTCCCGGATAGATGCTCCCCAACCCTGACGGACGCCGCTAGACGGCGGCGACGACCCGGTTCTGCACGGCCTGGCCGAGGGTGTCCAGGGCGAGCAGATGGCGGGTGAGGTCGGCGGGGGCGCCCTCGGCGGCCGGTGCCGTCCAGCTCACGGTGACGTAGTGGCCGAGCGCCTGCGCATGGGCGCGGCTGTGGGTGGGGTCGAAGCCGCCCGGCATACCGGCGGCCAGCCGTACGAAACCGCCGGTACGGCCCGCCAGGGCCGCGACCAGGCGGTCGGCGGCGGAGGCGTCGGCCAGATTGAAGATCACGAACTGCCCGGCCACCCGGCCGTCGGGGGTCGTGTAGCCGCCGCGCAGCGCCTGCGTGCACCCGGCGACGGCGGTGGTGACCACCTCGCCCCAGACGGCCTCCTCGCAGTCGGCGAGCGCCTCGGTGCGGCCCCGGTTCATGGTGACCACCCCCGCGCCGCCCCTGCCGGAGGTCACCCGCGCCGCCGTGAACACCTCCGGGACGGTCAGCGGCGACGGGTCCAGCGCGCGCGTGGCGATCGGCTTGTAGACGGCCGACGAGGGATCGCCCCGGACCACCGCGGCCTGCGGGGGATCCTGGGCCAGCACCCAGGCCAGCGCGCCCGCCCCGACGGCGAGCAGGCACACGGCGACGACGGTGATCGTTATGGTACGGCGGGACATGGCTCCTACTGCGTCGGCGTGGCCGAGGCGGCGACGATCCTGCGGTAGACGGCCTTCTCCGCGCCGCGCACCGCCAGGGACAGCGTGACCAGGTCGTCGCCCTTCTCCGGTTCGGCTCCATCTTTCCTGGCGATCCAGACGAGCCCGGCATAGTGTCCCATGGCGTGGCCGCTGGCCTCGGTGTGGCCGTCGGCGGGAAGTGCCGCCCGCCCGGACGTCAGGGCCAGCGCCCACCCGGCCCGGTGCTTGGTCTCCAGCTCGCGTACCAGCGTGTCGGCCGCCTCGGTGTCACGCAGGTTGAACAGCGTGTACTGGGCGACGTAGCGGTTGTCGGCGCTGGTGTAGATGCCGCGCACGGCCTGCGCGCACTCCCCCGCGTTCAGCAGGTCGACCAGCGGCGTTCCCCACACGGCGGCGGCGCAGCTCTGGTCGAGCGTGCTGCCGGCCAGCTTGAGCGTGATCTTCCCCGCCTTGAGGGTCTTCCCGCCGAAGACCTCCTTGGCGGTCAGCGGGCGGGTGTCGGCCTCGCGCTTGGCGATCGGCGCGAACACCTTGGTCGAGGCCCAGCCCTGGTAGGCCGACGGGCGGTCCTGGCCCACGCCCGACCCGGAGTCGGACTGCACGGCCCGCACGTCTCCGCCCAGCGAGGCGAAGGCGTAGGTGAGCACGACCGCGGCGATGATCACGCCGGCCGCCACCGCGATGATCGTCAGGATGCGCTGCTGGCGGTGGTCGAGCCCGAACCTGGCGAGCGCGTTCTCCTCGATCGGCGGGGGCGGCGGCGGACGCCGACGCCGTCGCGGCGCGGGGGCGCGGCTCATACGTGGGTTCCGATCAGGCTGCCCAGGCCAAAGGTCAGGGCGGCGGCGACCATGCCGACGACGAGCTGGCGCAGGCCGGTGTACCACCATCGCCGCGCGGTCACCTTGGACACCAGCGCGCCCGCGCCGAACAGCGCGACGCCGGACACGATGGCCGAGACCCACAGGCTGGTGACGCCCAGCAGGTAGGGCAGCACGGGCAGCAGCGCCCCCATGGCGAAGGACAGGAACGACGACACCGCTGCCACCCTCGGCGAGGGCAGGTCGGTGGGATCGACGCCGAGTTCGGCGCGGGTGTGGGCGACCAGGGCCTGCTCCGGGTCGCGGGAGATCTGCCTGGCCACCTCGGCGGCGATCTCCGGCTCCACTCCCCGGCTCTCGTAGCGCTCGGCCAGCTCCCGCTCCTCTTCCTCGGGGTTCCTCGCCAGTTCGGTACGTTCCACGTCGATCTCGGCCAGGGCCAGTTCGCGCTGACTGGCGACCGAGACGTACTCGCCGCCGGCCATGGAGAAGGCGCCGGCGGCCAGCCCGGCGATTCCGGCCAGGGAGATGAGCCTGGTGTCGGACGTGCCGCCCGCCATACCGGCGATCAGCGCGAAGTTGGACACCAGGCCGTCCATGGCACCGAACACCGACGGCCGTAGCCAGCCGCCGGTGACGTCACGGTGCTGGTGGTGGATCTCGGCACGCCTGCGCGAGCCGCCTTCGGTCATAGGTCGCCGGTCTCCGGATCGGACCCGACCGCCACCGAGTCGTCCTTGCCGCTCGAACCGCCGCGTGAGCCGCCGCCGCTCGAACGGCCGGAGCCGCCGGTGCTCGCCCCGGACCCGGTGGAGCTCGTGCCGGACGTGCTGGAGCCGGTCGCCCCGGACGACGCGTCCGCAGGCGCCGTGGCCCGTCCGGCGACCTCGCCTTCGTCGGCGTTGTCGGCGGGATGCGCCGGATCGGCCGTCTCGTCGGCGGGCTCGGCCGCCGACGAGGCGGTCGGCACCGGTTCCTCCGCCGATGTCCGCTTGTCGCCGTCGTCGTCATCACCGGGCCCGGCCTCGGCGGAGTCGCCGGCGGCCTCGGACGTCTCCGGGAGGTCGGCCTCCGAGCCCTGGTGACCGGGATCGACGCCGTCGTCAGGGGTCGCGGGCTCGCCCAGGGACTCCTCGCCGGTGCGGTTGCGCGTCACCCAGAAGTAGGCGAGCGCGGCGAGGAACAGCACGATGGAGGTCCACTGGTTCAGCCGCAGGCCGAGGATGATGTGCGCCTCGTCCACCCGCAGCCCCTCGATCCAGAACCGGCCGAGGGTGTATCCGGCGACGTAGAGGGCGAACAGCCGGCCGTGCCGCAGGGAGAACCGGCGGCCCGCCCAGATCAGTACGAAGGCCAGCACGAGGTTCCACAGCGACTCGTAGAGGAACGTGGGGTGGTAAGTGTCGACCCCGGGCACCGTGCCGTCACGGCCCGGCTCGATCTCCAGCCCCCACGGCAGATCGGTCGGGCTGCCGAACAGCTCCTGGTTGAAGTAGTTGCCCCACCGGCCGATCGCCTGCGCGACGGCGATGCACGGCGCGAGCGTGTCGGCGACCGCGCTCAGCGATATGCCGCGGCGGCGGCACGCGATCCAGACCCCCACCCCGCCTAGCGCGATGGCGCCCCAGATGCCCAGCCCGCCGTTCCAGATGTAGAGCGCCGCGAGCGGCCGATCAGGAAAGTAGAGCTGGTAGTCGGTGATGACGTGGTAGAGCCGCCCGCCGACCAGGCCGAACGGGACGGCCCACACGGCGAGGTCGACGATGGTGCCGGGCGCGCCGCCGCGGGCGCGCCAGCGACGCTCGCCCATCCAGACGGCGACGATGATGCCGAGCAGGATGCACAGGGCGTAGGCCCGCAGCGGGATCGGTCCGAGGTACCACGTGCCCTCGGACGGGCTGGGAATCGAGGCGAGGGGCATGTCAGGTGAGATTAGCGTGTCGAGGGCCTACTTGGCGGCATCAAGAACGGCTTGGCGTAGCTCGGCGGGCTTGAAGGCCACGTCGCCGAGCTCCGTGTCGCCGAGCAGGACGGTGGGCGTGCCGCGCTTGATCACCCCGGAGTCGAGGACCTTCTTGCTGTAGTCCTGCTGGGTCCGCAGGTGCTGCTGGGAGGTCACGCACTTCTCGAACGCGGGGTCGGTGATGCCGACGTCCTTGCCCCAGGAGGCGAGGTCGGGCAGGGCGAAGCCCTGGACGGTCTCGCTGGGCTGCTCTTCGAACAGCTTGTCGTGGTAGGCCAGCCATTGCGAACCGGGGGCGCACCGCGAGGCCGCTCCCGCGCGCAGCGAGTTGGACCTGGTGGGCTCGGCCCCGAAGATCGTGATCGGGTGGTAGACCACCTTGACCTTGCCCTCCGCGGCCAGATTCTTTACCGTCGCGCCACTGGTCTTCTCCAGCGCCTGGCAGGCCGGGCACTGGAAGTCTTCGTAGATGTGTAGCACCGGGGCCTCGACGCCCGCCTTGGCCATCACCACCGAGCCGTCCTGCTGGAGGGTGACCGGGGCGGTGGCCGCGGTCGCGGTCTCGGACTGGCTGCTGGAGGCGGCGTACCACATCCCCGCGCCGACGGCGGCGATCGCGGCCACCGAGGCGGCCACGATGGTGGTCAGGCGCTTGCGCTGTTCCTGCTTGAGCTGGGCCTCGCGCTGCGCCTTGATGCGCTCGCGTGCGGTGGCGTCACCCGCGGTCTTGCGACCCATCAGCCGTTCTCCTTCGTACCGGCCGCCTCGTCGGCGTCCGGGTCATCGTCATCGTTGAACCGGTCGTACGGCTCGCGTTCGGGCGCCAGCCCGAGGGCCGAGTCGAGCGCGAACCGCCCCGGAGGCCGGACCGTGATCCAGACGGCGAGCAGTGCGATCCCGAAGTCCCTGACGATCTCCCAGAAATAGTCCGGGGTCTGCCCGGCCGCCAGTTCGCCGCCGCCGCCGAAGCAGCCGCAGTCGATCAGCAGCCCCCTTGCCCACGCGGAGGCGATGCCGATGACGAAGGCCAGCATGAGCAGTGCGGAAATGGCTCCCGCGACCCGCGTGAGCAGGCCGACCACCAGCAAAACCCCTACGACTATCTCCAGGATAGGCAGGCCGTAGCCCACCGCGGTCGCCACGGCGTGCGGAAGCAGTTCGTACGCCTCGACGGCCCGGACCGACAGCGCGGGATTGCCTATCTTCAGCCAACCGGCCACGATGAGCACGCCCGCGACCACCAGCCGGGCGACGGTCGTCACCCAGGGTAGCGCCTTCCCGACGGTGCGCGACCGCATCGACGCGGGCGGTTCTGTAGTCACGAGCACCATGGTCTCCTAAAGGGGAGGTGGTCCTTGAGCCGGGCCGGGCGGGGGCGCACAGTACCCGCAGTAATCAGATCATGCGGCGGATAAGAGAGGGGTAAGACCTGGCGGTCTTTTACCTCACCCGACCACGACCGTCACGAGCCGTGGCCCGTGAGCGGCCGTTCCGGGCCTTCGCGCGGGTCAGCGCCTGACGCCCGCGGCCAGTTCGGCGGCCAGTTCGCGCGCCGCGGCGACGCCGGCGGCCTCGTCAGGGGCGTCGAGCAGGCGGCGGCAGAAGGCCGAGCCGACGATGACCCCGTCGGCGTATCCGGCGACCTCGGCGGCCTGCGCGCCGGTGCCGACGCCCAGGCCGACGCAGACCGGTAGGTCGGTGTGCGCGCGGGTACGTTTTACCAGGCCCTCGGCGCCGGAGGAGATGGACTCCCTGGCCCCTGTGACGCCCATCAGGGACGCCGCGTAGACGAACCCGGTGCAGCAGGCCGTCACGGCCTGGATGCGCTCCTCCGTGGAACTGGGGGCGACCAGGAAGACCGTGTCGATGCCGGCGGTGGCGGACGCCTCACGCCAGGGCCCGGACTCCTCGGGAGTGAGGTCGGGGGTGATCGTCCCCGCCCCGCCCGCGTCGGCCAGCGAGCGGGCGAACCGGTCGGCGCCGTAGCGGTCGATCGGGTTCCAGTAGGTCATCACCAGGGTGGCCGCGCCCGAGGCGGCCACGCCCTCGACCGTGCGCAGCACGTCGGCGATCCGGGTGCCGTTGCTCAGCGACACGTGCACGGCGTCCTGGATGGTCGGGCCGTCCATCAGCGGATCGGAGTACGGCAGGCCGATCTCGATCACGTCGCAGCCCGCCTCGACCATGGCCCTGGCCGCCTTGACGCAGCCCTCCTTTGAGGGGAACCCCGCGGGCAGGTAGCCGATCAGGGCCGAGCGCCCCTCCGCGCGGGCCTTGCCCAGCGCCGAGGCCAGGGTCGTAGTGGATGTCGTCATGGATGGCTGTCCGTTCTCACTGGCCGTTCTCACTGGACCGGGGCCGGTGGCCGCCGCGTTCGCGTCAAGGGTGGTCAGGGGGTCGCTGTCACAGGTCGAAGTACTTCATCGCGGTCCCCATGTCCTTGTCGCCGCGTCCGGAGAGGTTGACCAGGATGATCGCCTCAGGGCCCAGCGCGCGGCCGAGCTTGAGCGCCCCGGCCAGGGCGTGGGACGACTCGATGGCCGGGATGATGCCCTCGGTCCTGGCCAGCAGCGCGAACGCCGCCATGGCCTCGTCGTCGGTGATCGCCGCGTAGGCGGCCCGGCCGGTGTCCTTCAGCCAGGCGTGCTCGGGCCCGACGCCCGGGTAGTCGAGGCCCGCCGAGATGGAGTGGGACTCGATGGTCTGGCCCTCGTCGTCCTGCAGGACGTAGGTGCGCGAGCCGTGCAGCACGCCGATGCTGCCCTCGGTGAGGGTCGCGGCGTGCTCGCCGCTCGCCACGCCGCGCCCGGCCGCCTCGTAGCCGTGCAGCCGGACGTCCTCGTCTGCGAGGAAGGCGTGGAAGACGCCGATCGCGTTGGAGCCGCCGCCGACGGCCGCCGCGACCGCGTCGGGGAGCCTGCCGCACAGCTCCAGCACCTGGCGGCGGGCCTCGACGCCGATGATGCGGGCGAAGTCGCGGACGATCTCCGGGAAGGGAGCCGGCCCGGCGACGGTGCCGAACAGGTAGTGGGTGTGCTCGACGTTGGTGACCCAGTCGCGGAACGCCTCGTTGATGGAGTCCTTGAGGGTCTGGCTGCCGTTGTGCACGGGCACCACGGTCGCGCCGAGCAGCTTCATCCGCGCGACGTTGAGCGCCTGGCGCTCGCAGTCGACGGCGCCCATGTAGATCACGCACTCCAGGCCGAGCAGGGCCGCCGCGGTGGCCGTGGCCACGCCGTGCTGGCCCGCGCCGGTCTCGGCGACCACCCGGGTCTTGCCCAGGCGCCTGGTCAGCAGGGCCTGCCCGAGCACGTTGTTGATCTTGTGGGCGCCGGTGTGCGTGAGGTCCTCGCGCTTGAGCAGGACGCGCGCGCCGCCCGCGTGCTCGGCGAAGCGCGCGACCTCGGTGATCGCGGTCGGACGGCCGGCGTAGGTGCGCAGCAGATGGTCGAACTCGGCCAGGAAGGCAGGATCGACCTTGGCCTTGGCGTACTCCGCCGCGACCTCGTCGAGTGCCGGGATCAGCGCTTCGGGGACGAACCGCCCGCCGAACACGCCGAACTTGCCGTTGATGTCGGGATCGTCACCGATCACGGCGTTCCCCGCCAGGTCGGCGGCCGTGAGTACGGATCCGTCTGCTGCGCTCACTGGTGCCTCTCAGGTCTGTTCTCGGCCCGCGACGGGTCGAGACGCGTCGCCGGGTGCGCCCCGGCGGTGACGAGGTCGACCACCGCGGCCCTGGGGTCCTTGCCGGTGACCAGGCTCTCGCCCACCAGAACGGCGTCGGCCCCGGCCCTGGCGTAGGCCAGCAGATCATGCGGCCCGCGGACGCCCGACTCGGCCACCTTGATCATACCGTCGGGAACCTTCGGCGCGAGCGCCGCGAAGACGTCGCGGTCGACTTCGAGCGTCTTGAGGTTGCGGGTGTTGATCCCGATGATCCGCGCCCCGGCCTCGACGGCCCGGTCGAGCTCCTCTTCGGTGTGCACCTCGACCAGCGGGGTCAGGCCGATGGAGACGGAGCGCTCGATCAGCGAGACCAGCGCGTTCTGGTCGAGGGCTGCGACGATCAGCAGCGCGAGGTCGGCGCCGTGGGCCCGGGCCTCCCACAACTGGTACGAGGAGACGATGAAGTCTTTGCGCAGGATGGGGACGTCGACGGCGGCGCGTACGGCCGACAGGTCGTCGAGGCTGCCCGCGAAGCGGCGGCGCTCGGTGAGCACGCTGATCACGTGGGCCCCGCCGGCCTCGTAGTCCGCGGCCAGGGCGGCCGGGTCGGCGATGGCGGCCAGGGCGCCCTTGGACGGGCTGGACCGCTTGACCTCGGCGATCACCGAGACCTTGTCTCCGCCGAGCGCGGCGAAGGCGTCGCGGGGCGAGGGCGCGCGGTCGGCGCGCTGCTTCAGGTCTTCCAGCGACACGGTCCGCTGCCGCTCGGCGAGGTCGGTCCGCACCCCGTCCAGGATCTCGTCCAGCACTGTCATGCCATCTCCTCGCCTTGGAGCTCGGAGTCCGCGAACGTCGCGAACGTCGCGAACACGTCGGGCCGTACTGTTCGCTCGCTCAACCCGATCAGGGTCCCCTCCGGTCGACTTTGCTTGCTCGATGGTATCGGCCTGTGCGCACTCGACCGCCCGCAGGGTGGGTGGTCCGTTCCACTAAGGGGCAAGAAATGCCGCGAAAGGAAGATTGCGGACAATCCAGTAGGCGATCACGATGACCGCCCATCCCCAGATCCAGGCCGGGCGCACCCGCACCGGCCGCGCGCGGCCCGGCCGCAGCGTTATGACGACCCACCTCGCCCACAAATAGAGCACGACCGGTATCACCGCGATGGCGAGGGCGTTGAGCCCCAGCGCCGCCACCGGTTCGCCGTGCGCCAGGGCGTGCGTCGCGCGCAGCGTGCCGCAGCCGGGACAGTACAGCCCGGTCAGCGCGAGGAACGGGCACGTCGGGTAGTGGCCGGGCTCGTTCGGATCGACGAGCCCGACGTAGCCGAAGGCCGCGGCGGCGGCGAGCGCGGCCCCCACGGGGGCGAGCACGGGCGGGAGGCGGAGACGCCTGCTCGCGCCCCGCCCGGCCCCGGGCCCCCTGATATCCGTCATCCGCGCATCGCCACCAGGGTAGCCAGGCCGTCAGGTCGTGGTGCTTCCCGTGGAACTGGCCAGTTCGTCCAGCATCCAGAAGGAGTAGCCGAGGAAGCCAACCACGACGACGATGTAGACCAGCATGAGCCCCAGCATGATGTAGGACGTCACCAGCCCGGCGATGGCCATCCCGCGGCCCTCCTCGCCGGTCCTGGCGATCTGCTTCAGCGCGATGTGGCCGAGGATGATGCCCACGATGGAGGAGATGCCGCAGGTCATGAAGCCCACGATGCCCAGGATCATGGACGCGAGCGCCATCGAGTTGTTGGGCCGCGGGGGCGCGTAGTAACCGGGCGGCGGGTAACCCTGCGGGCCCTGCCCACCGGGGTGCCCGTAGGCGCCCGCCTGGCCGTAGCCACCGCCTGGCTGGCCGTAACCTCCCGCCTGGCCGTAGCCACCGCCGGCCTGGCCGTAGGCCCCCGCCTGCCCGTATGGGTCCTGGTAGCCGTAGCCCGCGTCCTGCTGCTGACCGCTCTGGCCGGGGCCCGCGTCCTGCGGTTCCCCGTACCCGCCGTGCTGGCCGTACTGGCCCTGACCGGCGTCCTGCGGATATCCGCCCTGGCCGTAGCCGCCCCCGGGCGGCTGCTCCTGGTAGCCGCCACCGCTCTGGCCGTAACTCATCAAGCTCTCCTCGAACGATCGGCACGCGCGTGCCGTCCGAGCCGAAGCCTAGCGAGATCCGGCCAGAGCCATTGGCGAAAAGTCCGCTTCGCCGGGAACTTGCGACGCAGTGGTCAGGCGGTCTGCTTGCCCATGCCCATCATCTGCATGACCTTGCCGACGACCCCGCCGAGCACGACGACGCCGAGCCCCGCGAAGAAGGTCGCCGGAGAGTCCCAGATGAGCGCCAGACCGCTCAGCGTCGTTCCGACCAGCATGATCGCCACGGCGGTCCATGCCGCCGGGCTGCCGTGGTCGTTGCTCGGGTCCTTGCCGGCCATTACCTCTCCCTGCTCTCCTGTACGGGGTCAACCGTGGGATCGACGCCTTCGTCGAGCGCGTCCCACATCGCGCGCTCACCGCGCGCCTCGGCCCGCGCCCCGCCCGTCGGCCCTGGGCGATCGTACCGGCCGGACATGCCGGCCCAGTGCCCGCCCCTGATCATGGCGACCACCCCGGCGCACGCCAGCACCACGCCGCCGGCCGCGGCGAGCCCCGGCCAGGTCCACAGCGTCTCGGCGGCGGCCTCGGCGGACAGCGCCAGCGCGTTGTCGCGCGCGGCGGCCTCGGCCGCGGCGCGCCCGGCCGCGCCGGTCAGCGCGGCGGCGGCCATGCCCGCGCCGCACAGGACCAGGACGACTCCCACCACGCACCGCCAGACCCCTCTGGCGGCCAGAACGGCGACGGCCGACGCGGCGGCGGCGAGCGCCAGCGGGGTCAGGACGGGCACCAGGGCGCTCCCGGTCACGCCGACCGTGCTCGGCCGCCCGCCGGTGGCGCCGGCCAGGGTCACCAGGGCCCAGTCTCGGCTCGCGGCGAAGAGCGCCAGCCCGGCGCCCACGGCGCAGGACGCGATCCAGACGCCGAGCTCCCGCCGGCTCGTGCCGGTCATCCCGCGGCGGGCACGGCCAGCGAGCCCGCGTCGAAGCAGGTGCGGTCACCCGTGTGGCAGGCGACGCCGACCTGGTCGACCCGGAGCAGGATCGTGTCGCCGTCGCAGTCGAGCGCGGCCGACTTCACCCACTGCGGGTTGCCGGAGGTCTCGCCCTTGACCCAGTACTCCCGGCGGCTACGCGACCAGTAGGTGGCCCTGCCGGTGGTGAGCGTGCGGTGCAGCGCCTCGTCGTCCATCCACGCCAGCATGAGCACCTCGCCGGTGTCGTGCTGCTGGACCACGGCGGGGACCAGCCCGTCGGCGTCGCGCTTCAGCCTGGCCGCGATGGCGGGATCGAGGGACATGCCGTCAATTCTGCCGCACGCCCCCTCCGGTCCCTTCACCAGTGGCCCGCCACGCCACCCCCAATGGTCACCTTCCGTCATTTCGCGATCGCTCCCCGTTATCGTCTGTCCCGGTGGCGTGCCGCCGGGGCGGCCACGGGAGTGGAGGATCCGTGTCAGGTTTCCGAGTGCGGGCCGCCGGGCTGGCCACGCTGGCGGCGGCGGCGTGCGGCACGGCCACAGTGGTGTCGACAGTGGCGGCGACAGTGGCGGCGACGCCCGTCCACGCGGTGCGCACGGCGCCCGAACCGCTCAGGTGGGTGGCGATGGGCGACTCCTACACCGCCGGGGTCATCAGGGCGGCGGGGGAAGAGTCGGAGAGCCCGCGCGACGGATGCGCGCGGACCACCCGCTCCTACCCCGAGGTGATCCGCCGCGCCCTGGGCACGGCGGTCGAGCTGGTGAACGTGAGCTGCGGCGGGGCCAGGATCGCGCACATCGCCGAGGCCAAGCAGACCCCGGACGGCAGGCACAGCCCGCCGATCTCCATGGACGCGGGCCACCCGTTCTCCCCCGTGCCGCCGCAGCTCGACGCGGTCAACGCGCGGACCGGCGTGGTCACCGTCGGGATCGGCGGCAACACGCTCGGGTTCGGGGAGATCCTCACCAAATGCGCGAAGCTGGGCGCGCTCACCGCCGGGCGGGGCGCCCCCTGCAAGCGGTCCTTCGCCTCCGGGATGGAGGAGCGGCTGCAGGCGGTGAGCCGGGAGTACGACCGGATGCTCACCGCGATCCGGCGCAAGGCCCCTTCCGCCAGGCTGGTCACCGTCGGCTATCCGCACATCGTGCCCGAGGACACCGCGAGGTGCCGCTACGGCCGTCCCGAGGACTTCTTCACGATCGCCAGGAACGACCTGGCCTGGCTGCGCACGAACGCGCTGGAGCCGCTCAACGCCGTGATCAGGGAGCGCTCGGCCGCGCACCACGCCACCTACGTGGACCTCTACACGGCGAGCGCCGGGCACAGCGTCTGCGACAAGGCGGGCGGCGCGAACTGGGTGGACGGCGTCTACAGCCGGGTGCCCGACCGTCCCGCGTTCGTGCACCCCAACGCCAGGGGGCACGCGCACGCGGCCAGGCTGGTCCGGGCGGCGCTGCTCGACCCCCGCTGAGTTGTTGCGTCCTAAGGGGCGGGCTCCAGGTGCCGCCACACCTCGCGCCAGCCGGCGAACCAGGCGCGGAACCACGGCTCGCCCTCGGCGAGCGGCAGCACGTGGCCCAGGGTCTCGCGGTGGTAGCGGCGGCGGAACGCGGCGGGCATCCGGTGCAGCTCCTGCACGTTGCTGACGCGGTCGGCGAGCTTGACGAGGACCGCCTCGCGCGGGGCGGCGGCCAGCGAGCGCAGGTAGGCCCGTTTGGCCGCGGCCTTGGCCGCCGGGTCGGCGGGCGAGGGCGGCTTGGTGACCAGGCCGACCAGCTCGGCGACCCGGTCGCCGTGCCGGTCCGCGACCTCTGCGATCGTGGTGGGGGTGTCCTCCACGACGTCGTGCAGGATGATCGCCGTCAGCACTTCGCGGCCGGTCACCCCGGCTCCGGCGACCGCCACCTCCAGCGCCTCCAGCAGGTGCTCCAGGTATGGCACGCCGGTGGGCCGCCGCTGCCCGCCGTGCCGGTCGGCGGCGAAGGCCACGGCCGCGCGGACCGCCTCGACGGTCTCCGGCGGCAGCCTCCCCGTCAGACCCGCCTCGGCCTCACGCCACGTGGGCCAGGAGGTGAAGGTCCTCATCGGCGTCTCCTCACGCGGGCAGCAGCAGGAAGACCTTGGGGCATACGCGGTTCATCTCGCCGCCGCGCCCGCAGATGAGCCCGGCGGCGAAGTCGACCAGTTGCCTGGCCTCCTCGTCGGGCAGCGCGTTGAGGTCCATCACCACCGGGTCGCCCGCCCGGAAGTAGTGACCGACGTGGAGCGCCTCGCCGTACGTCGCCGGTCGCAGTTTTCTGATCACCCTGCCAGTTTGCACCCCTTCGGGGCGCTCCGGGGAGTTCCGCTCATGATCGGGCCGCCGAGACCCAGGAGGCGTGCAGGTCGGCGTAGACGCCCGGGGTGGCCACCAGCTCGCTGTGCGGGCCGCGCTGGACGATCCGCCCCTGGTCGAAGACGAGGACCTCGTCGGCGGCCTCGGCGGTGGACAGCCGGTGGGCGATCGACACCGCGGTACGGCCGCGCGTGACGCTCTCCAGCGCCCGCGCCAGGCGCACCTCGGTGGCCGGGTCCACGGCGGAGGTGGCCTCGTCCAGCAGCAGCAGGTCGGGGTCGGCCAGGTAGGCGCGGGCCAGGGCGACGAGCTGCCGCTCCCCCGCCGACAGCGACTCGCCGCGCTGGCCCACGGGGGTGTCCAAGCCTGCGGGCAGGCCGTCCAGCCAGTCGGTCAGGCCGAGTTCGCCGAGCGCGCGGTGGATCTCGGCGTCGGTGGCGGCGGGCCTGCCGTACCGGATGTTGTCGGCGAGGGTGCCGTCGAACAGGAAGCCGTCCTGCGGGACCATCACGATGCGCTCGCGCAGCGAGGAGAAGGCCAGTTCCCGCAGGTCGTGTCCGTCCACGAGAACCCTGCCGGAGGCCGGGTCCATGAGGCGCGTCAGCAGCTTGGCGAAGGTCGTCTTGCCCGACCCGGTCTCGCCCACCACGGCGACGCGCGAGCGGGGCGGGATGTCCACGGAGACGTCGCGGAGCACCGGCTTGCCGCCCGGGTAGGCGAAGCCGACCTCCTCGAAGGAGATCGAGATCGACCCGCGCGGCAGGGTCATGCCGTCGTCCCCGGGGTCGGCCACGTCGGGCGGGGTGTCCAGGACGCCGAGGATGCGCCGCCAGCCGGCGATCGCGTTCTGCGCCTCGTTGAGGACCTCGGTGGCCATCTGCAACGGCGAGAAGAACAGGGTGATCAGGAACAGGAAGGCGATCAGCTCGCCCCGCATGATGTCGCCGTCCATACCGAGCCGGACGCCGAGCAGCACCACGCCGGCGATGGCCAGTGCCCCGACGATCTCGGTGAGCGGGAAGACGAATCCGACGATCTTCTGGGCGCGGGTCTGCGCGGCCCGGGTCGATTCGATCGCCTCGTCCACCTTCGTGGCGGTGCGCTCCTCGGCGCTGTGGGCGCGGATGACGCCCGCGCCGACGACCGCCTCGCCGATGCCGCCGAGCATGTCGCCGGTCCGCTCCCGCACGCGGGTGTAGGCGGCCGACAGCCAGCGCTGGAAGCGCGGCAGGGCCACGAGCAGCGGCGCGAAGGTGGCCCAGACGAGCAGGGTGAGCTGCCAGGAGTAGATGAACATGAGCACGCTGGCGACCAGGATCTGGCCCAGCGCGACGATGATCATCAGCCCGCCCCACTGCATGAAGTTGCTGATCTGGTCCACGTCGCCGGTCACCCGCGAGACCAGCGCGCCGCGCCGCTCGGTGTTCTGGGTGAGCACCGACAGGTCGTGGACGTGGCGGAAGCCGCGTACCCGCAGGGTGGCGAGCGAGGACTCGGTCCGCTTGTAGAGGCGGACGTTCATGAGGTAGGCCGCGACGGCGGTCAGCACCACGGCGGCGGCGCACACCAGGACGGCCGTGCGGATGTACGGCAGGTCGGGCACCGCGTCGCGCAGGCCGTTGTCGATGGTCTGCTGCACCGCGATGGGCACGATGACCTTGCCGAGCGTGGCGAGCACGGCGAGCGCCAGGGTGCCCGCCAGTCCCTTGCGGAACTCCGGGGTCAGTGAGAGGCCGTGCCGGACCGTGGCGAGCGCGGAACGCTCGACTCCTTGCAGCGCGCTCACGCGGAGACCTCCTCGGGGTCGGTGAGACCGTCGCCGGCGGCGGCGCCGGGGGGTGGCGGCTCGGCGGCCATGCGCTCGGCCTCCTCGCGCTGGTAGGCGGTGACGAGTTCGCGGTATCCGGGGCAGTGCACGATCAGGTCGGCGTGGGTGCCCTGGTCGGCGACGCGGCCGTGTTCCAGGTAGACGACCTCGTCGGCGAGGGCGATGGTGGCCATCCGGTAGGCGACCACGACGACGGTGGCGGCCTCGGCGGCGTCCCGCAGGCCGTACAGGATCCTGGCCTCGACCTGGGGGTCCACGCTGGAGGTGGCGTCGTCGAGGATGAGCAGCCGGGGACGGCGGGCGAGCGCGCGGGCCAGGGCCAGGCGCTGACGCTGGCCGCCGGACAGGGTGGCGCCGCGCTCCCCTACGCGGGTGTCGAGTCCCTCCGCCAGGCCGCTGACGAACCCGTCGGCCTGGGCGAGCCGGAGCGCGGCCCAGACGTCCTCGTCGGGGATCGGCAGGCCGAGGGTGATGTTGCCGCGCACGGTGTCGTCGAAGAGGAACGTCTGCTGGGGCACGAGCGTCGCCACCCGGCTGATCTCGCCCCTGGCGGCGTCACGCAGGTCGGTGCCGTCCAGGCGGACGGCGCCCCGCGCGGGGTCCACGAGCCGCACCAGCGTCTGGGCGAGGGTGGACTTGCCGGAGCCCGTGGGGCCCACCAGGGCGACGGTACGGCCCGCCGGGACTTCGAAGGTGACGTCCCGCAGGACGGGCGCGTCGGTGTAGGCGTAGTCGAGCCCCTGGACCTCCAGGCGGGCGGGCGCGTCCGCGCCGGGGAAGGTGGCGGTGCCGTACTCCATGGCGCCGCTCGCCTCCAGCACGTCCTGCACCCGGCGCCAGCCGACGACGCTGCGCGGCAGTTCGGCCAGCACCCATCCGAGGGCCCTGATCGGGAAGGCGAGCAGGGTGAACAGGTAGGCCACCTGGACCAGCACCCCGGCGCTGATCGCGCCGGACTCCAGCCGCATCGCGCCGACCAGCAGCACCGCGAGCACGCCCAGGGTGGGCAGCGCCTCCAGCATCGGGTCGAACAGGCCGCGGACGCGGCCCACCGCGACGTTGGCGTCGCGCAGGGCTCGTGCCCTGGCCTGGAAGCGCTCGGTCTCCAGGTCCTCACGGCCGAGCGTCTTGACCACCAGGGCGCCGTCGAAGCTCTCGTGGGCGATCTCGCTGACCTCGGCCCGCAGTTGCTGGGCGCGGGTGACCAGCGGGCTGAGCCGCCGCTGGTAGATCAGGTTCAGCACGGCGATGGCCGGGAAGATCAGGAAGCCGACGACGGCCAGGGCGAGGTCGGTGAAGACCATGGCCACGGCGGCGGTGATCAACATGACGATCACGCCGACGGCCATGGGCAACGGGGCGAGGGGCGCCCACGCGGCCTCGGCGTCGGAGCTGGCGTTGGACAGCAGTTGCCCAGTGGGGTGGCGGTGGTGCCACGACAGCGGGAGCCGCAGGTACTGCCGGGTGACGCCGCGGCGTGAGCGGGCCTGCATGCGGTACTGCATGACGCCCGCCAGGATGCGGCGCCCGCCCACGCCCAGTGCCTTCAGCAGGGCGGTGCCGAGGATCAGCAGCACCCCGGTGGCGACCGCGCCGTCGGCCACGCGGCCGTCGGCGAAGGCGTCGAAGACGACGTGCTCGGTGGCCCAGCCGAGAGCCCACGCGGAGGCGACGGTCATCGCCCCGTAGAGGGCGCTGGCGAGGACCGCCATGGTGAAGACGACCGGCTCGGAGCGGACGGCCACCCAGAGCACGTAGAGCCCCTGCCGCATGATGGCTGAGGTGACCTTGCTCGCCACGGTTTGGAGTGTCCTTTCGACGGCTGATCGGTTCTTGCACACTTCTTGGCTGAAATTTCCGCCTATCTCACTATCACGGGGAACCGACAGGTTTATTCCTGACCAAAGCGACGGACTCTCCTGCGACGGGACCGATCGACCCGCTTGTCCGATTCGCCCCGAGTGCCGCTACCAGGGGGTGGCCGTACGGATTGTTACGATCACCCGGTGAACTACGCCCGTACCGAACGCGCCGCGCTCAGCGACCTCCTCGAACGGCTCGGTCCCGACGCGCCGACGCTGTGCGCGGGCTGGACCACCTTCGACCTGGCCGCCCACCTGGTCCTGCGCGAGCGCCGCCTGGACGCCGCGGGCGGCATCGCGATCAAGGCGCTGGCGCCCTACACCGCCTCGGTCCAGGAGTCGCTGAAGAAGAAGCACGGCTACGCGGGCCTGATCCGGCTGGTCCGCGAGGGCCCGGGCGGCGTCTACGGCCTCGTCCCGGGCGCGGACGAGGCCGTCAACGGGGTGGAGTTCTTCGTCCACCACGAGGACGTACGGCGGGCCCAGCCCGGCTGGCAGCCCAGGGAGCTGCCCGATGGCCAGCAGCGGACACTGTGGAAGCGGCTGGCGCGGATGTCCAGGCTGGTGCTGCGCCGGGCGCCGGTCGGCGTGGTGCTGCACCGGCTGGGCGGCGGCGTGGCCCTGGGCGGCGACCGCGACGCCCCCCACGTGGAGGTCACCGGCCAGGCCGCCGAGCTGCTGCTGTTCTGCATGGGCCGCCAGGAGCACGCCAGGGTCGATCTCAGCGGGGACGAGGCCGGCATCGCCCGCCTGAAGGGCACCCACCTGGGCATGTGACATGCCACCACGCCGTCAAGTGATGTGAGAAACCTCTAACCGAGGGATCCGGCACGGGTTAAGGGTCACACCGATCGCCTGCGCGGGTTAAGGTTCGCAGCGACGGGGGTTTCGGGGAGACGGGTCGCGCCAGGGCGACACATGACCGAAAGGTTATGATCGCCCATGATTTCCGAGAGCAACCCGTCAGAAGCGGGTATATAAGCCAGGGATTGGACTGCAGGAGGCCCCCCATGCAGGTCAAGAAGGTCCTCACGTACGTGGCCGTGGCGTTCGTGATCTTCTACTTGTTCAGCAGGCCGGCCGAGGCCGCCTCGGCCGTCAACGGAGTGCTCGACGGCATTGTGAACGGAGCCGATCGACTGGCCACGTTCTTCAGCCAGATCCTTACACCCTGAGCGGTAATCGCCGCTTTGCTCCGGGAGGGCTCCACGAGCCGCTCCCTCGGTAGTGCTTTCCCCGAAGACGCCGACGTGTTACGCAGACAGCATGAGAGATCGCGAAAGCGTAACCGAGATCAAGCCGCTCGACCCGGCGGCCCGTCGGGTCCTTGAGCGCTCCGAGATCGAGGGCATCGAGCTGATCCGCTTCCTCTACGCCGACCACGGCGGCGTGATCCGGGGAAAGGCGGCCTCTCGTGCACGCCTCGCTCAGCGGCTCGGTACCGGCATCGGTCACACCGTGGCCATGATGGCGATGAACATGCTCGACCAGTTGCAGCCGGTCGAGGGCATGGGTCCGGTGGGCGAGGTGCGTCTCGTACCCGACCCCGCGACCTTCGTGCCGCTGCCGTACGCTCCGGGCGCGGCGGCCATGCTGTGCGACCTTCGCCTGCCCGACGGCTCGCCGTGGGACGCCTGCCCCCGCACCTTCCTGCGCGAGGCGATCGGCGAACTCGACCGCGCGGGCTACACGATGCTCGCCGCCTACGAGCCGGAGTTCACCCTCGGCAGGCGGCTGCCCGGCGACCCGTTCGACCGCCTCGTCCCCATCGACGACAGCCTGTGCTACGCGGCCATCGGCTTCGACGCCGCCCACGACTACACGATCCGGCTGATCAGGTCGCTGGAGACGCAGGGGCTGCGGGTCGAGCACTACCACCCAGAACTCGGGCACGGCCAGCAGGAGCTCTCGATCCGCCACGCGCCCGCCATGCGGGCCGCCGACAACCAGGTGCTCTACCGCGAGACCGTCCGGAGCACGGCCCTGCGCATGGCCATGTGGGCCTCCCTGGCCCCCAAGCCGATCGCCGCCCAGGCGGGCAACGGCGCGCACCTGCACCTGTCGCTGTGGGACCGCGAAACCCGCGACAACCTGTTCGCCGACGCCACCGACCCCAACGGGCTGTCAGAGCTCGGCTACCGCTTCATCGCGGGCGTGCTCGCGCACCTTCCCGCGCTGGTGGCGCTGACCTGCGGCAGCGTCAACGGCTTCCGCCGTCTCGCGCCGAGGATGTGGTCCAGCGCCTACACTTGCTACGGTGCCGACAACCGCGAGGCGGCCGTGCGGATCTGCTCCCCGCTGGCGGAGGGATCCGCCAACCTGGAGCTCAAGCCGTCCGACTCCTCGGCCAACCCCTACCTGTCGCTCGGGGCGGTCATCCACGCCGGCCTCGACGGCATCCGCCGCGGCCTCGACCCCGGGGAGGCGGTGAACGTGGATCCCGACACGCTCTCCCCCGGCGAGCGTGCCCGGCTCGGCGTGCACCGCCTGCCGTCCACCCTGGACGAGGCCCTGTCGGCGCTCGCCGCCGACGAACTGCTCATGGACGCGCTCGGCCCGCTGCGCGGCACGGCCTATCTCGCCGTCAAGCGCTCGGAGGCCGCCGCGTTCGCGGCCGAGGACCAGGCGTTCGAGCTGTTCCACCACCTGCGCGTGTTCTGATCGCGCCGTCCGGCGGCGGGCCCGCGCCCGCCGCGGACATTGGACGGCTCAGCGGGCGGCTCAGTCGTCGCCCTGATCGTCGCCGCCCTGGTCGTCATCGGTCTGCACCACGCCCGGGGCGTCGTCGTCGCGTCCGCCGTCGTCATCGCCACCGCCGCACGCGCCGATCAGCCCGAGCACGCCCACCATGGCCGCCGCCGCGAAGGTCGCCTTCCCGTCGGTCCTGCCTCTCATCGCTTCCTCCTAGCTCCGTGCCGTTTCCCCGGGCGCCCAGGGCATCTCAACTTTCCGGGAAGACGTCGATCAAACGCCGGATCACGCGCCCGGATCACTCGGTCGGATCACTCGGTCGGATCACTCGGCGGCGAAGGAGCGATACTCGCCGACCTCGTCGGGGCTGATCAGCCCGTCCTGGATGGCACGGGCCAGCAGCGCGGCCTTGGTCGGGGCGGGGCGGCCGATCTTGGCGTACTTGACGCGGGCGCGGTCGATGTACTGGCGGACCGTCGCCTCGCTGATGCCCATCCGGCGGGCCACCGACGCCTTGGACATCGACTGGAACCACAGCAGCAGCGCGCGGTGCTCGCGCTCGGAGAAGCGCGGCCGCTGCGGGCGGGCGTCGGCGATCAGGGCGTGCGCCATCGTCGGCGTCACGTACGGCAGGTCGCCCGCCACCGCCACGATGGTCTCCACGCAGTGGTCGGCGCTCTCGTGCTTGGCGATGAACGCCGACGCGCCCGCGTCGAGCACGGAGAGCACCGTCTCCGGCTCGCGGTGGCCGGAGAATACGACCACCCTGCGCCCGTCGGCGCACAGCCCGGCCACCCGATCGGTGATCATGACGCCGTTGAGCTCCAGGTCGAGCAGCAGCACGTCGGCCGTCGCGCCCGGCCCGGACAGCACCGCCTCGATCGTGTCGCCACCGGCGACCAGGCGCACCCGCTGCTCCGGGTCGCGGGTCAGCCACAGCCGGATCCCGTCGATGGTCACCGGGTGGTCCTCGACCACGGCAAGGGTCACCGGCCTGGCCAGCGGCTCTGGATCCACAGCGATCTTCCCTCCCTCTGCTGGGTAACCTCGACACCGTGACCGCAGGGGGCCACGGTGAGGTCGTCGGTGTCGGCGACCACGCTGACGATGACCTCCTCCGGTGTCGCGTAGACGGTGACCCGTGCGTCGCCGCGCGCGCCCCGCAGCGCGAGCGAGGGGGCCGCGGTGAGCGCCTGGCACACGCCAGGGGGCAGTTCGGGGATGGTGCCGACCGGCGGCTCCATGGCGACCATGACGTCGCGCCGCTCGGCGTCGAGCACCTGGGCGCGCAACTCGGCCAGCAGCGGATCGGGCACGTCGTCGGTCTCGGAGATGAGCCGCCGCAGGCGGGCGGCCCCGGCGGCGCACTCGCGGCGGATCCGCTCGTCGGCCGGGTCGGCGCCGGAGGCGAGCGCGGTCAGCAGGTCGGCGGCGGCCAGGCGGACGGCCTCGTAGCGCCGCAGCCGGTCGGCGTGCACCTGCTCGGCGATCTCCCTGGCCGCCTCGATCCGGGCCTGCTCGGCGGACCGCTCGGCGGCCAGCCTGGCGGAGAACACCAGCGCGTGCCCGCCGACGCTGGCGCCGACCTGGAGGGTCACGCCGCCGAAGAACACCATCAGGAACAGCGCGAGCGAGACCCGGTCGAGCGTCCCGGTCAGCGCCATCCCGGCGACGGTGATCAGGCCGTTCAGCGCCAGGAACACGACCAGTTCCCGCATGTGCCGCTCGCGGCGCCAGAACAGGGTCAGCCCGAGCCAGCCGACCGAGCCCCAGCCCCAGTCGGCCAGCCCGACCAGCTCGGCGGGCGGGCAGGCGGCGATCACCCCGACGTTCACGGCCATCGCCCCCGCGGCGTATCCCCACACTCCGCGGATCGGGTGCTCGGAGCGGATCAGGGCCACGGCGGCGGCGACGCCGATGGCCAGGTAGACCAGCCAGGCCGCGGCCACGAGCAGCGGCAGCCGGTAGACCTCCAGGCTCAGCACGGTGACGGTCAGGTCGTAGCCGATGTGCCAGCAGGCGCCGATCAGGATGGAGGCGAAGATCGCGCCGCGCGCGTAGCGCTGGGCGACGAGGATCGCCGGGTCGTCGCTCACGCGCACCGCCGCCTGCCGTTCACGGGGACCACCACAGCAGGACGCGGGTGCCGTGCGCGCCGGACTCGACGCGGGCGGCCCCGCCGGCCGCCTCCATCCGCTCGATGATCGAGCGGCGCACGCCGTAGCGGTCGGCGGGGAGGGCCGCGAGGTCGAAGCCCCGGCCCTCGTCGGCGACCTCGACGAGGGTGCGCGTGCCGTCCCGGGTGGAGCGCAGCCGGGCGGCGCCGACGCCGGAGTGCCTGGCCACGTTGGTCAGCGCCTCGGCGCAGGCCCCGGCGAAGGCCTCGGCGACACGGGCGGGGACCGTGCCGCCGGACAGCTCGGAGCCGACGCGCAGGTCGTCGCGGGCGGCCACGGCGGCCAGGCGCACGTCGAGATCGACCGGCCCGGCGGGCGTCACGGCGTCGCGGGCGATCCGTTCCAGTTCCTCCAGGTCGGCCGCGGCCTGCTTGCGCAGCGTCGCGGAGTTCCGCTCGACGCCGCCCGCCCCGACCATGGTCAGGGTGTTGAGCACGGTGTCGTGGACGCGGCTGTACTGGCCGCGCTCGTCCGCGCGGCGGGCCCGCAGGACGGCGGCGGCCTTCTCCGCCTCCCTCGACCGGGTCAGCACGATGTCGGCCAGGACGGCAGAGCGGCGCAGCAGCGTCATCAGCGCGACCGTCGCGAAGATCTGGACGCAGTTGATGCCGAGCGTGATGAACCCGCCGCCGAAGCCCGCCAGCAGGGCCCCGGCGAGGTGGGCCAGGGCCACCACCAGGCCCCCGGCCACCGCGTAGCGGGGCGGCCAGGCCAGCGCGGTGATGATGATCGACATGGTGACCAGCACGGCGACCCAGCTCGCGCCCGCCTGGGCGACGCCCGCCACCAGCAGGCCGCCCTGGGTCAGGCAGAACAGGCCGGTGACGGCCAGCTCCCCGGCCACCAGCCAGGACCGCAGGCCGTGCCGGAGCACGGCCCGCACGAAGAAGCCCGACCACAGCAGGTTGAGGGCCATCATCGGGCCGAGCCAGGCCATCGAGACGGGTGGCAGCGCGCCGAGCAGCCCGGCGACCAGGGCGAGCACCGCTTCGGCGCCGCGCATGGCGGCAGCGCACATGGCGACGACGCGATCGAGTGCCGCGCGTGCGGGCTCGCGGCTCTCCGCGTCGGGAAGCTGCGTATGAGCGGTCATGGGCAAACCGCGTGCGCCTTCGACGGGGGGTACGGGCGGAGGCCTAGTTTACGCCCTTGGATCGCCGCACGGCGCGCCGAACGGGACAGGAGACGGACCCGTCGCAGCGAGGCGGAGCAGTGCCCATCAGTGCCCGCGCCCGCGTTGCCCTCCCACGGATCCTCTCCTGCCCGTTCCGCTCCTTCAGGATCCACCACGGCGTCCGGCCGCGCATGACACCCGATCGGCTGTCATCCGTTCGACGGTCAGCGGGGGCCGTCGAGGGCGACCAGGACCTCGCGCAGCAGCCCGGCCAGCGCGCGGGCGGTGCCGGCGGGGACGGCGGCGAGCAGTTCCCGGTGCACGGCGGTGGTGGCCCGCACCAGGTGCTCGGCGCGTTCCCGGCCGAGCCGGGTCAGGCACACCCACGAGCTGCGGCCGTCGGCGGGGTCGGGCTCGCGCTCGATCAGGCCGGTGGCGGCCAGCCGTTGCAGGATGTTGCTGGTGCCGCCGGTGGTGAGCATCGACCGTGCGGCCAGGCTGCTCGGCTTGAGGCGGTACGGCTCGCCGGACCGGCGCAGCGTGGCCAGCACGTCGAACTCGGCGTAGGTCAGGCCGTACTCGTCGAGCACCACCTGGGTGGCCGCGCCCAGGCGCGCCTTGAGCATGACGGTGCGCTTGACGATCTCCAGCTCGACCGTGGCGGCCTCGGGCAGCTCCTCGCGCCATCCGTCGATCAGCTCGTCCACCGCGTCACGCATGGGTCGAGGATAGCCCTCTCCCCTCCTCATCCCCGGCGGCCTGGTGAACCGGCCCGCTCCGCCGGTCCAGGGGGTCGCGGCACGGTTGGTCGTGCCCCCTGGGCCGGGGACCGCTCGGCCCTGGCCGGTGGCGGCGTCGAAGCGCGGGTCGACGATGTCGGGCGATCTTGATGGGGGCGGGGATGAGGCCCGCCTCGGCGAACGCGTCGGCGACCCGCTGCTCGCGGGCGAGCACGTCGGCGTCCGGCTTCAGTGGAGTGAAGGCGCCGCGCCGTACCGCGACCTGGGCGACCGGCAGTGGGATTCCGGTGAGCTGCGCGAACACCCGGGACCACGATCGCCTGACCGCCCTGTCCTTCTCCGCGACCCCGACGATGGTGATCCGGGCGCCCGCCGAGGCGGCGCCGAACAGGGGGAACGCCCGCAGCATCTGCATCGGCGGGTCCACCGCGTGCTCCCCGGTACGGCTGAGCCCCGCGACCAGCGCGAGCGCGACCCCGGTGCCAGGGTCCCGATGGTGAACCCCACGGCCACCCTCTGGAGGGAAACGAGCATGGCCGTGGGGAGCACACCACTGGAAACGAGGTCGGCCGCGGTGCCCGCCAGTGCCATTGGCGTCGCCAGCAGCCGCTCGGGGAGGAGTCCGGCGGTGCAGGCCAGCCGCCAGGCGGTTAAGTGTCAGCGGACCGGATGACCGGCCTCCCGCAGGGTCTTCTTGATCTCCTGGATGCCGAGCTGCCCGAAGTGCAGCACGCTCGCGGCCAGCACGGCGTCGGCCCCGGCCTCGACGGCGGGCGGGAAGTGCGCCAAGGCGCCCGCCCCGCCGCTGGCGATCACCGGCAGCGACACCACGGCGCGCACCGCGCGCAGCATCTCCAGGTCGTAGCCGGACTTGGTGCCGTCGCCGTCCATCGAGTTGAGCAGGATCTCGCCGGCCCCCAGCTCCTCGCCGCGCCGGGCCCACTCCACCGCGTCGATGCCGGTGCCGCGCCGTCCGCCGTGCGTGGTGACCTCGAAACCGCTGGCCGTCGGCGGGCCGTCCACCACCCTGCGGGCGTCCACCGACAGCACCAGGCACTGCGCGCCGAACCGGTGCGACGCCTCGGTCAGCAGCTCGGGCCGGGCGATGGCCGCGGTGTTGAGGCCGACCTTGTCGGCGCCCGCCCGCAGGAGCCGGTCGACATCGGCGACCGAGCGGACGCCGCCGCCCACGGTGAGCGGGATGAACACCTGCTCCGCGGTGCGCCTGACCACGTCGAACATGGTCTCCCGCTCCCCGGAGGAGGCGGTGATGTCGAGGAAGGTCAGCTCGTCGGCGCCCTCGGCGTCGTAACGCCTGGCCAGCTCGACTGGGTCTCCCGCGTCGCGCAGGTTCTCGAAGTTGACGCCCTTGACCACCCGGCCCGCGTCGACGTCAAGGCAGGGGATCACGCGTACGGCGACGCCCACCGGCCACTCCCTCCAGCTCGTTCCATGTTCAACGTATCCGGTGCGCCGCACCTGGTCAGACGGCGACCGCCGCCAGGGCCTCTTCCAGCGTGAACGCCCGCGCGTACAGCGCCTTGCCCACGATCGCGCCCTCGACGCCGTCGGGCACCAGGGACGTGAGAGCGCGCAGGTCGTCCAGCGAGGACACACCGCCGCTGGCGATGACCGGCTTGTCGGTGCGGGCGCAGACCTCGCGCAGCAGCTCCACGTTGGGGCCGCGCAGCGTGCCGTCCTTGGTGACGTCGGTGACCACGTAGCGGGGGCAGCCGTCGGACTCCAGCCGGTCGAGCACCTCCCACAGGTCACCGCCCTCGCGGGTCCAGCCGCGAGCGGCCAGGGTGGTGCCGCGCACGTCGAGGCCCACCGCGATGCGGTCGCCGTGCTCGACGATGATCTTCGCGCACCAGGCCGGGTCCTCCAGCGCGGCCGTGCCGATGTTGACCCGGCGGCAGCCGGTGGCCAGCGCCGCCGTCAGCGACGCGTCGTCCCTGATCCCGCCGGACAGCTCGACCTGGACGTCGAGGGCCCCCACCACAGAGGCCAGCAGCTCACGGTTGGAACCCCGGCCGAAGGCGGCGTCGAGGTCGACCAGGTGGATCCACTCCGCGCCGGCCTCCTGCCAGGCCAGGGCGGCGGCGAGCGGGTCGCCGTAGGACGTCTCCGTCCCGGCCTCGCCCTGCACCAGGCGCACGGCCTGGCCGTCCGCTACATCCACTGCGGGCAGCAGCACCAGCGACGACATTGTGTTCACGACCTCCGGTCGAAGACGAGGGTGACGAGCACCGGGACGATCAGCAGCGACAGTACGAACACGCCGAACCGGGCGGCCCAGCTCGACAGCAACAACCAGGCGATCACCTGGACGATCAGGAACAACACCACGAACAAGGAGTTCTGGGTGCGGTGCCGGCGGGCCAGCAGGCCGCCCTGCCTGACCACGCGCACCCGCCGTGGCAGCACGGCCAGCACCCGGTCACGGCGCTCGCGACGGCGGGCCTGCCGGGCCTGGCGCTCCGCCCGCGACGCGGCGTCGCGGGCCCGCTCGGCCTCACGCTCGGCCCGCCGCCTGGCCCGCTCCTTGCTCACCGGCGCCTCACCGCAGCGTGCCGACCCAGTTGGCCAGCAGCGCGGCCCCGGCGTCACCGGACTTCTCCGGGTGGAACTGGGTGGCCATCAGCGGCCCGTTCTCGGCGGCGGCCACGAACGGCTCGCCGTGCTCGGCCCAGGTCACCAGCGGCTCGGCGAACCCGGGCCCCGGCTTCAGCTCCCAGCGCCGGACGGCGTAGGAGTGGACGAAGTAGAACCGCGTGTCGTCGGGCAGCCCGGCGAACAGCACCGAGCCCTCGGGGACCCGCACGGTGTTCCACCCCATGTGCGGCAGCACCGGAGCGGTGAGGCGATCGACCGTGCCCGGCCACTCGCCGCAGCCCTTCGTGTGGACGCCGTGCTCCACGCCCTCCTCGAAGAGGATCTGCATGCCGACGCAGATGCCCAGCACCGGCCGTCCCCCGGCCAGCCGCCGGCCGATCAGCCGGTCGCCCTGCACGCCGGTCAGCCCCGCCATGCACGCGGCGAACGCGCCGACGCCGGGCACCACCAGCCCGTCGGCGTTGAGCGCGGTGTCGTAGTCGGCGGTCACCGTGACGTCGGCCCCGGTGCGGGCGAGCGCCCGCTCGGCCGAGCGCAGGTTGCCCGAGCCGTAGTCGAGGACGGCGACCTTCACCACCACAGCACCCCCGCCGTGATCGCCAGGGCCGCGCCCACGCCGAGCACCGCGGCGGAGATCTTCATGCCCTGCTTGAAAAAGGAGACGACGCCGCCGATCAGGAACAGGCCGACGAACATCATGACCGCGGCGGTCCAGTTGTCGGTCACAGCACTCCCTTGGTACTGGGCACGCCGCTCGCCCGCGGGTCGGGCTCGGACGCCTCGCGCAGCGCCCTGGCCAGCGCCTTGAACTGCGCCTCCACGATGTGGTGGGCGTTTCGGCCGTAGGGGACGTGCACGTGCAGGCAGATCGCCGCCTGCGCGACCAGCGACTCCAGGATGTGCCTGGTCATGGTGGTGTCGTACTCGGGCCCGATCATCGGGGCCATGCCCTCGGGCTCGGTGTGGACCAGGTAGGGACGGCCCGACAGATCGACGGTGACCTGCGCCAGCGACTCGTCGAGCGGGCACGACGCACTACCGAACCGCCGGATGCCCGACTTGTCGCCCAGCGCCTCGCGGAACGCGGCGCCCAGCGCCAGCGCGGTGTCCTCGATCGTGTGGTGGGAGTCGATGTGCAGGTCGCCCTCGGTCTTCACGGTCAGGTCGAACAGCCCGTGCTTGCCGAGCTGCGCCAGCATGTGGTCGAAGAACCCGACCCCGGTCGCGACGTCCACCTGACCGGTGCCGTCGAGACCGACCTCGACCAGCACCGAGGTCTCCTTGGTCGCGCGCTCCACCCGGCCGACCCTCATGCCACACCCTCCATCGCGGCCCTGAAGGCCGCCATCTCTTCACTCGTACCGATCGAGACCCGCAGCCACTCGGGCGGGCCCACCTCCCTGACCAGCACGCCACGGGCCAGCAGAGCCTCCCACACCGCCCGCCGGTCGGGGAAACGCCCGAACAGCACGAAGTTGGCGTCGGAGTCGGCCGCCCGCAGGCCCCGGGCGCGCAGCCACTCCACCGTGGCGTCGCGCTCGGCGCGCAGCTCGTCGACCGTGGCCAGCAGCTCGGACCGGTGGGCGATCGCCACCCGGGCCGCCGCCTGGGTCAGAGACGACAAATGGTACGGCAGGCGCACCAGCAGCAGCGCCTCGATCACGGCCGGGTGCGCGGCCAGATAGCCCACCCGGGTGCCCGCCATCGCGAACGCCTTGGACATCGTGCGCGTCACGATCAGTCGGGGGTGGGCGGGCAGCAGGGTCAGCGCCGAGGGGGTGCCGGCGCGGGCGAACTCGAAGTACGCCTCGTCGACCACCACCATGCCCGGCGCCGCCGCGACCACCCGCTCGATCAGCGCGGGCGGCAGCGCGGTGCCGGTCGGGTTGTTCGGCGAGGTCAGGAACACCACGTCTGGGCGGTGCTCCTCGATCGCGGCCACCGCCTTGCCGGGATCGATCCCGAAGTCGTCCTCACGCGCCCCGGAGATCCACTCGGTGGCGGTGCCCCTGGTGAGGATGGGGTGCATGGAGTAGGACGGCTCGAAGCCGAGCGCCGAGCGCCCGGGGCCGCCGAACGCCTGCAGGATCTGCTGGATCACCTCGTTGGAGCCGTTGGCGGCCCACACCCGCTCGGCCGACAGGCCGTGCCCGAGGTAGGCGGCCAGATCGGCGCGCAGCGCCAACGCGTCGCGGTCGGGGTAGCGGTTCAGCCCGAGGGCCTCCCGGTGCATCTCGCGCGCCAGGTCGTCGGCCAGCTCCGGGGACGGCGCATACGGGTTCTCGTTGGTGTTGAGCCGCACCGGCACGTCGATCTGCGGCGCGCCGTACGGCGAGAGCCCGCGCAGGTCGTCGCGGATCGGCAGGTCGTCGAGCGAGGTCACGAGGGCAGCTCCCAGTCGAACCGGGCGCGGATCGCGGCGCCGTGCGCGGGCAGGTCTTCGGTGTCGGCCAGGACGCACACGTGGGCGGCGGCCTCGGCCAGCGCCTCGCGCCCGTAGTCGACCACGTGGATGCCGCGCAGGAACGACCGCACCGACAGCCCGGAGGAGTGACAGGCGCAGCCGCCGGTGGGCAGCACGTGGTTGGACCCGGCCAGGTAGTCGCCCAGCGAGACCGGCGAGTAGGGGCCGATGAAGATCGCCCCGGCGTTGCGCACGCGGGCGGCGACCGCCGCGGCGTCGGCGGTCTGGATCTCCAGGTGCTCGGCGGCGTAGGCGTTGACCACCTCAAGGCCGTCGTCGATGCCGGCGACCAGCACGATGCCGGACTGCCGCCCGCCGAGCGCCTCGGTGATGCGCGCGCTGTGCCGGGTGGCCACGACCTGGGCGGGGAGCTCCTTCTCCACCCCGGCGGCGAGTTCCTCGTCGTCGGTGACCAGCACGGCGGCGGCGATCACGTCGTGCTCGGCCTGGCTGATCAGGTCGGCGGCGACGTGGACCGGGTCGGCGGTGCGGTCGGCCAGGATCGCGATCTCGGTGGGCCCGGCCTCGGAGTCGATGCCGATCCGGCCCTTGAGCAGCCGCTTGGCCGCCGCGACCCAGATGTTGCCCGGCCCGGTGACCATGGTGGCGGGCGGGCACTCCTGCGTGCCGTACGCGAACATCGCCACCGCCTGGGCACCGCCCACGGCGTAGACCTCGTCGACGCCGAGCAGGGCGCACGCGGCCAGGATCGATGGGTGCGGCAGGCCGCCGAAGTCGGCCTGCGCGGGGCTGGTGACGGCCAGCGAGCCGACCCCCGCCTCCTGGGCGGGCACCACGTTCATGATCACACTGGACGGGTAGACCGCCCGGCCGCCCGGTACGTAGAGCCCGACCCGCTCGACCGGCACCCAGCGCTCGGTGACCGTGCCGCCGGGCACCACCCTGGTGGTGACGTCGGACCGGCGCTGGTCGCGGTGGACCAGCCGGGCGCGGCGGATGGACTCCTCCAGCGCCACCCTGACCTTCGGGTCGAGCGTGGCCAGCGCCTCGGCGATGGCCTCCACGGGCACGCGGGTGGAGGTCTGCTCGACCCCCTCGAACCGCTTGGTGAGCTCCCGGAGCGCGAGTACCCCACGATGGCGCACATCATCGCAGATCGGCCGCACCTTCTCCAGGGCGGCCTCGACGTCGAGTTCGGCGCGGGGCAGCACGGCGCGGAGGTCTCTGGGCAACCCCTCGCGCAGATCGATTCGGGAAATCACCCCACCAGTTTACGGAGTGCGCAGCATGGATCTCGTTCCGTCCACCCCTCGGACGGCGAGCCGTCGCCTTTACAAAGTAGATCCGGATGTGTCCCCTAGGCTTCGCGTGTGGACAGGAGCAAGAGCAAGGGTGGTCAGGGCACCCCCGCGACCGTGGCGCTGACACGGGCCAAGGCCGCGTTCACCCTGCACCCCTACGAGCACGACGCCGCCTCCCAGGCCTACGGCGAGGAGGCCGCCGACGCCCTCGGCGTGCCGTACGAGCGGATCTTCAAGACCCTGGTGGCCGACGTGGAGGGCGCCCTGGCGGTGGCCGTGGTGCCGGTCGCCGGGAAGCTCAACCTCAAGGCGCTGGCGGCGGCGCTGGGCGGCAAGCGCGCGGCCATGGCCGAGGCCGACAAGGTCGAACGGGTCACCGGATACGTGGTGGGCGGGATCAGCCCGCTGGGCCAGCGCAAGCGGCTGCCCACGGTGATCGACTCCTCGGCGCTGGACTTCGAGACGATCTACTTCTCGGCCGGGCGCAGGGGATTGCAGATCGAGACCGCCCCCGGCGTCCTGGTCGAGGTCTCCGGAGGGGTCACCGCCGCCATCGCCAAGGCGGGGTGAGCGGCGTGGACGAGCTGTGCGAGCTGACCGCCGTCGAGGCGGCCGGGCTGATCCGCGGGCGCGAGATCGCCTCCGCCGAGCTGGTCGAGGCGTGCCTGCGGCGGATCGAACAGGTGAACGGCCAGGTCAACGCCATCGTCACGCTGACCGCCGAACGGGCGCTGGACGCCGCCGCGCGGGCCGACGCCGACCTCGGCGCGGGCCGTCCGTGGGGGCCGCTGCACGGCCTGCCGGTCGCGCACAAGGATCTCGTGGACACGGCGGGCGTCCGCACCACCTACGGCTCGCGCCTTTACGCGGAGCACGTGCCCGACCAGGACGCGCTCATCGTGCGCCGGATGCGCGCCGCCGGGGCGATCAGCATCGGCAAGACCAACACCCCCGAGTTCGGCACCGGATCACACACCGTCAACGAGGTCTTCGGGGCCACCCGCAACCCCTACGACACCGCGAAGAGCGCGGGCGGCAGCAGCGGCGGCGCGGCGGCGGCGCTGGCCACCGGCATGGTCCCGCTCGCCGACGGCTCCGACATGGGCGGCTCGCTGCGCAACCCCGCCTCGTTCTGCAACGTGGCCGGGCTGCGGCCGACGCCAGGCCTGGTCCCCTCCCCCACCGCGGGCACCGCCGCCTGGTACACCCTCGCCGTCAGCGGCCCGATGGCCAGGACCGTCGCCGACCTCGCGCTGCTGCTCGGCGCGATGGCCGGTTTCGACCCGGCCTCCCCCGTGACGATCCCCGGCGACGGCTCGGCGTTCACGTCCTTCCGGGGCGAACGGGGCCCCGCGGACGGCCGGGCCCTGGCGGGCCTGCGGGTCGCCTGGAGCCCCGACCTGGGCGGCCTCCCGGTGGACCCCGAGACGGCGGCGGTCACCGCGACCGCCCCCGGGGTCTTCGAACGGCTGGGCGCGCGCGTGGAGCGGGTCGACCCCGACCTGTCCGGCGCCGACGACGCCTTCCGGACCTACCGGGCCTGGTACTACGCGCTCGCCTACGGCGATCTGCCGCTGGACGAGCTGGCGGAGAACGTCCGGTGGAACATCGCCGCCGGGCGCGAGGTGACCGCCGCCGACCTGGCCAGGGCCGAACGGCTGCGCACCGCCCTGTTCCGGCGGATGAGCGGCTTCTGGGCGCAGTACGACGTGCTGATCGCCCCGGTCAGCCAGGTGCCGCCGTTCCCGGTCGAACAGCCGTACGTGGACACGGTGGCGGGCGTCGCGATGCCCGACTACCTGGCCTGGATGCGGTCGGCGTACTGGATCAGCGTGCTGCACGCCCCGGCGGCCTCGGTGCCGTGCGGATTCACGCCCGGCGGGCTGCCGGTGGGCGTGCAGATCGTGGGCCCGCCGTACGGGGACCTCGGGGTGCTGCGGGCCGCGTCGGCCTTCGAGGCCGCCACCGAGCACGGGGCGAGACGTCCTTCGCTGCCCGGGTAACCGCTCAGAGCGGTGGCGGTGGCGGCGGCGGCAGGGGCTCCGGCTCGTCGTCGCGGTAGAAGCCGAGGCCCAGCAGCAGGCAGTACACGCCGACGGCGAGCAGCGGGCAGGCGACGAGCACCCCTGGGGCGGTCAGCACCAGCGCGCCCGGCACGGCCGGGCCGCCCTGCACCGGCGCCGCCACGTGCGTGCTGCCGAAGTTGACCACGCCGCCGATCCAGCGCGCCAGGAACGCCGCGACCAGCCCTCCCCCGGCGAGCCCGGCCACCGTCGAGAGCGATCGCCCCCTGGACCGCACGAACCCCGCCGCCCCGCAGACCAGCCCGATCGCGCCCGTGATCACCGCGAACCATCCGTCGGCCGCGACGAGGGCCTGCGTCGAGGGATCCGCCAGCGCCGCGCCGCCCTCCACCGCGACGTACGGCGCGCGGGGAGCGACCAGTGACCAGACCACACCGGCTGCCACACCGAGCGCGGCCAGCACGAGCACCGTCACGGCGAAATCCCGCAACACCCGCAACTGAGGCCCCCCTTTGATTGGATGTGTCCGATGCTACAGAAGGGCCGCTGTAGTCACCGGGCGGACGAAGGGCGCTTCGCTAGGCTTTGGCCCGTGAATGAAGAAGAGGTCTGGCTGATCGAGCCTTCCGGACCGCTGCGCGGCGACGTCGAGGTCCGGGGGTCCAAGAACGCCGTGTCCAAGCACATGGTCGCGGCCATGCTCGGTTCGGGGGAGAGCACGATCCAGAACGCGCCCGAGGTGGGCGAGGTCGAGATCACCGCGGCCATGCTCCGGGCGCTCGGCATCAACGTCGACATCACCCAGCGGGAGATCACGATCTCCCAGGGGCCGGTCATCCAGCCCCAGGTCCCCGCGGCCTTCACGGGCCTGAACCGGATACCCATCCTGATGCTCGGCCCGCTGCTGCACCTGGCGGGCGAGGCATACGTGCCGCTGGTGGGCGGCGACCCGATCGGCCGCCGGCCGGTCAACTTCCACGTCGAGGCGCTGCGCGCGATGGGCGCGGAGATCGAGGTGGGCGACAACGGCATCACCGCCAAGGCGAAGAAGCTGCGCGGCACCCGGATCGAACTCCCCTACCCCAGCGTGGGGGCCACGGAGACGATCCTGATGTCCGCCGTGCGCGCCGAGGGCAAGACCGTGCTCAAGGGCGCCGCGATGGAGCCCGAGGTGGTCGAACTGGCGCTGTTCCTGCAGCGGATGGGCGCGCGGATCGAGCTGAGTCCCGACCGCAGGATCGTCATCGAGGGCGTCGAACACCTTCGCGGCGCCTCCACCTGGCTGGCGGGCGACCGGATCGAGGCGTTCTCCTACCTGGTGGCCGGTCTGATCACCGGCGGGCAGGTCCGCGTGCACGGCTGCCCGCAGGACCGCCTGGTCACGGCGATCACCACGCTCGCCAGGATGGGCGCGCAGGTCGACATCACCGACGACTGGCTCTCGGCGTCCTGCCCCGACGGGCTGCGCCAGGCGGCCGTGCAGACCGACACGCACCCCGGGTTCATGACCGACTGGCAGACCCCGCTGATGGTGCTGTTCACCCAGAGCCACGGCATGTCGGTGCTGCACGAGACGGTCTTCGAGAACCGCCTGGTCTACGTGCCCGCGCTGCAGAAGATGGGCTGCGAGATCGAGGTGTTCGACGTCTGCCTGGGCGGGCCCGCCTGCCGCTACCACGACACGAACGCCAAGCACTCCGCGGTGGTCCGCGGGGTGTCCAAGCTGCGCGGCGCCGACGTGCGGCTGCCCGACATCCGCGCCGGATTCTCCGCCGTGCTGGCCGCCGCCGCGGCCGAGGGCACCTCCACGCTGCGCGGGGTCCACCACATCGAACGGGGCTACCACCGCCCGTTCGAGCAGTTCGCCTCCCTCGGCCTGAAGATCAGCAGGGAAATGGCCCCCGTGGAGTAAAGATTCCGGCACCCGGCGTTTGGTCCCGGTCGCCTGGTTGCACCTTCCAGACGTGAGGTCGGGGCCAGACGTGAGGTCGGGGGACGATCCTGACGCGAGGTCGGGGGACGCTCCGCGGCGGCGGCGGAGCGTGACGGCCGCCGGGATGGCCGGGCTCGGCCTGGCGGGCGCCCTGGGCGGGCTGCTCGCCGCCGCCATCGCGCTGCCCGCCGTCGGCGGCGCCGGGCTGGCCGTCAAACAGGTCGCCACCACCTTCACCGACCTGCCGCCCGCGCCGCACGAGGTGCCGCTGGCTCAGCACACCCGGCTGCTCGACAGCCGAGGCAGGCAGTTCGCCCAGTTCTACTTCCAGAACCGCACCACCGTGCCGCTGGCCAAGGTGGCGCCGGTGATGCGGCAGGCCATCGTGGCCATCGAGGACGCGCGTTTCTACGAGCACGCCGGGCTCGACGTCCGGGGCACGCTGCGCGCGCTGATCACCAACACCCAGGCCGGCGGCATCCGGCAGGGCGGCTCCTCGCTGACGCAGCAGCTCGTCAAGAACATCCTGGTGGAGGCGGCCGAATCGGAGCAGGAGCGGCGCCAGGCCCGGGCGCCGAGCGTGCGACGCAAGATCAGTGAGCTGCGGTACGCGCTGGCGCTGGAGAAGAAGTACAGCAAGGACCAGATCCTGGAGCGCTACCTCAACATCACCTACTTCGGGGCGGGGGCCTTCGGGGTGGAGGCGGCGGCGCGGCGGTTCTTCTCCACGTCGGCGGACCGGCTGACGCTCGGGCAGGCGGCGACGCTCTCGGGGGCGGTGCGCAGGCCGTACGAGACGGATCCGGCGCTCGGCCCCGAGCGCAGGCAGCGCCTGCGGGAACGCCGCGACCTGGTTCTCGAACGGATGGCCCGGCTCGGGCAGATCACCTGGGCCACGGCGGCGGCCGAACGAAGCCGGCCGCTCGGCATCCGGCTGCGCCCCGAGCCCGGCGGATGCTACGAGAGCACCTCGCCGTTCTTCTGCCTTTACGTGCAGAAGGAGCTGCTGGCCAACCCCGCCTTCGGCCACACCAGGGCCGAACGGCAACGCCGCCTGATGCACGGCGGGATCGTGCTGCGCACCACCCTCGACCCCAAGGCCCAGCGCGCCGCCGAGAAGGCCATCTCCGCCTCGGTGAGCCCCGAGGACTCCCAGGTCGCGGCCGAGGCGATGATCGAACCGGGCACCGGGATGATCCGCGCCATGGCGGCCAGCAAGCGCTACGGCCGCAACCCCGGCAACACCAAGCACGGCACGCACACCACCTACAACCTGCCCGCCGACGTCGCCCACGGCGGCGGGCAGGGCCTGCAGGCCGGCTCGACGTTCAAGGCGTTCACCCTGGCCACCGCCCTCTCCGAGGGCTGGCGGTTCGACGAGGGCTTCGACACGCCCGGCAGCTTCGTCCCCGGGGACGGCTACCGCGACTGCCGGGGCAACGGCGTCAACGACCCGGGCACGGTGATCCACAACGCCAGCGGCGAGGGCGAGGGCGGGCCGCACAGCATCTCCACCGGCACCTGGATGTCGGTGAACATCTTCTACATGATGCTGGAGCAGAAGGTCGGGCTGTGCGACGTGGTGAAGACCGCACGCAAGCTCGGCATCAAGCGGGCCGATGGCACGTCGCTGCGCGAGGTGCCCACCTTCACCCTCGGCGTCAACGAGGTCGATCCGGTGACGGTCGCGGCGGCCTTCGCCGCCTTCGGCGCCAGGGGCCGCTACTGCCGCCCGATCGCCATCCTGGAGATCGTCGAACCGGACGGCAGGAGCACGCGCATCCCGCCGAGCTGCACTCAGGCCATCGACCCCGACGTGGCCGACGCGGTCTCCTGGGTGCTGTCCGGCGTCTTCGACAAGGGCACCATGCGCGGCCAGGGCATCGACCGCGACGCGGCGGGCAAGACCGGCACCAACAACGGCTACACCTCGGCCTGGTTCGCCGGGTACACGCCCGATCTGGCGGCGGCGGTGAGCCTGGGCGACATCAGGGGCTCCTACAAGTACCCGCTGCGCGGCGTGACCATCGGCGGCGTCCAGTACGGCAGCGTGCAGGGCGCGTCCCTGCCCGGCCCCATCTGGGTCACGTCGATGTCAGACGCGCTGCGCGACACCCCGCCGACGTCCTTCCGCGCACCCAACAAATCCCGCTTCGGCGGCGGCCACACCCCCGGCCTGGAACAGGCCGAGGAAGAACGCGGCCGAGGCGGAGACCGCGACGGCCGCGGCGACCGCGACGGCCGGGGCCGCGGAGACGACGACCGCGGCGAGTTCGACGCGCTCGACGGCCGCGACGGCCAGTCCGAACGCGGCGAACGAGGCGAACAAGGCGAACGAGGCGAACGCGGTGCCCGCCACGCCCGAGGCCCCCGCGCCCACCGCCCCGACCGCGCCCGCTCCCGCCCCGACCGCCACCCCCGAGCGGACCGCCCCCGCCGCCAGCACCGCAACCAAGCCCGCCCTCGCCACCGAGGCGCCCGCAGCGACGCCGACAACCACTACGCCCGCCTCCTCGACCACTGGCTCCAAAACCACCCCCGCCACCCCCACTAACCCGCGCGGAAACCCCGTCCTTCGGCCGGGTGGCCGCGCTACCGCGCGTCCAAAAGGCCCTCGCTTCGCTCGGTCGTTTTTTTAGGTCGGGCTTCGCTCGACGCTCGCGCCACCGGTCGGCCGATTGGACACCTTGGGGATGCATCACATTGCATATCGGAATCGCGCCCAAAGGAACTTCCAAACAGCGAGCTGCCATTCTCCAAGGAAACGATTAGGCTGCAACACGGCCTCACACACCCACTGCGGTTGCCCTACTGAACGCCGACCACTGAGCGTTTTGGATTGGTCGTTTGGACCAGAGGAGAACGTGGGTTCGCTGTGCGGGTGAGCGTCAGGACATCTGGGGCCGGCGGCGACAGCTCATCCAGACGATGTCCGTGACGCGGATGCCCCACACCGTATTCAGGACGAAGGCCTCATGAAGCCGTGCCCATCGCTGAAGTCTGCCCACTGCACATGAGGGTCACCGCTGGAAAGGGTGACCAGCGGGTCGTAGAGATCCTCGTAGAACCCTGGGCCCGAGCCCGCCGAGCTGATCGAGAACACGCTCGGACAGATGGCGCCGACAGCACCGGATGCGGCGGGCGAGCCTGCCAGGCGTTGGAGAGGGCCGTCAGAACGGGGGCGACAGCCGCCCCAACGGCCAGCTTCGCCGTGTCGCCCATGAGTCGCCGTCGATGCATCTCGCTCTCATCGCCATTGTGTCCCACGATTCGAGGCTACTGGCGTGAGCGACCGTCAGGCGGCGTGCATGGCCTCGTGGAAGGTGTGTGTTTCGTTGGTATCGGGCCAGCGTGCTGCCAGTTCCCGATCCAGTTCCTCCAGTTCGCGTCGGATGCGGGCCGATCCCGTCTGGTGGGCGATGTCCAGCGCTTCGTGGCCGAGAAGGGCGGCTCGGCCCAGGTCCGCGTTCGAGTCCTGGGTGACGGTGACGGCGAGTTTGGCGGTGAGGTGGCCGCGGTCGCGGGTCGCGGCGTCGGGGAGCTTGCCGATCTGTGCTTCGAGGATGGCCATGGCCATGTCCGCCCGCCCGGCCATTCGGCGGCAGATCGCGCCCTGCTCGGTCAGTGTGTCGAAGTCGTAGTGGTGCAGATAGACGGGAACGTGCGAATGTGACACCTGCGGGTGGTCGCGCAGGATTTCCGCTGCCTCGTCCAGGAGGGCGAAGCAGGTGCTGAACTCCCCAAGAAGCGCCAGCCCGCGCTTCGGAGCGTGGACGCCTCGTGGGGCTTGTCTACTCGGGGGCCAGGCGGAGGTGTCGGGCCGGGCATCGGGCTCGTCTACTCGCTTGACCAACGGCCGGTGAAGAGCTCCTCGCCCGGCGGAGAACCGGGCAATGGGTCATGTCCCGGCCGTAATCCGTCGAGCGCTATCGCGATCAGCCGTCGGCGTGCCTCGGTGGCGGCGCTCAGCAGATCGGCCCTGCCCTGCTTGCGGAGCTGATCGATCACCGGGGAACGGCCGAACTGCTCGATGA